>JAFIEK010000017.1 GCA_020832545.1 Pararhodobacter sp. | reverse complement strand
CTCTTCGGCTGCGCCGAATTCACCCCCCGCGCGTATTTTCGGCAAGATGAAGGGCCGCCGGTCAGGGGCCGACCATGGCCTGCATATCGAAGATCGGCAGAAGGACCGCCAGCACGATCACCAGCACCATCACGCCGACGACAACCATTGACAGCGGCTCAAGCACCACCGCCACACGCTTGCGTTCGGTGCGCAGCCAGGTTTCGGCCAGCACCGCCGCACGATCGGTCATCGGGCCCAGCCGGGCCGAGGCTTCGCCCGCCTGAATGAGTTGGCGCGCGACCGGGTGCAGGAAGCTGAGCCGCGACAATGCGGAAGAGAGGTTTTCGCCCCGGTGCAGTGCATCGCCCGCCGCGCGCGCCTCATGGCTGAAGCTTTCCACGCTCACCACCCCGGCGGCGAAACGCAGCGCCTCGGTCAAGGGCAGGCGGCTGTTGATGACCAGCGCGAGCGTGCGCAGATATGCGGCGGCCTCAGCCATGCGAAGGAAGCGCCCGGCCAGCGGCAGGCGCAGGGCCAGACGGTCGCGGCGGTTCTTCAATGCGGGGACGCGGCCTGAGGCAAGCCCCAGCGCCAGAAGCGCCACAGCCGTCAGCGCCAGCGCGACAAAGTTGTCGCGTATGAAATCCACCACGCGCAGAACGGCCAAGGTCAGCGGCGGCAGTTCCTGTCCGGTGGCAGCAAACATGGCGACGATTTCAGGTGCGACCGTAACCATCAGCACCGCGCAGACGATCACCGCCACCCCCGCCACAAAAGCCGGATAGATCAGCGCAGAGGTGATGGCGGCCCGGTCGCTGGCATTGCTTTCCAGATGGTCGGCCAAGGTCAGAAACACCGCGTCCAGATCGCCCGAATGCTCACCCGCGCGGATCGCGGCGGTGAACCACGGGGGCAGCACGCCGCCCGCCCTCTCCAGCGCCTGCGAGAGCGGCTCACCCTCCATCAACCCCGCGCGGGCCTCGGCGGCCAGCCGCTCGATCCGACTGGCGCCTGCGGCGGTTTGCACAGCCTCCAGTGCGGCATCGGCGGCCAGCCCGGCGCTGAGCAGAACCGCCATTTGCCGGGTGAAGACCGATAGCATGTCATGATCGATGCGCCGCATCCGGCGGCCCGGCACGGCGCGGGACGCACGCACGCCACTTTGTGCGCTGATCTCGCTCGGCAACAGCCCCTGCGCGCTGATCCGCGCCGAGGCATCGGCTTCGTCTTCGGCCACCACCACGCCGCGACGGCGTTTGCCGGCGGCGGTAAAGGCAGTGTAGGCGAAGGTTTTCACGCGCTTTCCCCGATCACGCGACGCACCTCCTCAAGGCTGGTGACACCCGTCGCCACGCGCGCCAATGCCGCGGTGAACAGGGCCGAGCCATGCCGCCCGGTGAGCGCGCGCATCCGGGCTTCTGGCGCGCCGGCATCGATCGCCTCGCGCAGTGGATCGTCGATTTCCAGAATGTCGAACACGCCGACCCGCCCGTCATAGCCCGTGCCCTCGCACGCCGGGCAGCCCTGCGCCTGACCGAGTTGCAGCGGCGCGGTCAGGCCGTGATCGGTGAACAGCCGGGCCTCCTGCTCGGTCAATGTGCGGGTGGTGCGGCATTCGGGGCAGAGGCGGCGCGCCAGACGCTGGGCGATGACACCACGCAGCGTGGCCGAAATCAGGTAGTTGTCCACCCCCAGTTCACGCAGTCGCACCACTGCCGAGAGCGCGTTGTTGGCATGCAGAGACGAAAACACCAGATGCCCGGTTAGCGCGGCCTCAGAGGCCACAAGCGCGGTTTCAGCATCGCGGATCTCGCCCACCAGAATGACATCCGGGTCCTGACGCAGGATAGAGCGCAGGCCGCGTGCGAAGTTCAGGCCGATATCGGCATTAACCTGCGTCTGCGAGACGCCGGGCAGATCATATTCCACCGGGTCCTCAACGGTGAGGATATTGCGCTCTGACCGGTCGGCGAGTTGCAGGAGCGAATAGAGCGTGGTGGTCTTGCCGCTGCCGGTGGGGCCGGTGGCCAGGATGATACCGTTGGGCAGCGCGGCAAGCCGTTGCAGCATGGCCGCCTGATCGCCATCCAGGCCCAGCCGGTCCAGCGCCATCAGGCCCGAGGTGCGGTCCAGCAGGCGCATGACGACCCGCTCACCATAATGTCCCGGCAAGGTGGAGACCCGCAGATCAATCGCCCGCCCGCCCAGCCGCAACGCGATGCGCCCGTCCTGCGGCAGCCGGGTTTCAGCAATATCGAGCCGCGCCATCACCTTCAGCCGGGACACAACGCGCCGGGCCGGAACGTCGCGGCGGTCAAAGACGGTCTGCATGGTGCCATCCACCCGCATGCGCGCGCGCAACCCCTCTTCATGCGGTTCAAGATGCAGATCTGATGCCTCGGCACGCACCGCCTGCCGCAGCAACTGGTTGACCAACCGGATCACCGGTGCCTCGGTGGCATCCTCCAGCAGATCGCGGGTGGCGCCGGGGCGGTCGGGGTCTTCCAGGTCGAAGGCCACATCGGTGTCAGTGCTTTTTGTCGCACTGTCGTCATAGAGCCGCGCAAGGGCGGACTGAAATTCAACCGCGCCCAGCGGCGTGGGGGTCAGCGCCGCAGCGGCGCGGCGTCGGGCCTCACGCAGGCCGTTCACCGTGGCCTCAGGCCCGATCAGAAGCGCCGCCCCGTCCAGTGCGACCTGATTATCGCGGGCAAAGGTGAAGGGCAGGCGCGCGCTCTCCATGGCGCGCCCTACTGCCCTGAACCCACCAGCAGGCGCGGTGGCAGGGCCGGGAACAGCCGGTCGCGCACGGCACGATCAACATAGGTTTCATCAAAGGGTTGGTTGAGATCGACGCCATCAAAGGGAAAGCCCGTGCGCCGCACCTGCGGATACACGCTGTCGTTACGCGGGCTGATCTGACGGCTGAGTGATTCGGTCTGACGCGCGAGCTCACGGGTCACACGCGCGGCCTCGCTGTCACTGGAGATCACGCGCGGCCGCAGCATGATCAGCAGCACGCGCTGACCGTCCTGCACATTGCGCCCGCGAAACAGCGCGCCCAGAACTGGCAGGTTCGACAGGCCCGGAACGCGCTCATTGGTGGTGCGTGAATTGTCCTCGATCAGCCCGCCCAGAATGATCACCTGCCCGTCGCCGACAATCGCGTTGGTGGATAGCCGTCGCCGCGCTGTCACCTCGCCGCCCGCCGCCGAGGTGGTGCCCGTCAGGTTCGACACCTCCTGCGCGATCTGCATGCGCACGGTGCCATCCTGCGTGATCTGCGGGCGTACCCGCAGCGTAAGGCCCACATCCTGCCGCTCGATGGTCTGGAACGGGCGCTCGGGCACCGGGCTGTCGCCCACGGTGGCGAAGGTGCCGGTCACAAACGGCACGTTCTGCGCCACAATGATCTCGGCCTCCTGATTGTTGAGTGTCAGCACCGCCGGGGTGGACAAAAGCCGCGTGCTGCGCTCGCGTGCGATCGCTGTCAGCAGGGCAGCAAAGGTGCGCCGGTCAGAGGCCCCCAGAAAGCCGCCGCCCCCGGGGTTGGGCAAATTTCCCGCCACTGCGGCGCTGACCATGGTGATGAGCGAGTTGCGCCCATCCAGTTGAAAAGATGTGCCGCCGCCGATGGCATCGTTCAGAAGGCCACCGAACTGAACTGAAAGATCCGAAAAATTCTCGGCCGAGATTTCAAAGATCACCGCTTCGATCAACACCTGCGCAGGTCGCATATCGAGCGATCGCACCGATTGCGCGATGCTTTCGATCCGGTCGCTGGGCGCGGTGATCAGGATGGCGTTGCTTTGGGGCTCGGCCACCACGGTAATGGCAGCAGGTCCCTCGCCGCCACTGGCGCCGATGGACTGGCGCACCACCTCTGCCAGCTCGCGCGCATCAGCAAAGTTGAGCCGCACCACGCGCGAGACCGAGCTTTGCTGCGGCAGGTCCAGTTGGCTGACGACATTGCGCATCCGCGTGCGAAATTCTGACGTGCCTGAGACCACGATGGTATTGGCGCGCGAATCGGCCGAGACGCTCGCCCCCGCAGGCGGGACGGCCACTGCCTGCAAAACCGGCAACAATTCTTCGGCGCGGCCATGGTTCAGGCGAATCGCCTCGACCGAGCGATCGCTCGATTCCCCGAGGCGGTTGATCAGCGCTTCAATCCGGGCGATGTTTTCACGCCGGTCGGACAACACCAGCAAACCTGCCGAGGGTATGGGCGTGAGCATCGCATCGGCGGGAATCAGTGGCTCAACCACATCCATGATCTCATCGATATCCGAGGCATCGACAGGAATCGCCCGCGTCTCGAATGCGCCGCCCAGCCCGCGCCGACTGCCCGGCGACAACTCTCGCGCCGAACTCAAGGGCACGATCCGGTCGATCCCGTCGCCCTCGACAATCGTTAATTCGTTCAGTTCCAGTATGTTGAGGAAAATCTCATAGATCGCCGCAGGGGCCACCGGGGCGGGTGCATAGACCGTGACCGTGCCGCTGACCGCCGGATCAACAAGGAAATTGCGCTGCGTCTGCTCGGCCACCAGTTGCACAAAGCTGCGCAGATCCACATCGCGCAAATCAAGCCGCATCTGCGCCGATGCAGGCTGCGGCAATGAAGCCAGCAGGGCCGTGAACACAAGGAAAAGGGGCGCAATAAATCTCATGTCGTGGATTGTTGCTTTTTCAGGCCCAAGGTCAATGCAGAACCGGTGGTGGGCGACCGGTGATCAGCGTTCATCCGGGTCGGTGTCGTTCTCGGAATCGTCGAAATCGTCATAGCTGTCATCCTCGTCATCCTCTCCCCAGTCATCGCTTTCTTCCCAGCCATCATCGCCTCCCCAACCATCATCGTCTCCCCAACCCTCTTCTTCCTCCCAGCCATCCTCTTCGCCAAAGCCCGAGGTATCGGAAAAGGACAAAAGAAACGCCGCCCTGAAACCCTGAAGCAAAACCCCGTCGTCGGTGATCTCGACAACCATTTCCCCGCCCGACAATTCCGAACCCACCCGCACAACCTCGACCCCGCGTTCGCTTTCGATCAGCGCCCAGCCCCCTTCCGGCTCGGACACCATGCCACGAAGGCGGTAATCAGCATAATCATAGGGCAGGTAGTCATCGTCGTCGTCGTCGTCGTCTACATCGTCTGGTGCCTCCAAAACCACCGGCTCAGGGGCCTCCCTCATCGGTTCGGGGGCGGTGCCAAAGGCTGCGGGCCAGTTGCGGGCTGCGGGCGCGGCGGCGGGCGATGACAGCGCGACGCGCGCCTCAGGCAAGGGGAGGATCGGGGCGGCGTCAGGCACCGGCAGCAGCTGCGCCAGACCCAGAACGCCCAGCCCGAAACCCGCAATCACACCACCCGCCAGCAAGGCAAGCGGATGGGCGCGGTGCCCTGCACGCACAGAAGTGGCGGTTTCACGGCTCAAGGCAGGCTGCATGCAATGGTCATTCCTTTGCTGGACAATAACCGTCCCTGCCTTTAGCTTTCAATGAGCAAATCTGTATCGGGTGTACCCATGCCTCTCCTGCGCGTTTCAAAGGCTTTGATATTTGCGGTGGTCGCAGGGGCGCTGATCGGTTGCGAAAGCACCGGAACGCTGGCGGGCGGCGGTGCGCGCAGCGACTACCTGGTAGCCCGCAGCGCGCTGGAGAACGGAAATTACCCCCTGGCCATCCGCCGCTATGAGTCGCTGATCACGCAGATGGGACCGGGTGAAAGCACGCGGCTGCAACTGGAATACGCCCATACCCTGCTGCGTGCAAACCGCTACGACGATGCCATTCAGGCCGCATCGCCTCTGGCGACACGTAACCCGGATTCGATTCAGGCCTCGGCGCTGGCCGTGCGCGGCACCGCCCGCCACGAGGCAGCGCGGCTGATGATCGAACGCGGCCAGCACACGGAAGCGCGCGCACTTCTGGAAGCCGCGCGCAGCGATCTGGCGAGTTTTCTGCAAGACAATGCCGCGCTCGATACCGCAGGCAGCATGCGGGCGCGCTCCGAACTGATCGCCGCCGATCTACGCGGCCTCGGCTGATCAGTTTGGTATCCGGTCGGCGCGTGCTCGCCGGACGCACAATAGCCCCTGCAACACCGGCCTTCATCTTGCCCGAAATACGCACGGGGTGAATTGGCCTGTAGGCCAAGAGGGGGCGAAGCCCCCTGATGGCCCGCGTGGCGCAGCCACGCGGCCCGGCCCAACGGGAGGCGCGGGGGGGGGGGGGGCCCCCCCCCCCCCCCCCGCGGCGCCCCCCCCCCCCCCCCCCCCCCCCCCCCCCCCCCCCCGCCCCCCCGCCCCCCGCCGCCCCCCCCCCCCCCCCCGGGCCCCGCCCCCGGGGGCGGGGGGGGGGGGGGGGGCCCCCCCCCCAACGCACGGGCGGGAGCACCCCTGTTCTGACGGGCCTGTTCTAGCGGGGATCAGTTGCGCTTGCGGGCGCGGCGCAGAAGCATCTCGCGTCTGACCTTACTGAGATGATCAAAATACATCTTGCCGTTCAGATGATCGATCTGGTGTTGCACCGACGTCGCCCACAGCCCCACGAAATCGCGCTCTTCCAGCGCGCCTTCGGCATTGAGAAAACGTACCGTTACCGCGCGTGGCCGCTCGATCGTGGCCCAGACGCCGGGCAGGTTGGGGCTGCCCTCGTCATGGCTGCGCATCTGGGCCGAGGCATGCAGCACCTCGGGGTTGGCCATGCGCACCGCCTGCCCCCGCACCTCCGACGCATCGACCACCACCAGCCGCTCCATCACACCGATCTGCGGCGCGGCGAGGCCAACCCCGGGCATGGCCTCCATCGTGTCGATCATGTCACCCCAGAGCGCGTGGCACTCATCGGTGATCGCGGCCACAGGGTCAGCGGCCCGGCGCAGACGGGCGTCGGGCCAGGGGATGCAGCGACGGATCATGCCGCGCCACCCATCGCAGCCAGACACGGCGATGCGGCACAGCGCGCGCCTTCGTCCATCAGGTCGATGATCAGCCGGCCGTTCAGATGATCAAGCTCATGCTGGGCACAGATCGCTGCCGCCCCGGTCAGCTTTTCGCGCTGCGTTTGCCCGTCAAGGCCCGTCCAGCGCAGCACCACCCATTCCGGGCGTGTCACCATCACCGGAACGCTGGGGATCGACAGGCAGCCCTCAGGCCCGGTGTGCTGCGCGTCTGCCGCGTCCAGGATTTCCGGGTCAACGTAGGCAAGGGGCGCGGGCGCGCCCTCTTTCCAGTCCGGGTCCATCACGAAAAGCCGCCGCAGCACACCCACCTGCGGCGCGGCCAGTCCCCGGCCATTTGCGTGATACATGGTTTCCAGCATGTCCCCGGCCAGTTGGCGAACGGCTGCGTCCACCGTGCCCACCGGCAGGCAAGGGCGGCGCAAACGCGCATCAGGGAATCGCAGGATCGGCAGGATGCTCATGACAGCGGGTTAGCAGGCGCCGCGCGCCGCGTCCACAACCTGACGATCAGCCCTGCCATCCAGCCAGCCGTCACACCCCGCGATCAGCCGCGCGCCAGTTCGCGCTTGAACTTTTCCATCTTGCGGGTGATCAGCTGACGCTTGATCGGACCCAGGTAATCAATGAACAACTTGCCGTCCAGATGATCAAGCTCATGCTGCGCGCATGTGGCCCACAGCCCGTCAAATTCGTCTTCATGGGTCTTGCCGTCCAGCCCCGTCCAGCGCATCCGGACCTGCGCCGGGCGGCTGACGGGGGCGTAATGTTCGGGGATCGACAGACAGCCCTCTTCATAGCTGTTCTGCTCTTCCGACCGCCAAAGGATCTCAGGGTTGATCAGCACCATGGGCCGGGGCGCTGCCCCCTCCTCCTTGATGCAATCCATCACGAACATCCGCGTCAGAACACCTACCTGCGGCGCGGCAAGGCCGATGCCGGGGGCGTCATACATGGTCGCCAGCATGTCCTCGGCCAGTTGCGCAACCTCAGGGGTGATCGCAGTCACGGGCGGGCAAGCCTTTTTCAGGCGCGGATCAGGGTGCAGAAGGATCGGGCGAATGCTCATGCGGGGCATTTAGGACAAGCCCGCCGCCTGTGCAACGGGGCGCTTGTGGTTTTGGGGTTGCGCAATGCCCCATCAAAGGCAAATCTGCCGCAAAATCGGAGAACCGCATGAATTTTGACGAGATCATCGACCGCAGGGGCACACATTCAGTCAAATGGGACATGATGGAGGCCCTCTACGGGGTCCCGGCGGCGACCGGGCTGTCGATGTGGGTGGCCGATATGGATTTTCGCCCGCCCGCCTGCATCCAGACCGCACTTCAGGCCATGCTCGATCACGGGCTTTATGGCTATTTCGGCGATGACCGGCCCTACAAGGCCGCGATCGGTTGGTGGATGGACAATCGGCACGGCTGGCATATTCAGCCGGAGTGGATCTTTACAGCACACGGGCTGGTCAACGGAACTGGTCTGTGTGTCCAGACATGGACCGCGCCGGGTGACGGGGTGGTTCTGTTCACCCCGGTCTATCATGCCTTTGCACGGGTGATCGAAGCGGCGGGGCGCGTGGTGGTCGAATGCCCACTGGTCGAGGTCGATGGCCGCATGACCATGGATTTCACCGCGTATGACAGCCTGATGACCGGGCGCGAGAAACTTCTGATCCTGTGCTCGCCGCACAATCCGGGCGGACAGGTCTGGACAGATGACGAACTGCGCGGCGTCGCCGATTTCGCTGAACGCCACGATCTGGTGCTGGTGTCGGACGAGATCCACCACGATCTGGTCATGCCCGGCCACGCCCATATCCCCATGCCGCTGGCTGCGCCCGAATGTGAAAGCCGGCTGGTGATGCTGACCGCCGCCACCAAGACCTTCAACATTGCCGGCGCGCATACCGGGAATATCATCATCGCCGATCCCGCGCTGCGCAAGCAATTCGCACAGACGATGGCGGGGCTGGGGATTTCTGCCAACTCTTTTGGCCTGCACATGGTCACCGCCGCCTACAGCCCCGACGGTGCGGCCTGGGTCGATGCCCTGTGTGCGTATCTCGATGGCAACCGGCAGGTGTTCGAGGCCGGGATCGGTGCAATTCCGGGGCTGTCGGTGAAGCCCTTGCAGTCAACCTATCTGGAATGGGTCGATTTCGCCGGGACCGGGATGACGATGCAGGAGGTGTTGCGGCGGGTGGAGACAGACGCGCAGATCGCCGCCAACCACGGCACCAGCTTTGGCACGGGCGGCGAAAGCTTCCTGCGTTTCAATATTGCCACACCTCGCACACGCGTGGTTGAGGCAGTAGAACGGCTGCAACGTGCCTTCGCCGATTTGCAGTAACGCAGGGTTTTGACCGCGCACGCCGCGCCGCACGGACGTCCGCCAGTGCGGGAACGACGGGACGGGGGCTGTCTGCCCCCGCGCCCCGGATTGCATCCGGGGCTTCCCGTGAGGATATTTCAGGACAGAAAATGGGGACGGGTCAGACCCGATGTCAGGGGTGCCGTACGGCCTTGCCAATGGACCGGGCGCGCCGCGCCGGGGTTCAGGACGGGCGGGGCAGGTAGCCGGATGGCGCGGCGCTTTCATCGACATAATCGCGCACCGGCCGTTCAGTGATGGATGTGGCGCGCTTGAACTCATACTGCATTTCATCACCGTCAGTATCAGACGCGATGATCAGACAATGGCTCAGGTGGCGCGGCCCGTCAAAGATATCGACCAGCCCGCGCAACTGCGGAACCCGCCGCGCATCTACGGCAAACCCGGTTTCCCACAATTTCAGGATCGGAAACACCACGTCATTGACATGCACACAGAGCCGCGAACGCCGCCGTTGAGCGCGCGCGCGCGCCACTTCCAGCCCCTGGCGAATGTCTTCCGGCAAATATTCCAGCATGGTGGCCCCGATTCTTTTCTGTGCTGATCATGGAGCCAATCGTGGCAAAAACAAGTTACCCTTTTGTAACCATGTGCACTTTTGCGAAGTGTTCCCCGGCGCACAGGCACTGCGCGGGTCTGCGGGTTGCGCATGAGCGCCAGTGCGCCACATCTGGAGCAGGAACATAGGAGGCCACAATGGGCAGACTGATTGACGGCGAATGGACGAACGAGTGGTATGACACCAAGTCAACCGGCGGTGCGTTCAAGCGCGACACCTCACGGTTTCGCAACTGGGTGACAGCAGACGGTGCGCCCGGCCCGTCAGGCGAGGGCGGTTTCAAGGCAGAAAGCGGGCGCTATCATCTTTATGTCTCTTACGCCTGCCCCTGGGCACATCGCACGTTGATTTTTCGCGCGCTGAAGGGTCTGGAGGGGCATATCGGTGTCTCGGCCGTACATCCTGACATGCTGGATGAGGGATGGGAGTTCGGCACCGGTTTCGATGGCGCAACCGGGGATGCGCTGTTTGGTGCCGACTACCTGCGCGAGATATATACCCGCGCCGATCCCAAGGTCTCAGGCCGGGTGACGGTGCCGATCTTGTGGGACAAGGAGCGCGGCACCATCGTCTCGAACGAGAGCGCCGAGATCATCCGCATGCTCAACAGCGCCTTTGACGGCATTACCGGAAACAGCGATGACTACTGGCCCCAAGCCCTGCGCGACAATATCGAGGCAATCAATACGCGCATCTACGACACCGTCAACAACGGCGTCTACAAGGCCGGTTTCGCCACCACGCAAGCCGCATATGATGAGGCGGTGCACCCGCTGTTCGACACGCTCGGGTGGTTGGAGACCCATCTGGCGGATAGTCGCTATCTTGCAGGTGCGCACCTGACCGAGGCCGACTGGCGGTTGTTCACCACGTTGGTGCGCTTTGACAGCGTCTATCATCTGCACTTCAAGTGCAACCGGCACAGGCTTGTGGATTACCCCAACCTCTGGGCATACACCCGCGAACTCTATCAGGTGCCGGGCATCGCTGACACCGTGCGGCTGGACCACATCGTGCGTCACTACCACTACAGCCACGAGACCATCAATCCCAACCGGATCATCCCCATCAACCCCGAACTGGATTTCAGCGCCCCGCACGGGCGCTGACACCACAGGCGGGCTTGGCCGACGAGGCGCGGCTTGCTAGGCTTTGCACAAATTGTCAGGGAGTTTTTCATGCCTCGTTCCTTGCTTCGCTCGCTCGCTTGCGCGCTGGCCTTCGGCCTTGCCGCACCCGCTGCCGCCCAGAGCTCCTGTGGCGGCAGCTTTTCCTCGTTTGTTGACGGGCTCAAGGCCGAGGCCGTGGCTCAGGGAATTCCGCGCGACACTGTGGACGGGTTCTTTCGCACCGTGCGCCATGATCAGGCGGTGCTTCAGCGTGACCGGGGTCAGGGCTTCTTCACCCGGCCCTTCATTGAGTTTTCGCGCCAGTTGATCAGCCAGAACCGGCTGGATCGCGGCCAACAGATGGCGCGACAGCATTCCGCGCTGTTCGAGCGGGCGCAGCGCGAGTACGGGGTGGCCCCGGCAATCATGCTGTCCTTTCTGGCCTTCGAGACCGACTACGGCACCTTTCAGGGCGATTTCAACACCGCCAATGCTTTGGTGACACTGGCGCATGACTGCCGCAGGCCAGAGCTGTTTCGCCCGCAGGTTCTGGCCATGATCGAGCTGTATCGCCGTGGCATGATCGACCCGGCGACCACCGTCGGGGCCTGGGCAGGTGAGATCGGCATGGTACAGATGCTGCCGGGTGACATCCTGCGGCTGGGAGTTGATGGCGACGGCGACGGACGAGTGGACCTGCGTGGCTCTTTGCCCGATTCAGTGCTTTCCGGGGCAGCGCTCTTGCGCCACCACGGCTGGCGGGCGAATGAACCATGGCTGCATGAGGTGCGTATTCCACAGGGGCTGGACCTGACGCGCACCGGCATCCGCACAGAGATGACGGTTGCGGAGTGGCAGCGCATGGGGGTGGAGCCGCGCCACGGCACTCTGCCCTCGGGCGACATGCGCGCTTCAGTGATCCTGCCACAAGGCCACCGGGGCCCGGCCTTCATGGTTTTCCCCAATTTCCGCGTGCTGTTCGACTGGAACCAGAGCTTCACCTATGTGGTCACAGCCGCCTATTTCGCCACGCGGCTGGAGGGCGCGCCAGTCTACGACGCGGGCAACCCTGAAGAAGGACTGGGCCGCGAACAGATGCGCGAATTGCAACGCCGGTTGCAGGCGCGCGGAATGAATACCGGGGGCACTACCGGCATTCTGGGTGCCAATACCCGCGCCGCCGTGCAGGACGTTCAGGCGCAACTGGGTCTGCCCGCCGATGGCTGGCCCACGCCGGAACTTCTGCGCAGGCTCTGAGAATACATTGGCCTCACCGCGCCGGTTTGATGACAGGCGATCAGGTGCCGCAATAGGTCATGTAGGGGCCAAAATTGTCGGGCGCGGGGTTTTCATACGCCTCGAACCCGGCGCGGCGCGTGAAGGGCTGGGCCAGGGCTTCCATCAGGCGACGCACCGGCACAAGGTCTTCCTCATGGGCCGCTGACAGCGCGGCCTCTACCAGATGATTGCGCGGAATATAAACCGGGTTCGCCGCCGCCATGCGCCCGGCGGCATCTTCGGCCCCACCTACTTCCTGCTCTAACCGTTTACGCCAGCTCGTTAGCCAGCCTTCCAGCCCCTCGGCGTTGTGCAGCAACCCGCTGAGCCGCGTTTGGTCACCCTGCAAGGCGGGGGCGAGTGCGCCGAAGCTGTTGGTGAAATCGGCCTTCTGCCCTTCCAGAAGGGACAGAAAGCCGGTGATCAGCCCCTCATCGGCTTGCGCCCCGCGTGCCAGGCCCAGCTTGGCCCCCATGTGCGCGCGCCATTCCGCCGCATGGATCTCGGGCGCTTCTTCAAGGGCCTCCTGCGCGGCGGGCAGTGCGGCTTCGGGGTTTTCGGGATTGATCAGGGGCAACAGCGTTTCAGCCAGCCGGGCAAGGTTCCATTGGGCCAGAACCGGCTGGCGATCATAGGCATAGCGCCCCTGCCGGTCGATAGAGCTGAACACCGCAAGCGGGTCATAGCTGTCCAGAAAGGCGCAGGGGCCATAGTCAATGGTCTCGCCCGAGATTGCACAATTGTCGGTATTCATCACCCCATGCACAAAACCCACCGCCATCCATTGTGCGACCAGCGCCATCTGACGGGCGATCGCACGGCGCAGGAAGGCCAGATAGCGGTCCGCGCGCCCGTCAAGATCAGGATCATGGCGACGGATCGCATAATCAGCCAGCTTGCGCACCCGCTCGGTTTCGCCGCGCGCATGAAAGAACTGGAACGTGCCCACCCGCAAATGGCTGGCGGCGACCCGTGTCAGAACGGCACCGGGCAACGGTGCGTCGCGAAAGACGGTTTCGCCAGTGGCAACGGCTGCCAGCGCGCGGGTTGTGGGAATGCCAAGCGCTGCCATGGCCTCGCCCAGAATGTATTCGCGCAACACTGGCCCCAGCGCGGCCTTGCCGTCACCCCCGCGCGAGAACGGTGTCTTGCCTGAGCCCTTGAGCTGGATATCGCGCCGCTGCCCCTTGCGATTGATCACCTCGCCGACCAGCAGCGCGCGCCCGTCGCCCAACTGCGGTACGAACCCGCCGAACTGGTGCCCGGCGTAGGCCATCGCCAGTGGCGCTGCCCCTTCGGGCATGGCCGTACCGGTGAGCATGGCCAACCCCTCACGGCTGGCAAGCGCGGCCGGGTCAAGACCAAGGTCCTCGGCCAGCGTGGTGTTGAGCAATAGCATCTTTGGCGCAGGCGCAGGCGCGCCGGTCCAGGGAATATACAGCCCCTCCAGTTCACGCGCGTAGGTGTTGTCAAAACGAATGTTCAGCGTGCTTTTCCCGGTCATACCTATAATTTAGTATCCCGAAGCGGCACGCCAAGCCCCGGTCAGTTCAACTGCCATTCTCTGCCGGGCGCACCAATGCCACGATCGGCCCCATTGGCCGCCCCCAGTCTGAACGGCCCAGCGCGGGCGCATGCAGTCGCGAGACATTGCCATCAAAGTAAAGCGCCTGCGACAGGCCGAGGTGGTCACGGTAAAGCCGCGCAAACTGGTGAAAGGTGACAGGCTCGTTGGAAATGGCGAAGACCGCGCGCTGGCCGTCATCGCTGACGCCCACACCGTTGCGCAGAAAGGCCGAGGTGGAATCCGGCAGGAAGCGCGGGTGCAGTTCGCCGTCAATCACCAGCATCGGCCCCGACTGGGTGGCGTGGCGGCACGCTTGCGGGTCCTCGGCAAAGGCACGGCTTTCGATCACCGCAAAATCCGCGGCCCCGATACAGAACACGCCATTGGGCAACATCCCGAAATTGCCGGGCCCTGCACTTGTGACGACACCACGTTGTTCCTGCGCATCCTCGACATACAGCCCGACGGGGCTGCGGTCCGGGTGGTACATGCCCGCGTTCATGGCAAAGACCAGCGTCTCGCCCTGCGGTTCCAGCGCGGCTTCGATCCGCGCGAAGGAGCCGTGGGTGCTGCCATTGGCGTCTTGCAGAAAAAGGCGCAGATCATCGCCCGCCACCGCCTCGCACAGCGTGAACGCCGCCCCCTCGAACTCGATATCGTTGCAATCGGCGGCGGCGAGACCGGGCGCGAACGCAAGCAGGGTCGCCCCCAGCAAGCGCAGAACGCCGTCAGCCGCGAGGGTCGTCATCACGTGCACCGGGTTCCTCCCCGGCTTCAACATCGGCGCGCACCCGTTCATCGGCGAAAAGCCTGCGCGCCTCATCCATCCGGTCAAAAGTGCCGTCCAGTTCAAATCGCAGGTCCGGGGCGAACTTAAGGGTGATGTCCTTGGCAACCAGGTGGCGCAACTCGGCCTTGTTGCGGCGCAGGGCTGCCAGCGCGGCCTCGGGCTCACGCCCGCCCAGCGGCATGACATAGGCTGTGGCGACTTTCAGATCATTCGACATGCGGACTTCTGAGACGGTGATCGAAAACCGGTTCAGATCAGGGTCATGCACCTCGGCGCGCGCCAGCATCTCTGCCAGCCTGCGCCGCAGCACTTCGCCGACGCGGAGCTGGCGCTGCGAAGGGCCCGAAGGTGGTGAGAAGCGTTTCTTTGTCATGCGCCTTCCATAGGGGATTCGCACGGCCCCCGCAACGCGCGCGACAGACTCGCGCGCGAAATTGCCGATCCTGTGATGAATCACGGTTTCCCCGAATTGCGCCGGGCAGTATGCAGGGGCCAAACGGAGGGCAGGCGCATGGCACAACATCCCGCAATCGTGGTCAATGGCGTATCCGGGCGCATGGGCCGGATGCTGGTTCAGGTGATCGGCCAGAGCGGCACTGCCCGGCTGGGCGGCGCGCTGGAACGGACCGGCCATGCCTGGGTGGGGCAGGATCTGGGGCTGGCGATGGGCGGGGCGGCACTTGGTGTCACTGTGCGCGACAATCCTGCCGAGGCGCTGGCAGGGGCGCAGGCTGTGATCGACTTCACCACCCCGGCTGCCAGTGCTGCGCTGGCACCCCACGCGGCGGCTGCAGGCGCGGCGCATGTGATCGGCACCACGGGTTTTGACGCCGAAACGCTGAAGGCCATCGCAGACGCAGCGCAGACCGGTGTAGTTGTGCGCGCAGGCAACATGAGCCTTGGGGTGAACCTGCTCATGGCACTGACCCGCCGCGTGGCCGCCGCGCTGGACGCCGATTTCGATATCGAGATCATGGAGGCCCATCACCGCCACAAGGTCGACGCCCCCTCGGGCACGGCGCTGATGCTGGGTGAGGCGGCGGCGCAGGGGCGCGGCGTTGCGCTTGACACCGCCGCCGATCGCGCCCGTGACGGGATCACCGGCGCGCGTGAACGCGGCCATATCGGGTTTTCGGTGGTCCGGGGCGGCGATATCGTGGGCGAACACGATGTGATTTTCGCCGCCGAGGGCGAGCGTATCGTGCTGCGCCATATCGCCACGGATCGCGCCATCTTTGCGCGCGGCGCGCTGAAAGCTGCGCTTTGGGCACAGGGTCGCACGCCGGGTGAGTACGACATGATCGATGTACTGGGCCTTGATCGCTGAACCGGGGCGACCTGCCAGCGTGACCTGATGGACTGCTACGCAGGTTCCTCATTGCTTTGCCGCTGCGCGGCGCGGGGGTGCTGCCCCCGGGATATTTTTTGACAGGAAAGGTCGATATCTGTTTCGGCATGTGTCTGTGGCGTGACCATTCCCGGGCATAGTGATCCGGCCCGGGTGCTCGCGCGTAAGCCTTCACTGGAGCATCATGATGCTGAAGGAGCAGACATGCGCGTTTTCTTGCTTTCCATCGTCCTTAGCCTGAGCGGTATGCCGGCGTTGGCGTTTGAACGTGTGAGCGATTCGCAGGAGTTCGCACAACTTATCGAAGGGCGTGTCCTGACGCGATTCGGAATACGGCTGGAGGTTTCGACCGAGAGTGCCGAGGCCGGCCTGATTGCCGGTCGCGGGTTTGGCTATCCGGTGACCGGTGCATGGCGTTGGGAAGCCGGTTTTTTCTGCCGTGATCTGGATTGGGGCGGCAGCGATCTGGGCTACAATTGCCAGGCGGTGCTGCGCGACGGCGCCACAGTGCGTTTTGTCTCTGACCGGGGAGCGGGCGACCACGCAGATTTCCGGCTGCGATGAGCGCAGTTCAGAAATCGACGGCGATGCCCTTTTTCTCCCAATCGCCATAGCGCACAGGTTCAAGCCCGTTCTGACGCCCGCCCAGTTCCTTGGGCAGATCAGGGCCTTTTTGCGCCTTTCGACGTTCCTCGGCTTCGGCGAGGGAGCGCCGGGCGGCGGGTGGCAGAGCGGTGTTTTCAGGTTCGGCTGTCATTGTGATGCGCCTTTGCAGAGGGTACCGGTTTCTTGTGTCGGCCGCGGCAATCGACTAACCCCAGATAGCCCGCCCCAAACCCCGGGGCAAGAACCGGACCGGACCCCTCATGCCCTCACCGCCCCCTGAAACCGATGCCCGCATGCTGGCGCTGCGCCTGATCCTTGCGGTGACCGAGGAAGGGCGCATGCTGACGGAAAGCGCCCCCGAGCGCGGCGACGCCCCGACCCGTGCACGCGCTCTGCGCCTTGCCGCGACCACCTTGCGTCAGATGCAGCGCGCCGACACCGTGCTGGCCCCCCTGTTACGCAAACCGCCGCCGCCCGAGGTTCAGGCGCTGTTGCGGCTGGCCGTGGTGGAGATGCTGGCACTGGGCGAGGCCGCGCATGGGGTGGTCAACAGTGCGGTGGCGCAGGCACGGCAGATGCGCGGTGGTGAGCGGTTTGCAGGACTGGTGAATGCGGTATTGCGCCGCGCCGCACAGATGCCGGTGGACAATTTCGCCGCGCTGCCCGTTCCACGTCTGCCCGGCTGGCTGCACCGCCGTCTGGCCGCGGCCTATGGCCGCGAGGCCGTGGCGGCTATCGAGGCTGCGCATCTGGCCGGTGCACCGCTCGACCTGACGATGCGCCACATGCCGGATGAGGCCCGCACCATGCTGATTGCGCAGATGAAGGCATCTGCGGGTGCACTCGTCTGCCTGCCCGGCGGCACAGTGCGAATGTCTGCAGGCACGCAGGTTTCGGCGCTGCCGGGATATGCCGAGGGGTTGTGGTGGGTGCAAGATGCTGCTGCCGCACTCCCGGCGCAATTTCTTGCCCCGGAACCCGGTGAACGGGTGCTGGACCTCTGCGCCGCCCCCGGCGGCAAGACGATGCAACTGGCTGCCACGGGGGCCGCAGTCACGGCGCTGGATCTGTCCGACGCCCGGCTGAAGCGGCTGCGCGCCAATATGTCGCGCACCGGGATGGAGGCAGAGATCATATGTGCCGATGCGTTGGAATGGCAGCCCCCCGCACCGTTCGACGCGATCTTGCTGGACGCACCCTGCTCGGCCACCGGCACCATCCGTCGACACCCCGACCTGCCGATGATCCGCAAGCCCGCCGATCTGGCAGCGCTTACCGCCCTGCAGACCCAGTTGATTGACCGGGCGCTGGCCATGCTGCGCCCCGGTGGGCGGCTGGTTTATTGCACCTGCTCGCTGTTGCCGGACGAGGGCGAGGCGCAAGTCACCGCCGCGCTGGCCCGCCACAGCGATCTGCGCCTGCTGCCCCTGCCTGCCCCTCCGTTCGGTGCGGCCATACCCGCGGGCGGCTGGCGCACACGTCCTGACCATCTGGCGGAACAGGGCGGCGTGGACGGGTTCTACATTGCCCTTATGTCGCGCGCCTGATCCGTCGCATGGTGACAACCGCGCGGGCAGAAGTTATTGCAGCATCATCAGTTCTGAAGTGGCCCTGAACGGGGCAAGGCAGAGGCGGGGCATGGAGCACGGCTGGTCAGCACGGCGCACGCGGTGGGGCAATCGCCTTGCCGCGCGACGCAGTGCCCGGGCCGCACCGGCGGGTGGCTTCACGTCGCAGCCTGACCCGCGCACTATCGGATTTTATGCACGCGGACGGCAACTGACGGCAGGGAATTTCCTGATGGGCGGGCATATGGTGGAAACCCATCAGCCTTGGGATATCGAGCCCCCCTCGCCCGGCTTTGCCGCTGAGCTGCACGGTTTTGGCTGGTTGGATCATATGGCCGCAGCGGGCGATCGCGAGGCGCGGGTGGCGGCGCAAGGCTGGGTAGCGGACTGGATCACGCGCTACGGGCGCGGCACCGGCCCCGGCTGGGTGCCGGATCTGACCGGGCGGCGGGTGATCCGCTGGATCAATCACGCGCTTTTTCTGACCGCCGGGCGCGATGCTGCGGAAAACGCGCCTTTCTTTGCCGCGCTGGGGTCACAGACCGCCTTTCTCGCCCGGCGCTGGCGGGCCGCGCCGCCGGGAATTGCGCGGTTCGAGGCGGTGACGGGGCTGCTGTATGCAGGCCTCGCGCTCATCGGGATGGAACACCATATCGCCGCCGCGAACGAAGCGCTCGCCACCGCCTGCGCCCGCGACATTGATGCCGGGGGCGGCATTCCGGGCCGCAACCCCGAGGAACTGCTGGAAATCTTTACCCTGCTGAGTTGGGCCATGCAGGCCCTGCGTGAAGCCGACAAAGCCGCCCCGCCCGAGCTTGCTGAAGCCATTGCCCGCGTCACGCCGGTGCTGCGCAGCCTGCGCCATAGCGATGGCGGACTGGCACGGTTTCATGGCGGCGGGCGCGGGATGGAGGGGCGGCTGGATCACGCGCTGGCGACCACTGGCAATACCGCCACCGCCAGACAGGCGCGGGCGATGGGCTATGCACGGTTGGACGGGGGGCGCACATCGGTCATCGTGGATGCAGCGGCACCGCCGGGCGGGGTTGCCTCCACGCGTGCTCATGCCTCGGCACTGGCGTTTGAGCTGACCTCGAATCGGCGGGCGATGGTGGTCAACTGCGGCTCAGGCCTGTCATTCGGGCCGGAATGGGAACGGGCCGGGCGCGCCACGCTCTCGCATTCCACACTCAGCATCGATGGCTTTTCATCTGCCCGCTTCGCCCGCGTCTCACGCCCCGAGGATGGCGCGGCACCCTTGCTGGACGGGCCGGACAGCGTGACGTGCCATATCAGCCATGAGCGCCACGCAACGACAATCCTGCTCAGCCATGACGGCTATGTGTCCACCCACGGGCTGACGCATATCCGCAATCTGGACCTATCCGCCGATGGCCGCGCGCTACTGGGTGAGGATACGCTGGCCGCGCTTGACCCCGCGCATCGCAAGCGCTTCGAGCAGGTGCTTTCTGTCAACAGATTGCAGGGTATCCCCTATGCGTTGCGCTTTCACCTGCATCCGGATGCCGATGCCTCGCTGGACATGAACGGCGCCGCGGTATCTGTGGCGCTGCCATCCGGCGAGATCTGGGTGTTCCGCTTTGACGGGCCGGGCAGGTTGTCGCTGGAGCCGTCGGTTTATCTGGAATCCGGTCGCCTGGCCCCGCGTTCAAGCCAGCAGATCGTCGTTCGCTCCGCGATTCTGGATCACACCAGCCAGATCAACTGGACACTGGCCAAGGCACAGGATACCCCGCTGGCCATTCGTGACATCGGCCGCAACGACGAGCTGGCACATCCCGGCGATCTGTTTGGTGTCGATTGAAACAACTGACTGAAAAGGCGCATCGCGCGCAGACACGGAACCGACAGACATGACCGATCTTGCCCCCCTCAGCCGCGCGCTGCTTTCTGTTTCAGACAAATCCGGCCTGCTGGAGCTTGCGACTGCACTTGATGCGCGCGGTGTTGAACTGGTGTCCACAGGCGGCACGGCAGCGGCGTTGCGCAAGGCGGGGCTGGCGGTGCGGGATGTGTCTGAACTGACGGGCTTTGCCGAGATGATGGACGGGCGGGTGAAGACCCTGCATCCGATGGTCCATGGCGGGCTGCTGGCGCTGCGCAACGATGCAGGCCATGTCGCGTCGATGAAGGAACACGGGATCGTGGCGATCGACCTTCTGGTGGTGAACCTTTATCCGTTCGAAGCCACGGTGGCGCGCGGTGCGGGTTATGATGAGACCATCGAGAATATCGATATCGGCGGCCCGGCCATGATCCGTGCAGCGGCGAAGAACCATGCCTATGTCACGGTGGTGACCGACCCGCAGGACTATGCCGCACTACTCGCCGAGATGGATGCACATGACAACCAGACCCGGCTGCCCTTTCGCCAGAAACTTGCGCAAACCGCCTATGCCCGCACCGCCGCCTATGATGCTGCCGTGTCCACGTGGATGGCGGGGGCCATCGGAGACCCCACTCCCCGCCGCCGCGCTTTTGCCGGGCAACTGGCGCAGGCGTTGCGCTACGGCGAAAACCCGCATCAGTCGGCGGCATTCTATACCGACGGCTCAGACCGCCCCGGTGTCGCCAGCGCCGTGCAGCATCAGGGCAAAGAACTGAGCTATAACAACATCAACGACACCGACGCGGCGTTTGAGCTGGTGAGCGAGTTCACCGAGGGGCCGGCCTGCGCGATCATCAAACACGCCAACCCCTGCGGCGTGGCCACCGGCGAGACACTGGCGCAGGCCTATCAGCGCGCGTTCGATTGTGACCGCACTTCGGCCTTCGGCGGCATCATTGCCTTCAACCGGCCCATCGACGGGCCGACGGCGGAAGCGATCACCGGGATCTTCACCGAGGTTGTCATCGCGCCGGGTGCCAATGCTGAAGCGCTGGCGGTGTTCGCCAAGAAGAAGAACCTACGCCTGCTGACGACGCCCGGCCTTGCCGACCCTGCCGCACCGGGGCTGGCGTTCAAGCAGGTTGCGGGCGGGTTTCTGGTGCAGGACCGTGACAACGGGCTGATCACGGCCAGTGACCTGAAGGTGGTGACGAAACGCGCGCCAACGGATGCGGAACTGACCGACCTTCTGCTCGCCTGGACCATTGCCAAACATGTCAAATCGAACGCCATTGTCTATGTGAAGGACGGCGCGACCGTGGGCATCGGCGCGGGCCAGATGAGCCGGGTAGACTCCACTCGTATCGCCGCGCGCAAAGCGGTTGACATGGCCGAGGTGCTGGGCCTGCCCACGCCCCTGACGCAAGGCTCGGTCGTGGCCTCGGACGCGTTCTTCCCCTTCGCCGATGGTCTGCTGACAGCCGCCGAAGCAGGCGCGCGCGCCGTTATCCAGCCCGGTGGCTCGATGCGCGACGCCGAGGTGATCGCGGCGGCGGATGAGGCCGGGCTGGCGATGGTTTTCACCGGGCAGCGGCATTTCCGGCACTGACATGCGGATCGCCACACTCACCCTTCTGGCCATTCTGGCACTGGATCAGGCGCTCAAATGGTTCGTCGTTGTCGGGCTGAACCTGCGCGATGTGCTTTACATCGAGGTGCTGCCACCGTGGTTCAACCTCACCATGGCCTGGAACCAGGGTGTCAACTTCGGCCTCTTTGCCTCTGATTCGGCCACCACGCGCTGGGTGTTGATCGCGCTGGCGCTGTTCATTTCCGGCTGGGTCTGGCTATGGGTACGGCGCGAGGGGGCGGGGACCATGTTGCAGGTTTCTGCCGGGCTGCTGGTCGGCGGCGCGCTCGGAAACGTGATCGACCGGCTGATCTGGGGTGCGGTAGCGGACTTTCTGAACGTCACCTGCTGCGGTATTCGTAACCCCTTTGCGTTCAATGTCGCCGATATTGCCATCTTTGCCGGTGCCTTCGGGCTGATCGTGTTCGCCGGCGCAAAAAAGGACCCGTGACCTTGCCTGCAATATCCGGTAAAGAATGGCCAATCGGGATGACCCTGGGGGATTTGGCATGTTGATCTTTCGCAGTTTCGTGGCAGCCGCGCTGGCGCTTGCGACGCTGGGTGCCTGCTCATCACGCGATGATGAGCCGATCCTGATGAACATTGCGGCCGCTCAGCGCGGGCCGGATGAGTTTTCGGTTCTGCCCACGCAGCCGTTGCAAGCCCCGCCGAATTACAGCGCCCTGCCCGCCCCCACGCCGGGTGGCAGCAACCTTGTTGACCCCAATCCGCGCGCAGATGCCATCGCAGCCCTTGGCGGCCGGCCCGGCGCGGTGCAGGCGGGCGGCATTCCGGCCGCCGATTCGGCGCTGGTAAGCCATGCCGCACGACACGGCGCGTCAGGTGAGATTCGTGAGCAACTCGCCGCAGAAGACCTGCAACTGCGCCAGCGCCATCGCGGCCGCGTGCTGGAGCGTATGTTCGGCGCAAATGTCTACAACCGTGCCTATCGCAATCAGGCCCTCGACAGCGAGGCCGAGCTGGAGCGCTGGCGCCTGTCGGGCGCGCGCACCCCTTCGGCACCGCCGCCACACAGCCGCTGACCGGTCATCACCGGCCTTACACCGCACACCACTTCACGACTGCGCCATGGTGCTTGCCCTCCGCCCGGGGGGCGGTATCTGTTGGGGACGCAATTTAGGACAGGGAGTCTGATCGCATGGGTCTGTTGATACGTCTGGTTCCGGCCATCGCACTTGTGCTCGCACTTGCGCTTCCAGCCGCAGCCCGCGCCCCGCAGCAATTCACGCTCGACAACGGGCTGGAGCTGGTGGTGATCGAGGACCGGCGCGCACCCGTTGTGACACAGATGATCTGGTATCGCGTTGGTGCCGCCGATGAACCGGCGGGATTGTCCGGGATCGCACATTACCTTGAACACCTTATGTTCAAGGCCACCGAGACTATGGAACAGGGCGAGTTCTCCGCCACGGTCGAGGCTCAGGGCGGACGCGACAACGCTTTCACCTCGTGGGATTATACCGCCTATCACCAGCGCGTGGCTGCTGACCGGCTGGAACTGATGATGCAGATGGAGGCCGACCGCATGGTCAACCTGCGGCTGGACCGATCAGACTGGCTGCCTGAGCGCGCGGTGATCCTGGAAGAGCGCGGGCAGGTGTTGGAAAGCCGCCCCGAGGCCGTATTCAACGAACAGATGCGCGCGGCCCTTTTCCAGAACCACCCCTATGGAATTCCGATCATCGGCTGGCGTCATGAGATGGAACTTCTGGATGACGTGATCGCCGAAGACTTCTACCGCATTCATTACGCTCCCAACAACGCCGTGCTGGTCATCGCCGGGGATGTTGATGCCGATCATGCGCTGGAACTGGCGCAACGCCATTACGGCCCCATTCCGGCCAATGCCGACCTGCCGCCCCGCACCCGCCCGCAAGAGCCGCCCCACCACGCCGAGCGCCGACTGACCCTGCGCGATGCCCGCGTGGGCCAGCCCTATGTCAACCGCATGTATCTGGCCCCCAACCGCCGCAGCGGCGATCAGCGCGAGGCTGCAGCCTTTCAGGTGCTGGCCGGGCTGCTGGGTGGCAGCGCGCAAACCTCGGTTCTGGAACGCCGCCTGACCTATGATGAGGGGGTCTCGCTGTCGGCCTGGGCCGGTTACATGGGTACGTCGCTGGATCATGGGGTATTCTCGCTGGGTGTCATGCCCGCCCCGGGCGTCGACATGCAGGAGGCCGAGGATGCGCTGGATCGCGTGCTGGCCGAGTTCATTGAGAACGGTGTGGACATGGACCAGCTTGAGCGGGTGCGCATGCAACTGCGCGCCGCCCTGATCTATGAACAGGACAGCGCCACCGCCCGCGCCCGAACCATCGGCGCAGCCCTGACAACCGGGCTGACGCTGGACGATTCCGAGGGCTGGATCGATATCCTGCAAGACATAACCCCCGACGAAATCCTTGCCGCCGCACGGCAGCTTGACCGGCGCGCCTCGGTCACCGGCTGGCTGATGGGAGAGGAATGATGAAGATTATCAAACCACTGTCACTGTCACTGGCACTGGCCTTTGCCACCCCGCTGCATGCCGAGATTGACATCCAGCCGGTCACCACCGATCAGGGCTTTACCGCCTGGCTGTCCGAGGAACGCTCAATCCCGTTTGTCGCGATTGAGCTGATCTTCCCCGGCGGCGCGAATCTGGACCCCGACGGGGCAGAGGGGGCTGTGGCACTGATGATCGACCTTCTGTCAGAGGGTGCGGGCGAACTGGACGCGCAGGACTACGCCGCCGCGCTTGAATCGCTGGCAGGCGGCGTCAGTTTCAGCGCCGGGCGCGATTCGGTCTCGCTGACCATCCGCGCGCTGACCGAAAACCGCGATGCGGTCGTGGACCTGGCGCGCCTGGCGCTGATGGAGCCGCGCTTTGACGAGGGTTCGCTGGCCCGCGCCCGCGCGCAGCAGTTGTCCTCGCTCGAACGGGCCGCACGCAATCCCAACACCATCGCCAGCCGCGCGTTCAACGAGATGGCTTATGACGGCCACCCCTATGCCCGCGCCACCGATGGCACCTCCGAAACCGTCGCAGACCTCACCCGCGAGGATATCACCGCCGCCCATCAGACCGCGCTGACCCGCGACCGGGTGCTGGTTGGTGCGGCGGGCGACATTTCGGCTGACGAGTTGGGCGTGATTCTTGATCGCCTGCTGGCTGAACTGCCTGAAGCCACGACGCCGCTGCCCGATTATGCCGATTTCACCGCCCCCCCTGGTGTCACCGTCATTCCCCATGACGGCCCCCAATCGGTTATCGCCTTTGGCCATGCCGGGCTACCGCGCGACGATGATGATTTCATGGCCGCCTTCCTCATGAACGAAATCTTTGGCGGCGGGCGTTTCGGAACACGGCTGATGACCGAATTGCGTGAAACCCGCGGGCTGACCTATGGCGTCGGCACCTCGCTGGCCTCGGCTGCGCACGGCGACAGCTTTCAGGGCCGCCTTTCGACCGAGAACGCCCGCGTGGGCGAGGTCGTCCAGCTTTTGCGCGATGAGTGGGAATGGCTGGCCAGTGGTAGCATCACCGAGGAGGATCTGGCGCGCATCAAGACCTATCTCACCGGTGCCTATCCGCTGCGGTTTGAGGGCAACGGCTCCATCGCGTCAATCCTTGCCTCGATGCAGTTTCAGGGCTTTGACATCGATTATGTGAATATCCGCAACGATCTGGTGCGTGACGTAACGCTGGAGGATATTCACCGCGTTTCCGAACGTGTAATCCAACCGGATGCGCTGCATTTTGTCATTGTCGGACAGCCCCAGGGGCTGGACTGACAGCTTTTCAACTTGAGGGTGGCATGCTATGTCTGGTGGTATGCATGCCGCCCGCCCCAAGATAAGCCACGAACGACCGGTGATTCGTCAACTCGACGAAGCCGCCGCCAACCGCATTGCGGCAGGCGAGGTGGTGGAACGCCCGGCATCAGCCGTGAAGGAACTGGTGGAAAATGCGCTGGATGCGGGCGCGCGCCGCGTCACCATCGCCTATGCCGACGGCGGCAAGACCCTGATCCGTGTCAGCGATGATGGTCATGGCATGGCCCCCGAAGATCTGCCGCTGGCGCTGTCGCGCCACGCCACCTCAAAGATCGACGGCTCGGACCTCTTGAACATCCACACCTTCGGCTTTCGTGGCGAGGCGCTGCCGTCGCTCGGTGCAGTGGGCCGCCTGTCGATCATCAGCCGCACCGACGGGCAGGAAGGCGCGCAAATCACCGTCACCAGTGGTCGCATCGGGGCGGTGAAACCCTGCGCGGCGAACCGGGGCACACAGGTGGAACTGTGCGATCTCTTTCGCGCCACGCCCGCGAGGCTGAAATTCCTGCGCTCTGATCGGGCCGAGGCGCAGGCTATCGCTGATTGCGTGAAGCGGCTGGCTATGGCTGAACCTTTCGTCAGCTTCACCCTCACCGATGTCTCAGGCGGCGAGTCGCGCGATATCCTGCGGCTTGAGGGCGAGCAGGGCGATCTGTTCGACGCGCTGGAGGCCCGGCTGGCCCGTTTGCTGGGTCGCGATTTCACTGCCAACGCCCTGCGCATCGACGCCCAGCGCGACGATCTTCACCTGACCGGCCACGCCGCCTTACCCACCTATTCGCGCGGCGCGGCGGTGGCGCAGTTCTTCTTCGTCAACGGCCGCCCGGTGCGCGACAAGCTGCTGATCGGCGCGTTGCGCGCAGCCTACAGCGACTTTCTTGCGCGTGACCGGCACCCGGCGGCGGTGCTGTTTCTGAATTGCCCGCCGGAACTGGTGGATGTGAACGTCCACCCCGCCAAGGCCGAGGTCCGCTTCCGCGATCCCGGGCTGGCGCGCGGGCTGGTGGTTTCCGGCCTGCGCCATGCGCTGGCCGAGGCCGGTCACCGCGCCTCAAGCACTGTGGCCGATGCCACATTGGGTGCGCTGCGGCCTGAGGTGACAGGGCCGCGTGTCTACCAGATGGACCTCAGTGCGCGCGGCCATTCCGGCTATACGCATCCCGGCCATACGGGCGCCGGGGCCATCGCGCAAAGCTATACCGCTCAGGCCCCTGCTTTTGGCGAGGCGCCAGCCGCCTTTGACGGCCCCACCCCCTCAGCGCGGATAGAGCCTGAAACCGGCCCCACCGATGCGCCGCTGGGTGCCGCCCGCGCGCAGGTGCATGAAAACTACATCATCGCCCAGACCAGTGACGGCATCGTCATTGTCGATCAGCACGCGGCGCATGAACGGCTGGTCTATGAGAAGTTCAAGCGCCAGATGGCGGAAAACGGCGTGCCCGCGCAGGCACTGCTGATCCCTGAGATTGTGCCCCTGTCCGGGGGCGATGCCGCGCGGCTTCTGGCCCATGCGGATGAACTGGCGCGTATGGGCCTGACGGTGGAACCCTTTGGCGGCGACGCCGTGGCGGTGCGCGAAACCCCCGCCGCTTTGGGAACGATCAATGCCGAGGCACTCTTGCGTGACATTCTCGATGAACTGGCCGATCTGGGCCAGAGCCAGAACCTGACCACGCGCCTTGATGCCGTCCTCAGCCGCATGGCCTGCCACGGCTCCATCCGCTCTGGCCGTCAGATGCGAGCCGATGAGATGAACGCGCTCTTGCGCGAGATGGAGGCCACGCCGCATTCGGGCCAATGCAACCACGGTCGGCCCACCTATGTGGCGTTGAAACTGGCGGATATCGAAAAGCTGTTCGGCCGCCGATGACCCCGCCGCTGGACCTGTCCAACCCGCTGTTTCTGGGTGCGCTGGCGCTTGGCGTTCTGGCCGTTCTGCTGCTTCTGGTTTTGCGTGCCAGCGTGAATGCCGCGCGCGCGGTAGAGCCGGTGATCTGGCAAATGGACCAGCTTGGCCAGCGGGTGCAGTCCCTGTCTGACGGTCAGCAGCAATTGGCGGGCGGTTTGCATCATGTCTCTGACGCGCAGGCCAAAGCGCAGACCCAAATGATCCAGCTGGTCGAACAACGTCTGGCGCAGGTCACGGAAACCATGTCTGAATCGCTGCAAGGCAACGCACTGCGCACCGCACGCAGCCTCGGTGATCTGCATGTGCGGCTGGAGACCATCGACAAGGCGCAGGCCAATATCGAAAAGCTCTCGGGCAATGTGCTGAGCCTGCAGGACATCCTGTCGAACAAGCAGACCCGCGGCGCGTTTGGCGAGATCCAGTTGCATGATATCGTTCAACGCGCCCTGCCCTCGGATGCCTACACGATGCAGGCGACCCTCTCAAACGGCAAGCGCGCGGATTGTCTGGTGCACCTGCCCAACCCGCCCGGCCCCATCGCGATTGACGCCAAGTTCCCGCTTGAGGCCTATGAGGCTCTGCGCAATGCTGAAAACGAGGCGCAAATGGCCGAGGCCCGGCGCGCCATGCGCACCGCCTTGCGCTACCATATCAAGGCAATTTCCGAGAAATACATCCTTGACGGCGAGACCGCCGAGGGCGCGCTGATGTTTCTGCCCTCGGAAGCAGTCTATGCCGAACTCCACGCCAATTTCCCCGAAATCGTGCGCGAGGGGTTTTCGGCGCGGGTCTGGATCGTGTCGCCCACCACCTGCATGGCAACCCTCAACACCATGCGCGCGGTGCTCAAGGATGCGCGGATGCGCGAACAGGCGGGCGCGATCCGGCGTGAGCTGGCAGAGCTTTACAAGGATATCGAGCGGCTGGGGGTGCGGGTGGAAAACCTTGACCGGCATTTCGGACAGGCTGCCAAGGATGTTGCCGAAATCCGAATCTCTGCCGACAAGGCGGGGCGGCGTGCGCGACGGTTGGACAATTTCGACTTTGAGGAACTTGCCCCTGCCGTGCCTGAAACCGCCCTGCCACCCGGAACCGCGCTCTGAAGGCGGCCCGGTTTCAGATCTTCAGGAAGGGTTGCAACAGCCGGGGCACAAGTCCGCTGAAACGCAGCGGCGCATCGGTCACCACCAGACAGATACAATCCTCGCCCGGCTCGGCGATGGGGGTATGTTCCAGCTCTTCGGTCGCAATCTCGATATCGCCCGGGCCAAAACGATCAACCTCATCGCGGAATGCACCCTTCAATACCAGCGTCAGTTCCGTCCCGCGGTGGCCATGGTCCGGCACCGCGACGCCGCCGGGAATGAACAGCAAACGGGCCGAAGCGTCACGCGCCGTGGGCAGAATCGCCTGCCGAACACCACCGCCCACCGCACGCCAGCGCACGGCATCCAGATCGCCACCCACATAGTCGCGCAACGGTGCCGGGAACACGCCGCGTTTGGGCTTTGACCGCGCAGGCATTTCAGGGGGCGCCTGCCGAATGCGCGCCAGCACCTGGGCCAGACTGTCGTTTTTCATGACCTGCTCGGGCGCATCGATAGTGGCACCGCTTAAAAGCGCGCCGCCAACAGCGTCAAAACTTTCCAGCCGCGCGCGACATTCGTCGCACATCGAGATATGCGTCGCAACGATCAGGTTGAATGCCTCGGGCAGTTGCCCGGCACTGTAACCCATCAGAAGGGCGTCGTTGAGATGGTGGCGGATCATCGCGGTTCAACCTTCACGTCATGGACTGGCGCAGCTTTTCAAGCGCCAGGCGGATACGGGATTTGATCGTGCCGAGTGGCAGGCCGGTAATTCGGGCGATCTCGCCATGCGACAGATCGCCGAAATAGGCCTGTTCGATCAATGCCCGCTGGTTCTCGGGCAGGAGGGCGATCGCCGCTCCCAGTTTCTTACTCTCTTGTTGCAGCGCCAGCGCGTCCGCCTGATCAGGCTCGGGCTCAGGGCCCCAAGGCAGATCTTCGGGCTCAGGGCGGCGGGACTTGCGCAACACGTCAATGCGCCGGTTCCGGGCAATGGTGAAGATCCAAGTTGCCACGCTCGCCCTCTCCGGGTCGAATTGGCGGGCCTTATTCCAGACCGTTGCCATGACATCCTGGGCACATTCTTCGGCCACCGCCGCATCTGTTCCCGATTTCATCAAGAAACCCTTTACCCGCGGGGCGAAATGGGCAAACAACTCCACAAACGCAGCCTCATCAGCGTCGCGCGCCACGCGCAAGATCTGCGCCACCCACTCGCCTTGAACCTCTTCAGCCTGCGTCACGCCCCACACCCTTCCGGTCTGCGGCACCACCTTGAACCCCGACGGATCGGACAGCGGCCCCTGCCGCCTTGTTATCGGGCTTTTGTCCAGCAACTGCAACATAACCCGTTTACGTGCCTTGCGCCGTGCTGGATCATCGCCGGCAAGAAAAAACTCATCCTGATCCGGTAATCCGTAACGCTCTGGCCTGCGTATCCCCTGAAGTCAGTCAAGGAGATACCGATGCCGTTCGAAACCCCCACTCTGCATCCGCGCCGCATTGCCGTCATCGGAGGCGGTATTTCGGGCATGGCTGCGGCCTGGCTGCTGGCACCGGGGCACAGGGTGACGCTGATCGAAGCCGCGCCAAAGCTTGGTGGGCATGCGCGCACGGTGATAGCGGGCAAAAGGGGCGATCAGCCGGTCGATACCGGGTTCATTGTTTTCAACCACGCCAACTATCCCAACCTGACCGCGATGTTCGACGCGCTGAACGTGGAGACGGTGAAAAGCAACATGAGCTTCGGTGCGTCCTTCGACAGTGGTGCGTGTGAATACAACCTCAACTCGCTGGACCAGCTTTTCGCCAGCCGCAGAAATCTGGCCGATCCGCGCTTTCTGAGAATGGTCAGCGATATTGTGCGCTTCAACAAACGCGCCGCGCAGGCCGCCGATGACCCTGCGATGACGATTGGCGAGTTGATGGACCAACTGCGCATGGGCCGCTGGTTCCGCGAGCGGTATCTGCAGCCCTTCTCGGGCGCGATCTGGTCCACGCCCAAAGACCAGATCATGCGGTTTCCCGCCCGCGCCATGATCCGCTTCTTCGAGAACCACGCGCTTTTGGGTTACAATGGTCAGCATCAGTGGTTCACGGTCAAGGGCGGTTCGGTGGAATATGTACGCAAGCTGACATGCGACCTGACGGCCCGCGGCGTGGATATCCGGACTGCCAGTCCAGTGGCGGCAGTGCGCAGGCTTCCTGTCGGTGTCGAGCTGCGGCTTGAGGGGGCAGAATGGGAGACCTTTGACGAGGTGGTCTTTGCCACCCATTCTGACGACACGCTGGCAATGCTGTCTGACGCAAACATTGACGAGCGCGCGGCATTGGGTGCAGTGGTCTATCAGGACAACCATGCCGTGTTGCATGCCGATGCCTCGGTGATGCCGAAGCGGCAAAAGTGCTGGGGCAGCTGGACCTATACCGAACACAGCCCCGCCGACCGGGAACGGATCAGCCTGAGCTACTGGATGAACTCGTTGCAGCCGATCCCGGCCGATGACCTGCATATTGTCACGCTGAATGCAACGCGGCCGATCCGTGATGAGCTGATATACGACAGCCACACCTTCCGCCACCCGGTGTTCGATCTCGCCGCCTTCGCCGCGCAGGACCGGATCCGCGCGTTTAACGGCAGCCGGAATACCTGGTTCTGCGGCGCCTGGATGCGCAACGGGTTCCATGAGGACGGCTTTGCCTCGGCAGTGGATGTGGTACAGGCCATGGGCCGCGTGAGCCGACGCATGGGGGCGGCAGCATGAAAAGCGGCAAGCCCGGCATTCGAGGCACAGACGCGGTTTCGAAGCCGCGGCACCAAGGCGCGCCCACGCGCCTTGGTGGGTGCCATTCGGGGCAGAGCATATGAGCCATCTGGAACATGTTGCCGGGCACACCTTCCACGGTCGTAAAGGGGCGCTGGCCAATCGTTTCACCTACGGGGTGGATTACCTGGTCATTGATCCTGAGGCCCGTCAACATCGCACCCCTGCGATTTTCGCGCACAACCGAGCGGGGCTGGTCTCGCTCCATGACGCCGATCACGGGGGGGCGCCCGGCGCGGGTGAAGGGGCGGTCTGGGCGCGCCGGGTGTTGGCGCAGGCCGGTATCGACCGCGCAGACGGGCAGCTGCTGCTGCTCGCTCAGCCGCGAATATTGGGCCACGTCTTCAACCCGGTCAGCTTTTGGCTTTGCCTGGGCCGCGACAGCACGCTGCGTTGTGTCATTGCCGAGGTAAGCAACACCTTCGGCGACCGCCATTCCTATCTTTGCCACCACGACGATCAGCGCCCCATCACCAGTACGGACACGCTGGGCGCACGCAAGATTTTCCATGTCTCGCCCTTTCAGCCCATTGATGGTGGCTACCACTTCCGCTTTGACATCACGCCTGAGCGCGTGAACATCCGCATCGATTTTGGCCACACGACAGGCGGACTGGTCGCCACGCTGACCGGCCCGCGCCGCCCGGCCACCAGCCTTGGACTGTTGCGCGCGATGCTGCGCCGCCCCTTTGGTTCGCGCCGGGTGCTGGCGCTGATCCATTGGCAGGCGCTGAAACTGTGGTGGAAAGGTGCGCGCTACCGCCCCCATACCGCACCACCGGTGGAAGAGGTTTCGCGATGATCCGCATGGGTCTTGGCCGGTCAACCCACCCCGGCGCATGGGGGGCGTTTGCCGCGATGCTCGCCATGGCCGGGCTGCCAATCTATATCCACGCGCCAAAGTTTTACGTCGACGAGTTCGGCGTCAGCCTTGCCGCACTTGGCGCCGTGCTCTTTGTGCTCAGGCTGGTGGACTTCGTGCAGGACCCGGCGCTGGGCTGGCTGGCCCATGCCACCGCGGCGCACCGGCGGGCCATGGTTGCGGGTGCGGGCACGGTAATGGCGCTGTCGATGCTTGGCCTGTTTGCCATTGCGCCGCCAATTGCCCCGCTGGCGTGGTTTGCGCTGACCCTGACCGGGCTATTCAGCGCCTTCAGCTTTCTGACGATCTGCTTTTATGCGCAAGGCGTGGTCAAGGCCGAAGCGATGGGCAAGGATGGCCATATCCGCCTTGCCGCCTGGCGCGAGGCCGGGGCGCTGCTGGGCGTCTGCGCCGCCGCTGCCGCGCCTACGCTGCTTGCACTGGGTCCGAACCCGCCATTCGAGGCGTTTGCCATCCTGTTCGGGGCCTTCACCCTCGGTGCGCTCTGGGTGATGCGCGATGCCTTCACCGCCGCGCCACGCGATACGGTCGCGCCCGCCGCGCTGAGCGGTTTCACTGCGGTCCTGCGCGACACGGTCGCCCGGCGGCTGCTGTTGGTGGCGCTTCTGAATGCAGCCCCGGTGGCGGTCAGTTCCACCCTTTTTCTGTTCTTTGTCGAATCACGGTTGCAGGCCCCAGGGTGGGAAGGGCCGCTTTTGCTTTTGTTCTTCCTTTCGGCTGCCGTCGCAGCCCCGTTCTGGGCCTTTGCGGCGCGCCGTCATGGCGAAAAGCCGGTGCTCATGATCGGCATGGCGCTGGCCATCGCTGCCTTTGCCCTCGCCGCGACACTGGGCCCGGGCGATACGTTGCCATTCGCACTGATCTGCCTTGCCACAGGCGCGGCGCTGGGTGCGGACCTGACGCTGCTGTCGGCGCTCTTTGCCCGGCGCATGGCGCAGGTCCTGCCCGATGCCGCGACCGGTTTCGCGCTCTGGGCCTTTGTGTCCAAGGCGACGCTGGCGCTCGCCGCGATCACCGTGCTGCCCTTTCTGCAATGGCAGGGCTTCACCGGCCCCGACAGCCCGCGCAACGCGCTGGTTTCGCTGGGGTTGATCTATGCGCTCTTACCTTGCTTGCTGAAGATACTGGCGCTCGCGACACTTGCCTACACCCCGCTTGAGAAAGTCCAAACCCATGCCTGACTTCATTTTCCTGACCCTAGCGCTGATCTTTCTTGCGCTGGTGGTGCTGTCGCGTCGCCTGAGCTTCATGGCGCAGCGCCCGGATGATTACGCGGGCACCGAACCCGCAGTGGACATCCGCCACCACCTCAACGGTCCGCTTTTGTGCGAGGGTGTCATTTATGGCCCGGCCGGGCGGGTAAATTCACGCTTCACCGCCCGTATGGAAGGGCGCTGGGACGGCAACCGGGGCACACTCGATGAACATTTCCGATATGTCGGCGGAAATGTTCAGGATCGCCAATGGCGGCTAACACTGGGCAACGACGGCACCATTCGCGCCGAGGCTGATGACCTGATCGGCACCGGCACCGGCAAGCAAGAGGGGGCGAGTCTTCAGTTGCGCTACCGTATCCGCCTGCCGGACACCGCCGGGGGCTGGGCGCTGGATGTCACCGACTGGATGTATGTCATGGAGAACGGCACAATCATCAACCGCAGCCAGTTTCGCAAGTTCGGCATCAAGGTGGCCGAACTGGTGGCCACCATGCGCCGGGTTGAAGTGTGAGGGCCAGACAATGAGAGAATGGGCAGGAAAACGCTATTGGCTGGTCGGGGCCTCGGAAGGGTTGGGGCGGGCGCTGGCCTTGCAAATGAGCCGCGCAGGGGTGGAACTCGTGCTCAGCGCCCGCAGCCGGGAGCGACTTGAGGACCTGGCCAATGCCCTGCCGGGCCGCGCACTGGTGGTGCCAGTGGATGTGCGCGACATGGCCTCTGTGCGCGAGGCGGCGCATGCGGCGGGATCGGTGGATGGGGTGATCTATCTGGCCGGTGTCTACTGGCCGCAGGCTGCGCAGGCGTGGGACGCCGAGCAGGTCGAGGCGATGTGCGACGTGAATTTCACCGGGGGAGCACGGGTGATGGGCGCAGTGGTCCCGGCGATGGTGGAGCGCGGGACGGGGCATCTGGTGCTGACCGGCTCGCTTGCCGGATTTCGGGGCCTGCCCGGTTCGATCGGCTATGGCGCGTCCAAGGCCGGACTGATGCATCTGGCCGAGAGCATGCAGGCCGATCTGCACGGCTCGGGCGTGGAGGTTCAGGTGCTCAACCCCGGCTTCATCCGCACGCGATTGACCGAGAAGAACGATTTTTCAATGCCCTTCCTCATGGACCCCGAGGCCGCAGCGACAGAGATGTTTGACCACATGGGCACAAACCGGTTTCAGAAAAGCTTTCCGATGATGTTTTCATGGGTCTTCCGTCTGTCACGCCTGTTGCCTGAGTGGGCATATCTGCGGCTTTTCGCCCGCCGACGTTAGGATAACGGCCCCGTCCGGTTTCGCTTGCCAAACCCGACGGGTCGCGCGACACTTCACGTCAGGAAGGAGTCGGCCATGACCCCCGAAATCAGTGTGCCAAAAGTCGTCCACATCATTTTGCAAGCCCGCGAGGTCAACCGCGAGGCCGAGGTTCATGCGTTCATCGACGCACTGAACGAGGATGAGAAGGCGCATCTGGTGGCCATCGCCTGGATCGGGCGCGGCGCGTTCGAGCCGGAGGATTACGCCGAGGCCCTCTCCACCGCCTTTTCCGAAGCCACGACGCCAACCGCCGACTACCTTCTCGGCATGCCGCATCTGTCAGAAAACCTTGAATCGGGGCTGGAGGCGCTGGATATCGACGTGGCCGAGGCCGAGGAAGACTTCTTCGACCGCTGAGGCCGGTTGCCGGGCAAGAGACCGGAATTCACGCACATTTCCGGACATTTGGCGACAGGGGGCTTTGCCCCCTCTTGGCCTGCTGCCAATTCACCCTCAGGATATTTCTGGACAGAAAATGCTGCTGGCTGCGCCTTGACGGGACCGGCGCCTCAGTTCCCCCAGTCGGCGCTTTGCATTTCGCGCAGTCGGCTGGCCGTGCGCCCGAACTCGAACGCACCCGCACCCTCGCTGTAAAGCCGTTCAGGCGCATCGGCGGCACTGGCAATCAGGCGCACGCGGCCCTCATAGAGGGCATCGACCAAAGTGACGAAGCGCTTGGCCTCGTTGTAGTTGGCAGCCGACAATCGTGGAATATCCTCCAGCATCAGCACACGCACCGCGCCGGCAATGGTCAGGTAATCAGCGGGTCCGAGGGGCTGGCCGCACAGGTCCCAGAACCCGGCGCGGGCCACCGCGTTGTGATGGCGCGGCAGGGTTACTGTGCGTCCCTGCACTGTCAGGTGAAGGGGCGCGCCCGGGTCATTGCCCGTCAGCTCTTGCCACAGCGTATCCATCTGCGCCCGCGCTGCAGCATTGGCAGGGGTGAAATAGACCTGTGCCCCGGTCAACCGGTGCTGGCGGTAGTCGGTTTCGCTTTCAAGCTCGATCACCTGCATCCGTGCGTGCAGAAAATCGATGAAGGGCAGGAACAGCGCGCGGTTCAACCCATCCTTGTACAGATCCCCCGGCGGGCGATTCGAGGTGGTGACGATCACCACGCCCGCATCCATCAGCATCTGAAACAACCGCCCCACGATCATCGCGTCAGTGATGTCGGTGATCTGCATCTCATCAAAGGCCAGCAACCGGACCTCGGCAATTACTGCCGCAGCCACCGGCTTGAGGGCATCATCGACGCCGGTCTTTCGCGCCGCGTGCATCCCGGCGTGAATCTCTTGCATGAAGGCGTGGAAATGTACGCGTCGTTTGGCCCTGATCGCCGTGGCCTCGGCAAAAAGGTCCATCAGCATCGACTTGCCGCGCCCCACACCACCCCACAGGTAGACCCCTTTGGGCGGCGGTGGCGGGCGCGAGAAAACCGCACCCAGCAGGCTGCGTTTTTGCGGGGTTTCCGCCCAGTCGCGCAGGCTTTCCAGCGCGGGCAGCACGGCACGCTGTGCGCCATCAGGTCGAATGTCACCCGAGGCGACGCGCTGATCGTAAAGTTGGGTCAGGGTCTGGCGCATGGCCCTTCCATACTGCGCCTGCGCGCCGGGTTGAACAGCATTCTTCGCCTGCAACATGCGCCTGGGCTGCCGGAACCGGCAGCCTGCTCTTGCCTGTTGCCCTCACGGCTTGTAACGGTTGGTCAACCGTTCTGACCGGGAGCCGCCAATGTCCGCCGATGACCCCAAGACCCTCGTTTCCACTGACTGGCTTGCCGCGCATCTGAATAACCCGGATCTGCGGGTTCTGGACGGATCGTGGTACATGCCCGATTCCGGCCGCGATGCGCGCGCTGAGTATGACGCCGCCCATATCCCCGGCGCGCGGTATTTCGATATCGATGACAATTCCGACCAGCGCTCGGCCCTGCCGCACATGGCCCCGCCACCGGAAAAATTCATCAGCCGCATGCGGGCGATGGGTGTGGGCGACGGGCATCAGGTGGTGGTCTATGACGGTATGGGGATCTTCTCAGCCGCGCGGGTCTGGTGGCTGTTCAAGCTGATGGGCAAGACCGATGTTGCGGTGCTGGATGGCGGCCTGCCGAAATGGAAGGCCGAGGGCCGCGCGCTGGAAGACATGCCGCCCATCGTGCGCGACCGCCATATTACCGTGCAGCGCCAGTCACATCTGGTGCGCGATGTCAGTCAGGTGGCCGCCGCCTCAAAACTGGGCGACTGGCAGATCGTCGATGCCCGCTCGGCCCCGCGGTTTCGCGGTGACGCGCCCGAGCCGCGGCCCGGCCTGCGCGCGGGCCATATCCCTGGCTCAACAAACCTGCCATTCTCCGACCTGCTCAATGCAGATGGCACAATGAAAGATCTGCCCGCGCTGAAAGCCGCCTTTGAAGCGGCAGGCATTGATCTGGACCAGCCGGTGATCACCACCTGCGGCTCGGGCGTGACGGCCGCAGTGCTGAGCCTGGCACTGGAGCGGCTGGGGCACCCCCGCCATTCGCTTTATGACGGCTCGTGGTCGGAATGGGGCATGTATCCCGATCTGAATGTCGAAAAGGGCTGAGGTATGTTCGCCTACAAGGCTGGCGACAAGATCGACTACCGCGTGACCTGGCTTGAAATGTCCGAGCCGCCACGCTTTGGCTGGCCCTCGCTGCCGGTGGGGCGTGAGGGGATGCTCATCAAGGCTGAAACCCCGCCCTGGTGGTATTTTCTGGCGCTCTATGATGCCGTGGGCCGCGATTATGCCTGGACTGAAAAGCACGAGATGTCGCGCGAGGCGCTGAACGCGTGGCTGGCGCATCCCGATGTTTCGCTGCATACACTGATGTCGGGCGGCTGGCCGCAAGGTTTTTTCATGCTTGATGCGCGCGAAAAGCCGGTCTGCGATCTGGCCTATTTCGGCCTTGTCCCTGAAGCCGTGGGGCGCGGGGTGGGAAGCTGGCTGCTGCAAAGCGCCATCCTATCAGGCTGGGCGTTGCCGGGCATCGAGCGCCTGACGGTCAATACCTGCACGCTGGACCACCCGCGCGCGCTTATCCAATACCAGCGCTTCGGCTTTCAACCGGTGCGCACCGAAATCCGGACCAGCGTTCTGTCGCAGGATCAGGTCTTCCTTCAACCACTGCTCTGAGAGAGGGCATCCGATGTTTCACAAACTCTCCCCGCCCCCTCCTGATGTCATTCTTCAGGTGATGCAGCAGTTCCGTGACGATCCGCGCAGCGACAAAGTCGATCTGGGGGTGGGCGTCTACCGCGACGCCACTGGCCTGACGCCAGTGATGCGCGCGGTCAAGGCGGCTGAGGCGCATCTGGTCGCTACGCAGGACAGCAAAGGCTATGTTGCCATGGCCGGTGACAGTGGTTTTCACACGGCAATGGCCGATCTGGTGCTGGGCGGCGTGGTGCCGAGAGAGCGCCTTGCGGCAGCGGCGGCCACCGGCGGCACCGGCGCGGTGCGTCAGGCGATGGAACTGATCCATACAGCCAACCCGGATGCGCGCGTCTGGATCAGCCAGCCCACCTGGCCAAACCACCCCGCGCTGGCGCAATCGGCGGGGCTGGCATGGCACCCCTATCGCTATTACGACGCCGAGACCGGCGGGGTTGATCGCGCAGGCATGATGGATGACCTCAAGGGCGCACGATCAGGGGATGTTGTGGTGCTGCATGGCTGCTGCCACAACCCCACAGGTGCCGATTTTTCTGAGTCCGACTGGGCCGAGATGGCCGCCTTTCTGGATAGTCGCGGGCTGATCCCTTTTGTCGACTTCGCCTATCAGGGGTTTGGCGACGGGATTGATGCCGATGCCGCCGGCCTGCGCCACCTTGCCACGCGCCTGCCGCGCCTGATCATTGCGGCCTCGGGGGCCAAGAATTTCGGCCTCTACCGCGAGCGGGCCGGGATTTACATGGTCGTCTGCCCGTCTGACGAGCGCGACACCACGCAGGCGATGATGGCGTGGCTCAACCGTTCCAGCACCGGTTTTCCACCTGATCACGGGGCGCGTGTTGTGACGACCATCCTTAGCGACCCGGTGATGCAAGCCCAGTGGCAAGAGGAACTGGCCGAGATGCGCAACCGCGTGAACGGGCTGCGCGGGGCATTGGCCACGGCACTGCGCCGTGAGACCGGATCCGACCGGTTTGGCTTTCTGGCCGCTCAGAAAGGCATGTTCTCGATCCTTGGCGGCACGGACGCCCAGATCGCCCGCCTGCGCGATGAATTCGGCCTCTATCTGGTTGGCGGTGGCCGTATGAACATTGCCGGTCTGAACGAGAACACCATCGACCGCGTGGCCGCCGGGATTGCCAAGGTCCTCACCGACTGACGCCCCCCGCGGGGGGGCGCCTGGGTTATTCACCAAGCGGCAAGGCCCTACCGAAACGCCGCGCAGGGGTCAGGGCGTGATACCGGCTCAGTCACGATCCAGAAATCGAACGGGGCGTCGGCGTCAGGTTCAGCCTCCATCTGGCCAAGTGTGACAACGCGCAAGTCACCCTCGGCCTGCCTCAGGAAAGCCGGTATGCCGATGTCGTTGCGCGCATGACCTGTGCCGGCGATCACGACCACCGGGCCACCCGTCTCGGCGAATGCCGTCAGTGCCACATGCGCCAGCGCCGCATCGCGCAATCGCTGGGCCGCGACCATGCCGGGCAACAGATGCCCGGGCAGGGCATCGCAATGGGCGGTCGCCTGTTCGGCCTCTCGCGCCGCCTGATCCGCGGGCGCAAGCGGTGTGTCCAGACCAAGGGGTCCCGCATCGACGCCAAAGAGATCGGCAAATACCTCTGAGGCAGGCTCCTCGAAAACGCGCCGCGCACGCTCGCGCGGGACACCTGCGCCATAGGTCTGCGCCCCGGGGGCGGCAAGCACGATCGGATGGTAGAGGCTGAAATCCGGCCAGCCCGTGGCGTCCCAGTCCAAAGCCTCGGCTACCGCCTGCGCATCGTCGCGCACATCCGGCATACGCGCCGCTTGCCCCGGGGTCAGCATTTCCCAGACCAACGCTGCTGGCGCGATCGCGGCAACGGCCCGGGCCTGGTTTCGATGGTGCTCAGGATTGTCATGCACTTCGCCCAGGATCACGATATCCGCCTCAGACATCGCCGCAAGTGCGGCTGTCGCGATTGGATCGCCTTTTGCCGCCCCAATTGCGGCCACGCTCAGTGAAAGCGCCAAGGCAAGACCACGCAGCGGGGCAAATGGGGGGTGGAGTTCTGGCATCATGCCAGCAACTGATACACCTCTCGTGACTGGCTTTCCAGCGTCCGCCGCATCTTGGCAAAAGCCGCCGCTTCGATCTGGCGAATACGCTCTTTCGACAGGCCCAGTTCATCCCCAAGCGATTCGAGTGTTCGCGTATCCTCGCGCAGCTGGCGCTCGGCCACCACGTAGCGTTCGCGCTCGGTCAGCACTGACATCGCTTGTTTCAACCAGCGGCGCAGCGCATCGCGGTCATGGCGCGCTTCAACCGCTTCGGCAGCCTGGGTGCTGTTATCCTCGATGGTTTCAATCCATTCGCGCCCGTCCTCTTCACCCGACTGCTGTGCATTCAGCGACAGATCCGAGCCCGAAAGCCGCCCCGACATCATCTCGACATCGGCGAGTGGCACGCCGATGGTCTGGGCGATACGCTCGCGCAGGTGGTGCCCGTCAAGCTCCTCACCCAGTTCCTGCGCTTCACGCTGCAACTGCGCCTGAACCCGGCGCATGTTGAAAAACAGTGACTTTTGGCTTGAGGTAGATCCGGTGCGCACCATCGACCAGTTGCGCATCACGTAGTCCTGGATGGACGCCTTTATCCACCACACGGCATAGGTAGAAAAGCGGACCCCGCGATCAGGGTCGAACTTTTCAGCCGCCTTCATCAGGCCCAGCCCGGCTTCCTGAATCAGATCGTTCATCGGTGCGCCATAGTGCCGGAACTTCGAGGCCATCGAGATGGCAAGGCGCATATAGGCCGTGATCAACCGGTGCAGCGCCGCTTCGTCGCGCTGGTCGCGCCAAGCGTAGGCAAGCTGGCGTTCGGTCTCAGCATCCAGAAGTTCCGCGCGCATGGCCTTCCGCGAGAACCTGCGCATTTCCACACCGTCAAGTGCCATGTCAACTCTCCCGCTTTAGCAAGGATTACGAAGCAGACCGGCGATCGGTTCACCCAAGGGTTCAGTTTTTCGAATGGAACACCGCACAAATGCTGATTTGGCACATCGCCTGCTGCGCGGCATCATGACAGAAAACCGGAGGACAGGATGGACTACCACTTGTGTATCGGCGACCGCGCCTATTCCAGTTGGTCGTTGCGCGGCTGGCTACTGCTTGAGGGGTTTGGCCTGCACGCCAGCATCAAGGTGGCACCGCTCTACAGCGATGAATTTGCGCGCACGCTTACCGGGTTCGCGCCCGCACGCACCGTGCCCGCCCTGCGTCTGCCCGACGGGTTGGTCGTGGCCGACAGCCTCGCCATCGCCGAGGAGCTCGCCAGCCGTCACCCGCATGCCGGGCACTTGCCCACTGATGCGCGCGCCCGTGCCGTGGCCCGCGCGCTGGTGGCCGAGATGCACGCAAGCTTTACCGCGCTGCGCAGCCATTGCCCGATGAACCTGCGCGTCAGCTACAGCGATTGTGCGCCGCCTCAGGCGGTGCTTGATGATCTGGCGCGGCTGGACATGCTATGGGACTGGGCACGATCAGAGACCGGCAGCACTGGCCTCTGGCTTTGCGGCGATTACTCGGTGGCGGACGCCTTTTTCGCACCAGTCGCAGCACGCGTGGCGGGCTACAACCTGCCGATGCCACAAAGCGCCTTGGCCTATGTGTCAGCACAACTGACGCATGGACCGTTTCGCCGGTGGCGGGCCATGGCGCTGGTCGATGGCCCGGATCAGCCGTTTTATCGCCGCGACTGGCCCACCCGGCCCTGGCCCGGCCCCACACCCTTGCCCGCACAAGTCTGCGAGGGTCCGTCCGTGAACGCCGGTTGCCCCTATTCCGGCAAGCCGGTCACACATTTTCTGCGCGTGCAGGAACAGACCCTGGGCTTTTGCAACGCGTTCTGCCGCGACAAGACGCTGAGCGATGTCGCAGCATGGCCGCAAGCCATGTCACTCCTGAAGACGTGAAAGCGCCCATCGCGCGGCATCAGCCACCGTGGGGTCAGGGTCATCTGTCAGCGCACGCGCGGCCTCTGACAGCCGTGGCTCACCGGAATTGCCGATCGCATAAAGCACGTTGCGCACAAAACGGTTTCGCCCGATCCGCTTGATCGGCGAGCCGGAGAACCGGGCACGAAAAGCAGCATCGTCCAGCGCGGCCAACCCGGCCAGATCAGGTGCAACCAGATCATCGCGGGCAGTGTATTTTGCCTCGGCCGCAGTAACGGCGAATTTGTTCCACGGGCAGATCGCCAGACAATCATCGCAACCATAGATCCTGTTGCCCATCTTGGCGCGCAACTCTTCCGGCACAGGGCCATGATGCTCGATTGTCAGGTAAGAAATGCAGCGCCGGGCATCCAGCTGGAACGGCGCGGGAAAGGCATTGGTCGGGCAGATATCCAGACAGGCGGTGCAGTTTCCGCAATTCTCGCGTGCCGGTGCATCAGGCGGCAAGACATGAGTGGTAAAGAGCGCCCCCAGAAAGAACCAGTTGCCCAGATCGCGCGACAAAAGATTGGTATGCTTGCCCTGCCAGCCCAACCCCGCCGCCGCCGCCAGCGGCTTTTCCATCACCGGCGCGGTGTCGGTGAACACCTTGATCTCGCCGCCCGCCTGATCGATCAGCCAGCGCCCCAACCGCTTGAGGCGCTTTTTCAGCACATCATGATAATCGCGCCCCATCGCATAGACCGAAATCGCCGCCCGGTCACGATTTTCCAACAATGCCAGCGGGTTGAACTCTGGCGTATAAGGCTCGGCCAGCATGACGACTGAGCGCGCCTCGGGCCACAACACCGCCGGATCGCCGCGCCAGTGCATCCGCTCGGCCATCCAGCCCATCTGGCCATGGCGCTCCGCCGCCACAAACGCCCCCAACCGCCCCGCCGCCAGCGGAATCGCATCGGGACGCGCCACACCCATCGCGGCAAAGCCCTCGGCGCGCGCCTGTGCGGCCAGCGCCGCTTTCAGCGCGACGCCGTCCATGGGCTTTCATCTTGCCAAAAATACGCGCGGGGGGTGAGGCGCGCAGCGCCGAGGGGGGCAAAAAGCCCCCCTGCCCGGCGCCTATCAGAAATCAAGGTCGGCATAATGGCGCGCGGCGGGAAAGCCCGGCACCTGATCGGCCAGAAGCGGGCGAAAGGCCGGGCGAGATTTGATCTTGGCGTACCAGTCGCGCACACCCGGTGCGCGGTCCCAGTCAACATCGGCAATGTAGTCAAGACAGGACAGATGCGCGGCGGCGGAAAAATCGGCCAGTGTCATCTCGTTGCCCGCCAGCCAGCGGCGACGCTCCAGCAGCCAGCCCATGTAATCGAGGTGAAACTTGACGCGCTGCGCCCCGGTCTTGATCTTTTGCGAATCCGGGTAACCCTTGCCCATCAGCTTCTTGTTCACCCGCTCATAAAGCAGGTTCGCGGTCACTTCGTGATGAAACTTGTCATCGAACCACGCGCAGATGCGGCGCACCTCATAGCGCCCGGCAGCATCGCGCGGCATCAGGGGCGGGTTGGGGTGCAATTCGTCTATATATTCGCAGATTGCCTGGCTTTCGGCCAGCATCTTGCCCTCATGTCGCAGCACCGGCACCTTGCCCGCCGGATTGCGGCGCAGAAAATCGGTACTGGCTTCCCAGTAACGCTCCTCCACCAGTTCCACCTCAACGCGCTTTTCGCCCAGCGTCAGGCGGACCTTGCGGCAGAAAGGAGAGAGCGGGACATGGAAAAGGCGCAGCATGGACAGTCGGATCTTTCGGTTGTTAACCACCCTCTTGCCTGCTGGGCGCACAAATTTCAACCGTCGAAACAGGCCGCCCGCCCGTCACGCTGGATGGTTGCGGCCCCGTCGACAATCGCATTGGCCCGGCGCGACACAAAATCCGACGGCCGCGCAGCGTTGCGGCTTTGCGGGGCGGGTAGGACGGCTGCCAGAAGCCCGGCCTGGCGCGGAGTCAGGTCATTGGCGGCGCGGCTGAAATGGTGTTGTGCCGCCGCCTCGACCCCGAAAACCCCGGTGCTGAATTCGGCGATGTTCAGATACACCTCCAGTATCCGGCGCTTGCTCCACAGCGTTTCCATGACGGGCGTCAGCACGGCCTCCAGCGCCTTGCGGGCCCAGCTGCGCCCGTGCCACAGGAACACATTCTTGACCACCTGCTGGCTGATGGTCGAGGCCCCGCGCCCCGCGCCTGCATCCAGCGCGGCGCGGATCGCCCCCACGTCAAAGCCCCAGTGTCGGCAGAAATTGGCATCCTCGGCCGCCACGGCGGACCGCGCCATGACCGGCGCAATCTGCGCCATCGGCACCCATTCATGGCGGATCCCGCCCAGGCGGCGCGATTCCTGCCACATATAGGCCCCGCCGGGCGGATCGACGAAGCGGTACAGCCCCACCCAGGCCACCACCAGGATCATCGCCGCAATCAGCCCCAGCACCACCCAGCGCAACAGGCGACGGATCGCATGAGCGAACCGGTCGAGCAGGCCGGGGCGCGCCCGGGCGCGGGATTTGCGTGCTTTCGCCATGGGCGCCAGAGAAATCACGCCCGGGTGCCCGTGGTCAAGCGCCTTGCGCAGCCGTGATCACCGCATCGAAAGGTCTTTGTGGACAGCGGTTGCCCCTGCGCATAGCGTGGCTTCAAAGCGTCACCCGGAGGTCTACCATGCCGCTGCCCCTTGTCCCCATCGCAGGTGCTGCCCTGAAATACGGCGGTGTTGCGTTAGTCGCCTGGCTGGTCGCACGCAACATCGCCGTCGCGCGGATAGATCAGAGTGTCGAGGATGCGCTGGATGCACTGCCCGACGGGCTGGCCCTGTGCCAGCCGCGCGACCGTGAACAGACCAACGCCACCGGCCGTCTGGCGCGCAGGGTGCAGCTGCCGGGAATGGATCGCCCTGTCGAGATCGAAGCCGCTTTCTACGCCCGTTTTCGCGCCCGCAAGACATGAAGGACCAAACCATGCTCACCCTCCACTACAGCCCGCCCTCACCCTATGCCCGCAAGGTCATGGTTTTACTGCACGAAACCGGGCAGCTTGACTCGGTCACACTGCAACTGGCTACCGGCACCGCACTTGACCCCGGCTCGCTGCCAGTGGCGATCAATCCTCTGGGTCGTATTCCGGTGTTGGAACGCACGGACGGCTGCGCCCTCTATGACAGCCGGGTGATCTGCCGGTATCTGGCCGATCGCGCGAAATCCGGACCGGCGCTTTACCCCGAGGGTCCGCGCTTGTGGGAGGTTCTGACACTGGAGGCCACCGCCGAGGGCATTCTGGATTCGGCCCTGTCGATGCGCTACGAAACCGCGCTGCGCCCAGAGGCCCAGCAATCGCCAGACTGGGTTGAGGCGCAATGGGCCAAGATCGCGCGCAGCCTTGATGCACTGGAAAGCCGCTGGATGGGACATCTGGCCGGGCCGTTGTGCATGGGCCAGATCGCGATGGGCTGCGCACTGGGCTATCTGGATTTCCGCCATGACGCGCGCAACTGGCGTCAAGGGCGGTCGGCGCTGGCCAACTGGGCCGAACGATTCGCCGAGCGCCCCTCGATGCAGGCCACCGTCCCGGGTTAAGCCAGTACGCCCCCACACTCTACACCTCATTCGATGCGGATCGCCCGGCACGGGTGCAAAGCGGCCACTTGCGGTCACGGGCCACGGGCGTAGGGCCATGGCCGCAAGCCATCAGCACACCGAAACCGGCCAAGGTGCGGCGTTTTTACACCAATTCGCGGCTGGACTGAGCGTGAAATCGTCGCTAAACACCCGGCTTGGAGGCTGCAGGAACCTGCGGCTCGTTTCGGCTATGCTGCCGAACCCGTGACCTTGAAATGGAGAATGCTCGTGTCCCACGCAGACGACAACGCAGGCACTCGCCGGGATTTTCTGTATTACGCGACCGCCGGGGCCGGTGCCGTCGCCGCCGGGGCTGTCGTATGGCCGCTGGTCAATCAGATGAACCCGTCCGCCGATGTGCAGGCCCTGTCCTCGATCTTCGTTGACGTCAGCGGTGTCGAGGTCGGCGCCCAGTTGACAGTCAACTTCCTTGGCAAGCCGGTGTTCATCCGCCGCCGCACAGCCGAAGAGATCGCCGAGGCGCGCGCTGTCGAACTGAGCGCACTATCGGACCGCGACTCGCAAAACCCCAACCGCCCGGGCACCGACGCAAGCGACGTCAACCGCACCCTTGATGCCGAGGGCGAATGGCTGGTCATGACCGGCGTCTGCACCCATCTGGGCTGCGTGCCGCTGGGCAATGGCGCGGGCGATTTCAATGGCTGGTTCTGCCCGTGCCACGGCTCGCACTATGACAGCTCAGGCCGCATCCGCCGTGGGCCGGCACCGGAAAACCTTTGGATTCCGGTCGCCAGCTTCATTGACGAAACCACCATCCAGCTCGGCTGAGGGAGAAGGACATGTCCGGTATTCCGCACGACCACTACGAGCCGAAAACCAATGCCGAGAAGTGGCTTCACAGCCGTCTCCCCATTGTCGGACTCATCTACGACACCATCATGATCCCCACGCCCAAGAACCTGAACTGGATGTGGATCTGGGGCATTGTACTGATGTTCTGCCTGGTGTTGCAGATCGTCACCGGCATCATTCTTGCGATGCACTACACGCCGCATGTCGACATGGCCTTCGCGTCAGTCGAGCATATCATGCGCAACGTGAACGGCGGGCATATGCTGCGCTACCTGCACCAGAACGGCGCCATGCTGTTCTTTGCAGCCGTCTACCTGCATATCTTCCGCGGCCTCTATTATGGCAGCTACAAGACCCCGCGTGAGGTGACCTGGATCATCGGCATGCTGATCTATCTGGCGATGATGGCTACGGCGTTCATGGGCTATGTGCTGCCCTGGGGCCAGATGTCGTTCTGGGGTGCCACGGTGATCACCGGCCTGTTCGGCGCGATCCCGGGTATCGGTGACGCGCTGCAGACCTGGTTGCTGGGCGGACCCGCAGTCGGCAATGCCACGCTCAACCGCTTCTTCTCGCTGCATTATCTGCTGCCCTTCGTGATTGTCGGTCTGGTGATCCTGCACGTCTGGGCCTTCCACAACACCGGCAACAACAACCCTGCCGGGGTCGATGTGCGCAAGACTTCAAAAGAAGAGGCCGAAAAGGACACCCTGCCCTTCTGGCCGTATTTCGTGATCAAGGATCTGTTCGCGCTGGTCGTGGTGCTGCTGGTGTTCTGGATGATCGTGGGCTTCATGCCCAACTTCCTGGGCCACGCCGACAACTATATCGAGGCCAATCCGCTGGTGACGCCGTCGCATATCGTTCCGGAATGGTACTTCCTGCCGTTCTACGCAATCCTGCGCGCCTTCACGTCGGATGTCTGGGTCGTCATCGCGGCAAACTGGATCAGCTTTGGCATCATCGACGCCACCTTCTTCGGCGTGCTGGCGATGTTCGGTTCGATCTTCGTGATGGTGCTGGTGCCCTGGCTTGATACCTCGTCAGTGCGGTCTGGTCGCTTCCGGCCGATGTTCAAGTGGTATTTCTGGCTGCTGATCGTCGATTTCTTCGTGCTGATGTGGGCGGGCGCCATGCCGGCCGAGGGTATTTACACCACCATCGCGCTGATCGGAACCGCCTACTGGTTCGGCTATTTCCTGGTGATCCTGCCGCTACTGGGTGTGCTGGAAAAACCGACCGCACCGCCTGCGACCATTGAGGAAGACTTCAAGGCCACCACCAGGAAGTCTGCCGGCAAGGGCGTTGCGCCCGAGCAGATCCCGGCCGAGTGAGTGAAAGGAAGAGAGTGATATCATGATCAGGAAACTTGCCCTCTCGGCCCTGACCGCCCTGTCGCTGGCCGCCTCTCCGGCGCTGGCGGCCGGGGAACTCGGCGAGATCACGGATTATTCCTTCTCGTTCGAAGGCCCGTTCGGCAGCTATGACCGCGCACAGATCCAGCGTGGCCTGCAGGTCTATACGGAAGCCTGCGCGGCCTGCCACGGCTTGCAGTATGTGCCCTTCCGCACGCTGACGCAGGAATCCGGGCCGGCCCTGTCGCCCGATGCCATGCGCGCCTATGCCGCCACATTCGAGGTTCAGGACCCCGTCACCGGCGACTGGCGCCCCGCAGGGGGGCCGGACCATTTCCCCGGTTCGGGGATGGAAACTGCGCCTGATCTCAGCCTGATGGCAAAGGCCCGCATCGGATTTTCCGGGCCTTACGGGCTGGGGATCAACCAGTTGCTCTATGGGATCGGCGGACCGGAATACATCGCCTCGTTCCTGGCCGGTTTCGATGGGCGCGAAGAAATGCAGGCCGGGACGATGTTCTACTACAACACCGCATATGACGGCTGGGTGTCGATGGCCCCGGTGCTGTGGGAAGATGGTGTGGAGTATGCCGATGGCACCCCCGCCACGATCGAACAGCAGGCTCAGGACGTCGCCGCCTTCCTGATGTGGGCGGCTGAACCGAAGCTGGCTGAACGCAAGAAATGGGGCTTCATCGGCTCGCTGTTTCTGGTCCTGCTGGCCTCGCTGCTCTACCTGACCAACAAACGCCTCTGGGCACCGGTCAAGAAGCAGGCCAAGCAGGGCTGACGCCAAGCCCGAACCAAACTGGAAGACGCGCCCCAAGGGGCGCGTTTTTCGTTCGCGAACTTCCCGGGGTCCTAGGCTCTCAACATCCCGGGCGCGACGCTGCGGGGCCACGCCTTGGCCTGTGATCGCGGTGATTGGCTGATCAGGTTGCAGATTCGGCGCAGAACCAACGACATCTGCCGCTCGATTCAAGAATATCATTTGAAAACAATACATATGTCCGCCTTCACCGCTGCTGGAGTTTTGCCGAACAACTGCGTATTCTCTCGAAGGCGCTGGACGGTCGCGAGCGAATCTCTGTCTTTGCGGGCGCGATCCTCTGTGCAGAAAGGGCTTTTGTTGATGCAGAACATTCCGCGCAGCAGTGCCCGGATAGAGGTGGATCTGACTGGCCCGACGGTACTGGCCACGCTTGGTGGATCACTTGGGGTCGAGAGCGTCTCGGGGCTGCATGCGCAGCTCACGGCGCTACCTGACGACCGGCCGCTGAAACTTGACCTGACGCAAGTCACACATCTGGACACTGCCGGTGCCTGGTCGCTGTGCATATTGCGCCGACGCAACGAGACCGCAGGGCAGTCAGTCGAGCTTACCGGCCTTGACCCGCACGCAATGGATGTTCTGGCCACGGTCACGGCGTCATTGCCGGAATTGAAGGCAAGTGACCAGCGCCCCCTGACGCTGGCCGACCGGCTGGAATCACTGGGCCGCGCGGTGTCTGGGGGCGCGGTCTATGTGGTGGAGCTGACCGCGTATCTTGGCCTTTTCATGGCCGGGCTGGTCCGGGGGGTGACCAATCCACGCAGCTTCAGGCTGACCGCGCTGGTGCATCACTGTCATGAGGTCGGCGTGAAGGCCGTGCCGATCGTGGCGATCATGGCCTTCCTGATCGGGGTGGTGCTGGCATTTCAAGGCTCGGCGCAACTGCGCCAGTTTGGTGCCGAGATTTTCGTGGTCGATCTGATTGCGGTGTCGATCCTGCGCGAGCTGGGTATCCTTCTGACCGCGATCATCGTCGCCGGGCGCACCGCCTCGGCGTTCACCGCCGCCATCGGCTCGATGAAGATGCGCGAAGAGATTGATGCCATGCGCACGCTCGGCATTGACCCGGCAGCGGCGCTGATTGTGCCGCGTGTGCTGGCGCTGCTGCTGATGCTGCCGATTCTGGGACTGATCGCCAATGTGGCCGGGCTGATCGGCGGTGCGCTGATGTCATGGGTTGAACTGGGCATCAGCCCGGCCACGTTCCGCCTGCGATTGGTTGAGAACGTCGCCGTGACGCATCTGGTCGTGGGCATGGTCAAGGCGCCGGTCTTCGCATTGATCATCGGCCTCATCGGCTGCCATGCCGGGATGAAGGTGGAATCCAACGCCGAATCACTGGGCCGGATGACATCATCCGCGGTGGTTGCGGCGATCTTTGCGGTGATTGTAGCCGATGCGATGTTCTCAGTTTTCTTTGCGCAGGTGGGGCTATGAGCGGCGCCGCGCAGGAAAGCGTGATCGAGCTGCGCGGCATCCGCACGCAGTTCGGCACCACGGTAGTGCATGACGGGCTGGACCTAGATGTGTATCGCGGCGAGGTTCTGGGCGTGGTTGGCGGGTCAGGTACCGGCAAATCGGTATTGTTGCGCACCATTTGTGGGCTGTTGCGCCCGGCTGAGGGCAGTGTGGAAGTGCTGGGCACCGACATGCTGCGGGCGGACGAGGCCACCCGCAGCCAGATCGAAGCGCGATGGGGCGTGATGTTTCAGGACGGCGCGCTGTTCTCCTCGCTCACCGTGCGTGAAAATGTCGAGGTGCCGCTGCGTGCGGTGGCGGGGCTGGACCCGGGCATTCGCCGCGCGCTGGCGGATCTGAAGATATCAATGGCCGGACTGCCCGCCCGCGCGGGCGACAACTACCCGTCCGAGCTGTCAGGCGGCATGCGCAAACGCGCCGGGCTTGCCCGCGCTTTGGCCCGCGACCCCGAGATCGTCTTTCTGGACGAGCCCACCGCAGGGCTGGACCCGATCGGCGCGACGGCCTTTGATGAACTGATCCGCGGGCTCAGTCGCTCGATGGGCCTTACGGTCTTTCTTGTCACGCATGATCTTGATACCTTGCATGCGTGTTGTGACCGTATCGCGGTGCTGGCGGAACGCAGGGTGTTGGTGACCGGCACCATGGCGGAAATGCTCGACGTTGATCATCCTTGGGTAAACGAATACTTTCACGGCCCCCGTGCGCGCGCTGCTTCTGCGGCGGTGCCACCGGGGCTAGAAACAGGTTAGGCGGGGCATGGAAACGCGGGCCAACTTTATATTGATCGGGGTGTTCACGCTTGCGGGCTTTCTGGGCCTTCTGGCGTTTTTCATGTGGTTCGCCCGGTTCGAACTGGACCGCCAGTTCGCCTATTATGACATCCATTTCCCCACCGTTTCAGGGCTCAGCCGGGCATCCGATGTGCGCTTCAGCGGGTTGCCGGTGGGTCAGGTTGTGCATGTGGGCCTGTCGCCTGAGGATGACGGCACTGTTCTGGTGCGCGTCGAGATTGACGCGGGCACCCCGGTGCGCGCTGATTCCGTGGCGACCATCGAGGCGCAGGGCGTTACCGGTGTTTCATTCCTGGCGATCAGCGCGGGCAGTCCAGATGAGCCACGGCTGGCGCTGGTGTCTGATCGCTCACCGCCCGTCATAGATGCAGGCCGCTCGGTGCTGCAAACACTGACCGAGGACGCGCCTGAGATTCTGGGCGGGGCCCTTGTTGTACTGCAACAACTGTCTGAGCTGTTGGGCGAGGAAAATCAGGCCCGGGTTGACTCGATCCTGGCCAATCTGGAAGCATCATCCGCGAACTTTTCATCAGCTCTGGACGATCTTGGATCGGTTTCGGAAAGTGTGGCGCTGGCGGCGACGGGCATTGCCGAATTCGCCGAGCGCCTTGACGATATTACTGCCGCAGGCACGCAAACCATGGAAACCGCCACTGCAACTCTGACCAACCTGTCTGACCTCGCAACCCAGGCGCAGGGCACACTGGGTCAGGGCGATGAGGCACTGGCAAGTGTCACGGCGACATTCGATTCGGCGCGGCTGTTTCTGGATACGGAATTGCCCGCGCTGGTCAGTCAGTTGAGCGAGGCCACCGCCGAACTGCGCACCAATCTTGCGGGGCTGACCGCCGATGCGCAGGGCCTGATCACGGAATACACCGCCACCGGGGCCGCGGCTACCGCCCGGCTGAACGAAGCTGAGGCGACGCTGGTCGCCACCGATGCGATGATCGCGCAACTGAACGAGACGCTGGCCACCGTCGGCAGTGCCGCAGGCCGCTTTGATACCTTGCTGGAGGAAGACGGCGCGGCGCTTGTGGCCGAGGCTCGCGCCGCCGTCGCAGGTGCCAACACCGCGATAACCACAATCAGCGCCATCGCCGAAAACGACCTGCCCGCAATCATCGCCGACGTCCGGACGGCCACGGCAACTGCAAACCGGGTTGTCACCCAGGTCGGGGGCGATTTGTCCACGGCATCAGGCCGGATCGAGGGGCTGGCAGAAGGCGCCGCATCCACCATGGCCGCGCTCAGCGAGACTTTTGGCAACGCAAATGTCACACTGGCCGCGATCAACGACGCGCTGGCATCGGGCGAGCGCACACTGGAAGCGGCGGAAATGGCCTTCACCGGGGCAAACCGGGTAATCAATGAGGATATCTCGGGCATTACCAGCCAGTTGCGTCAGACCATGGCGCGGCTTGATACCGCCATTGCGCAGGTTTCCGACGATATCCCCACCGTCACTGCCGAGTTGCGCGCCGCCGCCGAGACGGCGAACGCAGCCTTTGCCGAAATGGCCGGGATTGTCGGCACCGCAGGAGGCGCGGTCACCAACTTTGCCACCACGGGTCTGCCCGAATACACAAGACTTGCCCAGGAAACCCGCACTCTGATCACCAGCCTTGAGCGGCTCACCCGCCAGATCGAGCGTGAACCGGCGCGGTTTTTCCTTGACCGCCAAACCCCTGAATTCAGAAGATGAGGCCTGCCATGCCCAGAATGATGCTTTTCGCGATGATCGCCGCTTTGCTGTCCGGCTGCGGTGCGATTTCCGCGCTGGGTGAGGCCACAACCCCGCTTGACGCCTATGAGCTACGCGCGCCCTCTGACGGCCCCGTTGCGCAGGGGCGTCCGTTGCAGCGCGACCTGATCATCGAAATTCCTACGGCCAGCGGCGCGCTTGATACCGATCGCATCATGATCCGCCCGAACCCGCTACAGGCCCAGTATCTGCCCCGCGCGCGCTGGAGCGATACAACGCCTGTGATGCTGCAAACGCTGATGTTGCGCAGTGTCGAGAACACAAATGCATTGCGTTATGTCGGGCGTCGCCCGCTGGCGGGATCAGGCGATTTCGCGCTGATTTCGGAGCTGACCGATTTCCAGGCGGAACTGGACGAGGAAACCGACACCGCCATGATCCGCCTGCGCCTTGTCGCCCGGATCGTGCGCGAATCCGATGCCGCGATCGTGGCCACACGCACCTTCGCGTCCAGCGCCGTGGCAACCGACCTTGAAACACTGGGTCTGGTTGGCAGTTTCAACGCCGCCGCCGAACCGATGATGCGGGATCTGGCGGTCTGGGTGCTCTCCACGCTCGGCATTCGTCAGGTCGCATCAAACTGAGCCTCGTGCCGCGTCAAACTGCCGTTAAGCCTGCTTTCTGATGCCTTTGCGCGCATATGCTGTATTGTTTGAGGCCTTGATCCGCAGGAGGCCGACATGGAGCAGGAACTGATCGACGCTAGCGTCAGTCTGTGGCGCGAGATCGAGATATTCCTGCGTTCGATGACCGCACCGTGGCGGCTCTATCAGATTGGCGTCATCGTTGTGCTGTTCGCCATGGCGCATCTGCTGCGTCTGGCCGTAGTGCCCCGGCTGGAAGCCTGGCTGCGTGAGCGCGAGGGTTGGCCCAAATGGCGGCTCCGGCTGTCAGTCCTCGTGATTCACCGGCTGCGGGGCCTGTTTTTTGTGATCCTGATCTGGATGACCGTCTGGATCATGCGAGAGGTTACCTGGCCCTCACGCAGCTATCTTCTGGGGATCGCCGCCGCCATCGCCACAGCCTGGATAGCGGTCAGCTTTGGCGCGCAACTGATCCGCAACCGGGCCCTTCGCCAAGTGGTGACCTGGGCTGCCTGGATCTATATCGGGCTGCTCTACCTTGGGTTTCTGGATGGGGCGACGGCTTTTCTGGACAGCATCGCAGTCACGTTCGATGACTTCCGCCTGTCCGCGCTGTCGGTTCTGAAAGCGTCAGTGGTTACGGCGCTGTTGTTTCTGGGCGCACGGGCGGTCTTGCGAATACTGGTCAGCCGGATTTCCCAAAGCGAGGATATCTCGCCCTCGATGCGGGTGCTGGCGACCAAGACCCTGCAAATGATCTTTTTTGGCGGTGCCATTGTTATCGGGCTGCGGGCGCTGGGGTTTGACCTGACCGGCCTTGCAGTGCTTTCGGGTGCCATCGGTCTGGGTATCGGCTTTGGGTTGCAGAAGGTGGTATCGAACCTGGTATCCGGCATCGTCATCTTGCTGGACAAAAGCGTGAAGCCCGGCGACGTGATCAGTCTGGGCGACACCTTTGGCTGGATCAACGAACTTGGCGCGCGCTATGTCTCGGTGGTGACCCGCGACGGGCGCGAGTATCTTATTCCCAACGAGGATCTGGTGACCGGACAGGTTGTCAACTGGTCGCATTCCGATGATTTCGTGCGCATTGACCTGACCTTCAGCACCTCTTACGGCGATGACCCCCATCTGGTGCGCCGCATCGCGATCGAGGCCGCCAAATCAGTGCCCCGCGTGCTGGCAGATCGCTCTGTCGCCTGTCACATCACCGGCTTTGGCGACAGCTCCATCGATTATGTTCTGCGCATCTGGATCCACGACGCACACGAAGGATTGGCCAGTGTCCGCGGTGCAATTTATCTGGCTCTGTGGGACGCCTTCAAGGACCACGGTATCACCATCCCCTTTCCGCAGCGCGAAGTACGCATGCTGGAAGATGCCGCTAGACCCGGACCAAATGTGCGAGGGTAGAAGGGAGACATAACGCGGTTCAGAGCGAGCGCGCACTGAACCAAAATTGATCTCGCGCGTTTCATCAGGCACCTTTCACAATGAACACGTCTGCTTGGCACAGCAGACCCAGCCGGAAAGGCATAGCCGAATGACCGACAAGAAAAGCGAAGATCAAGGCGCAGCCAGCGCAGAAGAACAGCGGGCACTGGATGCCGATGAGCTGCAACTCGCCGACATGGCCAGACACCCAGCTTTGGGCCAACATTCAAACCGCACGCTGTCGGATCTGGTAAGCCGCCTGCGCACCCGCCGGAACCGGGCGCGCGACATCTCCAACCGGCAGGGGCGCGAAGCCCGGGCCAAGGCCCCTCCGGCAGGGTCGAAGCCTGCCATGGGGAATACCGGAACCTTGACCAAACTTGACTACCTGAGCGCCGCACTTGAACGGGCGGTGAATGAGCGCCAGTCACGCGGTGGCAGCGAGGGCGCGGACACCGCGCAGCCAGACGCATCGCAGCCGCGCCAGACCGAGCTTGCGCAGAAGGCCATGGATCTGAAAACGGCGGGCGATCAAGGCCCCAATGCAATGACCGAAGATGGCGGCCCCCTGCATCCCCATGACCCCGATGCCAGCCAGGGCAAGGGCGCCCTCGACGGCTCAGCCCGCCGCACCGCACCATCCGGCGCGCTGGATCATGCGGGGGATCTGCCCTCGCGTGAGAGATCGCGCACGCGGTATTGATCATGCAATCTACTGGCCCCAAGCGTGCAGTTGCCCCCGGTCAAGAGCGCTCGACGTATGAGGCCCAGCGCGTCGATACCATCATCGTCGGGTCCGGCACCGCCGGGCTGGCCGCCCTGCGCGAAGTGCGCCGCTACACTGACGATTTCCTGCTGGTCAATGACGGGCACTGGGGCACCACCTGCGCCGCTGTCGGCTGCATGCCGTCCAAGGCGCTTATCGAGGCGGCAAATGCCTTTCATCGTCGCCATGATCTTGGCGATCTCGGCATCCGCGGTGCCGATGGTCTGCGCGCAGATATTCCGGCGGTTCTGGCGCGGGTACGAAAGCTGCGTGACGAGTTCGTCAAAGGCCCGCAATCGGTGCCTGTCGAGTTGGGCAACCGCGCCCTTCAGGGTTACGCCCGGCTGAACGGCCCGGGGCGTATCGAGGTGGATGGGCGGGAGATCTCTGCCCGTGCAATCATACTCGCACCCGGCAGCAGCCCGGTCATACCGGGGCCGTGGAAGGCATTCGGAAATCGCATTCTGACCAGTGACACCCTGTTCGAGCAGACCGACCTTCCGCGCCGAATCGGCGTCATCGGTTTAGGTGCAATCGGCATTGAAATCGCGCAGGCACTGTCTCGGCTGGGCCTTGACGTGGCAGGCTTCGATGCCGCCGAGACCATCGCCGGAATTGATGACGCAGCCGTTCTGACCACCTTTCGCCCGCTGATCGAGGCCGAGTTTGCGATCCGTCTCGGGGCTGAGGTGCAACTGGAGGATACCGGCGGGGCGTTGCGCGTCAGCAGCGGCACGCACATCTTCGAAGCCGATGCCGTTCTGGCCGCTATCGGCCGCAAACCTAATCTGGCGGGGTTGGGGCTGGAGACGCTGGGGCTGCCGCTGGATGACCGGGGCCTGCCGCAGATCGACCCTGAGACATTGCGCCTCGGCGATCTTCCGGTCTTTCTGGCGGGGGACGCGAATGGCTTCCGCCCGCTCTTGCACGAGGCCGCCGATGATGGCCACATCGCCGGGCGCATGGCCGCCCCCGATCCACCGGCTTCAGGCTTTTGTCGTCGCACGCCCCTTGCGATCGTCTTCTCCAGCCCGCAGGTCGCCCGCGTCGGCCCGCCTCTTTCCGGATTGCCCGACGATGTCATCACCAGCGAGGTGGACTTTTCGCGTCAAGGCCGCGCGCGGATCGCTGCGACTGCTCATGGCGTGCTGCGCCTTTACGCGCGCCCGTCCGATGGGCAGCTTCTGGGTGCCGAGATGTGCGCCCCCGCAGCTGAACACCTAGCGCACCTGCTTGCTCTCGCGGTCGAGCAGAAGATGCGCGTGCCACAGCTCCTTGCCATGCCGTTCTATCATCCGGTTCTGGAAGAGGGCCTGCGCAGTGCGCTGCGCAATCTGGCGCGCCAGCTTCCTGATCACAGCGCCTCAGATCTGTCGGATTGCGGCGATATCGGCCATGACGCCCTGGACTGACCGCTCCCCCTCGAACGGGCGGTGGCATGGCGGCGGCGTCTCCATCCCAGCACCACCCGCAAGACAACCTGACTGCCAGTTGTATGCCCGGAGCCTGTTATTGTCAGCCATTGCCCTGAAGTCGCGCGCGAAGACCCTTTAGATCTCAACACGTCGCATGCGCCAAATCACCGGAGAACGGGATCTCTCACGAGTGGTGTTCCGGCGCATCCTTTTCGCAGAATTTGGTGTTTTGCTCTTGTGTCACCCCGCAAAACCCGGTTATTGCCGCAAGTGGAGACGTGGCCGAGTGGTCGAAGGCGCTCCCCTGCTAAGGGAGTAGGCCCGGAAGGGTCTCGTGGGTTCGAATCCCATCGTCTCCGCCACTTGCACATCGCAAACCCGAGATGAGGTCCCTGACGGGGCCTTTTTTCTTTTTGTTTCAAAGGGGTTTAGCGAGGCCATCCGACTTTCGGAGACTGGCGTTTCCGCCGAAATCGGTCTCTAAGGCCCCCGCGTCTCTTTCCATCCGCCCTTCGTTGAAATCGAGACGGATTAAAAAAGTGATTTTACTTCAGTGCTTTGGAGAAATTCGGTTGCGCCGCAGTTGAAGCGGGTTCGTCTGCTCTCGATGCGAACAGAGACACCCGAAGGCGGCGTTTCACTGCGTAAAACCTCGTAAGACTGCGCGAAGCCCTTGGTGACAAACAATGTCCATGCACTTAGCCTAGCGCCATGTCGAACGGAGCCTGGACGGATAAAGAAAACGATCTGATCGTTGCGGATTACTTCGCGATGCTGGCCGACGACATCGCAGGGCGTCGATACAACAAGGCTGAGCATCGCCGCGCGCTGCAACCGCGGCTGAACGATCGATCCGAGGGCTCTATCGAGTTCAAGCACCAGAACATCAGCGCGGTGCTGAAGGGCCTCGGCGAGGACTGGATCCCCGGCTACAAGCCCGCGTTCAACTTCCAGATGACCTTGGTGGATGCCGTGGCGCGGTGGCTGGCGCTGAACCCGGCCTGGCTCGGGCGTCAACCGGGGCTGCAATCCGCCGCTGGCTTACGCGAGGCGGCGCAGCTCTGGATCGGGCCGCCGCCGACGCTGTCGAACCAGCCGCCACCGCAGGAATCGGAGCAGATGTTGCACATTGCCCGCAAATTCGACGTGGCGGGCCGCGACGAGCGTAACCGAGCCCTCGGCCGCGCGGGCGAGGAGCGTGTCCTCGCGCACGAGCGAGCCGCTCTGCGATCAGCCGGCCGCGATGACTTGGCGCGCAAGGTCCGCTGGGTGTCCGAAGAGGACGGGGACGGTGCGGGCTATGACATCGCTAGCTTCGCATCGGACGGTCGCCCGCGCCTGATCGAGGTGAAGACGACGAATGGTTGGGAGCGCACACCCTTCCACATCACCCGCAACGAGTTGGCCGTTGCAGAGGAGCGGCGATCGGAGTGGCGCCTCTTCAGACTGTGGAATTTTGCGCGTGAGCCGAAAGCGTTCGAGTTGCACCCGCCGTTGGATGCGCATGTCTCGCTGACCGCGACGGCATTTCAGGCGAGTTTTCACTGAGATCCCCTGCGTGGACTTGTTCGCGTTGTAGCGTAGGCATCACTGGCGCCCGAAGTACTCCCCTTCTGAGACGCCGATTACGCGATTTTTCCGGGACAATGCCTCCCGCCAACCGGAACGCAATTTCGAGATCAACTTCTCTCTGCACCCGAATACTTCGGAGTTTGTGATCCGCAGGATCGTGATGTCGAACTTCGCACAATCGGCGTCTTTGAGCTTGTCTCTGCGAAGTTGATGGCCAGTCAGATGGATTGATCCATCGACCTCGACTGCCAAACGGATCTCCGAAAAGAAGAAGTCCACGATCCATTGTCCCGAAATAACATGCTCCCTGACAAATTTCCGACGCAGCACTCCGTCATTGAGAGCGTTGAGAATTCGGGATAGTTCAGCCTCCGCTGGTGTCGGGTTCGCACGACGATAATCCGCAAACTCCAGGATCTTGCTACGCTTCCAGCCTTCATCGAAAAAAGCAGGTTCGCCAATTACGCGAGCCATGGGCACACCTACCCCGGTCGCAGTTGATGGCGGCTTCTTACCTGTCAGCTTCGCGCTACGCTTGTTTTTCTTTTTCGCCTCGCGGCGCTCGAACCATTTCTCCCATTCTGCGTCGCTTCTAGGCATGTGCGGATGTCTGATGGCTTTGTTCCGTTTGAATTGAGCATATATGTCAACTGCACCGTAACAAAGGGCTTTGGCGTAGGAAGCTCGTTCAACAGCTCTGCGTCAGCCGAACACTTGCTCAAACTGCTTTCCCCAAGCCTCCCCGGCCAGAAAACACAGATCGTAGAGGCTGACCGCCGAGGCCTCACGCCCGCAGGTCAGCCGCTTCAGCACCTCTGGCGCGAGATAGGCCAGCCGCAATTGCCGACTGACATGGCGTTCCGCCAGCCCGACCGCCTCGGCCAGTTCCTGAATGGTGGCGAACTCACCGGCATCCATGCGCCGCCGCCATCCCCATGCCCGGCCAATGGCGCGCAGGATGTGCGGATCCTGCGCCTGATCCTCGCTGGGGCGGTAGTCGGCGGGCGGCATGATCTTCGGCCGCCCGTTCTTCTTGCGCACGTTGAGCGGGATCAGCACGCGGATCGTATCGTGTGGCTTGGTCATTCAGCAGCCTCCATCTGACGCGGCGCGACCATCTCGCGGACGACCCCCGCGATGCCTTCTCGCCGAATGTCAATCTCGAGCCCTGCGGCGGTGACCGTGATACGCCGCACCAGAAGCTGGATGATGCGGGCCTGCTCGGCCGGGAAGAGTTGCGACCAGAGCCCGTTGAACTCATGCAGCGCCGCGATGGCGTCAGCTCCGGATGCACCGCCGCCGTCGCGTTTCAGGGCGGCCAGCACCTGTGTGACGACCTCCGGCGTTTGCAGGATACGCCGGACTTCTGTCACAACCGCGTCCTCGATCATTCCGGCGGCGAGCCGCATTGGCGCGGTTTCTTCGTCGGTCTCGCGGTTCCGGATCACGTCCATGGACACATAGTACCGGTAAAGCTTGGCCCCCTTCTTGGTGCTGGTTGGCGTCATGGCCGCGCCGTTGTCGCTGAAGATAAGCCCCTTCAGAAGGGCTGGCGTCTGCGCGCGGCTGTTATTGGCCCGCTTGCGGGGGCTTTCCTGCAGGATGGCGTGCACGCGGCCCCAGAGGTCCGCGTCAATGATGGCGTCATGCTCGCCGGGATAGGCTTTGCCCTTGTGCAGGGCCTCGCCACGATAGACCCGGTTATTTAGAAGCCGGTAAAGGTAACCCTTGTCGATGAGCGTGCCCTGCTTGTTGCGGAACCCTTCGCGGCGCAGTTCCCGTGCCAGCACCGTGGCAGAGCCAAACTCGACAAAGCGCTCAAAGATACGGCGCACCGACGCCGCCTCCGCCTCGTTCACCACCAATTTGCGATCCTGCACATCGTAGCCGAGGGGCACATAGCCGCCCATCCAGATGCCACGCTTGCGCGAGGCTGCCACCTTGTCGCGGATGCGCTCACCGATGACCTCGCGCTCGAACTGGGCGAAGGACAGCAGGATATTCAGCGTAAGCCGTCCCATGGACGTGGTGGTGTTGAAGGACTGCGTCACCGAGACGAAGGTCACGCCGTTGCGGTCGAACACCTCGACCAGCTTGGAGAAATCCATGAGAGAGCGCGACAGGCGGTCGATCTTGTAGACCACGACGACGTCGATCAGGCCGTCGTCTATATCAGCCAGCAGCTGCTTCAGGCCGGGCCGGTCCAGATTGCCCCCCGAAAACCCGCCATCGTCATAGCGTTCGCGCGTGGCGACCCAGCCCTCAGATTTCTGGCTGGCGATGTAGGCCTCGCAGGCCTCTCGCTGCGCGTCGAGGCTGTTGAATTCCATGTCGAGCCCTTCCTCGCTCGACTTGCGGGTGTAGATGGCGCAGCGAAGGCGACGGTTCGGGCGGGTTTCCATCTGCATCATGCCTCCTCCCACTTGCGCTCGCGCAGGCCAAAGAAGCGGTACCCGTTCCAGCGGGTGCCGCTGATTTCGCGGGCGACAGCGGAGAGGGATTTGAATTTGCGACCGCGCCAGTCGAAGCCGTCTTTCAGCACGGTCACGGTGTGCTCGACGCCATCCCATTCGCGCAAAAGCTTCGTGCCCGTGACGGGATTGCGGGGATCGGCGATCTGATGTTTGCGCCGGGCGTGGCCTTCGACCTCGTCGGCCAGCAAGTCCAGCATGCGGCGCGTTTCCCGGTCGGGGTCGCCGTAGGCCAATTCCTGGACGCGATAGGCGATCCGAAGCTCAAGGAATGCGCGGCTGTTGTTCGGCGCCGAGGTGCCGAGAAGCTTTTCCCATTCGGCTTTCAGCTCCTTGACCGACATCGCTTTCAGGGCGACCAGGCGCGACAGCACCGACTGGTCCAGGCTTGGATCATGCCTCGGCTGCGCAGGGGTTATCTTATTGTGATGCTTCATGAATTCCTCCGATGCGGATGCGTTTTGTACGACGACCTCCGCTCTTTCGGGGCGAGAAGTCCACGAGACTGTTTCCGTCTCGGGCAGAAAAAGCGCTGGACTGCGCGGCGTTCAGCCGAATGAAGCCTGCGGCGAGGATGCACCCAATCTCGGCGAGACGCGCATCGGCCGACATGCGCTCAGGGCATAAGGGATTGGGCCCTGAAGTCGGGCTTTCTGGATCGGGTGACATGGCGACTTTTCGCGATTGGGATGATGGTCAAAAAGTATCGCAGAATACGGAAAACACAAGTCTTTCAATATCTTGTGGACATTCACGGCTTATGAGTAGCACTGCGCAAATCTGCGCACGCGCTCAATCGCCTCCATGGCTGACGTAGACTGTTCCGGGCGCGAATCAGCGCGCTTCGTCGCCCATGAACTTGTCGAACGTGTCGAGTGTCGGTTCTTCCTCGAGCTCGGCCATTTCCCACCGCGACGGCGGGCTGTCGGGATAGAGCAGCAGCGAAATCGACATCTCGTTGCTGGGTGAGAACACCGTTATTTCGCGCACCGGCTCGGAGCTGGCCCAGACACCTGCGGGGTGCTGGTGGCCGTGGCGGCCAGTATCCCAGTCGACTTCCCGAGCGGCCAGAGACGCTGGCGGCAATTCGGTCACAACCTGCCGCGCCCGGTAGAAGACGCCGGATTTCAGCAAAGGCTCGCTGGACCATGCCCAGTCGATGAAGCCTTCCTTGCCTACCACGATCATGGCCCGCTTTTCGGTGATGGTCATCCATTTCAGGATCGCCGCTGTCAGGGACACGGCGTAGCGTTCAGCCAGTTCGGTCATCACGTCGATGTCGATGGACCGGCCCTTGATCTGGGCGCGGAAGTCATCAAGCGGCATCAGCAGGTACGAAGCAAAGGTGTTGGCTTCTCCTTCGATCTTGTTCCGGCGCTCGTCCCAGTCCGCCATGTTGCGGTTGGTGCATTCAAGGCCGCTGGGGTGGGCGTGGCGGTGCAGAAGGTAGTGGCCCAGCTCATGGGCCAGTGTGAAGTTGCGCCGGCCTGGCGAGCGGATGGTTTCGTTATAGACGATGCCCCACTCGCCGGAGCCGTTTGGGTGCGGCATCAGCATGCCTTCGACGCCTTTCGAGAGCTGAAGCCCCTTCACAATGGTAATTGGCGATTCTGGATAGACCTGCCGCGAGAAATCCTGCGCCAGCGTGGCCACGTCGATGGGGAAACGGGGCAGCCCGTGCGCAGCCTGATGCAAGGACAGGATCTTCGTCAGGCGGTTAGCCCAGCTCTGCGGCGTCGTCGGCAGGCTCAATCCTTCTTCCCCCACATGTCGATCATCTGGTTGATCTTCTGCTGGTCCTCCGGGGCAAGCTTGCTGAACTTTCGGAAGAAGGCCTCCTTCAGCACTTGGTCACTGGGCTCCTCGCTCTCGTCGAGCAGGTAATCGGTTGTGACCTCAAGAGCTTGGGCGATGCGGGTCAGCTTTTCACCTGACGGCTTGCGTGTGTCGCGGTTTTCCAACTCCCAGATGTAGCTCTTGCTCGAGTCAGTCAGTTCGGCGAGCTTGTCGAGGGAGTATCCCTTTTCCTGGCGGTGGCGCTTGATCTTCGCGCCGAGGGACGTGGTCATCGTTTCATCCTAGGTTTCCTTGGGTTCAGGACGTGTGTTCGGTATGCCGAACAAAAACGTACTTCGCAAGTAGACACAGCGATTTGTTCGGTATATATCGAACGACAGCGTATCGCGCTTCGCTGATTCCCTCCTCCCGGCCAAGAAAGGGCCCCGCATGACCGCCATTGCTGCATTCCTCCGCAAGACCCCCGTCACCCGTTTGCAGGAATACTTCACTGCCGGCGGTTTCACCTCGCTCGCGCCTGTCGATTGGTCCAAGCCCGAGGCGGAGGTGGTCGAGCCGCTGATCAAAGCCGTGGATGCCATGACCGACGATGAAAAGCAGCGCGTCGTCCTTGATGCCGGCCGTGTCGCGGCTCTCGCTGATGAACCGGGGCAGAACGCCTTGCAGAACGTCGTGCAGAACCGCGCGGTGTTCGACGCGCTGGAGGGGGCCAACAATCGCTCGCTGTGGGTTTTTTTGAAGGAGCCTGATCGTTTCCGTCTCGCGGAAGAGGTGCGCTACAACGACGAGCGTCGCAGGACGCGGTCCTGGAGCGGGTTTGGCGTCGACGCCGATCTGGAGGTGAAAAAGGACCCGATCTCGCTCGCGGCGTTTACAGCGGCGATCCGGGCTCGGTTTGAGACGCCCAATGTCCATGTCGACATCTTCGACCGCCACCGGGTGATTCTCGACGGTGAAGAATGCGAACTTGTTCAGGTCGCGGTCTACCGGGAGGGACGCCCTGAGGACATGCTGGGCTTCGATGCCAACAGCACCTTGTCACGCCGGATCGTGAAACCTGTCTTCGAAGCTTCGCTGACCTATGAAGCTGCGACTGGCGTTATCGAAGTCGTGGCTAAGACCCGCGAGGACCGGATCGATCTGACCCGGTTCATGGCGCGCGATCTGCTCGGGATCACCCTTGGTGAGGACCAGTCGCTGCCGCTGCGCGAATACGACCTCAGCATGTTGCTGAAGCCCTTCGACTTCCCGACCGACCCTGCCGACGGGATTGCCAGCGTGACCGTCAAGGAATTGCGTCTGATGGATCTCGGCGACGTAAAGGAGCGCATCACGCTTGAATCCATGTCGGGCGCCGACCGGACGATCTGGCAGATGGCGGAACACCGTATCGGACTGGACATCGGGGGCGGTGCCCATGTGTTCGGTCACGCAGGTGACGTGCCGGAATGGGTGGTTACTCGCGCACGCTTCACCATTAAATTCTATCCGGGCCCCTCGGGCGGTCGTGGCAAGTCGCTGGCCCTGACCGTGACCATGCCGCATGGCTGCAATCTGAAGGACATGACGCCGCAAGAGCGCCTCATCGGCGAGAAGTATCTGCGCCTCTGGGGCATCTTGAAAGATGACAATGACGAAGGCGACGTCTTTGAGTAAGCGGGCGATCAACCTCCTGCTGCGGGCCATGGAAGCCCGCAGCACGTCTCTCCAGGCATCGGCGCTGCATCAGGTTTCGCGCGGTGCGACCGACGCATTGTTCGCAGCGAAGCTGCTGGTGCCGAGCGGGCGTATCCCGGTCGTTGCCGGGATGGACGATTACGAGGATGAACCGCTCGAGGCCACCTGGTCGGCCGAGCTGAAATCATACGGCTATCACGACAGCACGGGCCGCTGGATCAGCGTTGAAAATCAGGACATCGCGGCTTGCAAGGTCGACTACGGTCTGGCCCTCGCCAAGATGCTGGTGGCGTTCGAGCGTGCCGGGCCTTCACGCCCGACGCCCTTGATCTCTGATCTCGTATGGGACGTGGGAACCATCAAGCTCGCCGGAGCGAAGGCCCCAGTGCCCGTCTGGTTTGCCCGGCGGCTTGGGGATCCGGGACTCTGGGCGCAACTCGAGGCGCTGATTGGGCGCAAACCGCCGCAGGAAATCCGCATTATCCTGACCTCCACGCCCGGTGAGCGCATCCCGGAGACCGCCCAGAAGCGCAACCACATCATCAATGTGGCGGATGTTGCGGGTGATCCGGCCAAGCTCGCGATCTCGCCGCAGATCCTCGGTGCGCGGGTGTTCCCCGGTCAAGTCCAGCATCGTTTCCCGATCGATCATTCGGAAGATTGCGGACTCGTTTGGCATGGTGACGAGACCCTCACCTTCGGTGGCGACAAACAGCGGCTACTTCTCCAGCTCCTGTTTGCCGCCTACTGGTCCGGATCACCGGTTCTGCGGGTGGCAGCAGTGCTGGAAGAGGCAGGCTATGGTGGACAGGTGAACTCGCTCAAGAAAGCCTTCGGCCGGCGCGAGGATTGGCAGACCTTCATCAAGTTCGACGACGGAAATTGCTGGATCGAGCCCTGATTGTTGTTTCGCCGCAATCCGGCAGACCGCGCCATTGAAACGAGAATGCGCCGCCTCTATGTTTGGCGGGACGGTCGGGCTACTAAGCCCGGGGTCATGCGTGAATGCCGGAAGGCTGCAGCGCGGCAGGGGAACCTGCGAAGAGCGGTGGCGCGAGCCATCAGAAACAGTTCTAATGGAAAGGATACGATCATGCCCATGCATGACACCCCGAAATATTCTCCTCACCTTCACTGCATCTACGATGAGCCTGCTCCGACTGGGCACATCGGGCGCGGCACGCACTATTCCGTCGTCCAGGCGTTGTCTTGGCGTACGGAAACGGGAGAGTTGCGCCAACAAGCTGCTGTCCAGAACGTTGCGATCATCTGGGACGAAGACCACGATGAGCGGATTATTCCCTGTGTGGAGGCGCTGCTCATGGCTGGCCTTCTGCACGCAGTTTCCATGATCGGCGAGCGGAAAGGCGCCGTGACCATCGTGTTCAACTCGATGTCTGCTGCCCGACTGAGCGACAACCAGAAGCGCGCCTACCGGGAAGAGGTTGCTCGGGTCATCAATGATGTGGTCGCGGCCAAGCACGAGGATTCCTGGTCGATTACCTTTGGCGAGATGACCGATACGCCTTCCTTGCGTTCGACCGGGCGCGACATCTTTCATCAGTCCCTTATTCAAGACGGCGATGTGCAAAAGATCGAGACCTATGTCCGGAACATCAACTACCTCTGGGATATCGACGGGTAATCTGTCCGTTACAGAAAGCACGCGTCCAAGAAGGTCCTGGCACTGAGCCACTTCTGCAGGTGACGCCGCGCCTGCATGATCGTTGAAAGAGGCCGTCCTTTGGGGCGGCCTTTTTTGATTTCGGCGCGAAGATCTTTCCGATCTCCCAGTTTGCCTCCCGGTTGCCTCCACGGTGCCTCCCACCTCCTCCGCCATGTTGATCCCGCAAGTGTTCGCAGAAATCCCAAGGAGGTTCACATGGCGACCAGGCACCTTTCCCAGATCGAGCTGGCGGCTCGCTGGAATATTTCGCACCGCACGCTGGAGCGCTGGCGGTGGACGGGTGAAGGCCCGAAATTCATCAAGCTCGGCGGCCGGGTGATCTACCGGCTGGAGGATGTCGAGGCCTTCGAGGTCGAGCAGATCCGCGGCGCGGATCATGAACCCCATCGGCCGATGTCGGCGTGAGGGGGTAGGACATGACGATCTCCAATCACATCACCCTCGCCGATATCCACCGCATGCCGGTGGGCCAGATCGCGGCGCTGCCCGCCGACCAACTCGCCCTGCTGAAAGGCATGGCGGACGAGCAGCTGACGCAGGCGAAGTCCATCTCGGACTGGCTCGATGGCGCCATCTCCCTGAAATACGCTGATCGCGCCGGTGAGTTCCGCCACGAGGCTGGCAAAGACACTGGCACGATCCGGTTCGATGATAGTGGCGTCACCGTCATCGCCGAACTGCCCAAGCGTATCGACTGGGACCAGGCCAAGCTCGCCCAGATCGCTGCAAACATCGCCTCGGCTGGCGAAGATCCGGCCGAGTTCATCGACACCAAGCTGTCGGTCTCCGAGCGCAAGTACGGCGCTCTGCCGGAAAGCTGGCGCAAGGGGTTCGAGCCCGCCCGTACGGTGCGAACCGGCAAGCCCAAGTTCCGTCTGGTGTTGAACGGGGAGGTGCGCTGATGGCCATTTCTCTCGCATCCCTGCGCATGACCTCGGCGCTGACGCCGCCGCGCATCCTGATCCACGGAGTGGCAGGGGTCGGCAAGTCCACCTTCGCGGCCGATGCCGACCGGCCGGTGTTCATCATGACCGAGGACGGGCTCGGCAAACTCCAGGTGCCGCATTTTCCGCTGGCGACGAGCTACGCAGAAGTGGCCGGGGCCCTTGATGCGCTCCTGACCGAGGACCACGAGTTCGGCACGGTGGTCATCGACAGCGTCGATTGGCTGGAACCGCTGATCTGGGCCGAGGCCTGCCTGCGCAACGGCTGGGCCTCCATCGAAACCCCCGGCTTCGGCAAGGGCTATGGCGAGGCGCTGAATGTCTGGCGCGAATATCTCGACAAGCTGAATGCGCTCCGGGACCAGAAGGGTATGGCGGTCATCCAGATTGCCCATACCGACATCAAGCGCTTCGACAGCCCCGAGCACGAGCCCTACGACCGCTATGTGATCAAGCTGCAGACCCGCGCCTCGGCGCTGCTGCAGGAGCATTCGGACGTCGTGCTCTTCGCCAACTATCAAATTTCCGTCGCGAAATCCGATGTCGGCTTCAACAAGAAGGTGACCCGGGCGCTCGGGTCCGGTGCGCGCGTCATGCACACCGAGGAGCGCCCCGCCTTCCTCGCCAAGAACCGTTACGGCCTGCCGGACACGCTGCCCCTCAGCTGGGCAGAGTTCATGGCGGCCATGCCCCAATCCGAATGATCGCCCTGAAAGGACACGACCATGGCACGATTTGACACCTCCTTTGACGCCACCAGCATTGAGCCCACCACCGCCTACGAGCTGTTGCCCGCCGGCAAATACCGCGCCCAGATCGTCGAGAGCGAGATGCGCGTGACCCGCAACGGCATGGGCCAGTTTCTGTGGCTGATGCTCGATATTCTCGAAGGCGAGCACAAGGGTCGCAAGATCTTTGATCAGCTGAACCTGGTGAACCCGAACCCGACCACGGTGGAAATCGCGCAGCGCACGCTGTCGGCTATCTGCCACGCAACGGGCCGGATGCATGTCAGCGACAGCGAGGAGTTGCATCTGATCCCGATGACGATCCAGGTGAAGATCAAGCCGCCGAAGAATGGCTACGGCGAGAGCAACGCCATTGCCTATCTGCCGCCCGAACAAGTGGGAGCCCCGGTACACGCCCCCAAGCCTGCTGCAACCCCCGTGGCAACGCCCACAACGCAGGCTGCTGCCGCCCCGCCCAAGATGGCCTCCGCACCTTGGAACAAAAAGAGCTGATGCACAGTGCTGCTCCGCACCCCTGAGCGACGGGGCAGCGCCCAAACCCATCTGAGGATACTCCCATGACTGACCTGAAAAACACAGCCCCCGTGGCTGTGATCAGCCCCGGCGTGCCTGATGATCAGCGCCGGTTGATCGACCTCGACGACGATATCGCCAAGATCCGCACGCAGATCGCGACGGCCGATCTGGCCCGGCAGCGGGACCAGAAACCCATCGACCCTGACTGGTTCCACCGCGCACGCACGGCGCTGCGGCATCTGAGCCGCGAGCGGGCCGAGTTGCTGGCCCAAGGCACTGGCCGCCATCGCCGCGAGAAACTGAAGGACGCGCTGATCGGCGTCCTGCGCGATCGCCATGATCCGGAAACCTGGAGCGGTATTCTGGCCGAGGCGCTGGCGCGCAGTGAACGGGAGGGTCTGTGATGGCCGAGCTTCCCGAAGCCCCCACGCCGACGCTGACGGCGATCTATGCCGATTACGAGGCCCGCCAGGGCGATGGGTTCCGCGATCATCTTGGCGCATCCATCATCGGAAAATCCTGCGCCCGCGCGCTCTGGTATGATTTTCGCTGGGTCACGCCCGCGCACCATTCCGGCCGCCTGCTGCGCCTTTTTGAAACCGGCCAGCTGGAAGAGGACCGCCTGGTGCGAAACCTGCGCGCCACCGGCGCGACGGTGCTTGAGGTCGACCCCGAAACAGGCCGCCAGTTCCGCGTCGAGGCCCATGGCGGTCACTTTGGCGGATCGCTGGACGGGGTTGCCATTGGCCTTCTGGAGGCGCCCAAGACCTGGCATGTGCTGGAGTTCAAGACCCATGGGGTCAAGAGCTTTGCGGACCTGACCGCCAAGGGCGTGCTGCTGGCCAAGCCCCAGCATGTCGCGCAGATGCAGGTCTACATGTATCTGACGGGCATCACGCGCGCGCTCTATGTCGCGGTCTGCAAGGACACCGATGCGCTGCACATCGAGCGCATCGAGGCCGACAGCGCCATGGCAGAGCGCCTGCTGGAGAAGGCCGGCCGCATCATCTTTGCCCAGCATCCGCCCGCGCGGGTCAGCGAGGACCCCGCCTGGTTTGAATGCCGGTTCTGCGATCACCATGCCGCTTGCCATGAGGGCGGCGGGGCGGCCGTGACCTGCCGGTCATGCCTGCATGCGACGCCGGTGGATGGTGGTTGGCACTGCGCGCGCCACGACCGGATGCTGACAGCGCTCGAGCAGCGGGCGGCCTGCAACCGTCATCTCTTCATCCCCGATCTGGTTCCGGGCGAGATCATCGATGCGGGCGACGATGTCGTCACCTACCGCATGGCCGATGGCTCGACCTGGGTAAATGACGCTCGCACGACGGAGGCTGCCCCATGCTGACCCTGCGCCCCTATCAACACGCCTCGATCGCTTCGATCTATGGCTATTTCCAATCCAACAAAGGCAATCCGTTGGTGGTGATCCCGACCGCCGGGGGCAAGTCGCTCGTCATGGCCGCCTTCATCGAGGGTGTGCTGAAATCCTGGCCTGACCAGCGCATCCTGATCGTGACCCATGTCCGCGAGCTGATCGCCCAGAACCATGCCGAGATGATCGGTCTCTGGCCCGATGCACCCGCAGGCATCTATTCGGCGGGCTTGGGCAAGCGCGAGGCGCAGGCCCGCATTCTCTTCGCAGGCATCCAGTCTATCCACCGCCGTGCGCAGGAAGTTGGCCACACCGATCTGGTGCTGATCGACGAGGCCCATCTCATCCCCGGCAATTCCAGCACCATGTATCGCCGCTTCCTCGATGGGCTCGCGCGCATCAACCCGGCGCTCAAGGTGATCGGGCTGACCGCCACGCCCTTCCGGCTCGACAGCGGCATGCTGCATGAAGGCAAGAACGCGCTGTTCACTGACATCGCCTACGAGGTCCCGGTCCGCGATCTGATCGACGCCGGTTACCTGAGCCCGCTGGTGTCGAAACAGCCCACGACCCGGTTGGATGTCTCCACTGTCGGCACCTGCGCAGGCGATTTTATCCAGCGCGACCTGGCGGCTGCTGTCGACCAGGAGGCCATAACGCGCGCAGCGGTCACCGAGATCATCGAACATGGGCAGGCGCGCAAATCCTGGCTCACCTTCTGCTCCGGCGTTGAACACGCGCGCCATGTAGCCGAGGAATTTGGCCGGCAAGGGATCACCTGCGACACGATCTTCGGCGACACGCCGAAGGAGGAACGGGACGCGATCATCGCCGCCTTCAAGCGCGGTGAAATCCGCGCGCTGGCCTCGATGGGCGTGCTGACCACCGGCTTCAACGCCCCCGCTGTTGACCTGATCGCGCTCCTGCGCCCCACCAAGTCTGCAGGGCTCTATGTGCAGATGGTCGGGCGTGGCACACGGCTGGCGCCGGGCAAGGAAAACTGTCTGGTCCTTGACTTCGCCGGCAATGTCCGCCGCCACGGGCCAATTGATCTAGTCCGCCCCAAGCGCCCGGGCGAAGGTGGAGGCGGTGAGGCTCCGACGAAGGTCTGCCCGATGTGCGAGAGCATTGTTGCGCTTTCGACCACCGAATGCCCGGATTGCGGCTATGAATTCCCAGACCGCGAGGTGAAGATCGCCCCCACTGCCGCGACGCTGCCAGTTCTGTCACCCAAGGCGCACTGGGTGCCTGTCCATGGGGTTTCCTATAGCCGCCATGACAAGCTGGGCGGGCTGCCCTCGCTGAAAGTGACCTATAACTGCGGTCTGAAGTCCTACAGCGAATGGGTCTGCCTCGAGCATCAGGGCTATGCCCGTCAGAAAGCGGCTGAATGGTGGCGCAAGCGCGCCCCCGGGCAGCCCGTGCCACGCAGCGTCGATGAGGCGATCGCAAGCGCCCATCATCTTGAGCTCCCCAATGAAATCTCGGTCCGCCCTTCGGGCCGCTATGTCGAAATCTCCGGCTACAGGTTTGACCCATGCGCGCCTTCCACAACGGCCTCTGCGCCGTCTGCCACCGGCAACCTCGCGGCTTTGGCTGGTTCGATCGCAACTTCCGCGTCTCGGACCCGCGGCGCGATGCCAGCCGCAAGCACCTCTGCAGCCCTGCCTGTCAGGACATCTGCCATGGGAGGACGGGCATGATCGATCCGACCCCGAACGAGGCCGAGGCGATGACCGTCGGCGGCCAGATGGGCGGCGAGTATCTCGAAAGCATCGGCAAATCCGATCTCGCCACCCTTTGTGAGACCGAATGGGACCGTTTCATCGATGCGGTCGTCACCGGATATTGCGACCAGCTGCGCGAGCTTTCGGCCAGGGACCGCGGCCGGCTTGATGCCATGACCCCCGAGGTGCCCTTCTGATGCTTGAGACATCCTTCATGGCGCGCTTCGGCGCGCGGCTCGTCACCAATGGCTATGCCATTCTGCCGATCGGCCCGGGCACGAAAAAGCCCGGCCGGTTCCAGCGCGGGGCATGGGCGGATTACCCGGAATGGAACCGCCATGCCGAGCGCGGCACAACCGAGGTCGAGGTGGCCACTTGGTCATCCTGGCCGGATTGCGGCGTCGGGATCGTGGGCGGCGCGGTCGCGGCGGTCGATATCGACATCAAAGACGATGCAGATTTGGCGCTGCGGATCGAGCGCCTCGCCAGGGAGCGTCTCGGTGACACGCCCGCCCTGCGCATTGGCCGGGCCCCGAAGCGCATGCTGGTATATCGCACCACCGAGCCCTTCCGGGGCATCAAGCGCCATCCGCTGGAAGTGCTCTGCCTCGGGCAGCAGTTCCTCGCATATGCCATCCACCCTGACACTGGCGCGCCCTATGCTTGGCCCGAGGAGGGGTTGGCGGACATCGACATCACCGACCTGCCGGAAATCTCGGCCGAGGCTGCCGCCGCCTTCCTCGACGAGGCCTATGCGCTGCTGCCAGAGACCCTGCGGCAGCGCGGGCTGGCGACATCAGCCGCTGCGGCAGATCATCTGCGCAGCCACAGTCAGGTCGGAACTCTGCCCGCAATCGAGGCAGCGCTCGCCTGGCTCCCGAATGCAGAACTGGACTATGACAGCTGGATGCGGATTGGAATGGCGCTGAAGGGGGCGCTTGGCGAGGCCGGGGCCGATCTCTTTGCCGACTGGTCCGCGCAGGCGGCCAAGGATGCGCCTGCCACCACGATGAAGGCCTGGTCCAGCTTTAAACCCGACCGGATCGGGGCTGGCACGATCTACCATCTCGCCATGGAGCGCGGCTGGCAGCCGGACCCGGAACTGCGGCTTGATGGCAGCCTGCCCGAGGAACGGGACCATCCGGCAGCGGGTCTGCTTGCGAGGCTGGATGTTGCTGCGGTTGCCCCCGCAGTGTTCGCGCCCACACCTTCTTACGCGCTCGCCATCCCCGACGGTCTGGTGGGCGATCTGACCGATTACATGCTGACCACCGCGCGTCGTCCGCAACCGCTTTTGTCGCTGGGGGCCAGCCTCTGCGCGATCGGCGCGCTGATGGGCCGACAGTACCGGACGCAGAGCAACCTGCGCTCGAACCTCTACGTCGTGGGCATCGCCGACAGTGGATCGGGCAAGAACCATGCCCGCGAGATCATCAACGAGACCTTCTTCGAGGCGGGCTTGGCACATCACCTTGGCGGCAACAAGATCGCTTCCGGCGCGGGGCTTCTGACGGCGCTGCACCGCCAGCCCGCCATCCTGTTTCAGATCGATGAATTCGGTATGTTCCTGTCGGCGGCTGCGGACCGTAAGCGCAGTCCGCGCCACATCACCGAAATCCTCGACAACATGACCGAACTCTTCACCGCGGCCGGTGGGATCTTCCTCGGCGCGGAATACGCAAACCGGGACGGTACAAACGAGCGGCGCGACATCAACCAGCCCTGCCTCTGCGTTTATGGCACCACGACGCCGCTGCACTTCTGGGGGGCGCTGCAGGGGGCGAACGTGGTCGATGGCTCGCTGGCCCGTTTCCTGATCCTGCCCAGCGACGAGGACTACCCCGACGAGAACATCGCAGTGGGCATCCGGCAGGCCCCGCTCGCGCTGATCCATGGGCTGCAGCTGATTGCAGCGGGTGGGGGCGGCGCTAAGGGCAACCTGACCGGCAAGACGGCGGGTCAGAACACCGCCGTGAGCCCGATGATCGTGCCGATGACGGCAGGTGCACGCGCCCGGTTTCAGCACCTCAGCCTGGTGCTGACAGAGGAATTGAGGGCGGCCGCTGGCACAGCGTTCAGCGCGATCCTCGCCCGCATCGGCGAAAACGCCCTGAAGCTGGCGCTGATCGTGGCGGTGGGGCGTGATCCGGCACGGCCCGAAATCGACATAACGGCAACGGACTGGGCGATCGGCTTTGTGCGGCACTATGCGCAGCGGACCATGGAGGCGGTGGAACGCCATGTTGCCGACACCGAGACCGAGGCGCATCTGAAGCGCTTGAAGGAGATCATCCGCGCCTCCGGGGCCAAGGGGATCACCAAGTCCGAGATCACCCGGGCCTCGCAGTGGCTGAAATCCCGCGACCGGGACGAGATCCTGCTCACCCTGATCGAGAGCGGCGACATCACCACCGGCATGCGGGGCTCATCGACCAAACAGGCCATGGTCTACAGGATGGCGAGGTGGGGTGGATTACCGGAGATCCTTCAAACCCGTTGAACCTGATCTTGAAGCATCGAATGGAGTCAAGTCCATGTGACGAAAGGGAAAATCGGAATCTTTCAAATCTTTCAGTCTTTCAAGAGGACCCCTTATCCCTGTACGCGTATGCGCGCGGTTAATATTAGGAGAGAGGTACCTATTGAAATATTGAATAATTGAAAGATTATATATTATATATACAAGACAACCACTTAGGGGCGGAAATCTTTCTAGAGACCCCTCTGAAGGTTTTGAAGGATCTGCAGGGCGGCCCGCTCGCCCCGCGCCTGACATGACCAGACCACCCTTCGGGGCCTGGCGAGACCGCAGCCTTCACCGGCCAGCCCTCCCGCCACGCTCGCCCAACCGAAGAGGAGGTCTTGATGACCCAACACGATAACAACCCGCGCTGCATTCTGGCGCTTGATCTCGGCACCACCACAGGCTGGGCCATTCGCGGCTATGACGGCCTGATCACGACTGGCACGGCCAGCTTCAAGCCGGGCCGCTACGACGGCGGTGGCATGCGCTATCTGAGGTTTACCGGCTGGCTGACCGAAATCGACCGGCTGTCCGGTCCTCTCTCGGCCATCTGGTTCGAGGAAGTCCGTCGTCATGCTGGCACTGACGCCGCCCATGTTTACGGCGGGCTTATGGCCTCGCTGACCAGTTGGGGCGAATTGCGCGGCGTGCCCTACGAGGGTGTTCCGGTGGGCACCATCAAACGTCACGCCACGGGCCACGGTAACGCGCCCAAGCAGGCCATGATCGCCGCGGCTCGTGCTCGCGGTTACAGCCCGGCGGACGACAACGAAGCCGACGCCATCGCCATCCTGTACTGGGCCCTCGATGCCAGGGGAGGTGCGGGATGAGGCTGTACCCCAAAGGATATGGCGGTCAGCGCCGCGATCCAGAGCAAGTCAAACGGGATGGATGGCACGAGCAGCGCATGCTGGCTGTGTCGCTCGATGACCCTCGCCTCACCTGGCCCGAGCGCGAACTCGTCCGCCAACTGGGTGACAAGCTCTACGGCAAACTTCCCGCCGCGAGGGAGGTACGAAATGGCTGATCGCACCTGGACCGCCGGGGATGTCGCTGATCACTTCGAGGAGGCGTTCCGCACCCTGCGCAAGCTTCCGCCGGTTAAGGCGCGCGGTTATTTCAACGCGTGGCCTGCGGTCCTGCGTTCACCGCGCGAGATTGCTGCCATGGAGGCCGAACCGATGCGCGTCTGGCCCTCGGCCGCAGCGATCACCCGGCTCGAGCAGACCTTCGACTGGGTTCTCTGGATCGAGGAGGCGGAGCGCAAGCTGGTCTGGTCCCGCGCGGCCCGCGTGCCGTGGAAGCAGATCAGTGGCGAGTTAGGCTGCGACCGCACCACCGCCTGGCGGCGCTGGCAGCTGGCACTGACCAAGATCGCGGCGCGCCTGAATGCGCAGTGACTCCAATGTGTTGCAACACTTTTTCCTTCGACATCTGCAACATGATCGTGCTATTCCGAAGGCAAGATGGGGAGAGTGCGCTGCAAAGCTCGCTCTCCCCTTTGCGTCGACGGGGTCTTTTCTGGACCCCGGTATCCAGCGAGGGCCCGGCCGGGGTCCACCCTGAAGGAGTTTTCGGTTCCTTCCGGGCCGAAATCGTATGCTGGCGGGCGAAGCGCGGAACATCGCCAGCGACAGGGCCGGATTTTTGGGAAGCCACCCGGAAGCCGGAGCCACTCACGCCCCGCGCAAACATCAATGAACGCTGGCCTTTCGACCGGACACCGCTGGTGGCCGCTGGACCCCGTTTGGAGTCCAGCCCGGCATCCGGAGTCCGGAAGCCACCGGCATCCACCCGACCGAGGAACCGTGCCCACCATGACGCTGAGCTTCGCCCCGGACGCGATCGAGACATGGCCGCTGTCCCAACTCCAACCCTACGCGAAAAACGCGAAGGCGCATGGCGCGGACCAGGTCGCGAAGATCGCCGCCAGCATGGCCGAGTTCGGCTGGACCGTGCCCTGCCTCGTCGCCGAGGACGGAGAGTTGATCGCGGGGCACGGGCGCGTGCTGGCCGCCACGCAGCTCGGGTTGACCGAAGCGCCAGTGATCGTGCTGGGCCACCTGACCGAGGCACAGCGCCGGGCCTACCGCATCGCGGACAACAAGCTGACCGAACTCGGCACCTGGGACGAGGCGCTGCTGTCGGCAGAACTGAACGACCTGCTGGCCGAGGATTTCGACCTGTCGCTGGTCGGCTTCTCCGACGGCGAATTGGACAAGCTCCTGGCCTTCGTGCCGGAGGGGGACGGTGAAGAAGGTGGCGCCGGGGGCTCCGTGCCGCCGGTGACCATCCCCGAACCGCCGCGCAACCCGGCCTCGCGCACCGGCGATCTGTGGATCCTCGGCGACCACCGGCTGCTCTGCGGTGACAGCACCAGCGCCACCGATGTGCGCCGCCTGATGAACGGCGAGCGGGCGATCCTGTTCGCGACCGACCCGCCCTATCTGGTGGACTACGACGGATCCAACCATCCGACGCGGAACAAGGACTGGTCGCAGTCCTATGGCGTCACCTGGGATGACAGTTCGCAAGGCGCCGAACTCTATGACGACTTCATCGCCGCCGCCGTGGCCGAGGCGATCACCGAGGACGCCGCCTGGTACTGCTGGCACGCCTCCCGCCGCCAGGCGATGCTGGAAGCTTGCTGGGAAAAGGCCGGGGCTTTTGTGCATCAGCAGATCATCTGGGTGAAAGACCGCGGTGTCCTGACCCGGTCGCACTTTCTGTGGAAGCACGAGCCCTGTTTCATGGGCTGGCGTCGTCCGAACCGTCCGCCGAAGGTGGCCGAGCAGACGTTGCCATCAACATGGGAAATGCCGTCCTTCGCCAAGGACGAGCGCCCAGACCATCCGACGCCAAAACCGCTCGACGCCTTCGGGATCCCGATGCGCCAGCATGTGGCGCGCGGTGGGCTTTGCTATGAGCCGTTCTGCGGCTCCGGCTCGCAGATCATGGCGGGCGAGGCTAATGGCCGCCGCGTCTTCGCGATGGAAATCAGCCCGGCCTATATCGATGTCGCTGTGGAGCGCTGGCAGGCCGAGACCGGCTGCAATGCGATCCTCGATAGTGATGGCCGAACCTTTGCGCAGGTGAGAACCGAGCGGCTGGGCGACGATGCCGACGCCCGCGCTGATACGCCGGACACCGTCGCCGCCCCCGAACCCGCGCGAAAGCGCAAGACCGCCGCGTGACATGCATGACCTGGCTTTA
>JAFIEK010000052.1 GCA_020832545.1 Pararhodobacter sp. | reverse complement strand
CCTCTTCGGCCCTGCCGAATTCACCCCCCGAGCGTATTTCCGGCAAGATGAAGGAACGCATGCCGCGCCATGCCGCCACCGAATGCAAAGGTGCAAACGCCGCCGCTTTCCTGAGCGCGCACGCGGCACTATATGAACCAATAACATTATATGAAGGGTCACTCTCATGGACGATATCGTCATTCTCGGCGGCGCACGCACCGCCATCGGCACCTTTGGTGGCAGCCTCGCTGCAACGCCCCTGTCTGATCTGGCCACGCATGTGAGCAAGGCCGCACTGGAACGCGCCGGTGTTGAGGGCGGGCAGATCGGCACCGTGGTTTTTGGCCATGTCGGCAATACCGAACCACGCGATGCCTATCTGTCACGCGTGGCCGCCATGCAGGCTGGCATCCCCGATACAGCGCCGGCGATGAATGTGAACCGGCTGTGTGGATCGGGCGCGCAGGCGATCATTTCTGCGGCGCAGGCTTTGATGCTGGGGGATGCCGATTTCGCTCTGGCCGGCGGCGCTGAATCCATGAGCCGGATGCCCTATATCCTGCCCGCCCAGCGCTTTGGCCAGAAGATGGGTGATGTGGCCGTACAGGACATGATGCTGGGCGCGCTGACCTGCCCGTTCGGCACCGGCCATATGGGCGTGACCGCCGAGAATGTAGCGCGCGAGCACGCGATCAGCCGCGAGGAACAGGACGCTTTCGCGCTGGAAAGTCAGAACCGCGCCGCCCGCGCCATTGCCGAGGGACGCTTTGCCAGCCAGATCGCCCCTTTCATGCTGAAGTCCCGCAAGGGTGAGGTGGCATTCGATACCGATGAACACCCCAAGCAGACCTCGGCTGCGGCGCTGGCCGGTCTGCGCGCGGCGTTTGACAAGAACGGCACGGTGACGGCTGGCAACGCAAGCGGCATAAACGACGGTGCCGCCGCGGTGGTTCTGGCGCGCGCCTCGGCAGCTGAGACCGCGGGGCTGAAGCCGCTGGCACGCATTCTGGGCTATGCCGTCGCCGGGGTACGCCCTGATGTGATGGGCATCGGCCCGGTTCCGGCTGTTGAGCAGTTACTGGCCCGCACGGACCTGGCGATCGGGGATTTCGACCTGATCGAGTCAAACGAGGCCTTTGCCGCGCAGGCGCTGGCCGTGAACAAGGGGCTGGGCCTTGACCCGGCCCGGGTGAACCCTAACGGCGGGGCCATCGCGCTGGGTCATCCGGTCGGCGCAACGGGTGTGATCATCACCATCAAGGCGCTTTACGAACTGGAGCGCATGGGTGGAAAACGCGCGATCGTGACCATGTGTATCGGTGGTGGCCAGGGCATCGCGTTGGCGCTGGAGCGACTCTGAACCTTACCAAGCGGTAATACCGGCGCCTTCCAGGGCGCGATTAACCAGAAATTCACCTCTGTTATGCAAGTCTGCCCCAACGCCTGCCCGCACCGGGCAGGCGCGCAGGATTTCGGAGCGTGAACTTTCATGACGCTGTTTGACAAGCTGTCGCAGGAGCGTCGGGCCCGGCTTGTGGCGGAACGGCTTCTGGAGCAGCGCACGCGCGATCTGGACGCCGCGCGACATGAAACCGAGCGCTTGTCGCGCGCATTGACCGCTGAACGCCGCAAGAACCAGGCCGAGCGATCAGGGTTGCTGGAGGACCATCAGGTCAAGGCGCGCGAAGATGTCGAAGCGGCGCATCGCAGCGCGGTGATGGCAGAACGGCGGTTGTGGGATTCGATCAATACCCTCCGCGACGGGTTTGCCGTGTTCAACGCGGCACAGGAACTGGTGATCGCCAATCAGGCATATCTGGGCCCGTTCTCTGCCTTTCCCGAGGTGCGTCCGGGCATTGGCTACCGCCGAATGCTGGACATTCTTGCCTATGAGGGGGTTGTGGTGCTGCTGGAAATCACACCGCATGACTGGGTCGAAATGATGCTGTCGCGATGGCAGCCAGACGTCATTGTGCCGACCGAGGTGCAGTTCAGCAGGGGCGATACCGCTAAAATCATGGATCGGCGCGCCCGCGGCGGCGATATCGTGTCGCTGGTGCGCGACATCACCGAAGCCACGCGCCATGAAAGCGAGTTGCAGGAGGCCCGCTTGCGCGCCGAAGCCGCCAACCGCGCCAAGTCTGCCTTCCTGGCCAACATGAGCCATGAGATCCGCACCCCGATGAACGGTGTCGTCGGAATGGCGGAACTGCTTGGCGACACACCTCTCAACGACGAACAGCGCCTTTACGCTGAAACCATCCGGTCTTCAGGCGAGGCACTTCTGAACATCATCAACGATGTGCTCGATTTCTCGAAGATCGAGGCGGACAAACTGGCCCTGCATCCTGAACCATTCGATCTGGAACGCTGTATCCATGAGGTTCTTATCCTGTTGCAGGCAGGTGCGCGGCGACGCCGTATCGACCTGTTGATGGATTATGATCTGTTCCTGCCAACCCGTTTTCTGGCCGACCCCGGGCGCATGCGGCAAGTGCTCACCAATCTGATCGGCAATGCCGTGAAATTCACCGAGAAAGGCCATGTGCTGATCCGTGTCACGGGAGTGGAGGCAGAGGGGGGCAGGCTGCAACTGCATATCCTGATCGAGGATACCGGGATCGGCATCGCCGCAGAGAACCTGGATCAGATATTTCACGAATTCGCCCAGGTCGATGATCAGACCAATCGCAGATTTGAGGGCACGGGTCTGGGCCTGGCGATTACCCGACGGCTGATCGAAATGATGGGGGGCGAGATCTGGGTTGAGTCCGAGCAGGGTCGCGGTTCGTGCTTTGGCTTCACGCTCTCCCTGCCGGTGGCCGAAGATCCACCGCAGAACCCACATGTTCCGATCCGCCTGACCGAGGTTCTGGTCGTCGATGACCTGTTGATCAACCGCACCATTCTTGAGCGCCAGTTGTCCGCGCAGGGCCTGGTGGTGACGCTGTGCGATTCGGGCGAATCCGTGCTGGAACACATTGGCCGGATGCAGCGCGGGGAACGGCCCGCCTTTGACCTGTTGATTACCGATCATGAGATGCCGGGCATGAACGGGCTTGAACTGGCCTGCCAACTGCGATCCGCGGGCTGTGATATCCCCCTGGTGATGCTCAGTTCAAACCCGGCCATGTTGCGCGATCACCCAAGCATGGCGCATTTCCATGCCGTATTGCAAAAACCACTCCTGCGGCGCGAGCTGATCCGCCAGCTTCAGTTGCTAAGCGCGCCGGTGGCACTGGTACAAAAACTTGCAGCGCCTGTGCCGGAAGCCCCGGCACAAAAGGCGCAGGGCCGCGTCATGCGTGTGCTGGTCGCCGAGGACAATCGCACCAACCGGCTGGTCTTTTCCAAGATGGTGGCGGGCTTCGACATTGAACTGGAATTCGCCGAAAACGGGCGCGAGGCGGTCGAAGCCTATGCCAGATTCAAGCCGGACGTCATCTTCATGGACATCTCCATGCCCGAAATGGACGGGCGCGAAGCCACGCGCGCGATCCGACAGTGCGCCGGTGGGGCGCAGGTGGCGATCGTGGCGTTGACCGCCCATGCGTTGGCCGATGACCGCGAGTCGATCCTCGCCTCGGGGTTGGACCACTATCTGTCCAAGCCGCTGCGAAAAACGCTGCTGATTGATATGATCAACCGCTACATGCCAGATGATACACGCCCACCGGTCCCCATCCCGCGTCAGAGCGCCTGACGGCGCGCCCTCAGCGTGGCGGATGCTCGCGCAGAAAAACCGGCGCTGCCACGCAGCTTTTGCCGGGCTGAAACCGATATCCCATAGCGTCGAAATGGCGCAGATCCGCTGGATCGCTCAGCCGGTTTTCCATCACAAACCGTGCCATCGCCCCGCGGGCACGCTTGGCATGGAAGCTGACTATCCGCGCCTCCTCGCCGTCATTGCGGTCCAGAAAGACCGGCGTGATCACCGGCAGCGCAAGCGTGTCGGTATCCACGGCGGCGAAGTACTCCTTCGAGGCGCAGTTGACCACCGCGCCCGCGCCCACCGCCTGGGCATCAGCGTTCAGCGCGCGCGCGATGCGCGGCCCCCACCAGTCATAAAGCGATTTTCCGCGCGGCGTGGCAAGCTTGGTGCCCATTTCCAGCCGGTGCTCCTGAATACCGTCCTCGGGGCGCAAGAGACCGTAAATCCCCGAAAGGATGCGAAGGTGACCGCGCGCCCATTCACGGGCCTCGCTGTCCAGCGAGGCGGCATGCAGCCCCACATAGGTATCACCCGCAAAACCCAGCGCGGCGGGGCGCAGAACTTCCGGCGCCGGCTCACTGGCAAAGCGTTGGAAACGCTCATGATTGAGCGCGCTCAATGCCACGCTCAGATGCATCAGCCGGCCCAGCTCTGCAGCCGGAAGTTGCCGCGCGAAGCCGGCAAGCTGCGCTGCCGCTTCCTGAAACCGCGGCGCGTCCATCGGCCTGTCCACCGGTCGCCAGTCCAGCTTCTTGGCCGGGGAAATGATGACCAGCATGCGCGCGCCTCCTTACCATTCGTGTGTCCGGCAGATAGCCCGGCACCTGCGGCACATCAACCAGAGCGCGCCATTTCCGGTTGCCCTTCGGCCAGCCGCGCCTTAGTTGGAAACAAGACCCAGTCCTGACAGCCCGCCGGAGGCCGCATGCTCTCGCTTCTGCAAATCATCTACCTGATCCTCGATGTGGCCTGGTTCATCGTGATCATTCATGTTGTCCTCAGCTGGCTGATCAATTTTCAGGTGCTCAACCTGCGCCAGCCTCTGGTCGCCCAGATATGGGACGGCCTGAACCGGTTGCTTGAACCCGTCTACAGCCGCATCCGGGCCTTTCTGCCCAGCATGGGCGGGCTGGATCTGTCACCGCTAATCCTGCTGCTCGCGCTCTATGCCTTGCGCATCGTCATTGCCAACAACATGACCGCCCTCATCTGATCCCGTGACAACCAGCACCCCCGAACGGCCCGGCCCTGAAGACATCCTCGCCCGCGTTTTCGGCTTCTCAGGCTTCCGCCCCGGTCAGGAAGAGATCGCGCAGGCCGTGATCGCGGGGCAGGATGTGCTGGCGATCATGCCCACAGGCGGCGGAAAATCGCTGTGTTACCAGTTGCCTGCGCTCTGCCGTGAGGGGCTGACGGTGGTGATTTCCCCCCTCATCGCCCTGATGCGCGATCAGGTCCGCGCCTTGCAAGAGGCCGGAGTATCGGCGGCGGCGCTGACCTCGGGCAATGCGCCGGACGAGAATGAGGCGATCTTCACAGCCCTGAACGAAGGGCGACTGAAACTGCTCTACATTGCGCCTGAGCGGTTGGCCGCCAGCGCCACAACCGGGCTGTTGCGCCGCTCAGGCTGCACGCTGATCGCCGTGGATGAGGCGCATTGCGTCAGCCAGTGGGGCCATGATTTCCGCCCGGATTATCTGCGCATCGGCGAGTTGCGGCGCACTCTGGGCGTGCCGCTGGCCGCCTTCACCGCCACCGCCGATGCCGCCACGCGAGATGAAATCGTGGCCCGGCTCTTTGCCGATCAGGCACCGGTGACCTTCCTGCGCGGGTTTGACCGGCCCAATATCCGGCTGGCCTTCGCCGTCAAGAACAACCCCCGCCGCCAGATCATGGCCTTTGCCGAGGCCCGGCGCGGCCAGTCCGGTATCGTCTATTGCGCCACCCGCGCGCGAACCGAGACACTGGCCCGTGCACTGGAAGAGGCCGGGTTTTCCGCCCGCGCTTATCACGGTGGGCTGGAAGACTGGGAACGCCGCAAGGTCGAAGAGATGTTTCAGCGCGAAGAAGGGCTGATCGTCTGCGCCACCGTGGCCTTTGGCATGGGTGTGGACAAACCTGACGTGCGCTGGGTCGCGCATGCCGATCTGCCCAAATCGATCGAAGCCTATTATCAGGAGATCGGGCGCGCCGGGCGCGATGGTCTGCCAGCCGACACCCTCACCCTTTATGGCCCTGATGATATCCGCCTGCGCCGCGCCCAGATCGACGAAAGCACCGCCCCCCTTGACCGGCGCGAGGCCGATCAGGCGCGCCTCAACACCCTTCTGGGTCTGGCCGAAACCGCCCATTGCCGCCGCAAGATGTTGCTGGCCTATTTCGGCGAGGTTAGCGACGATTGTGGGAATTGCGACATGTGCGCAGCACCCGCACGGCTTTTCAACGCAACCGAGCCGGTGCGCAAGGCGCTCTCGGCGATGCTGCGCACCGGCGAATGGTTCGGCTCTGGCCATCTGATCGACATTCTGACCGGCAATGCGACTGAGAAGGTGCGCGCGCGCGGCCATGACCAGTTGCCCACCTTCGCCGTGGGCCGCGAGTTGCCGCGCGCGGGCTGGCAGGCGGTGTTTCGCCAGATGATGGGGCGCGATCTGATACGCCCGGACGCAGAGCGCCACGGTGCCCTGCGCATGACCGCAGCCGCACGGCCCATCCTGCGCGGCGAGGCCGAGATCCATCTGCGCGAAGATACCGTCACCCAGGCCCCCACCCGTGCCGAGGCACGCGCGCTGGTCTCGGACGAGGACGCGCCGCTTCTCGCCGCCCTCAAGGCCCACCGCCGCAGCCTGGCTGAAAGCGCGCGCGTGCCGCCCTATATCATCTTCAACGACCGGTCGCTGATCGAAATGGCCGAGCGTCGGCCCCAGACACTGGATGACTTCGCGCGCATCACCGGCGTGGGGGCAACCAAGCTCGAACGCTATGGTGCCAGCTTTCTTGAGGTCATCACCCGCGAAGCCGTGGCCATGCCTCACCCGGCCCGGCGCAAACTTGCCGGGGCGCAGTCCGCGCCGCTTTATGACCGGCTGCTGGAAACCGAACAGACGCTGGCGCGCGGCGATTGCGGCACGCTCAAACCACTCTCGCTCACCCCCGCCCAGCGCGCCCGTCTCGCCAGTCAGCGCCCCGGCGATATGAGCGCCCTCACCCGTCTGATCGGTGAACGCGCAGCCGAACGTTTTGGACCGGCCTTCATAGAGCTTTTCCACGCTGATCCGGAAAACCCCCGCTGACACCCGGCAGCACCAACGCTTCATTTTCTGTCTGAAAATATCCCCGGGAGTGAATGGGCCGCAGGCCCAGGGGGGGCAGGCAGCCCCCTACCCGGCCACCACGTCGCCGCCGATCACCACATAGGTCAGCACTGCCGCGTAAAACACCAGCGACGCCACCAGCACGAACCCATGCCAGATCGTATTGTGAAACGGCAGTTTCTCCCACAGGTAAAAGATCACACCGCCCGTATAAAGCCCACCGCCCACCACCATCAGAACCACCACCGGCAGCGGCAACGCCGCCAGCAATGCCTGACCGGCCAGCACGCCGGCCCATCCCATGCCCAGATACAGAGCCAGCCCCAGCCAGCGAAAGCGCCAGGGGCAGATCAGCTTCAGTGCCACCCCTGTCAACGCCGCGCCCCAAAGGCCCACGGTCAGCGCCATGCCATGGCCGGACAACAACGTGAACGGTGTGTAGGTGCCCGCGATCTTTACATAAATGGCGGAATGGTCCAACCGCTTGAACAACCATTCCCGCGCCGCACCCCAGTCAAGGTTCTGGCTCATGTTGTAGAGCGCCGAGCAGAAGATCATCGCAAAAAGCGCGCCACCATAGATACTGACCCCGGTCAACGACAGCACGTCACCACGTTGCAGCGCTGTCACCACAATCAAGACCGGCACCGCCATCAAGACCAGCGACAGCCCCGCCACATGCACCACCGCATCCGACAGCCGCTCGGCGCGACTGTAGCGGGCATGTTTGTCGGTGGTGTCGGGCATTGCGCGTTGCTTTCACAGGGGGCAGGTTTCCCCAAGGATACCCACTCTGCCCCGGGCACGGCAAGTCTGCCCCGGGGTCACCCCGGCCCTTGACACGCAGGCGTGAAGGCCGGCAAGACGTCACGGCCCGCTTGACCTTGCGCCGGGGGTGGTCCACCAGCGCGCCAAAGTGAAAGGCGCACCATGTACCCGTTCATCCGGCTGATCAAGGAACAGCTCAAGTTCCGCAACGCCCCGCCCATGGGACTTCTGGACACACATGTCTCGCACCACATCTGCTGGCCCTGGGACATAGACCCATGGATGGAACTCAACAACGGTCGCACCCTGACGTTGTTCGATCTTGCCCGCATGCCCTTTTCCACCCGGACCGGCATGTTCCGCGCCCTGAGGGCAAATGGCTGGGGGATGGCGGTTGCGGGAAACACCACACGCTACCGCCGCCGGGTGCGTGCCTTCCACCGTTTCAGCACCGAGACCCGCCTTCTGGGCTGGGACGGGCGGTTTCTCTATGTCGAACAGGCAATGTGGCGCAAGGGCGAGGCGCTCAACCATATCCTGATCCGGCTGGCCGCAACCGATGCCAACGGAATCCTGCCGCCCGACAAGCTGATTGCTGCGATGGGGTATCCCGGCAGGGAGCGTCCGGAAATGCCGCGCTGGGTGACAGCCTGGATCGAAGCCGACAGCCAGCGCATCTGGCCGCCGGTCCGCCACGGCTGAGACCAGCTGCTCTGTTCTGAGGCAATATGGGTTACTGACTGATCATATTTGGAAGCGTTCCAGATAACTGATCTGGATCATTTTCCAATCAACGATTGTCTGCTTGAATTCCCGATGCGCGCGACACGCCAACCGGCCCGCGTTGCCGCAGCACTTGCGCCATGCGGGAAACAAAGGAGACTCCATGTGACCCTGCGACTTGCCAAGCCATTCACCATCACAGCCACCGCGATCGCGCTGTGCCTCGGCGGTGCGGCCTCGGCCCAGGACATGAGCGACTATACCGTCATGTTCGAAGCCCTACCTGCCATGCCGCCAATCCCTTCCGGCACCACCATGTCGACCGAGCGAATTGATCTGGGCCGGATGCTGTTTTTTGAACCCCGCATCTCTGCCTCGGGTGTGATCAGCTGCGCGACCTGCCACAACCCCGCACTGGGCTGGACAGACCGCATCCCCAGGGCCACCGGCCATGACGGGCAGGTTGGTGACCGCAATACGCCCACGGTGCTGAACTCGGGCTTTCTGGGCGCTCAGTTCTGGGACGGGCGTGAACCTGACCTTGAAGGTCAGGCGCTGGGGCCGATTCAGGCAGAAATCGAGATGAACATGACCCTTGTCGAGGCGATCGACCGTCTCAACGAGTTCGAAGTTTATCGCGACGCCTTCTCGGCAGCCTTCCCGGGCGACCCCGACCCGGTAAACCCGCCGAACGTGGCGCTGGCCATCGCCGCTTTCGAGCGGACGCTGAACACGCCCAACTCGCCGTTTGACCGTTTCCTGATGGGTGACGAAATGGCGATGACCGAGCAACAGCAGAACGGGATGCGCCTGTTCGTCGACAACGGATGCGTGGCTTGCCACAATGGACCGATTCTGTCGGACAGCAACTTTCATCGCTTCGAGCTTCCGGGTTCGACCGACGAGGGCCGCTTTCTGGTGACGGGGGATGAGCATGACCGCTTTGCCTTCCGCACGCCGACCCTGCGCAACGTGGCTGTGACTTATCCGTATTTCAACAACGGCTCGGTCGCCGATCTGCGCGATGCGGTCAACCTGATGGGCCAGCAAATGCTGGGTCATGACTTTGAGGAAAATGAACTGGATGATCTGGTTGCCTTCCTCGATACGCTGACCGGCGAAATGCCGCATATCGAAGTGCCTGCGCTGCCATAAAAAGCGGCACATCATCAAATTTCCCGCCCCCGAAACCCTTTCGGGGGCGGTTCTTTGTACCCAACCCCTTTTCCGTTCGCGCGACGGCATGCACCCTGTACGCAAGCAACCGACGGAGGGGCGCATGTCCGGCATCGGCCACAACAAAGGCCCCAGCCTTGAATCCGGCACCGCCTGGCGGCGCCACTGCTGGCAAGCCGCGCGCGCGGCGCTTCTGCCCACCCTGCCGATCGAGGTGGTGCGCCTGCGGGTCAGACGCGCAGCCGAGATCGGGCTTGATTACCGTACCTATGCGTCAATCCGCGCAGCCTCGGGCCATGATGTGGTGGCGTTCTTGTTTTCCACCAACGCCCTTCACCTGCTGCCCCATCGGCGCGAATTGCCGCCATCACATATGCAGCGGCTACAGACCCTGTTGGCCACGGGCCGCGCCGCGCTGGCGCAGGCACCCCTCGCGCCTGCCGATCTTGCCCCTCTGATGCCCGCGATTCTGGACCACGCCGCCGCCGCGCCCGCCCCCTTCGCATCATGGGCCGACGCGCGGGCAAGGGTGCTCGCGGCGCTTTCAGGGCCCGGCTGGGCCAAGGGGGGCGTGGTTTTGGTCGGCGCGACCGGCATGGAACGCGACTGGGCGCTGGCCGCCCGGTTGGGGTATTACTTGCCCTCCGAGCGGTTTTTCGCCTGCTGACCCCAACGACATTTGCCCTTTTCTTTTCCTCTCCGCGCCGTATAGTCGCGCCCATGGAAACCGGAATGCGCCCTTTCTGCCCCGCCCATGCCCCGTCTTTTGCGGTGCGTGGCGGTCTGCGCGGCCTACGCCTCCTTAGCGACCTCTGAGCGTGCCCACTGGGCGCGACCGCTCAGAGGTATGCAGCGCTCATCGCCCGCCCGCTCAGGATCCATAAATCAAGAGACAACCATGACCAGCACGACCGAACAGAACCGCGTTCTGATTTTCGACACCACATTGCGAGACGGCGAACAATCGCCCGGTGCCACGATGAGCCATGACGAAAAGCTCGAAATCGCGGCGCTGCTGGATGAAATGGGCGTTGATATCATCGAAGCCGGTTTCCCCATCGCATCCGAGGGCGATTTCGAGGCAGTAAAAGCCATCTCGAAAAACGCAAAAAACGCCGTGATTTGCGGCCTCGCCCGCGCCAGTCTGACCGACATTGATCGCGCCTGGGAGGCAGTGAAATACGCCGCCCGCCCGCGCATTCACACATTCATCGGCACCTCGCCGCTGCACCGCGACATCACTGCCCTGACGCAGGAAGCGATGATCGACAAGATCGCGGCGACAGTGACCCATGCGCGCAATCTGTGCGACAATGTGCAATGGTCGCCAATGGACGCCACGCGCACCGAGCATGATTTCCTGTGCCGCGTGGTCGAAACTGCGATCAAGTCCGGCGCCAGCACCATCAATATCCCCGACACCGTGGGCTACACCGCCCCGCGCGAAAGCGCCGATCTGATCGCCATGCTGCTTGAGCGTGTTCCTGGGGCTGAAAAGGTCGTCTTTTCAACGCACTGCCATAACGATCTGGGCATGGCCACGGCCAACAGCCTGGCAGCAGTGGAAGCAGGCGCGCGCCAGATCGAATGCACGATCAACGGGTTGGGCGAACGCGCGGGCAACACCGCGCTGGAAGAGGTGGTGATGGCCATGCGCGTGCGCCATGACATCATGCCGTTCGATACCGCAATCGACACCACGAAGATCATGAACCTGTCGCGCCGCGTGGCGCAGGTCTCGGGCTTTGCGGTGCAGTTCAACAAGGCGGTGGTGGGCAAGAACGCCTTCCTGCACGAATCAGGCATCCATCAGGATGGAGTGCTGAAAAACGTGCAGACCTTCGAGATCATGCGCCCCGAAGATATCGGCCTGACCGCCAAGAACATTGCCATGGGCAAGCACTCGGGCCGTGCGGCGCTGCGCGCGAAACTGGCTGAACTGGGGTTCGAACTGGGCGACAACCAGCTCAAGGACGTGTTTGTGCGGTTCAAGGCGCTGGCGGACCGCAAGAAGGAGATTTTTGACGAAGACCTCGTCGCCCTGATGCAGGATACAGCATCGACCGGCGAGAACGACTACCTGCAAATCCGCCGCCTGCGTGTGGTCTGCGGCACCGACGGACCGCAAGAGGCTGAGCTGACCATGCAGGTGGGCGATACCGAGGCAACCATCGACGCCACCGGCGACGGCCCGGTGGATGCCACCTTCAACGCGGTAAGAATGCTCTATCCGCATGATGCGCAACTGGAGCTTTATCAGGTCCATGCCGTGACCGAGGGCACCGACGCCCAGGCAACAGTCTCGGTCCGGCTGTCAAAAGACGGGCAGGTCTATTCCGGCCAGTCGGCTGACACCGACACTGTGGTCGCCTCGGCCCGTGCCTATGTCAACGCGCTCAACAGGCTGCACCTGCACCAGAACCGCGCTAACAACTCGGCCCTGATGAAATCGGCGGGCTGAGCGGCGGGCAGGAAAGGGGGGCAGCGCCCCCCTCTTTTGCTCAAACTCCGCCACGCTACGGCAAACGAGCGAGGGCAAGCAAACAGGCTCCCCCCCCGCACCGGCAATCACATACACCGAAAAACTGCTTATATGGCCACTTGTTACCGAAACGTGAGCGCAACTACGGCGGTTTGGTGCCCATGTGCCTTGCCTGTGCCCTTTACGCCGCAGGGCTCGCAGGCCTATAAGGGCGCGCAATGCGTTTCGCAGCGTGCGGAACGAGTCATGCATGCTGGAAAGACGCGGAATGTTCGGACTCAGAGGGCTATTTTCGTCAGATATGGCGATCGATCTCGGCACGGCCAATACGCTTGTCTATGTCAAGGGACGCGGGATCATTCTCAATGAACCCTCGGTCGTCGCCTATCATGTCAAGGATGGGCGCAAGCAAGTTCTGGCGGTGGGCGAGGATGCCAAGCTCATGCTGGGCCGCACGCCGGGCTCGATCGAGGCAATCCGGCCGATGCGCGACGGCGTAATCGCGGATTTCGATGTGGCCGAAGAAATGATCAAGCATTTCATCCGCAAGGTCACCAAACGTTCGACGTTTTCCAAGCCCAAGGTCATTGTCTGCGTTCCCTATGGCGCGACGCCGGTTGAAAAGCGCGCGATCCGGCAGTCGGTTCTATCGGCAGGGGCACGCCGCGCCGGTCTGATCTCCGAACCCATCGCCGCTGCCATCGGCGCGGGCATGCCGATCACTGACCCCACGGGCAGCATGGTTGTGGATATCGGCGGCGGCACCACCGAGGTGGCGGTTCTGTCGCTTGGTGATATTGTCTACGCTCGCTCGGTCCGGGTGGGTGGCGACCGGATGGATGAGGCGATCATCAGCTATCTGCGCCGCCATCAGAACCTGCTGATCGGCGAATCCACTGCCGAACGGATCAAGACAACCATCGGCACCGCCCGCATGCCTGATGACGGGCGCGGCCAGACCATGCATGTGCGCGGCCGCGACTTGTTGAACGGCGTCCCCAAGGAAATCGAGATCACCCAGGGTCAGATCGCCGAGGCGCTGTCTGAAACCGTGCAGACCATCTGCGAGGCCGTCATGATCGCGCTGGAGACCACGCCGCCCGATCTGGCCGCCGATATCGTGGATCGCGGCGTCATGCTGACCGGTGGCGGTGCGCTTCTGGGCGATCTGGATCTGGCTCTGCGCGAGCAGACCGGGCTGATCATCACCGTCGCCGACCAGTCGCTCAACTGTGTGGCGCTGGGGACCGGCAAGGCGCTGGAATATGAAAAACAGTTGCGTCACGCCATCGATTACGACAGCTGACCTGACCGCTTCATAGAGGCCCGCTTGTGCCCAACGACCGTCTGAACGAGGCAGACTACGTTCGCCCGGTGCGCCGGCTCGTTCTTGGCGTGCTGATCATTGTCTTCGGCGCACTATTCTTGCTGTGGCGCATCGACAGCCCCCGGGTTGAACGCTTCCGCACGGCGTTCATTGATACGGTGGTGCCAAACATGGACTGGGCCATGGCCCCCGTGACCCGCGCGAGCCGCATGATCGAGGATTTCCGCTCTTATGCGCGTATCTATGAGCAGAATCAGGAGCTTCGGCGCGAACTTCAGCAGATGCGCGCCTGGCGCGAGGCCGCGTTGCAGCTGGAACAGCGCAATGCCCAGCTTCTGGATCTGGCGCAGGTGCGGCTGGATCCGCAACTGACGCATGTCACTGGCGTGGTGATGGCCGATTCGGGGTCGCCCTATCGCAAATCGGTGCTGATCAATGTCGGCACGCGCGACGGTATTGTTGATGGCTGGGCCGTCATGGACGGGCTGGGGCTGGCGGGCCGTATCGCCGGGGTGGGGCAGCGCTCATCGCGGGTGATCCTGCTCACCGATTCCAACAGCCGGGTGCCGATAAGCCTGCAACCCTCGGGCCAACGCGCGCTTCTAAGCGGCGACAACGGGCCGCTGCCGCTACTGGAGTTCATCGAAGCACCCGATGACGTGCGCCCCGGCGACCGTGTGGTCAGCGCCTCGGACGGGGGTGTGTTTCCGCCCGGCCTGCTGGTGGGCGAAGTGGTCCAGGGCACCGACCGCCGCCTGAGGGTGCGCCTTGCGGCTGATTTCGGGCGGTTGGACTTTTTGCGCGTCCTGCGCTCGCGCCCGGCGGAACGCATCGACCATTCGGGCACCCTGCTGCGCCCGCTTGATCCTTCCGGCACGCCACTGGACCCGGAAACCGGCACACCGCTGGGTATGGCCCTTCCCGATGGCGGTATAGGAAATGGCACTGAGAGCGGCCAGGATGGCAGCCCGGGCAGCGGCGATGAATGACGCGCTGCGCTTTGAAACGCTGGCCTTTCTGGCGCTATACCTGCTAATCGTCGGCAGTTCACTGTTTTTTCGCCTTCTGCCGCTGGATCTGACGGGCACAGGCTGGCCCGGGCCTGACCTGCTGTTGTGCCTGACCATGGGCTGGCTGCTGCGCCGTCCCGTGCATCTGCCTGCGCCGGTCATCGGCGTGGTCTTTCTGGTCGAGGACCTGATCACCCTGCGCCCGCCCGGGCTTTGGGCGCTTCTGGTTCTGGGCGGGACCGAGTTTCTGCGCCGTCGCCAGTCAGTGGTGCGCGAGATAAATCTGGGGCTGGAATGGGCGATGGTGGCCGGGGTGATGGTGGCAATGACCCTTGCCAATCGTCTGGTTCTTGCGATTGTGATGGTGCCGCAACCCGCGCTGGACTTGAGCCTGCTCAAACTTGCCTTCACAGTAGCCGCATATCCGGTTGTGGTTCTGGTGCTGCATTTCGTGCTCAGGGTCCGCAAGCCCGCGACCGGAGAAGTCGATGAACTGGGGCGCAAGCTATGAAACGGCCACCGAAAGATAACGCGGAAAGCGTGCGCACAATCTCGCGGCGGGCGGCCTTGCTGGGCGGCGTGCAACTGGTGTTTGCAGGTGCTCTGGTCTTGCGCATGCGCACCATGCAGGTCGCAGAATCCGACCAGTATCGCCTGCTGGCCGAGGAAAACCGCATCAACATCCGCCTGCTGCCCCCGTCGCGCGGGTTGATCCAGGATCGTCACGGCACCTTGCTGGCGAACAACGTGCAGAATTACCGTGTGGTTCTGGTGCGTGAGGATGCGGGCGATCCGCGGGCAGCCCTTGAACGGCTGGCGCAGATCATTGCCCTGTCACCTGATGAGATAGACCGCGCCGTGCGCGAGATCATGCGCCACCGGCCCTTTGTGCCCGTCACCATCGCTGACCGGCTGAACTGGGAAGAGGTGGCACGAGTGGCCGCCAACGCCCCCGCCATGCCCGGCATCACGCCCGAGGTGGGTTTTTCGCGACAGTACCCGTTTGGTGCAGAATTCGCGCATGTGGTGGGATATGTGGGCCCGGTATCCGAGGCTGATCTGGCCGCGCGCGAAACACCTGAGCCGCTGTTGATGATCCCTCGGTTTCAGGTTGGCAAGATCGGTGTGGAACGCGAACTTGAGGAGAACCTGCGCGGCTCGGCCGGGCATCGCCGGGTAGAGGTCAACGCCGTGGGCCGCGAGATGCGCGAGATGGACCGCCAGGAGGGAGATCCCGGCCACAATGTGCAACTGACCCTTGATCGCTCGCTTCAGGCCTTCACCATGGCCCGGCTTGATGAGCAAAGTGCGGCAGCCGTGATCATGGAGGTGGCGACCGGCGACATTCTGGCCATCGCCTCGACCCCCTCGTTCGACCCCAATCTGTTTGTGCGCGGTATCTCGGTGTCTGATTTCAATGACCTGCGCGAAAACACCTTCCGACCGATGTCAAACAAATCGGTACAGGGGGCCTATCCCCCCGGCTCCACCTTCAAGATGGTCACCGCGCTCGCGGCTTTCGAGGCCGGGTTGGCCACAGCCGACGAGCGGATTTTTTGTGGCGGCCATATCGAGGTGTCCGGGCGCCGTTTCCATTGCTGGAATCGCTCGGGCCACGGGCGGGTCAATCTGGTGGCGGCGCTGTCAGAAAGCTGCGACGTCTATTTTTATGAGATGGCGCAGCGTGTCGGCATCGACCGGATCAACGCCATGTCCCACAAGCTGGGACTGGGGATTCGCTACAACCTGCCGGTGTCGGCAATGTCCGAGGGGTTGAACCCGTCGCGCCAGTGGAAGCGCGAACGGCGGGGCGCTGAATGGTTGGTGGGCGATACGATCAACGCCTCGATCGGGCAGGGTTTTGTGCTGTCCACGCCGCTGCAATTGGCCGTAATGACCGCACGTCTGGCCACCAATCGCGAGGTTCTGCCGCGTCTGGTGCGCTCCATCAACGGTGAGGAGTTGCCGCTGCCTGAGTTCGCGCCGCTGGGGTTGCCAAGCGCGGCGCTGGCCCTCGTGCAGCGGGGGATGTGGGAATGCTCCAACCATACGCGCGGCACCGCTTATTCGTCGCGCATAGTGCAGGAAGCCATGCGCATGTGCGGCAAGACCGGCACCAGTCAGGTGTTCTCCATTACCGCCGCCGAACGGGCCTCGGGGATCCGCAGGCAGGACCAGTTGCCATGGAACCGGCGCAACCATGCGCTTTTTGTCGCCTATGGCCCCGACCCTGAGGTGCGCTATGCCGTCTCGGTGGTGGTTGAGCATGGCGGCGGCGGTTCGTCGGCAGCGGCACCCATCGGGCGTGACCTGATGCTGGCGGCGCAGTCGGGTGGCCTGCCCCCGATCGAGGCCTATCCCCAGCCGCAACGCAACCGCATCGAATCAATGCTGCGCGAGATCAGCGAGCGGATTGGCCCGCTGGACACCCCCGGCTCAGGTCGGGGCCGCGCATGAGCTATCTGGAATACAACGTCAAGCACACCCCCGGCGGGTTGGCCAAGGTGCTCTATATCAACTGGGCGCTGGTCCTCTTGCTGACGGCGGTCGCTGCGGTGGGCTTTTTGATGCTTTACTCGGTGGCCGGTGGCGACCTTGCCCGCTGGGCAGAACCGCAGATGAAGCGCTTCGCGGTGGGGCTGACGCTGATGCTGGCGGTTGGTTTCGTGCCGCTTTGGTTCTGGCGCTCGATGTCCGGACTAGCCTATGCGCTGTCCGTGGTGCTGCTTCTGGGGGTCGAATTCTTTGGCAGCATTGGCATGGGGGCCCGCCGCTGGCTTGAATTGGGGCCGATCCGGCTGCAACCTTCGGAACTGGCCAAGATCTCGGTGATCATGGCAATGGCCGCCTATTACGACTGGCTGGATGTGCGCAAGACCTCGCATCCGCTTTGGGTGCTGGTGGCGGTTCTGATCATTGCGATTCCCGCCTTTCTGACCCTGCGTCAGCCCGATCTGGGCACGGCGCTGCTGATCCTCGGCGGCGGGGGACTGGTGATGTTTTTTGCGGGTGTCAGCCTGTGGTACTTCGGCGTCGTTGTGGCGGGGGTCGGCAGCCTGGTGTCGGTGGTGCTGGCCTCACGCGGGACGGACTGGCAACTGCTGCGCGATTACCAGTTCCGCCGCATTGACAGCTTTCTAGACCCGTCGCTGGACCCGTTGGGCGCGGGTTATCACATCAATCAGGCGATGATCGCGCTGGGGTCAGGCGGCTGGTCGGGGCGGGGATTCATGCAGGGCACGCAATCGCGTCTGAATTTCCTGCCCGAAAAACACACCGATTTCATCTTCACCACGCTGGCCGAAGAATTCGGTTTTATTGGCGGGGTGTCGCTTCTGGTGCTGTATCTGGCAATCATCGCCACCTGCGTGATTGCCGCGCTTCAGGCGCGCAACCGCTTCGCTTCATTGATCATTCTGGGTGTGGCGGGTAACTTCTTTTTGTATTTTGCCGTGAATATGGCGATGGTCATGGGACTGGCACCGGTGGTCGGCGTGCCGCTGCCGCTGGTCTCTTATGGCGGCTCGGCGATGCTGATGATCCTGATCGGCTTTGGCCTTGTCCAAAGCGCCTGCGTCCACCGTCCGAGGGAAAGAGCATGAAACCCGTAATCCTTTTCGCCGCCGGGCCAAGCCGCTGGCGGCACTGGGAAGCGCCGCTGCGCGCGGCCCTGTCCGATGCCGGGATCGACGCCGATCTGGTGACCGAAACCACGCCTGAGACGGTGGATTTCATCATCTATGCGCCCGGCGGCGACACGCCCCCGGATTTCACGCCCTTCACACGCTGCAAGGCGGTGCTCAGCCTCTGGGCGGGGGTGGAACGCATTGTCGGCAACCCCACGCTGACCCAACCGCTGTGCCGCATGGTTGATCCGGGACTGGAGCAGGGAATGGTCGAATACGTCACCGGGCATACGTTGCGCGCCCATCTGGGGATCGACGCGGTGCTGGCCGGGCAGAACGGACGCTGGAGCCCAGTGGTGCCGCCCCTCGCGTCAGAGCGCCCGGTGGCCATTCTGGGGCTGGGCGCATTGGGCACGGCTTGCGCACAGGCGCTGGCAGGCCTGGGCTTTCCGGTGCTGGGCTGGAGCCGTCGCGCCAAGGATATCCCCGGCATTACCTGCCTGCACGGCAACAAGGGCCTGCGGTCGGCACTGTCGCAAGCGCAGATTATTGTCACCCTGCTACCCGCCACCCCTGAGACCGAGAACACACTCAACGCCGAAACCCTGCGCCTGCTGCCGTTGGGTGCGGTGATCATCAACCCGGGTCGCGGCACGTTGATTGATGATGATGCCCTTCTGGCGGCGCTCGACAGCGGGCGGGTCGCTCAGGCCACGCTCGATGTCTTCCGGACCGAGCCCCTGCCCCCTGATCACCCCTACTGGTCGCACCCGCGCGTCACCGTCACCCCCCATATTGCCGCCGACACCCGGCCCGCCAGTGCCTCGCGCGCCCTGGTCGAAAACATCCGCCGGGGGCTTGAGGGCGCGCCGTTCCAGAATCTGGTGGATCGTAAGGCAGGCTACTAGCGTACCTTACCGCGCCCGGCGTATCCGTCGCATCGGATTCCGGGCAGGGTTTATCCGCGCCGAACCAGCCGCCATATTCCCGCGCCACCGACCGACCCGACAAAGAACGCCGACGCCGCTGCCACAATGCTGGGCCCGGCAGGCGTGTCGAACTGCAACGACAGCCCCAGCCCGGCAAGCACCGCCGCCGCCCCAAGCGTCACGGCAAGCGCGGCCATCAACTCTGGCGAGCGGGCATAGGCGCGCGCAGCAGCAGCCGGGATGATCAGCATCGCCGCGATCAACAGCGCCCCCACAACCTTCAGCGCCACCGCGACCGTAATCGCCAGCGCCAGAACCAGAACCATACGCTCGCGGGCCGGGTTTACCCCGGCGCTCTGGGCCAGATCCTCGCTGATCGTTGCGGCCAGAAGAAACCTCCAGCGCCACACCATCAGCCCCAGCACCATCGCCGCCCCCAGACCGATGACCACAAGGTCATTGCGGCTGACGGTCAGGATATCGCCGAACAGATACACTGTCAGATCCACCCGCACCCCCGGAAGAAACGACACGGCCACCAGACCGAGCGCCAGCGCCGAATGGGCTAGCACACCCAGCGTGGTATCCATGGCCCAGCCCCGCCCCGCCAATGTCGACACCACGGCCGCCATCACCAGTGCTGTGATCAGCGTGCCCAGAAAGACCGAGACAGAAAACGCCAGCGCCAGTGCCACGCCCAGAATGGCAGCATGCGCCGTCGCATCGCCGAAATACGCCATTCGCCGCCAGACCACGAAACACCCCAGAGGCCCCGCCGCCAGCGCCACCATCAGCCCGGCCAGCGCCGCGCGCAAAATGAAATCGTCAACGATCATGCCCGCCCTCATGAGAATGCGTAGGACTTTGGCCATGATCGGATAAGTGATCATCACCTGGGCCATGCTCGTGATTGTGGTCATGATTATGTTGATAAAGTGCCAGTGCTCCCTGAGTGCCAAGCCCAAAGAGCGCGCGGTACTCCGGCGCATTCGACACCACATGCGGCGTGCCCTGGCAGCAGATGTGACCGTTGAGGCAGATCACCCGGTCCGACGCACTCATCACCACATGCAGGTCATGACTGACCGACAGCACGGCACAGCCAATCTCGCGCCGCACAGCCTCGATCAGCCGGTAGAAGGCGGCGATGCCGGACTGGTCCAACCCCTGCGTGGGCTCATCCAGAACCAGAATCTGCGGACGTCCGGCCAATGCCTGCGCCAAAAGAACACGCTGGAATTGCCCGCCTGACAGCGTTCCCATTGAGCGCCCTTCAAGCCCCGGCACGCCCACCCGCGCCAGAAGCGACAGCACCTCGGCATCAGGCAGGGGCTGCAACAGGCGCAGGAAACGGGCCACCGTCAGCGGCAGGTTCGGGTCCAGATGCAGACGCTGGGGCACATAGCCCACCCGCAGCTTCGGCGCACGCCACACGCGGCCCGCGCTCGCCCCCACCATCCCCAGCACCGCACGCAGAAACGTAGATTTGCCTGACCCGTTCGGCCCGACCACAGTGACAATTTCACCCGGTCGAATTTCAAAATCGATCCCGCTCAGCACCGGCTGCGCCTTGCCATAGGCCACGCTGACGCCCTCGGCCCGGATCAGCGGTTCAGCTTCGGCACGCGCAACGGCATCCCTTGCCGCAACGGCGGGCGCGGCGCTCATGCCTTGCCCCCCGCCTCGGCCATCCGGCATTCGGGGCACAGCCCCAAGGCCTCAAGGTTGACACGTTCAATGCTGAAATCGGCCTCTGCCGCGCCGGCCTCCATCACCGCGCGCAACCGCGCTGCCGGGATCTCGGCCACACCATTGCAGGCTCGGCAGATCAGAAACGCCGCGTGATGATCTTCTCCCGGATGCAGGCAGGCAGTAAACGCATTGATCCGCCGGATTCGATGCGCCAACCCGTTCTCCACCAGAAAATCCAGCGCCCGATAGGCCACCGGTGGCTGGTGCCCGAAGCCGTCTTCGGCCAGCCGTTCCAGCACATCATAGGCCCCCATCGCGCCGTGGCGTTCCAGCAGTATTTCCAGCGTGCGCCGCCGCACAGGCGTCAGCCGCAGGCCGCGCGCAGCCACCACCTGTTCCGCCTGTGCCAGCGCAGTGGCGATGCAATGGCCATGATCATGCGGGTGAAAGGCGGGGCTGGACATGGGCACTCCTTCGCGGTTTCCCGGGCGCACGGGTTGACATGTTACTATGTAACATTACACTCTCGCCGATCAACGCACCCTCTGCGACAAATCAAGAAACGGACTGCCTCATGCGATACCTCACCCTCCGTGCCTGCGCCAGCCTTGCCGCACTTTCCACCGCAATGACAGCGGCCCACGCCCAGACTCCTTCAGTTATTGCCGAGATGCCCGTGACCCATTCATTGGTCGCGCAGGTGATGGAGGGGCTGGCCACGCCCGATCTGCTGCTGGACCGCGGCGGCGACCCGCATCACTTCCAGCTGCGCCCCTCGCAGGCACGTTCCGTCGCCCGGGCTGATCTGGTGGTCTGGATGGGGCCGGACCTGACCCCCTGGATGGCCCGGACCACCGAGGCGCTGACGGGCGGGCAGGTTCTGGAGCTTCTGGAGGTGGAGGGGACCCAGCTGCAGCCCTACGCCGAGTCCCAGCTTGCCGTTCCAGGTGGCCACGGTCACACCCACGGGCATGGGCATGATGATGAGCATGGGCATGACGATGGTCACTCTCATGGTCACAGCAATGAGCACGGGCATGAACATGAGGAAGAGCATGGGCACGATGATGAGCATGGCCACGACGACGGGCATTCTCATGGCCACAGCGATGATCACGGCCATGAACATGAGGAAGA
>JAFIEK010000051.1 GCA_020832545.1 Pararhodobacter sp. | reverse complement strand
ATCGGCCTGCGGCGGGCAGCGGGGGATACGGGGGCGGCCCCCCCCCCCCCCGGGGCGGGGGGGGGGCGGCGGGGGGGGGGCGGGCGCCCCCCCCCCCCCGCCACCCCCGAAAACCATGTGACGGAACCGCGATCATGTTCGACACCCTCCCCGAAGCCCCGACCAAGGCCGAGACGCTTCTTCAACTGAACAACATCGAGGTGATCTACAACCATGTGATCCTCGTGCTCAAAGGGGTCAGTCTGAAGGTGCCCAAGGGGGGGATCACCGCGCTTTTAGGCGGCAATGGCGCTGGAAAATCGACCACGCTCAAGGCCGTTTCGGGCCTACTGGCCTCCGAAAGGGGCGATATCACCAAGGGTTCCATCACCTATCGCGGTGATGTGGTGAATGCCTGGAACCCCTCAGATCTGGTGAAAAAGGGCGTCATCCAGGTGATGGAAGGCCGGCATTGTTTTGAACACCTGACGGTTGAGGAAAATCTGCTGACCGGCGCCTATACGCGGCGTGACGGGCGCACATCGATCGCCGATGACCTTGAACTGGTCTATACCTATTTCCCACGCCTGAAAGAGCGGCGCAAAAGCCAGGCGGGCTATACCTCGGGCGGTGAACAGCAGATGACGGCGATTGGCCGCGCGCTGATGTCACGGCCGGAAACCATCTTGCTTGATGAGCCCTCGATGGGCCTTGCACCGCAGCTTGTGGAACAGATTTTCGAGATTGTGAAACGGCTGAATGAGGAACAGGGCGTCACGTTCCTTCTGGCCGAACAGAACACCAACGTTGCCCTGCGCTTTGCCCATACCGGCTACATTCTTGAAAGCGGACGGGTGGTGATGGAGGGCAGCGCCGATGCGTTGCGCGAGAATCCGGATGTGAAGGAATTCTATCTTGGCTTGTCAGACAAGGGGCGCAGGAGCTTTCGCGACGTGCGCAGCTATCGCCGCCGCAAGCGCTGGCTGGCCTGAAGCGCGGGAACAGGACGCATGGCAGGGCCGCATACCGGCCTGACCGTATCAGGGGGAGGCCCCAACGAGGACAACATGAGCAAGACCTATTTCGATGTGCTGGAGACCCGCTCTGCCGATCAGCGCGCCGCCGACCTTGCGCAGGCGTTGCCGGGGCAGATCGCGCGCGCGCGCGCTACAGCGGGGATGACCGCAGCGCTGGCCGGTATTGACCCGGCCACGATCACCACGGTCGAGGCGTTGGCCACGCTGCCGGTGCTGCGCAAGTCCGAACTGACGGGTGCGCAGGCGGAAACTGCCCCGTTTGGCGGATACACGGCCATCAAGGCAGCCGAGTTCGAGCATTTATTTCAGTCACCCGGACCGATTTATGAGCCGGGGCGCACCAGCCATGACTGGTGGCGCGCTGGGCGCTTCCTGCATGCATTGGGTGTGGGGCGCGGCGATATCGTGCACAATTGTTTCTCTTACCATCTGGTGCCTGCTGGTATGATGTTTGAAAACGCGGCCCGTGCTGTTGGCGCTGCGGTGCTGCCTGCTGGCACTGGCCAGACCGAGCTTCAGGTGCGCGCCGCGCTCGACATCGGCACTACCGTTTACGCAGGGACACCGGACTTTCTGAAAGTCATCCTCGACAAGGCCGATGAGATGGGCGTCAAACTGGCGATAACCAAGGCCGCTGTGGGGGGCGGGGCGCTGTTCCCTTCGCTGCGACAGGAGTATGCCGACCGCGGTGTGACCTGTCGCCAGTGCTACGCCACCGCCGATCTGGGCAATGTCGCCTATGAGACCGAGGCGATGGACGGCATGGTGATCGATGAGGGTGTGATCGTAGAAATCGTGCGCCCCGGCACCGGCGATCCGGTCCCGCATGGCGAGGTCGGTGAGGTGGTGGTGACTACGCTCAACCCCGATTATCCGCTCATCCGCTTCGCCACTGGTGATCTGTCGGCCATCCTGCCCGGCACCAGCGCCTGCGGGCGCACCAATCTGCGCATCAAGGGCTGGATGGGGCGCGCAGACCAGACCACCAAGATCAAGGGCATGTTCGTGCGCCCTGAACAGGTGGCGGCTTTCGTCTCGCGGCATGAAGAAGTCAGCCGCGCGCGTGTCGTTGCCGCACGTGAGGGTGAAAAGGACGTGATGACGGTTTATATTGAGACCCGAGCGAGCAATCGGAAGTTATATGAAGAGACGCTTCTTGATACACTCAAGTTGCGGGGGAAGGTTGAGCTGGTACCGCCCGGCACATTGCCCAACGATGGCAAGGTGATCGAGGACCAGCGCAGCTACGGCTGACAGGCCAGACCCCGCCCAACCGGAAGGGGTTTGAATGTTGCGCCGAATCGTCACTGTATGTCTGTTGTGGGTTGCTTTTGCAGCCCCGGCCACGGCCTCGGGGATTGCTCTGTTCATCGTGAACGAGCGACACGAGAACCTGCGAACCGCGCGCGATGCCCCGGCGTTGCTTCAGATCCAGCGGCGTTTTGAGGCCGCAGGGTTTGATACCGATCAGGCGACTGACCTGGCCGCCCCTGCCCTGCGCGCGGCGCTTATGGCGCTTGACCAACGCATCGCCCGCGAACGCCCTGAGCGGGTGGTGATCGTGTTTGCCGGCTACAGCCTGCACAGTGACAGCAGCACTTGGCTGCTGGGCACTGAAGCCGACAACCCGTCATTGGCCGGGATCGATGCCATGGGTGTCCGGCTGGAAACCGTATTGTCGATTGCCGGGCGGGTTCAGGGTGGCGCGGTGGTGGCGATTGCTGAACTGGGATACCCTGAGCGGCTGGCCGCCGAGTTTACGCAGGGGCTGCCCACACCCCTGATCGTGCCGCAAGGTGTCAGCGTGCTGCGCGGCCCAGCGGGACAACTTGCCAGCGCGCTGGAAAGTCTGGCGGTGCCCGGCACCAATCTGGCCAGTGCCGCGCAACAGACGCGGCAAGTACGCGTCGAAGGGTTCAACCCGCGCTATCTGACCTTCCTGCCCGAGGGGCACGAGCCCAGCACGCAGGCTGACCGCCGCGACTGGCGCGAGGCCGATGAGGCGGGCACCCCCTCGGCCTATCGCGCGTATCTGCGGGCCTGGCCGGAGGGGCTGTTCGCACAAGAGGCCCGAGACGCGATCGAACAGGCGGAAAGCACACCCGAACGCGTGGAAGAGGCATTGGGCCTGACCCGCGATGAACGTCGCGCGATCCAGCGCGATCTGACGATCCTCAATTTTGATCCCCGGGGCATTGACGGCATTTTTGGCCCGGCCACACGCGCGGCCATCACGTCATGGCAAGGCGCCAATGACCACGCGCGCAGCGGGTTTCTGAACCGCGACCAGATCTTCCAGATGGCCGGACAGGCCGCGCGCCGCGCCGCCGCACTGGAGGCCGAGGCGCGCGAGCGTCAGGCCGAAGAGGAGCGCCAGGACCGGGCCTTCTGGCGCGATTCGGGTGCGGGCCGGGACGAGGCCGGGCTGCGGGCCTATCTGGACCGCTTCCCCGATGGTGTCTTTTCCAACATCGCCCGTGAGCGCCTTGATGAGATCGACGGCGCGCGACGTGAGGCTGCGCAGGCGCGCGACCGCGCCGCCTGGGACATTGCCCGGCGCGACGACACGGTGGGGTCTTATGAGCGGTATCTGCGCGATTATCCGAGCGGGGCCTTTGCCGAACAGGCGCGCGGCCGAATCGAAGAACTGAGCCGCCCGTCGCGTCCGCGCCCGGACATGGATGCCGCGCGCGCTGAGGAAGAAGCGCTGGGCTTGCCGAGGTTCACGCTGTTGATTGTCGAGCAGCGATTGGCGGCACTGGGCTTTGATCCTGGCGCCGTCGACGGGCGGCTGGACTCTGACGCCCGTCGCGCGATTCGCCGCTATCAGCGCGCCGCCGACCTGCCGGTTACGGGCTTTCTGACGCAGGGTATTGTTGCGCGGCTGATGGCCGACAGCGTATTTCAGCTCTTTGAGTAAGGCGGATCTGCCCGGCGGCGCCGGGCAGGCGCGCAAACGTCGCTCCCACCCGCCCACCCCGCGCGTTTGCGCGCCCGGGGTGGGCGGGTGGATATTCTGCCTGCGGTTTCACAAAGTGGGGATGGAGTGTGCGTAGTTGGGGCAAGATGAAAGGTGGAATGTAAAAAACCGCCGCAAGCCCGGGGCCTGCGGCGGTTCTGTTCTGTCCGGCAGAAATTCAGCCCCTGGGGCTTAGCCCTGGCGGGCTTTGAACTTCTTCTGGGTCTTGTTGATCACATAGACCCGGCCTTTACGGCGCACGACCTGGCAGTCGCGGTGGCGCTGCTTGAGCGAGCGCAGCGAATTTCTGACCTTCATCGGCCTTCTCCTCTTCGCGGCGCGCAAGCGCCTTGAAACTCGGACGCCCCTTGCGGGGCGTGGTGAACATCGCCCTATAAAGGACAATGGTGGGCACGACAAGGTTCGAACTTGTGACCCCTACGATGTCAACGTAGTGCTCTACCACTGAGCTACGCGCCCTGACCTGACCCCGCCCCAACAAAAAAGAACGCGGGCGGGACCGCGTCAATGGAGCGGTCTATAAAAGGACTCGGCGCTTTGTTCAAGGCCTTTCCGCTGCCTGATTTGCAGCGTTATACTGTGCCATGGAGGAGCATGCGAATGCCGGTTGCCGTTCAGATATTCGAGCCTGCGCAGACCACCAGCCATGTGGTCTTTGCCTCGCCGCACAGCGGGCGGGTGTATCCGCCTGATCTTCTGGCGCGCGCGCAGGTTTCCGGGCATGTGCTGCGGTCGTCGGAAGATGCTTATGTCGATCTGTTGCTGGCCGATGCCCCGTCCTTTGGCGCGCCGCTGATCACGTCAGAGGTGCCGCGCGCCTATGTCGATTTCAACCGCGCCGAGACAGAGCTGGACCCCGCCCTGATTGACGGCGCGCCGCGCGGCGGGATGAACCCGCGTGTGGCGTCCGGCTTGGGGGTGATCGCGCGGGTGGTGTCGAACGGGCGCCATATCTATGGCGGCAAGCTGCCGCTGGCCGAGGCGCAGGGCCGGATAGATCGCTACTGGCGGCCCTATCATGACGCCCTTTCGGGGTTGATGGCGCGGCAGCATGCCCGGTTCGGCCAGGTGTTGCTGGCTGACATTCATTCGATGCCGCATGAGGCGCTCAGCGGTCATGCACTGCGGGGCCAGCCGCGCCCGCAGGTTGTTTTGGGTGATCGCTACGGTGCGGCTTGCGGGCGCGAACTGCTGGACCGGGTGGAGGATGTGTTTCGCCAGGCCGGGCTGGTGGTGGCACGCAACGCGCCCTTTGCCGGGGCCTATATCGCGCAGCGCTACGGCCAGCCCTCGCGCGGGATGAATGTGATCCAGATCGAACTGGATCGCCGGCTCTATCTGGATGAAAAGCGCGTGGCTCCGGGGGCTGATTTTCAGGCGTTCCGTACCCTGATGCGGGGGGTTGTGGCGGGAATCAGTGATATCGGCCGCACGGATGGGGTGATGAAAGTTGCGGCAGAGTAGCATCTGAATCGCGACCGGGGCGGCTTTATCAAGAATTATGGACAAGTCTTTTCGGGGATTTCTTGTAGTCTGTGGACAGCTGTGCCGTAATACTGACCGCGAGGCCCCGTGCCTGCCCGTTTTTTCACCGGAGCGAATGATCCGCCGGGGCAAACGGCAGAACTGCATGTTCGGGCTGCCACGCGCATTGATATAACCGGGATCGTCGGACCAACAAGGAGCTCTCGCCGTGAGTAAGCAATTCATCGCCGCCGGCCTGTTCAGCGCGGCATTCGCCGTGCCGGCCATGGCCGACATCAATATGCCGTTCGCGCTGGACTGGCGGTTTGAAGGGCCAGCCGCGCCCTATTTCCTGGCCATCGACAACGGCCATTTCGCGGCTGAGGGGCTCAGCGTTGAGGTTACTGCCGGGCAGGGTTCGCTTGATGCGATTCCGAAGGTGGCGACCGGCGCGTTTCCGGTTGGTTTTGCCGATATGGCCAGCCTGATCAAGTTCATTGATCAGAACCCCGATGCGCCGGTCACCGCCATCATGGTGATGTATGACAAGCCCGCCTTCGCCATCGTCGGGCGCATCAGCCAAGGGATCACCAGCCCCGCTGATCTGGAAGGTCGTGTGCTTGGCGCGCCGCCGCCTGATGGTGCCTGGGCGCAGTTCCCGGTCTTTGCCGCCGAGCAGGGCCTGAACGTGGACAACATCACCATCGAGCCCGTGGGCTTTCCAACACGAGAGCCGATGCTGGCGGCGGGCGAAGTTGACGCGGTCACCGGCTTTTCCTTCACCTCGTATCTGAACACCACGCGGCTGGGCATTCCGCCGGAGGACATGACCGTCATGCTGATGGCCGATTACGGGCTTGCGCTTTATGGCAACGTGATCATCGTCAACACTGACTTCGCCGAGGAAAACCCCGAGGCCGTGACCGGCTTTCTGCGCGCCGTGGCGCTGGGGCTGCGCGATGCCGCCGCCGACCCGGCCGCCGGTGTGGCTGCGATCGCCTCTCGCAACCCGGCGCTGGATGTTGATCTGGAAGTGGAGCGCCTGGAGATCGCGCTGCGCGACAATATCCTGACCGACTGGGTGATGGAGAACGGCCTCGGGAACATCGACGCTGATCGCTACGCCCTGTCGCTGGAGCAGATCGCCATGACCTATGAGTTCCAGCACGAACCCGATGGCGCGCGCTATTTCACCGATAGCTTCCTGCCCACCGACGGCAGCTTGTCGATGGATTGAGGCCCGCGGGCCTGAACTTTCCCGTGCCCCTTGGCGGGCACGGGTTTTTCATTGGTGAAAACGGGGCGGTATGGGCAATCTTATTGAGATCAAGGGCGTAACCCACGCCTATAAGACCAAGTCCGGCCCGCTGCCGGTGCTTGAGAATCTGAATATTTCCATCCCCGAAGGCAGTTTCTGCGCCGTGGTTGGCCCCTCAGGCTGCGGGAAATCGACGTTGACGCGGCTCATCGCCGGGCTGATGTTCCCCGATCAGGGCGAGGTCTGGCTGCATGGCGAGCTGGTGAAGAGCCCGCGCAAGACGGTGGGCATGGCGTTTCAGAACCCGGTTCTGCTGGAATGGCGCACCATCCTGCAAAACGTGATCCTGCCACTTGAGATCGTTGCCCCCGGCATGCCGAAGCGCAAGAAAGAAGAGCGTGCGCATGAGTTGCTGGCGCTGGTCGGGCTGGAGGGGTTTGAGAACAAGCGACCTTCGGAATTGTCCGGCGGGATGCGTCAGCGCGCCAGCCTGTGCCGGTCGATCGTGCACAAGCCCGATGTGCTGATCCTTGATGAGCCCTTTGGCGCGTTGGATGCCTTTACGCGCGAAGACCTGTGGCAGACCATGCATGAGCTGCGCGTGAAAGAGCCCTTCACCACGCTTCTGATCACCCATGACCTGCGCGAAAGCGTCTATTTGGGCGATCAGGTGGTTGTGCTGTCTGGCCGCCCGGCGACCACGCAATATGTGATGGACATACCCATGCCCGGCCCGCGCCCGCTGGAGATGCTCTATACCCCCGATGCGGTCGAAAAACTGGCAGTCTTGCGCAAACAGATCCAGATCGCGCAGGGGCGCGTTCAGGCGGAGGCGGTATGATGCGGATCAACTGGCAGAAGGTGTTTGTGCCGCTCGCCGCCATGGTGGTGCTGTTGCTGGCATGGGAATGGTTGGTCTGGTTCAAAGGCTGGCCCACGTTCAAGATGGCCGCCCCCTCAGATATCTGGCCCGCGTTTCTGCGGTTTCAGCATCTGTTCTGGGAGTACGGCTGGCAGACCCTGTGGCGCACGGTGGCCGGGTTGGGGCTGGCGGTGGTGTTTGGCACGCTGATCGGCATGATCATGGGCCTCAGCCGGATGATGAATGACGCGCTTTACCCGCTTCTGGTGGGGTTCAACGCTATTCCCAAAGCGACCGTTGTGCCGGTGGTGGCGCTGATGTTCATCGGCCAGCATGATTTCAACACTGTCCTGATCGCCTTTCTGATCTCGTTCTTCCCTATTGCTGTGTCGGTCGCCATCGGCCTCAGCACGCTTGAGCCGGAATACCGCGATATCTTGCGCTCGCTGGGGGCCAGTCGCTTTACAGTGTTCTGGAAGATCGCGCTGCCAAAGACTCTGCCAGAGTTCTTTGGCGCGCTGAAAGTGGCGGTGACTTTGGCCTTTATCGGCACCAATCTGGTGGAAATCATCGCCCCGCACGGGCGCGGACTGGGGCATCTGTTTCAATCGGCGCAGATCAACTCGGACTTCCCGCTGATGTTTGCGGTTCTGATCGCCCTCGCCGCGCTGGGGATATTCCTCTACTACATCGTCGTCGCGCTGGAGCGCATTTTTGCAGGCTGGGCTGACCGCGCCCCCAGCTGAGAGATGTGATGCGTCAGTGCAAACTGGCCGGTTCCTGTTTGGCGGCAGGTTTTGAGGCAGGCTTGGCCACAGCTTTCGGTGTGGTTTTGCGCCGAGCAGACGCGCGGCTGGCTTTCACCGCATCGGCCTCGGCGGCCAGTTCGGCGGCGGTCGGTTGCGGCATCTTGGCAGCCATCGCCCCCCAGAAGCGCAGCGAGTGTTCGATCTGGATCTGCCACAGGCGGCACCAGAAATTGAGGCTTTTGCCCCAATACTCAACAGGCTGATTGCGTCGGTCCATCAAATTTCCTCCTCCATTGGTCAGTCGTATTCTACCCTCCTATAGATTGGGTGCGCCTTGATACGGCTCAAGGCTGGCGTGACGAATGGCTATAAAATCGGCGTGACTGCTCATCTATTGCCGATTCGTGCAACGGTTTTGCAACGCAGATGTCAAAAGGCAGGCAGGATGCAACCGTTGGCGGCTGGGTTACAGCCGGTGCTCGGTCATTTCCGGGCGGCTGTGCAGGAAGTGCAGGCTTTCCTCCAGATACCCTGGCGGAAGATCGCGCCCGATCACCACGATACGCGAAACCGTGTCGCCCTCTGGCCAATGCGTCAGCGGCACCGGGGGGTGAAAGACATGCTGTACGCCATGCAGCGCGAAGGGGTGGTCCATCCCCTCTACATGCACAATCGCCTTCAGCCGCAAAATGTTGCTGGCGGCGCTGTTCATCAGTGATTCCAGCCACAGGTCAAAGACGATGGGCGAGATGGGATGCATGATCTGAGCCGATTGTGAGGTGATGCGCCCGTCATGGCTGGCTGATGCCAATGGGGTTGCCTGCGCCCGCGCCGTTGCGGGCTGCGAGAACAAGCCGTGGCTTTGCGGCAACGAGAAGGGGTTGGTGCCCTTCAGCCCGCTCATGGGCGGCAGGCTGCGTTTGTTCGGCATGGCGGCGACCCAATCCAGGGTTTCCGCCTGCGCGCTTTCCGTGCGGGGGGCGATGCCGAACAAAAGTGCGGGGTCGATGGCGCCATGTTCAGCACGCAGGCGCGGTGCGCCCGGGTTGATCGCGGCCAAACGACGCTCAAACGCGGTAATCTGGGCAGGCAGTGCCAGATCGCATTTGGTCAAGATCAGCCGGTCCGCCATGGCCACCTGTTGCACCGCTTCGAAATGGGCGTCCAGCGTGGCCGGTCCAGTGGCGCAATCAGCGGTGGTCAGCACCCCGTCGAGCGCGAAATCCGTCGACAGTTCAGGGTCCATTACCAGCGTTTGTACGATGGGGCCGGGGTCGGCGATGCCCGTGGTTTCGATCAGCACCCGCTCGAACCCAACCTCGCCGGCATCGCGCCGCGCCTTCAGATCGGCCAGGGTCTGTGCCAGATCGCCGCGCACTGTGCAGCACAGGCAGCCTGACTGCATCAACACCATAGCTTCGGTCGCCGATTCGACCAGATCATGATCCAGCCCGATCTCGCCAAACTCGTTGATGATGACCGCAGCGCGGGCCATGCGCGGATCGCGCAGCATATGATTAAGAAGCGTGGTTTTGCCTGAGCCAAGGAAGCCTGTCAGCAGCGAAACCGGAATGGGGATTTGGGTCATGGTAGCGTATCCCTTGCGAATCATGGGAACCGAAAGGCGCAACCGGCGTTGCCTCCGGCATCCTGAGCGAACAGCGGTATCATTCCCGCCTGTCGCCGCCAAGTGTGGCCCGGGTGGCTTGAATTGCTGTTACCGCTCGATTATCACGCCTGCGTGATTTAAAGTGAAGTTATGCGCCCCCGACCGGACTTGCTTTTCGCAGCCCATGGGGCGAATTGAATGCAGTGTATGATGGAGATGATCATGAGCTTTTCGCAAACGTCCCGGCGCGCGTTTCTGGCTGGTGGCATGGCGGCCTTTGCCATGCCTGCAATGGGCCAGCAGTTCACCGGTGAGATCGAAGAGGCCGCGCCCGTCGAGCGCGTGCGCCATAACGTGATGGGTTTCCGCACGCATCAGTGGCAGGATCATTTTGACAACCTGCGCCGCGGTGCCATTTTGTGTGACACCCAGTCGCGCGCGCTTCACTACTGGTCCGAAGATCAGAGCATTTATCGCCTTTACCCCACCTCGGTGCCGATGACCGATGAATTCACGCGCCTCGGTTATACTGAGATTGTACTCAAGCGCCGTGAGCCGGTCTGGATTCCCACCCCCAACATGCGTGAGCGCGACCCCTCGTTGCCTGAGCGGGTGGAGGCCGGGCCGGATAACCCGATGGGCACGCGGGCGATGAACCTGAGCTGGCAGTATTACCGCATCCACGGGATCGATAATGTTGCCAAGATCGGGCGGCGGGCGTCGAACGGATGTATTGGTTTGTTCAACCACCATGTGGAAGAGCTGTTCGAGATGGCTGTGGTTGGCACGCAGGTGCGTATGATCTGATCGGGCCTGAGAAACCGATATGAAAGCGGGCTGGCGCGGTGTGCGTCAGCCCGTTTTCTTTTGCCCGCGTCGCATGGCTTCGCGGAAGTCCGACAGGCGGAACGCCCTGATCAGCGCGCCAAAGCCAAAGTAGCTGACGATCCCCACCGTGATCAGCATGAGCAGCGCCAGCATCCGGGCGGGGCCATAGAGCATCGGCGCCAGAGCCTGACCCGCCAGCCACAGGCACAACCCCATGAAGGCCGAGGCAAGCGCGAGGCGCCAGAACCGGTCGCGCATCCGGGCGTCAGGCTGCGCGGCCTCACCCATCGGGCGCGCGCCGTACCAAAGCTGAAATACCATCGCCCATGCCGCCAGTGTGGTGCCCCAGGCGGCGGCGGTGAAGCCGATGAAGGGCATCAGCCCGAACGCGAGAACCGCGTTCACCACCATCGAATTGAGGGCGTAGCGAAACGGGCTGCGGGTATCTTCGCGGGCATAATAGAGCGGTTGCAACACTTTGTGCAGCACAAAGGCGGGCAGGCCCAACCCGTAGATGGCCAGCGCCAATGCTGTGGCGTCGGTATCGACCCGCGTAAATGCGCCGCGTTCGAACAGGACCGAGATGAGCGGGTGCGCGATGACCACCAGCGCCACTGAGGCAGGCAGGGTCAGCGCCAGTGAAAATTCCATGCCCCGGCTGAAAGCGTCGCGCGCGCGCTCGGTTTCACCTTCGCGCAGGCGGCGGGAAAGCTCGGGCAACAGCACGACGCCGACGGCAATGCCGACCACGCCCAGCGGCAACTGATACAGCCGGTCGGCATAATATAGCCACGAGACCGCGCTTTCGGTGAACGAGGCCACCTGTCGCCCGACGATCAGGTTGATCTGCATGACCCCTCCGGCCAGCACGGCGGGTGCTGCAATGATCAGCAGGCGCTTTAGCTCGGGTGTCAGCCGGGGGCGGCGGAAACGCATGGCAAAGCCTGCCCGGCGCACCGCAAACCAGACGACGGCAAGCTGCGCGACGCCCCCCACAGGCACGGCCCAGGCCAGGGTCAGGCCCATGGGCCAGTCGAAATATGCGGCGAGGAACAGGCTGGCAATGAAGGCGGCGTTCAGAAGCACGGGCGCGGCGGCGGCGGTGGCAAAACGGCCGGTTGCGTTGAGCATGCCGGACAACAGCGCGGTCAGCGATATGAACAGGATGTAGGGAAACGCGATGCGCCCGAAAAGAACTGCCATGTCAAATCGCTCAGACCCGGCAAAACCGGGCACGATTACCCAGACAAGCAGCGGCATGGCTGCCATGGCCAGAATCGAGAATCCGATCAGGAAACTGGCCATCAGCCAATAGGCATCGCGGGCAAAAGCCTCGGCCTCGGCCTTGTCGACCGTGTTCTTCTTGGTGAACATCGGCACGAAGGCAAGGTTGAAGGCACCCTCGGCAAAGAAGCGCCGGAACATGTTAGGTAGCGAGAAGGCGGCATTGAAAGCGTCGGTCACCGCGCCGGCACCAAGGTAGCTGGCCATCACGATATCGCGCACGAAACCCAGGATGCGGCTGGCCAGTGTCCAGCCGCCGACGGTGGCGAAGCTGCGCATCAGGCGGATCGGTGTCATGCCGGGCGCCCGGGTGAAGGGCCCTCAACGGCCCTTCCTTCAAGCTGCGGATACGCGGCTTTCACCGCGGTCGAGAAACCGCCTTGGCATCCGCCGTGACGCGCGCTCATCCCTGGTCCGCCCTGCGGGCGCCGGCCTCGATGGCCGCACGCAATTTGCGTTCCAGTGCTTCCTGACGCGACTTGGCGTGCAGTTTCAGCCCGAACATGTCCTTGACATAAAAGGTATCCACCACCTGCACTCCATAGGTCGCGATCACAGCAGAGGCGATATAGATATTGTTGGCTGCCAGCGTGCGGGTCAGGTCATAAAGCAGCCCCGGGCGGTCGCGCGTATCGACTTCGATAATGGTGTAGATGTCCGAGCCATCATTGTCGAAGGCTATATTGGTTGGCACGCGAAACTGGCGTTCACGTTTCTTGACCTTGTCGCGTTCCTTCAGGGCCTCGGTCGCCACCACCTCACCGGCGAAGGTGCGCGCGATCATCTTGCGCAGGCGTGGCAGCTTCTCTTCCTCGTAGGGGTGCCCCTCGGCATCCTGGATCCAGAACACTGCCGTGGCGAACCCGTCTTTCGAGGTATAGGTGCGCGCATCGACGATATTGGCCCCCACAAGCGCCAGCGCCCCGGCCAGCCGCGAGAAGATGCCCGGATGATCGGCCAGCACAAAGCAGGCGCGCGTGGCGTCTCGGCCTTCATCGGGGTGCAGGTCGATGCGGATCTCGCTGTCGCCGATCCCGCGCAGCAGCCTGGCAAAAGCGGCATGCGTTGGGGTCGCCAGCCCTTGCCAGTAGGGTCCGTAATGGCGCGCGGTTTCGGCGCGCAGATCGGCGCGGGACCATTCTGTCAGCGCCTCGCGCAGCGCACGCTTGGCCTCATCCTCGCGGTTGGAACGGTTCAGCGCCTCCAGCCCGTTTTCCAACACCTCGGCGGTGACACGGTAGAGCTGGCGCAGCAGCATGGCTTTCCAGTTGTTCCACGTCCCCGGGCCGACGCCGCGAATGTCGCATACCGTCAGGACCGTCAGCAGGTCCAGCCGCTTGCGAGACTTTACCGCCTTGGCGAAGTCGCGCACTGTGCGCGGATCGCCGATATCGCGTTTTTGCGCCACATCCGACATCAGAAGATGGTTGCGCACCAGCCATTCCACCGTTTCGCTGTCATCAGGGTTCAGCCGCAGCCGGGGCGCCACGCGCCTGGCGATCTGCGCGCCCAGCACCGAATGATCCTCAGGCCGGCCCTTCCCGATGTCGTGCAGCAAAAGCGCCAGATACAGAACCTTGCGGTTCACCCCCTCATCAAGGATGCGGCTGGCGATCGGCAGTTCCTCGACCAGTTCGCCCCGCTCTATCTGCGCCAGTGTGCTGATACACTGGATCGTGTGTTCATCGACCGTGTAGTGGTGATAAACGTTGAACTGCATCATTGCCACGATGGGTTCAAACTCTGGCAGGAAGGCTGACAGAACACCCAGCTCGTTCATCCGGCGCAGCGGGCGCTCGGGGTTGCCGTGTTTAAGCATCAGATCCAGAAAGATCCGCACGCCTTCAGGGTTTTCGCGCATGTCCGCGTCGATCAGATGAAGGTTGCCCGCGATCAGCCGCATCGCATCCGGGTGGAGCAGAAGGCCGGTGCGCAGCGCCTCCTCGAAGATGCGGAGCAGGTTCAACGGGTCTGTCAGGAACGTTTCCGGCTCGGCGATGTTCAGGCGATTCAGGTCAACCCGGTAGCCTGCTTTGACCTTCTTGCGCCGCCGGAACAGACCCAGAAGCCCCGGCGCGCGCTTGACATGGCGTGCTTCCAGCGCGGTCAGGAAGATGCGTGTCAGTTCGCCCACATGGGTGGCGTGTCGGAAATAGGCCTGCATGAAGTGTTCGACCGCGCGCCGCCCGCCGTGATCGGCAAAGCCCATGCGCTCGGCCACGTCCGGCTGCTGATCGAAGGTCAGCTGGTCCACTGCCCGGCTGCCGATATGGTGCAGATGGCAGCGCACGGCCCAGAGGAAGGTCTCGGCGGCGCGGAAGTTCTGATACTCCTCTTCGGTAAAAAAACCCAGCGGTACCAACTCGGCGGCCTGTTCCACGCGGTGCATGTATTTGGCGATCCAGTAGAGTGTTTGCAGATCGCGCAGCCCGCCCTTGCCTTCTTTCACATTGGGTTCCAGCATGTAGCGCTGACCGCCCTGCTTGAGGTGGCGCTCAGTGCGCTCGGCCAGTTTCGCCTCGATGAATTCAGAATGGCTTCCTTCGAACAACTCTGACCAAAGCCGGTCCTTGAGCGTGCGCGCCAAGGGTTGTTCGCCGCAGAGATATCGGTTTTCCAGAAGGGCGGTACGGATTGTGTAATCTTCGCGGCCCAGTCGCAGGCAGTCATCGACAGTGCGCGTGGCATGGCCGATTTTCAGCTTCAGATCCCAAAGGATATAAAGCGTGCTTTCGACAAGGCTTTCAGCCCAGCCGGTGACCTTCCAGGGGATCAGGAACAGCAGGTCCACATCAGAAAAGGGGGCCATCTCGGCACGGCCATAGCCGCCAACGGCAAGCAGGCTGATCTGCTCGGCGCCGGTGGGGTTGGACAGCGGATGCAGATGAAGCCGCGAAATGTTAAAAGCGCTGGTGACCATGGCATCGGTCAGCCAGGTCTGTGCCCGCACATAGGCACGGGCATCCCGGGGGGCGGCCAGAAAGACCGCTCGCAGGGTCTCGTTGCCGCTTTTGAGGGCGTCTCCCAGCACCTGAACCACGGCGGCGCGCCGGTCACGGTTATCGCCCGGTGCGGCCAGCACGGCCTCCAGCCGGGCATCGAGCGCGGCCAGATCAAGGATGTCGGATTTCGCGCAGATCAGCGGCTCGCGCGGCTCTGGCGGGCAGGCGTAACGCTGCCCGACAACCGGGTCTGCCAGAGGCGAAAGGGAACCGGGCACTGGGTTGGCGCGCTCTTAGCTTCCCGGACCGGCAAAGCTGCGCGGTGCCGGGTCCAGTATGACCACCGCATTGTCGCGGATCGTGGCCACCGCCAGCCCGCGCTGAACGCTGCCATCAGGCCGGAAGCGGAACACCCCGTTGACACCGACAAAGCCCGAACCCTGCGTCAGGGCCGCGCGCGACAGCGCGTCGGACTGGCCAGTTGCCAGCAGCGCGCCGATTGCCGCGATGCCGTCATAGGCGAGCGCCGCGATGGGGTGGGGCGCGCTGCCATAGGCGTTCCGGTAGCGGTCCTCAAAGCGTTCGGTCTGTGCCGGGTCTGGCATGGCAAACCAGCCCCCCTGTAGGCCGCGCAGTTCCAGCGTGGCGGCCGGAATGTCCCAGCGGGTCAGGCCTGCGAACTGAAATTGCGGATGGGCGATGCGGTTGTCAGGCAGCAGCTGCGCCAGAATTGGCAGCGCACCGGCGGTGTTGGCAGTAAAGAACAGCGTCTGCGCGCCGGATGACCGCGCGGTCGAGGCGATCGCGGGCAGGGCATCGACAATCCCTTGCTGCGAGAAAGAATAGCTTTCGGTAGCAACGATGCTGGCGCCACTGCGTGCGGCTGCCGTCTGGATCGCGGCTTGCGCGATTTCACCTTCGGTGGTGCGTTCGGCCACGATCATCACCTGACCCCGGCCCTCGGCCACAGCGTGGTCAAGAAGCCGCTGTGCGGTATTCTCAAAGCTTTGACCCAGAATGAAGACATTTCCGCCCGCAATCGCTGCATTGTTGGAAAAGCTCAGAACATTGAGGCCTCTGGAGGCAACGGCTGCGCCTACGGCATTGGCCTCTTCACCAAACACCGGGCCAAGGATGATCTGCGCACCCGCGTCGCTTGCCTGTTGCGCCACCTGCGCGGCGCGCGCCGGATCGCCGGCGGTTTCATAGATGCGCAAGTCAATCTCGACCCCGCGCAGGTCCGATACGGCCAGCCGCGCGGCGTTCTCAAGGCTGGTGGCCAGCACCTGGCGTCCCTGCTCGGAAGAACCGGCAGGCACCAGCAGGGCAACCTGCACCGGCCCAGAGGTCGGGTCCACGCGCGGAGCGGCAACTCCGCTGAAGGCAACCGGGCCACAGGCCGTCAAGGCAGCCAGGCCGGTGATGGCCAGTAGCGCCCGCACCGGGCGCAGGGCAACAAGAGGGCGGACAAGGGACGAAACGACAGACATGGCGGCTCCTCTTAACGGACTTGCGGTGAGGGTGAGCAAAGGCAACACTAAGGTCTTGCCCTGCCGAAGTAAACGCATGACGAAAGCACACCGATGCCTGATCCCGCTCCAAACAGCCCAGAACCCACGCCTCAGACGGTCTCTGCTCCGGCCACGGGCGCGTCTGCGCGCCGGCCCCTGGCGCCGGGGCTGCACATCCTCTCAACCCCGATCGGGGCGGCGCGCGATATCACACTGCGCGCGCTCGATATACTGGCTGAGGCCGATATCCTCGCTGCCGAGGACACCCGCAGCCTGCGCCGGTTGATGGAAATCCACGGCATCCGCGTCGGCGACCGCCCGCTTTGGGCCTATCATGATCATAACGGTCTGAAAATGCGGCCAAAAATCATGGCCGCGCTGGAAGAAGGGAAGGCGGTTGCCTATGCGTCTGAAGCGGGTACACCGCTTGTGGCCGACCCGGGTTATCAACTGGCCCGCGCTGCTATCGAGGCTGGCCACCCCGTGCTTGCCGCACCAGGGGCATCAGCCGTGCTGGCCGCGCTGGCCGTCGGCGGGCTGCCGACAGACCGGTTCTGCTTCATGGGTTTCGCCCCCAGCCAGACCTCGGCGCGCCGGCAGTTTCTTGCCGAAGCAGCGAATATTCCGGCGACACTGGTTTTCTATGAGTCGCCGAAACGGATTCACCGGATGTTAGGGGAATTGGCGGAAAGTCTGGGGGGAGACAGGGAATGTGCAATATGCCGCGAGCTGACAAAACGTTTTGAAGAGGTGATCAGGGGCACGCTGGACGCGGTGGCACAGACCATCACCGGGCGCGACCTTAAAGGCGAAATCGTGATTCTGGTGGACCGGGCGCGCAACCCTGTGACTGATGATGATGACCTGGAGGCGGTGTTGCGCACGGCGCTGACCCGGCACAGCCTGCGCGAGGCGGTGGATATGGTGGCAACGGCACGCGGCATTGCTCGGCGGCGGGTGTATCAACTGGCGTTGAACCTGGAGCGTGAAGAGGGGCCCGAATGAGCGGCAAGATCAGTTATCTGGCAGGGGAGGCGGCAGAGCAGCAGGTCGCAGCGCATTACATAGCCCGCGGCATGTCGATAGCGGCGCGGCGCTGGCGCGGCAAAGGTGGCGAGATCGATCTGGTGGCGCAGGATGGCGACGGGCTAGTGTTTATCGAAGTCAAGAAAAGCCGCAGTCATGCGCGCGCGGCTGAACGGCTGTCGATACGCCAGATCAACCGCCTCTTCGATGCAGCGGGCGAGTATATGGCGGCTTCTGGCAACGAAGGGCTGGTGAACGCGCGGTTTGATGTTGCGCTGGTTGATGGGGTGGGGCGCATCGAAATCATCGAGAACGCGCTGGTCACCTGAGCGGTGGCGATTGCAACTGCCGTGCGGCTGCGTCATCAAGGGTGTCGAATGGCAAGCTTTGGCATGCACGAACGACAGGAGCGACCATGGCGCTGCGAATCGCCTTTCAGATGGACCCGATCGAAGGGGTCGATATCAACGCTGACAGCACATTCCGTCTCGCCGAAGAAGCGCAGGCGCGCGGGCACGAACTGCATGTCTACACGCCTGACCGGCTGATCTGGGACAATGGCCGGGTGATGGCGCGGGCGCGGCCCTTCACGGTCCGGCGGGAGAAGGGCGATCATGTCAGCTTCGGCGATGAACAAGTGCTTGATCTGGGCACAATCGATGTCGTCTGGCTGCGCCAGGACCCGCCGTTCGATATGTCCTATATCACCACGACACATCTTCTGGACCTGATCCATCCCCAGACATTGGTGGTAAATGACCCGTTCTGGGTGCGCAACTACCCTGAAAAGCTGCTGGTGATGCAGTTCCCCGAGCTGACACCGCCAACGATGATCGCGCGCAACCTGGCCGATATCCGCGAATTCAAGGCGCGCCATGGCGACATCATCCTCAAGCCGCTGTTCGGCAACGGCGGCGCGGGAGTATTCCGGCTGGATGCGAGCGACCGCAATCTGGCCTCGCTGCACGAAATGTTCACCGGTTTCTCACGCGAGCCGTTGATCGTGCAGAAATATCTCCCCGCAGTATCAAAGGGCGACAAGCGGGTGATTCTGGTCGATGGCGAACCTGTGGGCGCGATCAACCGCGTGCCCGCCGAGGGAGAGACCCGGTCCAACATGCATGTCGGCGGACGCCCGGAAAAAGTGGGGCTGACCGACCGCGACCTTGAAATCTGCGCCGCAATCGGCCCTTTGCTGCGCGAGAAGGGGCAGATTTTTGTCGGCATCGATGTCATCGGAGACTGGCTGACCGAGATCAATCTGACCTCGCCCACCGGCATTCAGGAACTTGAGCGATTCGACGGCGTCAATGTCGCAGCGCGAATCTGGCAGGCGATCGAGGCCCGGCGCGACGGCCAATGAGCCTGCGCGCGCGCATTCTGCGGCACGTGCTGCGAGCGTTGGCCCGTCCGCAGATCGCGCGCACCGCCACGCCGCAAGACGCGCGCCCGCGCTTTCTGCGCGCCGCGCGCCTGATGTTTCGCCCGCCACCGCTCAGCCTGATCCTGCCTGCAAGCGGCCCCGTGGCGGGCCTTTGGGTGCAAAATCAGCCACGCGGCGATGGTGTCATCCTCTATCTTCACGGGGGGGCCTATGTCATGGGCGCCCCGGAAACTCATGCCGCCATGCTCGCCAGACTGGCCTGTCTGAGCGGGTTTCCCGCCTTTCTTCCGCGCTATCATCTGGCCCCTGAACACCCCTTTCCAGCCGCGTTCGACGACGCCCTCGCCGCATGGTCCCGTTTGCTGGCGCTGGGCTACGCCCCCGGGCAGATCGTCCTTGGCGGTGATTCGGCGGGGGGCGGGCTGGCATTGGCGCTACTGGGGCATCTGTGCCGCATTGGCCAGGCCCCAGCCGGGGCCTTCGCTTTTTCACCCTGGACCGATCTGACCTTCACAGGCGATTCGCTGCGCGAAAACGCCGCCCGCGACCCACTGCTGCCCGCCGAAAGGGTCGCAGAGGTCCGCGCGATGATCCTTGGTGACCCGCCTGCCACCGCCCCTGCCGACCCACGCCTGTCGCCCCTTTTCGCAGATTTCCCCGGCGCGCCGCCGGTGCAGATCCATGTCGCTGAAACCGAGATCCTGCGCGACGACAGCCTGCGCCTGCAAGGCCCGTTGCCACACGCCGATATCCGCATGGCGGGCGATCTGCCGCATGTCTGGCCGATCTTTCACAACATTCTGCCCGAGGCGCGCAGCACCCTTGCCGCGACCGCCGATTTCATTCGCGCGTGTCTGGCCCAAAGCTCAGCCGGAAGCTGACAGCCTCGGCCACATGCGGCAGGCGCACCGTTTCGCTGGCTTCCAGATCAGCGATGGTGCGTGCCACACGCAGGATGCGGTGATACCCGCGCGCACTCAGCCCGAAACGCTCGGCCACCTGGGCCAGCAGTGCCCGCCCCTCCGGGTCCGGCGCCGAGATCTCGTCCAGCACCGCCCCCTCGGCATCGGCGTTCACGATCAATCCGTCATGCGCCGCAAAACGCGTGTTCTGCCGCGCCCGCGCCCCGGCCACCCGCGCGGCCACCTGGGCTGACCCCTCACCGCTCTGCGGCAGGTCAAGATCGGAATAAGCCACCGGCGGCACTTCGACGCGCAGATCAAAACGGTCCATCAGCGGGCCGGAGATGCGCCCCAGATACTCTGCCCCGCAAGCCGGGACACGGGCGCAGGCGCGAGCGGGTTCGGCCATATAGCCGCATTTGCAGGGGTTGGCGGCGGCGACCAGCAGGAAACGGCAGGGATAGCGGGTGTGGGCATTGGCGCGGGCCACCACCACCTCGCCGGTCTCAATGGGTTGGCGCAGGGTTTCCAGCACGGTACGGGGAAATTCAGGGAACTCGTCCATGAACAGAACGCCGTTATGCGCGAGGCTGATTTCACCCGGTTTGGCCCCGCGCCCGCCCCCCACAATGGCGGCGACAGAGGCGGTATGATGGGGTTCGCGGAACGGGCGCTGGCGCGAGATCCCACCCTCATCCAGCAGCCCGGCCAGCGAATGGATCATCGATGTCTCCAGCGCCTCGGTCGGGCTGAGGGGGGGCAGGATGCCGGACATGCGCGCCGCCAGCATGGATTTGCCTGAACCGGGCGACCCGACCATGAACACATGGTGCCGTCCTGCCGCCGCGATTTCCAGCGCGCGCTTGGCGCGTTCCTGGCCCTTCACATCGGCCAGATCCCGGGCATTGGCGGATTGCGTCACCTCGCCGGGAAGTGCGCGCGGCAAGGGGGACTGGCTGGTCAGGTGATGGATCGCCTCCAGCAGCGAGGCCGGGGCGAAGACCTGCGCAGCGCCTACCCAGGCGGCCTCGGCCCCGCAGCCGCGCGGGCAGATCAGCGCGCAATCCTCACCCGCCGCGGCCATTGCTGCGGGCAGCGCGCCGACCACCGGCACCAGCCTGCCATCCAGGGACAATTCGCCCAGCGAGACGGTGCGCGCCAGTTCCTCGGCCGGGATGACGCCCAGGGCGGCAAGCAGTGCCAGCGCGATGGGCAGGTCGAAATGCGAGCCTTCCTTGGGCAGGTCAGCCGGTGACAGGTTCACGGTGATCCGTTTGGGGGGCAACGCGATGGACAGTGACGACAGCGCCGCGCGCACACGTTCGCGCGATTCCGACACGGCCTTGTCCGGCAGGCCCACGACATGAAACGCAGGCAAACCCGGCGAAAGCACACATTGTGTTTCAACCAGCCGTGCCTCGACCCCTTCAAAAGCCACGGTCCGCGCAACTGCGAGCATTTCCTGTCACCCCTTTTCAACCCGCGCCGAGTGTCACCGGAAAAAGGCTAACAAGAGGTTAACGGGAGCCGGCATGGCAAAGGGCTTCGACATCGCCTGCCAGAATCTGTGGCAACGCCTCCGCGATCCGTTCAAGCGGCCAGTCCCACCAGCCCAACGCCAGCAGCCGGGCGACCGCTTCGGCGGAAAAACGCTGTCGCACCACTCGCGCCGGGTTGCCCGCCATCACGGCGTAATCGGGCACCTTGCCCGCCACCACGGCCCCTGCGCCAATGATCGCGCCATGCCCGACCTGCGCGCCCGGCAGGATCAGCGCACCATGTCCGATCCAGACATCATGGCCGATGACTGTATCGGGCAGATCCGCGAAACTGTCGGCATAGAGTGGCAGGGTGGCCGGGTTGAAGATGGGGAAAGGATAGGTCGAAATGCCGCCCATCGCATGATTGGCCGAAGCCGTGATGAAGCGCACACCATGTGCTATCTGGCCAAAGCGGCCGATCACCAGCCGTTCTGGCGCGCCATGGTAGATATAGGGCGCAAGATGGCCCGCCCAATCCTGCGGTGGGTCGAAATCATTGGCATAGGTGAAATCGCCGATGTCGAAATTGGGATGGTCAATGGCACGGTTCAGATGAACCATGCAGGGGTTTTCGCGGCCATCGGGAAAACGCATGGGGTGCCGCGCGGCGGCACTGAGAAAGGGGGCAGTCATGGGGTCATCCTTGGAAACTGACAGAAAAATGTGGTCAGCGCGGATAGATCACCATGGCAGCCTCCAATGTTATGCAGCGAAAATAGCGCCACAACAGAGCGTGGTCAAAGAAAAAGGCGTGCGCGATTGCCCTCGCACACGCCCGGCTTCAGTCTGCGACCAGATTACTCGATGATTTTCGAGACGACGCCGGCACCGACGGTGCGGCCGCCTTCGCGG
>JAFIEK010000050.1 GCA_020832545.1 Pararhodobacter sp. | reverse complement strand
GTCCATCCCGCCCCGTCGTTTCCTTTTAGGTCCTCCTGCCGCTGCTCGCCGGGCGTACCCCCGGCGGCCCCGCCGGGCGACCCCATTGAGGGCTCGCCCGGCGCCGGGGGGCGTGCCGCCCCCCGAAGGCACCGTTAGGCCATGCAGGCGCTGGTCGATGTCATTCTGCCGGTGTTTCTGGTCGTGGCGTTCGGTTATGGGGTGACCTGGCGCGGCTGGATGAGCGAGGGCACGGTCGACGGGTTGATGTCCTTCACCCAGAACTTCGCCATCCCGTGTTTGCTGTTTCTGGCCATTGCGCAGCTGGATCTGGGGCTGGAGTTTGACTGGCGGCTGCTGACGAGTTTTTACATCGGGGCCGTGGCGGGGTTTGCGTTGGGGCTGCTGGGCGCGCGTTTTCTGTTTGGGCGTGGCTGGGAAGATGCGATTGCGGTGGGGTTTGTCTGCCTGTTTTCCAACTCGCTACTGTTGGGTCTGCCGATTACCGAACGTGCCTATGGCCCTGATGCGTTGGCGGCGAATTTCGCGATCATCGCGCTGCATTCGCCATTTTGCTACATGATCGGCATCACCGCGATGGAGGCGGTTCGCGCCCAGGGGCGTGGCGTGGGGGCAACGCTGGGGCGTGTGGCGCTTGGCATGGGGCGCAACGCGCTGGTGATCGGCATCGCGCTGGGGGCGTTGGTCAATCTGACCGGTGCGCCGTTGCCCGGCACCGTCTGGCAGGCGTTGGAGTTGATCGCACGGGCGGGCCTGCCGGCGGCGCTGTTCGGGTTGGGGGGCGTGCTGTATCGCTACCGGCCCGAAGGCGATCTGCGGCTGATCGCCTATGCCTGTGTGGTTTCGCTTTTGGTGCATCCGGCGATTGTCTGGGGCATGGGCCGGGGGCTGGCCTTGAGCGAGGCACAATTTCGCTCGGCGGTGGTGACGGCGGCGATGGCGCCGGGGGTGAATGCCTATGTCTTTGCCAATATGTATGGGCGGGCGCGCCGGGTCGCGGCCTCGGCCGTATTGGTCGGCACAGTGGCCTGTGCGTTCAGCGCCTGGTTCTGGATGGCCGTTTTGGGCTGAGGCCGGGAAGGGGGCTTTGCGCCCCCTCGGCGCTGCGCGCCTCACCCCCGCAGGATATTTTTTGAACACATGAGGGGATGGGCAGATGGGGGCTGTCAGCCGCGGGGCGGGACGCGGGTGATATGTGCCCCCAGCGCGTTGAGCCGCTCATCGATGCGTTCATAGCCGCGTTCGATCTGCTGGGCGTTGTTGATGATGCTGGTGCCCTCGGCGCACATGGCCGCGATCAGCATGGCCATGCCCGCCCGGATATCGGGGCTTTCCAGCCGCGATCCGCGCAGTTTTGATGGCCCGGCGACGATGGCGCGATGCGGGTCACACAACACGATCCGCGCGCCCATCGCGATCAGCTTGTCGACAAAGAACATCCGGCTTTCGAACATCTTTTCGAACATCAGAACCACACCCTCGCACTGGCTGGCGGTAACAATGGCGATTGACATCGTATCGGCAGGGAAGGCGGGCCAGGGCTGATCTTCGATCTTTGGGATATGGCCGCCGAAATCAGGCTGGATCTTCAGCGATTGTTCGGCGGGGATGATCAGGTCATCGCCCTCGATCCGGCAGGAGATGCCGAGGCGCTCAAAGTTCATCAGGGTTGAGCGCAGATGCTCGGTGCCTGCGTTGCGGATGGTGAGCGCCGAGCGCGTGACCGCCGCCAGCCCGATCAGCGAGCCCACCTCGATATGGTCCGGTCCGATGCGGTGGGTGCACCCGCCCAGCGGCCGCCCGCCATGGATGGTCATGGTGTTGGTGCCGACGCCGTCGATCTTCGCACCCATCGCCATAAGAAAGCGCGCAAGATCCTGCACATGCGGCTCGGAGGCGCAGTTGCGCAAGATCGTCTCACCTTGCGCACAGACCGCCGCGCAAAGCGCGTTCTCAGTTGCGGTGACCGAGGGTTCATCAAGAAATACGTCCGCGCCTTTCAGCTTGGTGGCGCGGAAATGATAGGCGTTGTTGACCTCGATCGTCGCGCCCAGCTGTTGCAAGGCCAGAAAATGGGTATCCACCCGCCGCCTGCCGATCACATCGCCCCCCGGCGGCGGCAAGGTCACTTCGCCGCAGCGCGCCAGCATCGGACCGGCGAGCAGGATCGAGGCGCGGATGCGGGCGCAGAGGTCAGGATCAAGGTCAGCCGGGCGCAGGTTGCGTGCTGTGATTTCCAGCGTGTTGCGCCCCAGCCAATTGGCCTCGGCGCCGACCGACTGGATCAGTTCTACCAGCGCCTCGATATCGCGGATGCGCGGGACGTTGTGCAGTTCGACCCGCTGATCGGTCAGCAGGGCGGCGGCGACGATGGGCAGCGCGGCGTTCTTGTTGCCGCTGGGCTCTATCGTGCCGTCAATACGGTGCCCGCCTTCGACGATGTACTGAACCCGTTCTGTCGGTTGCGCCTGTCCCATGCCTTGCTCCGGTTATTTTGCTTTTCGGTGTGAATAGCAAATTGCATCGGGGTGCGGAACCGAAATCCGGGCGCGGCGGCGGGGGATCGCCGGCTGTCAGACACCCACGCCGGGGCCTTCGCACGTAAGCGGACGGCTGCTTTGTTCGACCTCATACAGCTCGGTTCCGGGGCCGTCGGGGCCCTCGAAGACAGCGCGCAGCCCGGTTTCGCTGCGATAAAAGCTCCAGCATTGCTCAGCCGGGTTGGCGTCATAGACAAAGCAGATCATGCTGTCGCGCTCATACCAGGTGCCTTCCTGACAATCCTCACCGAGAAAAGCCCAGAGCACGCGGCGGCCGGGCAGATACTGCTCTACGCCATAAGGCACGCCCTCGATGCTGAAGCTGAGGGTGCGGCCGGTTGTATAGGCCTCGAAACTGTCGCCATCCATCCGTTCTTCGGCGGCGAGGGGCAGGGCGATCAGGCAGGCGAGGGCTGCAAGCAGAAGGGACAGGCGCATGAAGTTCTCCGGTTGTCGTTGCACTACTGTGCCAGAGCTTTGGCCGCTTTGCCAGCGCGCGGCCCGCTGTTCACGCGGATGCGATACTGACCGCCGCCTGCACCGCTTTCACACGCGGATCCATGATCTTGCGCCACCATGGCGGCACCAGCGCCACCACCGCCATGGCGGGCAGGGGGGCGGGCAGCATCGGCGCGCCATCTGGCAGGCGAAGCTGCGGATAGGGGCGCGCGGGATGGGCGTGGTGGTCGGAATGGCGCGGGGCGTTCAGCATCATGGCCGCGCTGAACCAATGCCCGCCGTTCCAGCTATGCGCGGCGCTTACGGGTTCCAGCTTGCCATCTGGCCGCCGCTGGCGTCTGAGCCCGTAGTGCTGCACGTAGTCTGACATCAGGATCTGTGACTGGGCGTGAAAGGCCAGCCCCAGATAGATTGCCAGCCCCGGCCAGCCCAGCGTGGCAAAGGACAGCGCCATGAAAGCCAGCGCGCCGAACAGATACACCACATATGGATTGATCCGCCGCTCACCGCGCGCCTGACGCGCCAGCAGCGCGCGCTCGGCCGCAAGGCCCGCGCGGAATGATCCGATCCAGGCGCGCGGCAGAAAGCCATAGTAGCTTTGCCCGCGACGGGGCGAATTGGGGTCTTTGGGGCTGGCGACATGCGGGTGATGCACCAGCCGATGCGCCGAGGTGTGATGACCGAAGAGGATGGCGATGAACATCCATCGCCCCAGTTGGAACATAGCGCGGTTGCGACGGTGGATCAGCTCATGCGCGGCGGAATTGCCGATCTGGCCCAGCCAAAGGCCCAACGCCACAAAGCCTGCCAGCCATTCGATACCGGTGAGATGAGTGGCCAGCGCCCAGACCCCCAGCGGCAGCAACGCCAGTTGCGACAGGCCTAGTGCGATCAGCACCGCGTCGCCCGCCGGGAGCTCGCCTCCATCGGGCGGCATCCAGGCGATAAGACGGTCCATCAGGAAAGCAAAGAGCGTGACATAGACCAGCGCAACCAGCAGCCACCAGCCACCGGTGAACATCCCCAGCGCCAGCAACAGTGCCGGGGTCAGCGAGGCGAGAGCGAAAACGGCGATCGGCATTGTGGCTCCGGCAAGGGTTGCGGCGTTTGATAGCATAGCCTTGCGCAGCCTGCACCGGGGTTGCACACAGGCACAGATTTAAGGCACAGATCACAGGCGCAGGGCACCGGGGGCAGACAACCGCACGGGCCATTCGCCCCTTCCATCGCCGCCGCCCATAGGGTAGCAGATTGGCGTTAGCAAAACCCTGCCGGGATCGGAAAGCCTGCGATGTCGTTCTTCAAGAAGCTCAAGGACCGGATGTTCCGCTCTTCCTCGAAACTCGACGAGGGGCTTGAGGCATTGGTCGCAACGGGCAGCGATGACACACCCCGCGCTGCCCCCGAACCGGCCGCAGATCTGGGGCGCCCGGGCCTTTTGGGCCGGTTGATCGGCCAGCCGGATGCGCCACGCAGGGTTCTGGATGATGCGATGCTTGAAGAGCTGGAGGACCTGCTGATCCAGGCCGACATGGGGGTGGAAACCGCGCTCAAGGTCACCGCCAACCTCGCCGAGGGGCGGATGGGGCGCAAGGTGTCCAGCGCCGAGATCAAGGGGGCACTCGCTGCCGAGATCGCACGCATCATGGCCCCTGTCGCCCGGCCCATGCCGCTTTATGCCAAGCGCCCGCAGGTGGTGCTGGTGGTGGGGGTCAACGGCGCGGGCAAGACCACGACCATCGGCAAGCTGGCCTCACAGTTCCGCGCGGCGGGCAAGTCGGTGATCATTGCGGCAGGCGATACGTTTCGTGCCGCGGCAGTCGAGCAGTTGCAGGTCTGGGGTGAGCGCGCGGGCGTGCCGGTGATGACCGCGCCCGAAGGCTCTGACCCGGCCTCGCTGGCCTATGACGCGCTGACGCGTGCGCAGGCAGAGGGCATTGATCTGCTGATGATCGACACCGCCGGGCGGCTGCAGAACCGCGCCGACCTGATGGAGGAACTGGCCAAGATTGTCCGTGTGATCCGCAAGAAAGACCCCGACGCCCCGCACAACACGCTGCTGGTGCTGGATGCGACCACCGGTCAGAACGCGCTCAAACAGGTAGAGACCTTCCGCGCCATGGCGGATGTGACCGGGCTGGTAATGACCAAGCTGGACGGCACGGCACGCGGCGGGGTGCTTGTGGCGCTGGCGGATCGCTTTGGCCTGCCCATTCATGCGATCGGCGTGGGTGAGCAGATCGACGACTTGCAACCTTTCGAACCTGAGGAATTCGCAGCCGCCCTTGTCGGGGGCGGAGATGTCGCCTGACGCTGTTCACACGGCATCGCCTTTCTCTGCGGCGGTCGCATGGTCAACCGGCGGCTTTTCATCCTCATTGTGCGCGATGGCGTTTTCCAGCTTGTGCGACATGCGGCGCAACACTCAAAGGACGGGCAGCACAATGAGTGTGGGCAGCGCCAGACCACTGGCCCACGCCAGCCATATGCCTTCCCCAGTTGTGATCCCCACTACCCGGCCCCCGGCCATGATGATCAAACCCACTGCCAGAAACGCGACGCCCGGGGGTATACCCTCGATCAGCCCGTCGATCATGATGCCGCGGTGCGGTTCTGATCGCGCGCGATGAGTGCGTGGCTCACCGGGCTTGAAGGGACGCCCGCGGGGCAGTCGGCGGCCATGGGGCTGGCGCTGCTGGCAGCCGTGTTTCACGCGGTGTTCGGCGCGCTGCAGAAAGGGCGGCTTGACCCTTGGGTGTCGCGCGCGGCGATCGACCTCTGGGCCTTTGCGCTGATGCTTCCGGTGGCGCTCTTTGTGGTGCCCTGGCCAGAGCCGCATATGTGGCCGATCTTCACCGGCGTGTTCGTGATCCATGCAACCTACAAGGTGTTGCAGGCCATGGCCTACAGCCGAGGGGCTTATACCGTGGTCTATCCGGTGGTGCGCGGCACGGCACCCCTGTTTGCGGTGATCGCGGCGGGGCTGGTGTTCGGAGAGCGGTTCAATACCGTGCAGTGGCTGGGGGTGGCGGTGTTGCTGAGCGGGATCTACGGGCTTGCGCTCTATAACCTGCGCAATATCACACTTGAGCGCGATACGCTGGTGCCCGCGCTGGGGCTGGCGGTGCTGACCGGGGGCTTCGTGGCCCTCTACACCACGTTCGATGCCTACGGTATCCGTGCAACCGCTGATCCGTTCACCTTTCTGGCCTGGTTCTTCGTCATTGATGGGCTGTTCATCCCGCTTCTGACCTGGCGACGACTGCAGGCGCTGCCACAGGCGGACAGGGCATATCTGCTGCGCCGTGGGCTTCTGGGGGCGATGATCGCCTTTGGCAGCTTCGGCGGGATCATGCTGGCCACGCGGATCGGGCAGGTCGGGCAGGCGGCTGTGTTGCGCGAGACCTCGACGGTCTTTGCTGCTCTGATCGGGTGGCTGATGCTGGGCGAACAGACCGGCCCGCGGCGGGTCATGCTGATGGGGTTGATCGCCACCGGCGCGGTTGTGGTGCAACTGGCGGCCTGACTCGTTAGCCGTGCGGATCCCGGCAGCCAGGGGGCTTTGCCCCCTCTGAGCCTGCGGCTCATTCACCCCCGCGTATTTTTGGCAAGATGAAAAGGCGCGCGGCGCAGTGCATTGGTGCAGTGCATTCGGGTGTTCGGAAATGTCCCCGGGGCGCGTTACTGCGTAGCAGGACACGCGGGGGCAGCGCCCCCTTTTCTGGACAAACTGGCTTCAGCGCAAGCAGGCAATCAGGTCAGAATAAAAGCGCGCGCCGCTGGGGCGCGCGCGCTTTGCGGGGAAAGGGTGTCGCCGTCAGCGGCCGGTGATCAGACCCATGCTTTCGAGCGTCAGCAGCACCTGATGGGCGCAATGATCGACATCGACATCCTGAGTGTCGACGCGCAATTCAGGGGTCTCGGGCTCTTCATACGGATCGGAGATGCCGGTGAACTCCTTGATCTTGCCTTCGCGCGCCAGTTTGTAGAGGCCTTTGCGGTCGCGCTTCTCGCATTCCTCGACCGAAGTTGCGACGTGGACCTCGATGAAGGCGCCGTAAGCCTCGACCATCTCGCGCACCGTGCGGCGGGTGGCGGTGTATGGCGCGATCGGCGCGCAAAGGGCGATGCCGCCGTTCTTGGTAATCTCGCTGGCGACATAGCCGATGCGCTTGATGTTCAGGTCGCGGTGCTCTTTTGAAAAGCCCAGCTCTGACGACAGATGCTTGCGCACCACATCGCCGTCCAGCAGTGTTACCGGCCGTCCGCCCATCTCCATCAGCTTGACCATCAGCGCGTTGGCAATGGTGGATTTGCCCGATCCAGAGAGGCCGGTAAAGAACACGGTAAAGCCCTGTTTCGAGCGCGGCGGCGAGGTGCGGCGCAGTTCGGTCACCACCTCGGGGAACGAGAACCATTCAGGGATTTCCAGCCCCTCGCGCAAACGGCGGCGCAGCTCGGTGCCCGAAATATCCAGCACGCTCGACCCCTCCGGCACTTCGTTGGCCGGATAATACTGCGCCTTGTCCTGCACATAGACCATGTGCTTGAAGTCAACCATGGTCACGCCGATATCGGCTTCATGGGCCTTGAACAGCTCTTGCGCCGCGTAGGGGTCGTAGAAATCCTTGCCTGCGCTGTTCTTGCCCGGCCCTGCATGGTCACGCCCGACGATCATATGCGTGCAGCCGTGGTTGCGCCGGATGATACCGTGCCAAACTGCCTCACGCGGGCCACCCATGCGCATTGCCAGATTGAGCAGGCTCATGGTGGTGGTGGCGGCGGGGTATTGGTCCAGTACCGCCTCGTAGCAGCGCACGCGGGTGAAGTGGTCCACATCACCGGGCTTGGTCATACCCACCACCGGATGGATCAGCAAGTTGGCCTGCACCTCGCGCGCGGCGCGGAAGGTCAGTTCCTGATGCGCACGGTGCAGCGGGTTGCGGGTCTGGAAGGCGACGACCTTGGACCAGCCCAGCTTGCGAAACCGCGCGCGCAGTTCGTTCGGCGTATCGCGGCGTGCCTTGAAATCGTAGTGAACGGGCGCCTGAATGCCGATAATCGGTCCGCCCAGATAGACCGGCCCGGCAACATTGTGCAGGTAATGCACGGCCGGATGCGCCAGATCATCGGCGCCATACACTTTTTCGGCCTCATGTGCCTTGTTGGGCTGCCATTTGTCGGTCACCGACAGGATGGCGAGGATTACCCCTTCCTGATCGCGCAGCGCAATGTCTTGGCCGGCTGCGATGCCTTCAGCAAACTTCTCGGAGACATCGAGGGTCACCGGCATCGGCCAGAGCGCGCCATCCGTCAGGCGCATGTCGTTGACGACGCTTTCGTAGTCAGCCTTGCCCAAAAACCCCTTGAGCGGTGAAAAGCCACCGTTCATCAGGAGTTCCAGATCGCAGATCTGACGCGCCGTCAGGTCCCAGGACGGCAGGGTCCCGGCTTCTATCTTCAGTTTCTGGGCGGAATCGGGGGAAACATACAGCTCCGCGATCGGAGCGTGATTCAACTGGGTCATGTGCGACCGTCCTTCGTGTGGTTCAGGTCAGGGGAATACCGGCATGCCCTTGCGAGGTTTCGCACCGATAGTCAACCCGGATTGCCCGGGGAATCCTGCTCAAACCGGGGTGATATCGGGCTGTCGCGCGGGCTTCGTGCTTGCCAAAGCGGGGCAGGCGAGGCAAGGGAGGACAAGAAAACCCCGGAGACCGCATGACCTCACCGCATGATACGCCACCCGCCAGACCCGCAGTGCACACCGCGCCACCGCTGCCTGTCTGGTTGCGGCAGGCGCTGGAATTCGGCCCGCTGGTGGTCTTTCTGGCGGTCTATTTCTGGATGCGCGAGGCCGTCGTCACCCTGGGCGGACGCGAATATGCGGGCTTCATCGTGGCGATTGTGGTGTTCACGCCGTTGCAGCTGATTTCTGCGCTGGTTCTCAAACGGCTGACCGGCAAGCTGTCGCGGATGCAGGTGGCGACGCTGGTGCTGGTGGTGGTGCTGGGGGGCGTGACGGTCGCGCTGAATGACGAGCGGTTTTTCAAGATGAAGAGCACCTTCGTGTTCGGTCTGTTCAGCCTGCTATTGTGGATCGGACTGTGGCGCGGGCAGTCATGGCTGGCCTATGTGCTGGAAGGCGCGCTGCCGATCAGCCATGAGGGCTGGATGATCCTGACGCGGCGGATGGCCTGGTTTTTTCTGGCCTTTGCCGCCGCCAACGAGTTGATCTGGCGAAATTTTTCGACCGATGTCTATGTGATCTGGGATACCTTTGGCCAGATGGGGGTGATGTTTGTCTTCCTGATCAGCAATTACAAGCTGATCGAGGTCTATTGGCAGGAACCGGACGACGGCTGAGACGGAAAAAGGGGGCGTTGCCCCCTCTTGGCCTGCGGCCAATTCACCCCCAGGATATTTTTGAATAGATGACAGGGCGGCTGACTGCGTCAGGGCTGGCCGGTCATAGCCGTCAAGATTTTGACCTGACGCCGAAAAGAACTTCTTGTGCCTTGCGGTCCATCTTTGGGGTGGCGCGCAGGTCCTCGCCCACCGACTTGCCATTGGCGAAGGCCGGGCGCGCGGCGAGTTCGTCGAGCCAGCGACTGAGATGAGGCTTGTCGTCAAGGCTTTGTTCCTGACGTTCCCAGAGAATGGCCCAGGGCCAGATCGCCATATCGGCGATCGACAGGAAATGACCGGCGGCGTAGCGGTTGTCGGCAAGCTGGCGATCCAGCACGCCGTAAAGCCGCGCCACTTCGTTGCGGTAACGGTTCTGGGCGTAGGGTAGCACCTGCGGCGGGTCCAGTTCCGGGGCGTAGCTCAGAAAGTGATGCGCCTGCCCTGCCATCGGCCCCACACCGCCCATTTGCCACATGAGCCATTGTTCCACCGCAGCCTGTTCACGCGGGTTCGCGCCACTGAACTGTCCGGTCTTGCGTGCCAGATACTGCAAGATGGCACCCGATTCAAAGATCGAGATCGGTGCGCCGTCAGGCCCGTCAGGATCGACAATGGCCGGCATGCGGTTGTTGGGGGCGATCTTGAGGAAGTCAGGCGCGAACTGGTCGCCCGCGCCGATATTGACGGGCAGTATGCGGTAGGGCAGGCCCATTTCTTCAAGTGCGATGGTGATTTTCCAGCCGTTCGGAGTGGGCCAGTAGTAAAGGTCGATATCCTGGGCCATACGTCTTTCCTGCATCTGCGTTATCCGGGCAAGTTGGGGCTGGCGTACAGGAAAGGCAAGGGCAGGACCGCGATCAGGGCAGAGGCTGCGTTTAGAGAACCAGATCGAACAGGCGCAGCATTTCGCCCGCGCTTTCGGTGCTTTGCGGGCGTTCCAGTCCACGCACGGCGAGTTCGCTCTCGGCCAGAAGCGCGTAGTCGATCAGTGCCCGCGCCACGCGCAGATCATCATCACCGATATGGACGCGGAAGGCGGCATGAATGCGCGCGAAGGTGAGATAAAGCGTTTCAGGCGGCATGGCGCGCAGCGCTGCTTCGACTTCGCTGCGTTGTGCAGGGCGAAGCTGGAGCGTCGCGTTCAGCGTGGCTTGCGCTGTCGGAGTGCTTGCCACCTGGGCCGCAGCCGGGAAGGGCGCGGAAAACCCGCTCAGCCCCAGCACGATTGCGCTGATCAGGCTGGCACATGTAATCGTTGCTCGCATCGGTCGAAAGCTCCGTCGGTTGGGTCGGGCCGATGATCAGAAAATGATCCGAAATCTGGGCGATTCCTTGGCTGGTTCGGCACGATTTCACGACAAGGGCCCGGTTTTGGCCGCTATTTTCGACCGGGCCGCAAGCGGTGGATTGACCTGTGCCCCTTTCCTGCCGTAAGGCGCGCTGACGTGGGGATTTGTGCCGGCTTGCGGACCACGGGAAAAAAACTCCGCTAAAGAGGCGCGGCCCCGGTTTCTCCTGATGGGAGCAGACAAGGGGGCGCACCTGCCGGTGTCAGTCAGCGCGGCCTGGCCGCAGGAGGTTGAGATGACACAACGCAAGGCGGCAGGCTGGAAGCCCCGCACCAACGCCGTTCACGCAGGCGCGCGCCGCAGCCAGTATGGCGAAATGGCCGAGGCGATCTACCTGACACAGGGTTTTGCCTATCCCAGCGCCGAGGCCGCCGAGGCGCGCTTCATCAAGGCCGGGCCGGATGAGTTTATCTATGCCCGCTACGGCAACCCGACGGTTGCGGCCTTTGAGGACCGGATCGCCGCGCTGGAAGGCACCGAGGACGCCTTCGCCACCGCCAGCGGTATGGCGGCCGTGTCAGGCGCGCTGAGTGCGATGCTGAAGGCCGGGGATCATGTGGTGTCAGCGCGCGCGCTGTTCGGCTCATGCCTTTATGTGCTCGAAGAAGTGCTGACGCGCTTTGGGGTTGAGGTCAGCTTTGTTGATGGCACCGATCTGGATGCATGGCGCGCGGCCATCCGCCCCGGAACGAAGGCGGTGTTTCTGGAAAGCGTATCCAACCCCACGCTGGAGGTGATTGACCTGCGCGCGGTAGCGGCGCTGGCTCATGACGCGGGCGCGCTGGTCTTGGTGGACAATGTCTTTGCGACACCCGTTTTCAGCCATGCCGTCGATCTGGGGGCCGATGTGGTGATCTATTCGGCGACAAAGCATATCGACGGGCAGGGCCGCTGTCTTGGCGGCGTGGTCTGCGGCACGCGCGAGTTCATTCGCGGCACGCTGGAACCCTATATGAAGCATACCGGCGGTGCGATGAGCCCGTTCAATGCCTGGGTGCTGCTGAACGGCATCACCACGATGGATCTGCGGGTGCGCGCACAGGCCGCAGCGGCCCAACGGCTTGCCGAGGCGCTTGAGGGGCATGCGGCGCTGTCACGCGTGCTTTTTCCTGGCCTTGCCAGTCATCCCCAGCATGCTCTCGCCATGGAGCAGGCCGGGGGCGGTGGCACAGTCATTGCGTTTGACATCAGGGGCGGAAAAGAGGCCGCGTTCCGGTTTCTGAACACATTGGAAATTGTGTTGATTTCCAACAATCTGGGGGACGCGCGTACGATTGCCACCCATCCTGCCACCACCACCCACCAGCGCCTGCCCGAGGATCAGAAGGTGCTTCTGGGCATTTCGCCGGGCTTGATCCGGCTGAGCGTGGGGCTGGAAGACCCTGACGACTTGCTGAGTGACCTGCTGGCGGCGCTGGCGGCAAGCAACAGTTGACGGACGGGTGATCTGTTTCGTACCTCTGCGCGTAGAACCTTTGAAAGCGCGGGACAAAGTGATTACTTTGGGTTGAACCCCGGTACGGGGGCCTGTTTGCGGGCGTGCCGCGCTACGGATCGGAGGGCGCAAAATGAACATCCAAATGCCGGTCGCGGACCGAGAACCCAGCCGCGACGAGGCCGAGGCGGCGCTGGCGCTGCTGCGGGCCTGGGCCGGGCGGGCGTCTGACACCGAGATAGCGGGGCTGGAGCCCGCGCTGTCGCGGCTGGTACCTGGCCAGCCTGACCCGGCCTATCCGCTGTTGCGGCGCGACTATCCCGCCGATTTTGTGCCCGATACCGCCTATCGACGCACCATGCCGGATTTGCAAAACGGCCCGGCCAGCCTGATCCGGGGTGCGCGTCAGGCGATCCAGCATGTCGGTATATCCAACTTCCGGTTGCCGATCAGGTTCCATACCCGTGATTGCGACGGCGGGGGTGCGGGTGACGTGGCGCTGCAGACCAGCGTGACAGGCACCGTCAGTCTTGATGCCGACAAGAAGGGCATCAATATGAGCCGGATCATGCGCAGCTTCTACATGCACGCCGAAAAATGCTTCAGCATCAGTGTGATGGAAGCGGCGCTGGATGACTACAAGACCGATCTGGAAAGCTTTGATGCGCGTATACAGATGCGCTTTTCCTTCCCGATGAAGGTGGACAGCCTGCGCTCGGGGCTGTGGGGCTGGCAGTATTATGACATCGCGCTGGAACTGGTGGATCAGGGCGGCGTCCGGCGGCGGTTCATGCATCTGGATTATGTATACTCCTCTACCTGCCCATGCTCGCTGGAGTTGAGCGAACATGCGCGTTACGGGCGCGGCCAGATGGCCACGCCGCATTCGCAGCGCTCCGTCGCGCGGATCTCGGTCGAGGTGTTGCCGGGCGCGGTGCTGTGGTTCGAGGATCTGATCGAGCTTTGCCGCGCCGCCGTGCCGACCGAGACGCAGGTGATGGTCAAACGCGAAGATGAACAGGCGTTTGCCGAACTCAACGCCGCAAATCCGATCTTTGTGGAAGATGCTGCGCGGCTGTTTTGCGCCGGGTTGCAGGCGGATGCGCGGATTGGCGATTTCCGGGTGATTGCCAGCCATCAGGAAAGCCTGCACAGCCATGATGCCGTCAGCGTGCTGACCGAGGGGTCTGCATTCGCTGCCGACAGTCTGGACCCGAAACTGTTCGCCAGCCTGATCCATACCGGCTGAACGGCTTTTCCCTGGTTCTGAAGGGGCCTATGGTGGCGCGGCTTGTCCTTGCGAAAGTCGCGCCATGTTGCCGATTCTGACCATCACGCTCAACCCCGCGCTGGATATCGCTGCCGACGCCCCGCATGTGATTGCGGGGCCAAAGTTGCGCCTGTCCGACCCGGTGATCGAGCCGGGAGGGGGCGGTATCAATGTGGCGCGGGCGATCGCGCTTTTGGGTGGGCAGGCACGGGCGCTGGCGGCTTTGGGTGGGGTCACCGGCGCGCAGATGGAGGCGCTGATTGCAGATCAGGGCGTGGCGCTTGTGCCCTTTGCCGTTGCGGGGGAAACGCGCCAGAGCCTGACGGTGACTGACCAGAGCGACGGGCGGCAGTTCCGCTTTGTTCTTCCCGGCCCGCAATGGAGCGCGGATATGGCCGCTCAGCTTCTGTCCGCTGCCGGACAGGCCGCGCCGCCGGGTGGTTGGGTGGTGCTGAGCGGCAGCCAGCCCCCCGGCGTGGCGGCAGATTTTCCCGCCCGCCTTGCCCGGCGTCTGGCGGAAAGCGAGGCGCGGCTGGTGGTCGATACTTCGGGTGCAGCGCTGGTGCAGATGGTTGCCGGGGGCGCTGACCCGGCACCGTGGTGCCTGCGCATGGATCAGGCCGAGGCCGAAGAACAGGCAGGCCGCGCCCTGCCGGACGTTGCCGACAGCCTTGCCTTTGCCGGGGAACTGGTGGCGCGTGGGGTGGCGCAGGTGGTCGTGCTGGCTCGGGGGGCCGATGGCTCAGTTCTGGTGGGCGAGGGCGCGCGATTGCACTGCCGCCCGCCACAGGTGCCCGTCAAAAGCAAGGTCGGTGCCGGCGACAGCTTCACCGGTGCCTTCACGCTGGCTATGGCCCGTAGCGGTGACACGGCCGAGGCGCTGCGTCAGGGCACGGCTGCAGCGGCGGCGGCGGTGATGACCGCATCGACCGAGCTGTGTCGCCGTGCGGATACCGAACGCCTTGCGCGCGCAGGCGTGCTGACCGCCTATTGATCCGCCCGCTTGACAGCGTCGCGCGCCACCGCCAAGGCTTTCCGTCATGCCTGATCTCAGACCCGTCTTTCACATCCTCGGTTTGCTGCTGGTCGCCCTGGGGCTGACCATGCTGGTTCCGGCGGTGGTGGATCTGGCACTGGGCGAAGACAGTTGGCGCCTGTTTCTCATGTCGGCCTTTGTGACCGCGCTCACTGGCATCACCATGGCGCTTGCCACGGCCAATGCCCTGGGTCCCACGCTGACCCTGCGCCAGTCTTTCCTGCTGACGACGCTGACCTGGGTCGTTCTGCCTGCCTATGGCGCGATCCCGTTCTATTTGGGCGAGTTTGGCTCAGGTCTGACAGATGCGGCGTTCGAGGCCATGTCAGGCATGACCACCACCGGCACTACCATCATGACCGGGCTGAATGACAAGCCTGCGGGGATCTTGCTTTGGCGCTCTATCCTGCAATGGCTGGGCGGGTTGGGGATTGTCATTGTCGCGCTGATTTTCCTGCCGGTGATGAAGGTGGGGGGAATGCAGCATTTCCGCGCCGAGGGCTTTGACACCATGGGCAAGGTGATGCCGCGCGTGGCAGATATCTCGATCATGCTGGTGCAGGTCTATCTGGCGCTGACATTCGTCGCGGCGATTGCCTATATCCTGACCGGTATGGGCACGTTTGACGCGATCAACCATGCGCTGACAACCATCGCCACGGGCGGTTATTCCACGCGAGACGAGTCCTTCACGGTCTTTTCGCCGACAGCGCAGTATGTCTCTGCCATGCTGATGTGGCTCTCGGGGTTGCCGTTCATCCGCTATGTGCAACTGGTGAACGGCGCTGTCGTGCCGCTGATGCGCGATTTGCAGGTGCGCGCCTATTTGCGCTGGACGCTCTATGCCATCGCCGCGATCGTGCTCTACCGGTTGGCGCATTCCGATGCCCCGTTCGAGCAGATTCTGCGCGAGAGCATGTTCAACACCATCTCACTGGGGTCCGGCACAGGCTATGGCACGGCCACCGTCACTGATTGGGGCGATTTTCCGCTCTTGGTGGTGATGGTGTCGGGATTCATCGGTGCTTGTACGGCCTCTACCGGCTGCGCGATCAAGGTGTTCCGCTTTATCGTACTGTTCGAGGCGATCCGCGCGCAGTTGCGCCAGCTTGTTCACCCCAACCGGGTGGCCCCCATTCATATCGGCGGCAAACGGGTGGAGGATGAGGTTGTCTCATCGGTGATCGTTCTGTTCACGGCTTTTGTGCTGGGTTTTGGCGTGCTGACAATCTTGTTGTCGCTGACCGGGTTGGAAACCCGCACCGCCATCACTGCCGCCTGGACCTCGATCTGCAACATCGGGCCGGTGTTTGGCCATGGTGTCGGACCGAGCGGCGCGGTGGATGGTTTCTCTGATTCGACCAAATGGCTGATGATTGCCGGAATGCTGCTGGGGCGGCTGGAGATGGTGGCGGTGCTGGTGCTGCTGTTGCCAAGGTTCTGGCGGGCCTGATATTTGCGCAGGTTCCGGGTCGCGCTGCGCTGGTGCGACGGGCAGGGTGGGCATCTGTCACACCCAGCCGAGGTTCCATGCGCCCTGTCTTCATTCCCCTCTCCGATGTCATCGCCGCTCACTACCGCCAGGGAGGTGCCGATGCCTATGGCCAGCCGCCTGAGCGGCGAGTTTCCGACGGCTCGGGCATTCCCTGTCGTCACAGCCTGCGGCTGGTGCCCAAAGGCGTGCCTTATCTGGTCCTGGCGCATCGGCCTTTTGACGGGCTGAACCCCTATACCGAGACCGGGCCGATTTTCCTGTCTGCCGAGGCCGGGCCGGGCGCGGTACCCGGGCCTGATTTGCCGGCCTTCCTGACGTCCACGCACTACATCACGCGGGGCTACAGCGCTGATGAGCGGATCATCTATGGCACCGGGGCGGTGGTGGCGACATCGCAGATCATCGACGCCTGTGCCGGGCTTCTGGCACGCGCCGAGGTGGCGTTTGTCCACATCCGCTCGGCCAGTAACAACTGCTTTCATGTCAGGGTCGAACGCGGCTGACGGCCGCGACCGGGCTTAGTTCCAGCAGGATACCAGTACCGTCAGATCCGCCGAAACGCGGGTCAGAATTTCGGCGGGCATCGAGGCATTGTCGCGGCTGAGCGCGCCGCGCAGCCCGGCTTCGTCCAGCGCTGCGATAATCGCTGCGCCCGAAACGGCGAAGTTCACATCCTCAGGCAGAATCCGGTCTGACTGCTCGACGCGCGGCAGCAACATGCCCATGACCGCGCCATTGCCGTCAAAGACCGGCCCGCCACTGTCACCCGGCTGCACCCGGATCGACAAAAGGCGCAGCGAATCCTCGCCGTTCAGCCCCTTCGTGTCGGACATCTGCCCGAAGGTCAGAATGGGGCGGACCAGTGTGTCCTGGTAGGAAAAGCCCGAAACCCGGACATCAGAATCGAGGCGCGGGTCAGCGGCGGCAAACTGCGCGTATGCCAGCGGCACCAGTGGATCGCGTGGTGCCAGCACGGCAATGCCGTTTTCTGTGTCGATCAGTCGTACATCGGCCTGATAGGCCTCATCAATCGTTACCCGCCCGCAGCTTTCGACCGCTTCAGCCGAGGTGACGACCGTACCGACCGCATCTACAAAGAACCCTGAGCGCGAACGCACGGGGCGCCGCACATCAAGCCCTGCCAGCAGATCCCGCCGCGAAACGGTCGAGGCCGAGGCCCCGGCACTGCTTTCCAGCACACCCGCGACCGGGCGGAACGAGGCTTCGAGCGTCGAGAGCACCAGTTCGGCATCGTCATCGGCCTGCGGGTCCCACAAAAGCGCGTAGCCCTTGATCTCGCCGCCCTGAAAACGGGCCACGACATGCGCGCGCGCCGTCGCGGACTCGCCGGTGATCAGAAAGCTGTTGTTGCGCCGCTCGCGCTGGCCGTCAAGCGGGATAACCTCCAGCGTCTGCATGATTTCGTAAAGGCCGAACAGCGTGGCCTGCGTGCCTTCCTGACTGATCAGGAGCAGGCGCATGCCACTGTCGTTGACCTCACTAAAATGCACAAACGGGCTTTCATGGCGATCAAAGGCCAGCATGCCCATGGGCAGCGTGATCTCGATCCCGGCGCGATCGTCGCGCCACGATTCGAAGCTGTAGCGCGCCAGCGCCTCGTCGTAGTTGCCCAGCAGCCCTGCGCGCTGACGGGTGGTCAGAAAGCCCGTGCCTTCAAAGCCTTGTTGTTCCTGCCATTCGCGGATTGCGCCACGGGTCCCGGGGCCAAAGGCGGCGTCAATGGCCTGCGTGTAATGGCCAAACCACTGCAAAGCGACCTGAATCTCGGCGCGCTCGTCCCGGGTCAAACGGTTCTCGTTGGCGCGTGCCTCGGCCAGCGTTTCTTCGGGCAATTCCTCGATTTCCGGCTCCGGCTCGGGGGTGGCGACGATTTCAGGTTCGGCATCGGGCGCGGGGTCCGGGGTCATCGTGACCTCGGGTGCAGGTTCAGGCTGCGACGGGGCAACGGTCATCGGCGCAAGCTGCGCCATGCCCCCTGCGGGCCAGAACTGTTGACCATATATCCGCTCATCGGTGACATAGGCATCTGACCGGATCACGCGGCGCGCAAGCAATGCCTGCCGCGTGGATTCGGCCTCTTCCGGGGTATCAAACGGCCCGACAGCCAGTGCATACCACCCCCCCGACAGCCGGAACCCGGCCACACCGCCGATTTCGGACTCATATCGGTTGGCAAAATCTTCAGCCGTGCGCAACGTTGCATGCGCCTCAATCTGCACCCAGTGCGTGGATTGGGACAGGACCGCAGCAGGAAAAAGAAACGAAAATGCCAGTGCAGTGAGGAAGTAGCTTGCGAAACGTTTTGTCACGGCTGTCCCATGCGTTGTTCTTGATTCTAACGACCGAAAATAACAGGCTCCTGCCGTGGATATAGATAAAATTCAGGTTAGTGGAGGGGCTGCGCCTGAGGTTGTGCGCTTTTGTTTCATTTCGGTGCGATTTCTGCCCGCGCGCGCCGGCAGAGCTGGGCTGCACCCCCCACGTTGACCCCGGCCCGCCGCTTGCCTATTGAGGCGCAGAAGTCCGCGACAGCACCAGAGGCAGCGCATGAGCCACGGCACCGACAAACCCCGCAGCTTTCAGGAGATCATCCTGCGGCTACAGGCCTATTGGGCGTCAAAAGGCTGCGCAGTTCTTCAACCCTATGACATGGAGGTCGGGGCGGGCACCTTTCACCCGGCCACCACGCTGCGCGCGCTGGGTGCGCGCCCCTGGGCTGCCGCATATGTCCAGCCTTCGCGCCGCCCCACCGATGGCCGCTACGGCGAAAACCCCAACCGGTTGCAGCATTACTACCAGTATCAGGTCATCATCAAACCCTCGCCACCTGACCTGCAAGAGCTGTATCTGGGCTCACTGCGTGCCATTGGTGTCGATGACAGCCTGCATGACCTGCGCTTTGTCGAGGATGACTGGGAAAGCCCCACGCTCGGTGCCTGGGGACTGGGCTGGGAAGTGTGGTGCGACGGCATGGAGGTGTCGCAGTTCACCTATTTTCAACAGGTGGGCGGGCATGATTGCAAGCCGGTCTCAGGCGAGCTGACCTACGGGCTGGAGCGGCTGGCAATGTATATTCTGGGCGTCGATCATGTGATGGACATGCCCTTCAACGACCCCTCCGCCCCCATCGCGCTGAGCTATGGTGATGTCTTCCGCCAGACCGAACAGGAATATTCTCGCTGGAACTTCGATCAGGCCGACACGGGGATGTTGTTTGAGCATTTCAAGGATGCCGAGGCCGAATGCGAGCGCATCCTCTCGGCACCGGAAACCGACAGTGCGGGGCGGCGGATCGTCATGGCGCATCCGGCCTATGACCAGTGTATCAAGGCCTCGCACCTGTTCAACCTGCTTGATGCGCGCGGCGTGATCTCGGTCACCGAGCGGCAGGCCTATATTGGCCGGGTCCGTACGCTGGCCAAGAAATGTGCCGATGCCTTTGTCACCACAGAAGCGGGGGCTGCAGCAGGCGCGGCGGCGGGCGCGGCATGATGGGCCGGATCGCCGCTGTGGCGCTGGTGCTGGCCGGGCTGCTGGGTGGCGCGGGGATGTATTATTTTCAGGTCCACGCCTTTTATGACCGGCTGGAGCCGCGCATCAGCCTGCTCGCCGAAGTGCCCGAAGGGGTCACCCGGCTGACCATCGCTGATTTCGAGGGGATCGATTCCGACAGTTCGCCCCTGCGCTTCCGCGCCTGCTTTCAGGTGCTGGGCGATCATATGGAACTGATCCCCCATCCCGCCCCCCAGCCTCTCAACGCGCCGCGCTGGTTTGGCTGCTTCGATGCCGGAAAACTGGACGCCGATCTCGCCGCCGGTCGCGCGCAGGCCTGGCTGGTCGAGGGGAACTTCAGCTACGGCTTTGACCGTGTGATGGCCCTTTATCCCGATGGCCGCGCCTATCTCTGGCACCAGATGAACGACTGCGGTATGGCCCATTTCGATGGCCGCACCCTGCCGCAGGGCTGCCCGCCTGCACCAGAAAGCTGAACTCATGCCCGATGTCCTGATCGAACTCTTCTCCGAGGAAATCCCCGCCCGTATGCAGGCGGGGGCCGCCGATGCGCTCAAGCGGCTGGTGACTGACGGGCTTGTCGAGGCCGGATTGCACTATGCGCATGCCGGTGCCTTTGCCACGCCGCGGCGGCTGGCGTTGGCCATTGAGGGGCTGAGCGATCACAGCCCCACGCTGCGTGAGGAACGCAAGGGGCCGAAGGTGGGCGCGCCGCAGCCCGCCATTGATGGTTTTCTGCGTTCGACAGGGCTGACGCTGGAGGCGCTGGAAACCCGCGAGGACAAGAAGGGCGCATTCTACATCGCGCTGATCGAGCGCCCGGGCCGCCCCGCTGCTGACATTCTGGCCGAGGTTCTGGAACGTTCGATCCGCAGCTTCCCCTGGCCCAAATCGATGCGCTGGGGTGCAGGTTCGCTGCGTTGGGTTCGTCCGCTGCATTCGATCCTGTGTATCCTTTCATCTGATGCGGGGGCCGAGGTTGTCCCGCTTGAGGTGGATGGTATCAAGTCAGGCGACACCACGCGCGGCCACCGGTTCATGGCCCCCGATGCCTTTTCGGTGACCGGCTTTGATGATTACGCGGCAAAGCTTAAGAAATCCTTTGTGATCCTCGACCCCACTGCCCGCGCCGATGCGATCCTCTCCGAGGCGCAGGCGCAGGCTTTCGCTCTGGGGCTGGAACTGGTCGAAGATAAGGGCCTCTTGGCCGAGGTGGCCGGGCTGGTCGAATGGCCGGTGGTGCTGGTCGGTGAAATTGGCAGCGATTTCATGGATCTGCCGCCCGAGGTGCTGCAAACCTCAATGAAAGAGCACCAGAGGTTCTTTTCGCTGCGCGATCCGAAAACGGGCCAGATTGTTCGATTTGTGACAGTTGCCAATCGTCAGACAATAGACAGCGGCGCGACCATTCTGGCTGGAAACCAGAAGGTTCTTGCGGCGCGGCTATCGGACGCCAAGTTCTTCTGGGAAAACGATCTTCACTTGATTGAGCAGCGCGGGTTAGAGGGCATGGCCGAGGGGTTGGCCAATGTCACATTTCATAACAAGCTGGGTTCACAAAAAGATCGCATAAGTCGTATTGAAGCTCTCGCCCGCGAGATCGCGCCCATGATCGGCGCCGACCCTGAACAGACCGCACTCGCCGCCCGCATCGCCAAGGCCGACCTGCAATCTGCCATGGTCGGTGAGTTCCCCGAACTGCAAGGCACCATGGGCGTCTACTACGCCCGCGCGGCCGGTCTGCCGGAGGACGTGGCGCTGGCCTGCAAAGCCCATTACCAACCGCTCGGCCCCTCGGATAGCGTGCCCACCGACCCGGTTTCGGTTGCTGTTGCGCTGGCCGACAAGATCGACACGCTGACCGGCTTCTGGGCGATTGACGAGAAGCCGACGGGATCGAAAGACCCCTACGCGCTGAGGCGGGCGGCATTGGGGGTGATCAGGTTGGTGTTGGGGAGTGGGGTGCAGAGCAATCTCTTGGTTTCTTTTGCTGGTGCACTGAACAGGCAGCCCCCTCGGTCAGATATGGTTCGACGACTTGAAAAGAATAGACGAAAGATAGAGCATCTGAACGGTCTGCTTGGAAATTCTGACTGGAAAGGCTCGTTAATCACTGGAACTAGAGAAGGTGCAATGATTTCTGTTGCCGAGTTGAAAACCGACAATGTGGCAATCCAAGCAGAACTTGCCTCCTATGAGCTTAAGCTGCAGAACGCTCAGATCGATCTCCTCACCTTCCTCCACGACCGCCTCAAAACCCACCTCCGCGATCAGGGCATCCGCCACGATGTCATCGACGCCTGCCTCGCCATGCCAAACAACGACGACCTCACCCTCCTCGTCAAACGCGCCGAGGCCCTCGCGGCATTCCTGAAAACCGATGACGGTGAGAACCTCATTCAAGGTTTCAAGCGCGCCAACAACATCCTGACGCAGGCCGAGGAAAAGGACGGCGTCGAATACAGCTTCGGCGCCGACCCCAAATTCGCCGAAACCAATAGCGAGCGCGCCCTCTTCACCGCCCTCGACACCGCCGCTGCCGCCATCACCCCGGCCATGGCGCAGGAAGATTTCGTCACCGTGATGCGCGCCATGGCCACCCTGCGCGCGCCGATCGACAACTTCTTCACCGATGTGCAGGTCAACACAGACACCGAAATCCTGCGCCGCAACCGGCTCAACCTGCTGCACCGGATCCGCAGCATCTGCCTCGGCGTGGCCGATCTGACCAGACTCGAAGGCTGACCCCTTCATGTGTTCAAAAATATCCTGGGGGGTGAGGCCCGCAGGGCCGAGGGGGGGCCCCCCCCCCCTAGCGCCAATTTTTCCCATGGCCCGGAACGCATAAAACCGCTACAGCGCCCCCGCCCCCGCGTGGGCGCCATGCCCCAGGAATAC
>JAFIEK010000101.1 GCA_020832545.1 Pararhodobacter sp. | reverse complement strand
GCCGCCGGTGAAGCGCTATCTAGGACCTAACCAAAAACACCGCAAGAGGAAAACGACGATTTGATGACAAATTTTCGCGCGAGGGTGGCTCAGACCCTTGTTTTGTTGGTATATTTTTTGCTAAAGGCCGCGTGCGCAACTTTACAGGCCCGCCCGGCGCAGTGAGGCGCCACAGAGCAATATTGCGCCGGGATTGGCCGCTCAGCAACTTTTTGAATGCGCACATGCCACATGGCCGGGTCTTGGTGCGACTCGGGCGCAGATCCTCGCCTCACCGAGTCGCACTTCGGGCGTTGGCGCGCCCGTCCCACGGCGCTAGCGCGACTCACTGACCCTTCAAGCCCCGACGTTTCCAATTCTTTGTGATCTGCCAGCGGTCATCCGAAACCGGTTTGGCCCGTATTCCTCAGTGTTACCCGTTGTGGAACACCCAAACGAAACGGAGACTATCATGATTCGGAACACCCTTATCGCCACCAGCTTCCTTGCTCTTGCCTCGGCCCCCGCTTTGGCCGACGGCCATGGCCATGCGCAGGACATCGTCGATATCGCCGTTGCCAACGGCAGCTTCACCACGCTCGTGGCCGCTGTCGAAGCCGCAGGTCTGGTGGATACGCTGAAAGGTGACGGCCCTTTCACCGTCTTCGCCCCGACGGATGAAGCCTTCGCAGCACTCCCCGAAGGCACGGTGGAAGCCCTGCTGAACGACATTCCTGCACTGACCGCGATCCTCACCTATCATGTGGTTCCCGGCGCGGTGATGTCCGGCGATCTGAGCGATGGCATGATGGCTGAGACCGTCAATGGCCAGTCGGTCACCATCACGCTGGGCGACGGCGTCATGGTTGATGGCGCGAATGTTGTCATGGCCGATATCGAAGCCTCGAACGGCGTGATCCATGTGATCGACGCGGTGATCCTGCCCGAGTGATCGGAGCGTCAGCACAGTAAACAGGGGCCTGGCCAGCACGCCGGGCCCCTTTTCATATGGTTGACGCATTCCGCGGCCCCGGGCACTGATAGGACAACGAAGGGAGAGAGCGATGCAGATACTCGCCATTGATCAGGGCACCACATCCAGCCGCGCGATTGTCTTTGACCGTGAACTGAGGGTGGTGGCCAGCGCGCAGCAGGAGTTTCCACAGCATTTCCCGGCCTCAGGCTGGGTGGAACATGACCCCGCCGATCTGTGGCAGACCACGCTTGCCACTTGCCGCGCGGCGCTGGACAAGGCCGGGTCGGTGTCCGCTATCGGCATCACAAACCAGCGCGAGACATTGCTAATCTGGGACCGCGAAACCGGCGAACCAATCCATCGCGCCATCGTCTGGCAGGACCGCCGCACTGCAGACACCTGCAACCGCCTGCGCGGTGAGGGCCATGAAAGCATGGTCACCGGGCGCACCGGCCTGCTGCTTGATCCCTATTTCTCGGCCACCAAGGCGGGCTGGATGCTGGACAATGTCCCAAGCGCGCGGGCGCGGGCTGAGGCCGGGAAACTGGCACTGGGGACGGTTGACAGCTTCCTGATCTGGCATCTGACGGGCGGCAAGGCGCATGTGACTGACGCCACCAACGCCGCACGCACGCTCCTTTACAACATCCGCACCGGGGAATGGGACGCCGATCTTTGCCGCCTGTTCAACGTGCCGCTTCCCCTGCTGCCAGAGGTGCGCGACTGCAACGCAAGTTTTGGCGAAACCGACCCCGCGCATTTTGGCCGCGCCATTCCCATTCTAGGCGTGGCGGGCGATCAGCATGCGGCGGTCATCGGGCAAGCCTGCTTTCAGCCGGGCATGATGAAATCCACTTACGGCACCGGCTGTTTTGCACTGATGAATACCGGCACACAGATGGTGTCATCCCATAACCGGCTTCTAACGACTATCGCCTATCAGCTAGACGGCAAGCCGACCTACGCACTGGAAGGCTCTATCTTCATCGCAGGCGCAGTAGTGCAGTGGCTGCGTGACGGGTTGGGGGTTATCGCCTCGGCCGAAGACACGCAGGCGCTGGCCGAACAGGCTGACCCGGCGCAGCAGGTGATCGTGGTGCCCGCCTTCACCGGGCTGGGCGCACCCTATTGGCGACCGGAAAGCCGGGGCGCGGTGTTTGGCCTGACCCGCAATTCCGGCCCGGCTGAACTGGCGCGGGCGGCATTGGAGAGCGTGGGGTTCCAGACGCGCGATCTGTGGTCAGCCATGCAGGATGACTGGGCGAAAAGTGGCGCAAAGGCGCAGACCGGCACTCTGCGCGTCGATGGCGGAATGAGCGCGAACGACTTTGCCATGCAATTTCTGGCCGATATTCTGGGCGCGCCTGTGGACCGCCCGCGCGTCCTGGAAACCACGGCGATGGGGGCGGCATGGCTGGCCGGAGCCTGCGCTGGAATCTACCCTGACGCAGCGCGATTTGCGGAAAGCTGGGCGCTGGAGCGCCGCTTCGAGCCCACGATGGACAGCAAGGGCCGGGACAGGCGCTACAGCGCGTGGCAACGCGCGGTCAACGCCACGATTGCGGCGGCAGACTGAAAGCCTCAGGCCACGTTTTCCAGCTGTACCTGCGCCGTCACGCCGAGCGCATAACAGACATCGCGGGTCAGATGCGCGCGGTTGAGGGTGTAGAAATGCAGATCCTCCACCCCCTCGGCCATCAGCGCATCGCACATCTCGGTGCAAAGCGCGGTGGCCAGCAATTCCTCGCGCCCGTCACGGGCGGCCTTGTCAAAGGCATCATCCAGCCATGCGGGCACGGTGGTTCCGGTGGCCAGCGCAAACTTGCGGATGCCCTTCCAGTTCTCGATCGGAACGATGCCGGGGATGATCTTCGCCCCGTCGATCCCTTCTCGTACACACGCATCACGAAACCGCAGAAAGGTTTCCGGCTCAAAGAAGAACTGCGTAATCGCGCTGTCGGCACCCGCCGCGAACTTGCGCTTGAGCCATTGCACATCGGCGGCGCTGTCGGCGGCTTCAGGGTGCGGCTCGGGGTAGGCACCCACGCGCAGCTTGAAATCGCCAGTGGCGGCCAGTGCCTCGATCAGCTCAATGGAATTGGCGAACCCGTCAGGATGCGCAGTAAAGCGGCCCTCGCCTTTCGGTGGATCGCCCCGCAGCGCCACGATCTCTCGCAGTCCGGCATCTGCGTAACTTTTGGCAATCTCCAATGTCTCGGCCCGGGTAGCGTCAACGCAGGTCAGATGCGCGGCAACGTTCAGCCCAAACTGCTTGCCAATCGTTGTTACCGCCTCATGCGTCAGCTTGCGCGTGGTCCCCCCCGCGCCATAGGTCACTGACACAAAGCTGGGGTTGAGCGGAGCCAGCATGCGCACGGTCTCCCACAGCCGAAAGCTGGCATCCAGCGTTTTGGGAGGGAAGAACTCGAAGGAAACGTGCGGTGCGGACATGATAAGGCTCCTGTTGACCGCCCCTTGTCGCATAGTCAGCAATGTGAGACAAATTCATTATTCTCATCATCCTCATGAGGGCGACCGCATAATGCACCTCGAATTTCGCCATCTGCGCACCATCCGTGCGATCCACCAAGCCGGGGGCGTCGCGCGGGCGGCTGATCTTCTGAACATCACGCAATCGGCACTCAGCCACCAACTCAAGGGGCTGGAAGAGCAATGCGGCGTGGCGCTCTTTGTGCGCCGCACCAAACCCCTGAAGCTGTCAGCAGCGGGGATGAAGCTGCTCAAACTGGCCGAAGACGTGCTGCCGCGCATCGACGCGCTGGAAGATGAGTTCCGCGCACTGATCTCGGGCAAATCGGGGCGGCTGCATATCGCCATCGAGTGCCACGCCTGTTTTGAATGGCTCTTTCCTGTACTGGAACTTTTCCGCCGTGCCTGGCCCGATGTGGATGTCGATATTCGCCCCGGGCTGGCTTTCGGCGCTTTGCCCGCACTGGCGCGAGAAGAGGTGGATCTGGTGGTCTCATCCGACCCTGAAACCCTCGACGGGATCGAGTTCACGCCGCTGTTCGACTATGAGCCCCGTTTCGTCGCCGCCCGCAACCACCCGCTGGCGCGACGCGCGCATATAGAGGCCGAGGATTTTCGCAACGAGACGCTGATCACCTATCCGGTTGACCGCGCGCGCCTGGATGTGTTCACGGGGCTGCTGACCCCGGCAAAGGTTGAACCCCGTGCCATCCGGCAGGTTGAACTGACGGCGGTGATTTTGCTGCTTGTGGCCTCTGGTCGCGGGGTGGCCGTGCTTCCGGACTGGGTTCTGCGCGAGGTCAACTATTCCTCGGATTACGTCACCCTGCCCCTGACCGCGCAGGGGATGACCAAACGCCTCTATGCTGCCACCCGCAGCGATGATTCGACCAAGCCGTTCATGTCGCATTTCCTGCGGCTGGCGCGCACCGAACCGCTGAAGCTGCAAAGGGCCTGATCCATGGCGCGTATCGTGATACTGACAGGTGCCGGAATATCGGCCGAAAGCGGGCTGGGCACGTTTCGCGACAAGGATGGGTTATGGACGAAGTTCAACCTTGAAGACGTCGCCACACCAAAAGGCTTTCGCCGCAACCCGGCGCTGGTGCATGACTTCTATAACGCGCGCCGCACAAACTGCGCGAACGCGCAGCCCAATGCCGCACACAAAGCGCTGGCGCGACTGGAGGCGGCGCTACCCGGTCAGGTGCTGGTGGTGACACAGAATGTCGATGACCTGCACCAGCGCGCAGGGTCAGAAAACGTGATCCAGATGCACGGGGCGTTGATGCGCGCGACCTGCCACGCCTGCCGCCACACTTGGCCCGCCCCGGCTGAAATGCACCCCTCCGATCCCTGCCCGGCCTGCGGTCGCCCCCACACCCGACCGGATGTTGTCTGGTTCGGCGAGATCCCATACCACATGGAAATGATCGCTGAAGCTGTCCAGCAGGCTGAACTCTTCGCGGCCATCGGAACCTCAGGGCAGGTCTGGCCCGCAGCAGGCTTCGCCGCCGCTGCCCGCAATGCGGGCGCGCATTGTGTCGAGTTGAATCTGGAACAGTCGGAAATCTCGCACGAGTTCGACGCCCATCACCATGGCCCGGCCAGCCACGTGGTGCCCGAATGGGTGGATCACGTGCTGACGGACCGGGGCTGACCAGACGAAAATTGCGGCTTTCGGGTGAAATATGATAAGCGGCATCGGCACGCCATCATGCCAGATTCGCCCATATTTTTCTGAAGATTGTGTACCGTGGTACCGGACTGTGGTACACAATGGTACTGAAGGGAGGTAGTATCTCGGCTTTCGCAAGTGCACGGATCGGCGACGGTTCGATGATTGTGCTCAGGCCAGATACTACAAAGAACGCTCGGGGAATCACTCTGCGGGCTTTCGCAACAAAATCCGCACAATGCCAGAGCAGTCGAGCTCGTCGCACACGGTTAATCTGGAGAGCTTTTTCGGTGCTTTCGACCGCCAACAACTTTATGTTCATCCACATTCCCAAGACCGGCGGCAACGCGATCCAGCGTGCCCTCCTCCCGTTCAGTGATGACAATATGGCACCCGTAACACCCTTTCAGGATGGCATTGAGCGCTTCGAGATTCGCTCGCCTGAACTTGAGATCCACAAGCATTCCAGCCTGAACGACTATCGGGCCCAACTTGATCCCGAGACCTTCGCCCGGCTGACGAAAATCACATGCATTCGGAATCCGTGGGATCGATGCGTTTCGTACTTCTTCTCCCCCCATCGCGGCAATGTGACTTGGTCACCTGAGGCGTTCGAAACCTTCATCGAATCGACGATCAAACCGCATCGAACCTACTTGGAGCTTGACGAGCAGAGTGACGATCCGTTCAAGAATATAGATGTTGTTTTGCGTTTCGAGCGTCTTGACGAGGACTTTGCCGATCTATGCGATCTACTCGGCGTCGGTATGCATTCCCTACCGCGCATTAACTCGTCAAAGCGGGGCGATTATCGTTCGTACTATACGACAGATCACTCCATTGAGCTGGTGGCCAAAAAATTCGCTGCCGAGATCGCCCTTTTTGGCTATAGTTTTTGACAAGGCAATCGACGGAGCCACATGCATCCCAATATCGTCATCATCAACCCGGACCAGATGCGCTGGGACTATGCATCCTGTTACGGGCATCCGTTCATAAACACAAAAAATCTTGATCGGCTTGCGGCCATGGGAACGCGGTTTGAACGGGCCTTCGCTGCCAGCCCGATGTGTGGGCCCAGTCGGACCAGCTTTCTTACCGGCCTTTACCCTATCGAGCACGGCATTCGGCAGTATGGCGGAACCTACAACCAAGCCAAGCCAAATGCCTTGCGGGTCCTCGGCGACGCTGGCTATGTCCGTGGGATCTGGGGCAAGGACCACTGCTTCAAGGGCAACGTCATCGGCAGCCTCTATGACGAAGGCGAAGATATCTGCATTGGCCTCATGGCCGGGCACCCTGAATACATCAATGCCTGGGACAGCACGAGCCTTGATGTCGATTCGGAATGGAACCTGACCAAGCGGCTGACAGATGCCGGGCTCGATTTCATCCGCCGTCAGGCCGGCGGCGACAGGCCGTTCTTCCTGACCCTGAACTACCAGGACCCGCATCCCTTCTTCGCCTGTCCGGAACCCTATTCTTCACTATTTGACCCGGCACAGTTCATGCTGGCGCCAAACTATCGGCGTGCAACTGTGAAAGGCGAAATCAAGCGCCTGACCAACTGGAGGATCCACAGCAACGAGATCAACATGCCCGAGGATGCCCTAAAACGGGCGATGGCAATCTATGCCGGCCAGATCCGCTACGTCGATGATCAGGTCGGCCGCATTCTTGAGACTCTGGAGGCGCTTGACCAGCTTGAGAACACCATCATCCTGTTCTGGAGCGACCACGGCGAGTTCCTGGGCGATTTCGGCGTGACCCACAAGATCCCTGCCTTCTACGAATGCCTGATGCGGGTGCCGATGGTTCTTTGGGACCCGACAGGGAAGGTATCGCGAGGCGTTCATGGCAATATGGTCGAGTTGATGGACGGCATGGCAACGGTACTCGACCTCTGCGGGCTGCAGCAACCAAAAGGCTCGCACGCCCGGTCACTGGCCGACGCCTCACCGCCGCGCCGCGATATCTACGCTGATGCGGGCATGATGGTACATCAACCACTGGACCCAATCCCCGGCCTCAGGATCAAAGGGGCGCATCCACCGACCCCTTTCGGCCCCGGTGCCATGCTCCGCACAGAGGACTGGAAGCTTTGCCTTTATGCCGAGGACCAAGGCGAACTCTTTGATCTGCGCGCCGACCCGGCCGAGACAAACAACCGATTCAATGATCCGGAGCTCACTGAAATCAAGGCGAATTTGATGCAGCGACTTTCACAGCGTATGATGTGTTATGGGCAAATGCCAGAGGAACTCCCGGTTAGGCAACTTTGAATGTGGAAGAAAGACCGAACCGCCAGCGTGACGCCCTGCGGCCATTGCAGGTCAGATTGGACTGTGAGGCACCCATGATCTCACACCTGCATCAATGCATCTTCACGCATGTGCCCAAGACCGGCGGCAAATCGGTACTGGCGGCGTTCGGCTTGCCCATGATCGGCGCGGACTATGACGGCGGCCTTGCCCATATTGAAAAGCCCTATGGACACCGGGCGTTAAGAAACGAACGAGAAGAGCATCTGGCGGACTATTTCTGTTTCGCTTTCGTGCGCGATCCGCTGGAACGGCTGGCCTCAGCGTTCTTCTATCTCGCTGAGGGCGGGTGCAACAGGTTTGACGCAGCTTACCGGGATCAGTATTTGTCGGTTTATAACGGCGACTTTCTGGCCTTTGTGGACGAGCTTGAGTTACATACCGGCCATCATCACTTCCGACCACAAGCCTGGTGGCTAACCAGCCGGGAGGGCGTCTTGTTGCCCGACTTCATAGGAAGGTACGAAAACCTGTCGTCAGATTTCTCCAGAATCGCAGACCATATTGGCCTGGATACCCGGTCACTGACCCACCTCAACGCATCGCGCCGTCCGCCCACCCAAGCCTGCTACACTGAGTCCGCGCGCCGCAAGGCCGCCGACATCTACGCTGCAGACTTCCAATTGCTGGGATACTGATCTCCATCCCTATTGAGGACCAAGCACAGAACGCAAGAGTGCTGAATGACGCACTGATCGAACGTCATAAAACGCGCCGAAAAACAGAATATTTCCAAGTCGCGTTCACGATTAGAGGGTTTATGCAAGACAAGGTTGGTGGACATTGAAGAGCATTGCAGGAATTGCAGTACACAAAGCTGGAAGCGTTGTGTTTCAGAAGTTGCTTTCTCATTTCTCTAAGGAGGTGGGGCTCGCCGTAGATCCGCTGTCGCGGCATTTTTCGGTGTCGCCTCTACCCCAAGCCGAGATCTTGCGCGCCCTGGAAGTTGACATAAAACCAGAAGGCGTCTTCTATGGCGTGATCCGCAGCCCTCACTTTTCAGTCATGACAAGATTGAAAGAATTGCGCCTGATTGCGCAAGTTCGTGATCCACGTGACTGCCTGACATCTCATTATTTCTCAATCGCCTACAGCCACGGACTGCCAAAAGATCCAGAGAAACGGGATGCGTTTTTTGCGCGTCGCAAGGCTGTACAAATGATGAACATTGATGATTTTGTACTGGAGTCGGCGGCCCTCTTCAAGGAAAGGTTTCAACAAATAGCAAGCCTCTGGGAGAAGCACCCGGGTATGCAGATTTGCAAGTATGAAACGATGGTGGAACGCCCGAATGAATGGCGCGCTGAGGTCGCAGCATTTTTTGGGTTACAGATGACACCGCAACTGGCCGCAGACCTTGATCACGTAGCTGATTTTAATGTCGATAGAGAAAATGTCTCAAAACACAAACGCCAGATCACACCTGGCGATCATCTGCGAAAGTTGAAGCCAGAAACAATCGACAAACTCAACTCTCAATTTGCGAGTGTTTGTCAAACGTTCGGCTATGAAATAGATGCGCGATCAACCGATTCATCCCTCAATAGATCCATAGCGGACAATCACTCGCTGTGACCTATTACCACGAGATAAAGAGAAATCGGAAGTATCCAGGATCAGAGTTACAAAATTTGTTGAAGTGTTGAATGCAGTTGACTTGGCGCTTTCCATTACAACTTATTTCTAACCCGATCCTTCCAAGACACACATATCATGGCAGGTTTTGAGGAGAAACAGATGATTGAAGTTGTCATTGGCGGCGTACAAAAATGCGGAACAACTGCTCTGCATGGTTATTTGAAGCGCCACCCGCAGATTTTGGCCGGCAGCAAGAAGGAACTGCATTTCTTTGACGATCCAGATGTCAATTGGACCAGCCCCGACTACGCTTCATACGAATCCCAGTTCCCCGAACCACGCCCGGGACAGCTGAGACTGGACGCCTCACCAAGCTACATTTACCTGCCGCAATGTCTTGAACGGATAAAGAATTACAACCCAGATATGCGTTTGATCTTTATTTTCCGCGACCCGATAGAGCGTGCGTGGTCACACTGGTCGATGATAACGGTCCGCGGTTTTGAGACCCTCGGGTTTGACGAGGCTGTCAGGGCAGAACCCGGTAGACTGGCCTCGTATGCAATGGATGATATCACCTATAAGCGGTACGCCTATATCGATAGAGGCCACTATGGGTACCAGTTCGCGCGAGCACTGGATTTTTTTCCAAGCAAGCAGATGCTTTGTCTGACGAGCGATGAACTTAAGGCAGACCCAGATAGCGTGCTTGCGCGGGTGGCAAGTCATCTGGGCATATCGCGGTTCGAGCCGGCGTCACCGATCGAAGCAAAAAAGGGACCGGGCAAGCCTATCAGTATGACACAAACGACCAGAGATCTGATTTGCCGAAAATTGAGAACCGACATCCGACGCTTCTCGGAACTCAGTGGCGTTCGCACCTCACATTGGCAGATATTCCGAGATTAGGACTGTACGTTGAATGCCTCGATACGGCTCCGGAAAGGACGCGACCAGACGCTACAGTCACCCAGTGCTGAAATCAGAGTTCCGCATGGCGATTTCGCCCAAAATATCAGAGCCACTTAACCCACCATACCCGTAGAAACGAAGGACCATCGAAATGCCCAACTTTGTTCTGAACGGGAATGAGTTCTATAATGCGCCTAAGAACGGTGGAACAACTGTGCGCATGTGGCTCAAATTTTACGAAGAAGGCTTGCCGCAGAACTTTGATCCGCACGGATACTACAACCTGGCCGGCGTAGGCCTGCCAAGGCTATGGACTGATAACGCCATGGGAAAGCCGCAGTTCTTCTCGCCTGGCGCCCCCAATAACTGTAAATGGTGCATTGTCCGCAATCCCGTTGACCGCTTTATCAGTGCCTATACGGAAAAGATTTTACTTGAAAAGCTCGCTCCTTGGACGATCAGTACTTGCCTTAGCCTACTGGAATCCGGGGAGATGGAAAGGATTGCGCGATCATCAAAGGTGAAGTCATTGAAACAAGCAGCATGCCATCTGCTTGGACAGTGCTTTTGGTTCGGGTGTGATAGAAGTTACTTTGATCACGTGTTTCATATTCAAGAGATGAGCCGCGTTCGTGATTTCTGTGAGAAAGTTGTTTTCAAGATGCCGCTGCCAGATTTTCATGCGCGAGACCAATCGCAAACAAAAATAGACAAGGTAAAACTTACTAATTCCGAAGTGAAACGACTGGAAGAAATATTCGCTGATGATTACTCTGCGAACTGGTTTTGAACTTCAACCACCACCGGAAATGAAATGATCCAACCAGGTATGACCTCGCGCATCGTGACCTTTTGCAATGCTGACTACATCCCTGTCGCTGAGAATTGGCTCCGCGCGCTTGGTGAGATCAATATGGACGGCCGCGCCACCATCGTCTCTCTCGATGACAGCACCCGGGACGCTTTTCCAGTTAACCGCGTCCTACATCGCCCTTTACCTCCCGGCGCCCGAGGTCTCGGTGCATTGTGGTCGCATCGTATCGAAGTGCTGCGCGAATTTTTGTCCGCAGGAGAAGGCGTCATCCATTCCGACGCAGACGCCGTGTGGCTGCGCGACCCGTTGCCCGACATCGAGGCCTGCGCAGTGCCCATCGTCTTTTCGCAAGGCACAGTCTGGCCGAAGGACGTCCATAGTCAACATGGCCTCGTGCTATGCTGCGGCTTCTTTTACCTCTCACCGGTCCCGCAAGTGCAGGCATTTCTCGACGCGGTGGCAGGCCGGGTAGAGATTGATCGCGACGATCAGGTCGCTGTCAACCGCGTCGTCTCAGATCTGATCGAGGGGTGGGACATAGACAATCCATATGAAATCCCGTTCAAGGACACTCGTTTTATTGCTTCCCAAAGTCCAATCCGCTCTAGGACAAAGAAGGAGAGTTTCGATAGTGTCAGAATTGCTGTACTGCCCCATCACACCTATCCGCGGCTTTTGGACAGGGTATCAAGCGAGACCGTCGTGGCGCACCCACTGTCTGGAAAGTCATTGCGCGATAAAGTGGCCTGCCTGAGCAAACTTGGACTCTGGGCATCGTAGAAGAGCCGCCCGAAACCATCCTATGAGAGAAAGCAACAGGGAGCAGCGCATCTTTTCCGCTATTTTCCAGCTCGCAGGTCGATTATTTTCCCGCTTCGCCGGAAGTGGTGAGAGCTGGGTTGCGAGTACAGCGATGCCGCTGCGGGATTGACGCCATGCCTTAGGTAGGCGACTCTGCGCGGATTAATACGTTCATACTGGCGAGCGCGATTAGTCAGTTTGCAAGATTTGGCGAGGAAATAATGGTGAATAATCAGTGCCGCTTGTGTCCGGCGTGAAGCAGCTAATCTGTAAACTTGAGGCCCACGAGCTGCTTGCCTTGTGCGGGGAGACTTGGGAACAGCGTGGCTTCTTGCCTCTGCACGATATCGAAAATACCGCACCAATACTTGCGAGGGGTGACGATGTCGAAAGCACAGCGCAGCGTCTGATGCTCGCCTTCAACGGAGCAAGGCCCGTCCAGGCTCGGATTTCCCAAGCCGCCCGGTCAGGTGACGGCGAAGCAAAGATTCTTGAGACTTTCATTCACGAACAAGGGCTTAACCGTCATCCTTGCAGCCCAATTCCGCGCGCGAAAGCGCTTGAGCTTGAGGGTCATTTGATCGCTGATCCCGCGTCGTTTCTCTCTGCTCTGAGTGCTTCGCACCCGTACCCGGGCGTGACGGACGAAGAATGTCTGGCATTTGACGGCGAATGGGCGAAGGACACTCTTGGTCGATCAAGGGAAAGGTTGAAGCGGTTCATCGCGGCACGAAACAGCGACACTGCCGTTCTTGTGGGCAACGGGCCGTCCCTGGCCGAGGTCGATTTTGGACTGTTGGAGGGACAGGATGTCTATATCTCCAACTATGCGATCCGTGATGCGCAACTTCACCAACTCGCACGTGGAGTGGCAGTGTCCAATCGTTTTGTCGCAAGTCAGGCACCACATTTGTTCCAGACCACGCCCTTGTGGAAGTTTCATCCGCTCTGGTTGGGTGATGTCCTGCGCGATACGCCGGAAACCATTTACCTGAACGGAGTAGGTGGGACCCTTTTCTTTTCTGAAGATGTGACAAAGACGATCGCCTGGCACTCGACAGTGACGTTCTTCTGGTTGCAGATCCTTTTCTCTGTCGGTTACCGAAAGGTCTGCCTGATCGGTGTGGACAATGCCTATCGTCAACATGCGGATGCGCGCGAAGGTGACCTGATCCAGCAGACAGCCCCGGATGAGAACCATTTTTTCCCGGATTACTTTCGCGGCAAGGTCTGGCAGGCGGCCGATACGGGCAAAATGGCGGATACTTACAGGTTGGCACGTCACCATTATGAGGCCGACGGAAGGGAAATCGTGAACTGCACCATCGGCGGCAGTCTGGAGGTTTTTCGTCGCGCTCCTCTCGCAGATGAATTGCCGGGGACGTCTGCCCTGAACGGCACAGGCAACAACTCAAAAACGCAGGATCTGCTGGCAGCTCGCCACGACGTTCTGTGCAAGGCAACGAAATCCCTTATCGAACGCGCTCCGAGCGGCAAAACTTCAACCGGATATGCACTGTTGGGGCCAAAAGACCCGGTGCGCGCCTTGCATCAACGCGTCTCTGCTTTTGTTAAGTCGCTCGATTCGGAACCGTAATCTTAGCAACGCCCAGACCAACTTTGCATGATCAAGGGTCAGTCCATCCGCACCCGGTGTTCCCGTTGACCTTTGGTAACTTCGGTCACCGCAAAAGTCTGACCTGAACGCGTGTCTGACGTCAGCGCCCATGGGACAGTTTAGGCAGATTGCGGAACGGAGGGTTTTTGGCTCATCGTAGCCTTCATGGAGCGAAGATGAGCAAGAAACCCGTGACACCGAAAACTGAGGCCGAGAAGGTCGTCAAAGACATCCGCCGGGCGACCCGTAAGGTCCACAGTGCTGAAGAGAAGATCCGAGTTGTCCTGGCCGGCCTTCGTGGCGAGGACAGCATCGCAGAGCTATGCCGCCGGGAGGGGATCGCGCAAAGCCTGTATTACAGCTGGTCGAAGGAATTTCTCGAAGCGGGGAAGAAACGCCTGGCAGGTGATACGATGCGTCAGGCAACCAGCACGGAGGTCAAGGATCTACGTGCCGAGTCTCTGGCCCTCAAGGAGGTGGTCGCTGACCTGACCCTTGAGAACCGGGTCCTCAAAAAAAACATGAGCGGGGCTGGGGGCGACCACGGATGAGATACCCGGCTTCCGAAAAGCTTGAGATCATTCGCATCGTCGAGCAATCCCATCTTCCGGTCCGCCGAACGCTGACCCAGATTGGAATCCCACCCACAACCTTCTACCGCTGGTATGATCGCTACGTCGAGCACGGCCCGGAGGGGCTGGAAGATCGTCCATCACGGCCTTCCAGGGTCTGGAACCGCATCCCGGACCCCGTGCGTGACCAGATTGTGGACTTGGCGCTCAACGAGCCGGAGCTTTCCCCGCGGGAGCTGGCCGTTCGCTTCACCGATACGAAAAAGTATTTTGTGTCAGAAGCTTCCGTGTATCGACTGCTCAAGTCATATGACCTGATCACCAGCCCGGCCTACGTGGTGGTCAAAGCAGCCGACGAGTTCAGGGATAAGACGACAGCCCCGAACCAGATGTGGCAGACCGACTTCACCTATCTCAAGGTGATCGGCTGGGGTTGGTTCTACCTGTCCACCGTGCTCGACGACTACTCGCGCTACATCGTGGGCTGGAAGCTCTGCACCAGTATGGGGGCCGATGATGTCAGTGCCACACTGGACATCGCCTTGGCCACATCAGGCTGCGACAGCGTCACCGTGCTGCACAAGCCGCGGCTGCTCAGCGACAACGGTCCTTGTTATATCGCGGGCGATCTCGCCAAATACCTTCAGACAAATGGCATGGATCACGTGCGCGGTGCGCCCAATCACCCTCAGACCCAAGGCAAGATCGAGCGTTGGCACCAGACACTCAAAAACCGCGTCTTGCTGGAAAACTACTACCTGGAGGGCGACCTTGAGGCGGCCATTGCTGCCTTCATTGAGCACTACAACCATCACCGATACCACGAAAGCCTCGGCAATCTGACACCCGCCGACGTCTACTTCGGGCGCGGCCCGGCAATTCTCGCAGAAAGGGAGAAGATCAAAGCACTGACCATCCAGAACCGGCGCTTGATCCATCAGCGCCAAGCCGCATAACATCAACCCACAGAGCCGGAGCCCTCCAGACCAAAATCAAGCCGCCTGTGCCAAATTATTCGACGACGGACACTTCTCACGCGACAGCTTTGCCGCCACCAACGCCCGGATCGGGCGGCGGCCGCTTCTGCATGAAATGAGCAAGCTGGAGGCGATCGACATCGACACACCTGAAGACTGGGAACTCGCCGAAGCTGTCGCTTCCATGCGGGTAAGGGCTGAAAGGACGGCGCAATGAAGGATATCCTGGTAACCTGCCCGCCGATGCTGGGACAATTCGACCGCTTCGTGGAGTTTGCTGCCGAGCGCGGTCTAAAGCTGCATGCGGCGAAAGTAACTCAGACCCTGAGCGAAGATGAACTTTGCGCACTACTGCCCGGTTACGACGGGTGGATCATCGGCGACGACCCGGCGACACGGCGCGTTTTTGCAACCGCCAGCAAAGGGCGGCTGCGCGCGGCTGTGAAATGGGGCATTGGCGTCGACAACGTAGATTTTGTCGCCTGCAAGGATCTGGGCATTCCGATCACGAACACCCCAATGATGTTCGGCACCGAAGTGGCTGACATTGCCACGGCCTATGTCATCGGCCTTGCGCGCGAGTTGTTCCTGATTGATCGCGGCGTGCGCGCGGGCGGCTGGCCCAAGCCAGCAGGGATCAGCCTGGCTGACCGGCGCGTCGGCGTGGTGGGACTGGGGGATATCGGGCGGAATGTGGCGTCGCGGCTGCAGGCACTGGGCATGGTTGTCGTGGCCTATGACCCCGGCGTTGAGGGCGATGCCGGTCTGACAGGGCTGGAACGTGCAGCCTGGCCAGAGGCGGTTGAAGATCTCGATTTTCTCGTCTTCACCTGTGCACTGAACAAGCACAATTACCACATGCTGGACGCGGCGGTTCTTGCGCGCTGCAAACCCGGCGTGCGTGTCGTCAACGTCGCCCGTGGCCCGCTGATCGACGAGGCGGCACTGTTGGAGGCCCTTCAGTCCGGCCATGCGCATTCCGCCGCTCTCGACGTATTCGAGGTGGAACCTCTGCCAATTGAAAGCCCCCTTCGCAACATGGACCGTTGTATCTTTGGCTCACACAATGGATCGAATACTGTGGACGCAGTGATCCGGGCGAGCCATGAGGCAACCGAAAAACTGGCAGAATTTCTTGCTGTGAAGGCTTAAGATGACAAAGCGTTTCACCATCGTCACCCCAAGCTTCAATCAAGCGGATTTTTTGCAGCAGACCTTGGATTCGATCACCGCACAGACGTTGAAGGATTACGAGCACCTTATCTTCGATCCCGGCTCAACGGACGGTTCACTCAATATTGCCGCTGCCTATTGTAAGGTCAATAATCACGCCACGCTCTTCGAGGGTCGAGACAAGAGTCAGACCCATGCGATCAACCTTGGCTGGGGCGAGGCGAAAGGTGAAATTCTTTGTTGGCTTAACAGCGATGATCGCTATGCATCGGATGATGTGCTGACAACCGTCGCTGCGGAATTTGATCGGAATCCCAATGTGGGCGTCATCTATGGGCGCGGTGTGTTTGTTGACCCGGAGGGCAAGAAGCTCAAGGATGCTTATGTGCATCGAAATGGGGAAGCCGTGCAAGCAGCTTTCGCCAATTCCTTGGGCATCCTTCAACCGTCTCTGTTTTTACGGAAATCCGTTTTTATGGCGGCTGGCCCTCTAGACGAGAGTATGAACTATTCGTTCGACTACGAATATTGGGCACGGTGCGCTGCCCTGGGCGTCCGCTTCAAGTTTCTCGACAAAGTTATTTCAGAGGCGGTGATCCACGAGGATGCGAAAACCATGCGCGCCCGAAGGGTCTCTCTCGCTGAATCCGCTGTTGTCGGCAAACGATACTATGATTTTCTCTCGCTCGACTGGGTCAAGCGTATCGTCGATGAAAAAGAAAGCGGTGCCGACGGAATTACCAGTCAAAGCACTACCGTCCCCGAAGAGAAAATTCGGGACCATTTTATCGCCAACAACTCCAACGCACGAGCACTGGCGCATTTCTTCAATAACGATGTAACGATGAACGAAGCCACTCGCAAAGCGTTTGTGGATTGGATTTTGCCCAACCTGAATCGCATCGCTGTCAGCGCGTGGGATTCCAACTATTTCGATATGGGCGTTACACTCGTCGCCTCGATCCATCGGCACGATCCGGAACTGCTGCTGATGGTATGCGACATTGGCATGACTACAGCGCAGCGAGCGTTTCTGACGCAGTTGCGGAATGTTGTGCTACTCGAACGCGATTTTCCCTCATATGTCGCCGATTGGCAGCGCAACCCAAAAAACTATGTCTTCAAGAACGTTCTTTTCACCACGCTGGCGGACCGGTTGACCGAAGACACGCACCTTCTATGGATCGATGCCGGGGTGTCGCTCTGCCGTTCGCCACGCACTATCTTTGATCGAATTGAAGCGGAAGGTCACTTTTTCATCAATCATGATGATTCCAGACATTGGCCGTTGTTCAACGCCTCGTTCACGTCTGATGCGGCGATTCAGGTGGCGCGTTTCACTTGGCGCGAGATGGCCGGACCGCATGTCTGTTCGTGCCTTTTCGGGTTGAAGATCGGCAGCCCCAGCCATTCGGTTTTCGATGAAGCCGCCCGCTTGGCGCAGACCAAGGATGTCGCGGTTGGTGACAAGCATCCCCCCGATTCTGAGAAACGCCAATCGTTGCCCAAGCAGGAACAACGCAAAATGGCTGCGAGCTTCGAACAGGAGTTCAAGCCGGTGGACGATCTGGGCACATTGCGCCGCGTCTTCGGCTACTATGGCCACCGACAAGATCAGTCAATAATCTCGGCACTTGTTACCCGTCACGGGCTTCAAATTAGCAGCGCACGCGAATTCTGTCCCGCTAGCGACGCTTCCAGCACTGTTTCAAAAGAAAACTGGTTTGATGGCATCTCAAAGAAACTTGGGGATTTCAGACCAGATGATTTCAATCCAGGCGGAGTAACATTTCATCACCGCGGGTTGGTAAAAGACTTCTCGGGATTGCGTTTTGATTTCTCGCGCCAGCAGATCTGCGCGATCCTCGGCAACGGTCCCTCACTGGCCGAGATTGATTTTTCAGCATTCAAACAGACCGATAGCATCGGGATGAATGCCGCCTATCGCTATTGGCATGAGATTAGGTGGTATCCGACCCTCTACAGCTGCCTTGATACCGTAGTGGGTATGTCGCACAAGGAGGCTATCCTCGACCTCGTCCGACATCGTCGTAGATATGGCATTCAGCAGTTTTTGCTCCGGGAAAACCTGTTTCAGTGGCTTGAAGAGCAAGGCGCCACCGACGGGGTTGTGAACTTCGACCTCATCCGCAGCGGATTGCCTGAACTGCACCCGGAACCAGTTACCACAGGCAGTCATTCGTTAGCCTGGGCCGCAGCAATTGGCTACGAGCGTTTCATCATCGCAGGCGTTGATTGCAACTACGTCGAACAGGTTGACGGTTCTCGATTGGCCGCAGACAATACAGTAGAAATAGTTGAAGAAGACCAGAACCCAAACTATTTCTTTGCCGGTTATCAGAAGGTAGGGGACAGGTATAACATACCAAACCCTAGCAAGGATTTGCATATTCGAAGTTGGCGCAACGTTGGTGCCGCGATGGCTAACGACAAGGCTGCACTCAATGTCAGCTCTGTTTCAAAGGTAGATGCGTTCCCCAAAATGCCATTGGATGTTGCGCTGAACCTCCTGTCCGCAGATGGGGTCTTGGATAGTCGCGTCCTCTACACGTTCACCAGTCTACTCGCTGAGGTGTCGCAACCGAAGAATACGTCACAGACAAAAGTGCCTGAGGAAGAACAACTGCAAACCAATGAACCAGATGACTTCCGTCTACTGAGGCGTTTGTCAGCTGAACTTTTGCTCGCGCCGAAAGAAACCCTCGCAAAACTGGAGACGGACGAATTTCAGCGTCGAAAGATAAGATCTATCTTAGATGGTCTTTCCGAAAACGACACACTTCGACGACACTTCTCTCAAGTAATCGCATTCTCCAAGGACAGTGAGAACGTGAATAAGCTGTAATAAAACCAAAGAAGCAGTGTTCTGAAAAATAAACGCAACTATAAACAAGAGCTGTCTAAAATGTCGCTCTAGGAAACCAAAGTAGAGTTAAGCCATGCCATTGATGCGTCAACATACGGAATCATCTAAGAGAGCTGAATCTCACCTGACGCCTGTAGTTTACACAATGGGCAAGGTAGCGTCCACATCAACGTCACGTGCGATCCAAGCAGCTGGATTAACCTGCTATGACATACATACATTGGATCGCAAAAGCTTAATAAAAAGCGCAAAAAAACGACTGGACAAGGGAAAGTTTCCCCTAACTCACATCAGTATAGCAATGGCGAAGCGGGAAAGGCTCTTTCGGAAAAAAGAAAAATGTCTATACATCAGTTTGGTACGTGACCCAGTGGCACGTAATCTTAGTGCATTTTTTCAGAATCTTGACCATTACCCCAACGAAATTCAGAAAGAAAAGGATCCAGCAATAGTATTCAAATACTTTCAACAAAATTATAACCATGAGAGTCCACTAACGTGGTTCGATCGAGAGTTTTTAGAACAATTGTCAATAAATGTCTATACTCAGAAATTTGACACAGACCTGAAGTATGTATACATAAAATCCGCAAATACAGTGATCTTCCGAACTGACTGCCCGGACGAAACAAAGGGCCTTGTATTAAGTGAACTACTTGGGAGTGAAATCAGAGTTGGCCGTAGTAATGATGCAGGCATGAAACACTATTCTGACCTTTACAGAAATGTAACTTCTGTGGCACGCTACTCACCTGAACACTTAGACAAACTTTACACCTCCAAGTATGCAAAACATTTCTGGTCAGACACAGAGCGATGTGAGTTTCGTGAAAAATGGTTAGGTCCGCAGCAATAGTAAGCATCTAAGAATAAATAGGAGTAACCAACGTTGATCACCGAGTTAGCAGATTTCGGCGACGCGTCCCTGGAAAGAATTTTGCCAACGCACGCCTTGGCACGAAAACTTTTGTCGGAAGTAGTATCTGATCCTTCTGAATTCGGATTTGCAATCTATAGCATCACGAACCGGGTAAAAACCGGAATGCTAAATTTTCTGAAATCGATACCAGATGCGGTCATGGATGCACACCGAAACAATAAGGTTGGAATCATTCTTGACAATAGCGGTGAAGGCAACATTATTTCAGACTCTGTTTTTTCTGATTGGTACAGCGCATTTGATAAACTTGGAGTCAATCCACAGAACGTTATTTACATCTCCCAAGATGTAGAACTTGACAGGCTGCATCAGGTATATCTCGTGAAGTTCCAAAGAGCTCTGGGAATTCATATAGGCTACCACCATCGATTCCTTCGACGTGTAGTTCGCGAAGCTAAACGAAAAATACAAACAGAAGACGATTTCATGAGAAGGGAAAGAGCTTTTTATAGCGCTGATCGACCCGATTCTGTTGCGCTATGCTTGATGCATAAGGTTCGTCCGCGACGTGCGCAATTGGCGTTAAATCTAATAGAACATGGAATGTGGGATCGAACATTGATCTCGTTCGGAGGAGTTGACAAAGATGAGATCCGGCTTGATCGCTTTCAATCGAAGTTTGGAAGGCGACCAAAATCAATCCTAGATAGGCTTAATGAGCTAGACTTGAATCCAAATTTAATGAGACATCTCTCGACATTACGAAGTTATGGTCGAGTTCTGATTGATGCAGAGGATCCTTTAAACGGAAAACATCATGGCGCATCTCATCAAATGGTAGACGATCTCTCAGAGGAACTTTATAAAAGAACGCGATTTAGCATTGTCTCCGAAACTGAGATGGGTTCGCGGATGAACAGATTTACCGAGAAATCCGTTAAGCCTTTAGCAAACTATCATTGCATGATTGTTTTTGGAAACCCGTTTACACTGCACCTACTTCACCGCCTTGGCTTTAAAACATTTAACAATGTTATCGACGAAAGTTACGACGGAATATTGAACCCGGACAGGAGATTCACAGCCGCTTTTCGTGAAACTCGTAGGCTTTGGCTGCTGAGTGCATCTGAATGGAGTGATATTTTGATGGAGATTGATAGCGTGTTAAAGTTTAACGCGCACCATTTCTTCTGGGGTTTAGAAGACGTTATGACTGATACAATGGACAAACCTCTGCTTTTGAAACTTAATTGCATAAGATCTGCGCAGGTAGATTTGAATTCCACACAATCCTAGACTTTAACACTAATTGGAGAATTTACTTATGCTATGGAAATTTTTGAAATTAAGTTCTAAGACACTTACGGAGAAGCCCTGCTGGCCTTCAGAATTATCTGCAAAAGTAGCTGGCGCGATGCGATGAAATTAATTTTTGCGAGATATCATTCACTTAATGCAGAGCGATCAGAGTTTGCGAGGAATGTTGAAGGTTCAAATTGCGCTTCCGGAGCTGGGGCCGAGTGCCACTGTTCTATTAGAGACCCCGCATGCCAAGGCTTACTCCGGTGATTTCTTGAGCTTCGTATAGATGGCTAGTGCAGACAACCTGTCAGAAGCGGACTTTGAATCTGCCACCCTTGGTGGACTGAGAAAGGTAATCTCTGACACAGGTTGTCAGTTCGATCTTCGGGAGCTAAAGCGTTCCGACAAAGCCGTACCGGAGCGTATTCTGAAGGGAAGATCTGGAACTAATGTCATTCGTTGGAGTCTGGATCTTTCGGACAGCAAGATCTCGCTGATTGAGAAGAGAGTATTGCGCAATCACTCGCACAAAGCCTTCAATGAGATTCCAAGAGAAGTTCGCTTCTCTATTCTAGCGACAAGTATTCTTTTTGATCCTGCTGTTTCCATTCCAGAAGTTTTCTGTGTTTGCGAAACTGAATTTGGATGGTCTATTATAATGCAAGACGTTCTTGCGCCCAACGTTAAGGCAATGCTCGAGTCCGATTATCTCATCATGCCGCGCTTTGCAGCCCTTATTGAAGCAGCAAGAAAGTTTAATGGCGCTTCCTCTGAGAATTTGCGCTCCACATCCGATTACCTGGACATGCCACTTCACAATGTTCCTTTCAGTTTTCGCTCTACTTTAGAGACCTCTCGCAGAATCAAAATTGACTTTAGTTCTCGCTTCACTGAACATTTGACTGCCACGCTTCTTGAGATGTTTTCGTCCATTTCAGGAAACAACAACTTCGGCCTGGCCCATCTTGACTTAAACGAAGGAAATGTCTTCTGGGGTCCAGAAACTACTTTTTTTATTGATTTTGGACAAATCTCATTTGCTCCGATCGGCCTAGATGGCGCGAAGCTGATTGGAGATCGTCTGTGGATTTATTTTTATCGGCTGCTCTTGAATCAAGAAACCTCTGATTCAGTTGAGTTTTCGGAAGTTTTCCTTTCAGGCCTGATTTGCAATGCTCGCGCCGATGAGAAGGTTTCTCAAAATGGCCTGAGCAAGGGTCAGACTCAGATGATTGTTGTTGCGGCGCTGCTTAGATTTAGAAAGAGGTGGCTGTTGGCCGCATCGAAAGATTCAAAGAGCGCCTTGAGGCATGAACGAACTCGAGTAGAAGGTTTGACTCAAGCGGCCTTAAAATCCGCAGTTGAGGTATTTGATTTGACACCACCCCCTAAGGAGATATTTAGTTAATATAGTTCCCATTACATTATTCCGGGTAGCAGGATGGCAAAGCCATGTACAGATCAGCGTCATGAACGTTCACCCCACTTCCCAGAAGAGTCATACGGCGCGCGATTTTGGGTGCGAACCACCTCTTCGTGGCGCTCTATCGTGGTGGTATCCATGGGCAGCCCCTGTGGCCGGAGAGATTCAGCGCAAACAAGCTGATCGTTGCGGACCGCCATCACGACGTTCCCGCGACCTTCATGGCAAAGAATGGCCGCCAGCAGGCTGCGTACCCAACAGGCTGCGTACATTGTCGAGATATTATCCGAAGGTCGCCCGCCCAACATCTGTGACGCCCATGAAACCGAAACGGCTTGAAATGTCCAATCGGATACCGATTCGCATACCGGGCACACGTGAAATACTGATGCCGCGCAGACGGAGTAGCGTGACGGACAATCTGAAACCCCGGTCCATACCGCACGTAGACGACACCGCCCGAAGCGACGCCTCTGCGAAACACAACATCGTTGATTTTATTGGATAAAATGTGGGGATGGTGGGCGACCCTGGAATCGAACCAGGCGTGGGTCTCCCCGGCGGAGTTACAGTCCGCTGCCGCACCTTGCAGCACGTCGCCCG
>JAFIEK010000002.1 GCA_020832545.1 Pararhodobacter sp. | reverse complement strand
TGCCCCGTGATCCGACGCCCTAAACCGCGTTTCGTTCCCGAGCTAGGACGTTGTCGCTGACAATCATGCCGGGCCGACCGCACCGTTTGATCAGTGCCGTCAACTCCCGCGCAACACGCCGGCCAGAGATCGACGTGTTCGGGATTGCAGCCAGGCATTCGCGCGTGACGTCATCAACGATGTTCAGCACCCGGAACCGCCGCCCGCAAGCGAACTGGTCATGAACGAAATCCAGCGACCATCTGGCATTCGCCCGCGCCTCGACCAGGATCGGGGCACGTGTGCCGAGAGCCTTGCGCCGCGCACGCCGCCTGCGGACGGTCAGCCCTCCAGCACGCACGCTGATGTGAGATGCAGCCAGCAAGACAGGAGGAGAGCATGGCAATTGCATTTACTGGGATAGATCTGGCCAAGAACGTGTTCCAGCTTCATGGAGCCGATGGGGAAGGGAAGTTAATCTTGAGCCGGCGGTTTCGGCGGGACCAACTTCTGGCCGAGTTGGCAAAACTGCCACCGCTGACAATCGGGATCGAGGCCTGCACAGGCGCTTTATGGGTCAGCTCCGGGGGATAAAGCGCTTCAGGGTGATCGATAGGTACGAGCGGTCAGTTAGTGTGAACTCGATGGGGTTCCTGCTATGCAAGGTTATCCTTTCCCGGGCAGGTGCTACCTTTCATTGGTTGCCCCAGCGATCGTGACCTTGGCGGGCTCATTCGTCAGCCGCAGGCTGCGGTATGGCGGGTGAGACTGATGATCGTCTTCCAGGTGGCCAAGCTGACGTGAATCGGCTGTTCGGGCAATGCCCCCTTCGTCTGCAGGGGTATAAGCGGCTCACGAGAGTGATCCTGAGCCAGCACTCAACCTCGGGATCGGCTGTCTGATCGAATCTGAGGCGGCCTGCGCAGTCGATATCGACTGACAGACACTTGAGATGTTGGTGGGGCGGATGATGGGCGCCTTCATCGTGGGTGGAGAGCCGCAGGAAAAGGGTAATCCGTCTGGTAACGATCCACTGGTCGTGTTTCGCGTACACATTGGCATGCCGCCTGGCCGCGATGGCCAGGCGGCTGGCAACATTAGGTGCCTAGTAGGCCAGCGCGTAGGCGCGATGGGTTTCCTCAACTGAATTGTTGGCCAGGAAATCGATCTCGCCTTGTTTGTGCAGGCGATACACCTCGACAAAATCCGCGCCGAACCAGTCGCGGATATGCGTGCTAGCCTCGAATTTCTCCAGCGCATCCGGCAGGCTGGTGGGCAATCTGTGCAACCCACGTGCGGCCAGCAAATCAGGCGCGAGGCTGGCAAGGTCTTCCTCGGTGGCGTCCGGCGCGGTCAGCCCCTCCTCGATCCCCTGACATCCGGCATGGACCAGTGCTGCCAGTTGCAGATAGGGGCTGGCGCAGGCATCTGCGGCGCGGAACTCAAGGTTGAACTGGCGCGCGGTGTCGATGTCGGACATCGCCGAGACCGGGCAGATCCGCAGCGTCGCCTCGCGGTCCTGCACGCCGAGATTGTTGAACGCCGCACTCCAGCGATGCGGGGTCAGCCGTCCGTAGGACACCAGGCTCGGCGCCAGGATGGCCATAATCTCATCGACATGGCGCAGAACGCCGGCGGCGAAGGCAGAGGCTTGCGCGCTCATGCCATGCTTGCCCTTTGGGTCATGGGTGGCCGGGGTGCCGTTTTCGTCGAGAAAGCTGAAATGGATATGCAGACCGTTGCCGATGCCTGCGGGGTCTTGCAGCGGCGTGAAGGTGGCGGCGTGGCCGCAGCTTTCGGCGACCGCATAGACCAACTGGCGCAGGATCACTGAATGATCCGCCGCCGTGACGCCCTGCGCCGGGTCCATCGTCACCTCGAACTGGTCCACGCCATATTCCTTCATGATCGTGTCCGGTTCCAGCCCGGCTTCGCGCATGGCGCCCATCAGCCGCTCGGCAAAAACCCGGTTGGGGCGGAAGCCCTGAAGCGAATAGGCGGTGCCCCGCGCCATTCCGGCATCGCGAAACTGGAACTCATGCTCGAAACTTGCGACCACCGTCAGGCCCGCGACCCGCTTGAGCCGCTCCAGAGCAGCTTTCAGGATTGAACGAGGGCACAGCGCCCAAGGCTGGCCATCGGTTGTATGCAGATCGCCCAGCACGAAATCTTCGGACAGGCCCATTTCCGGCGCGCGCAGGGTGACGCGGGTGGCGGCATCAGGGATCAGCACCCGGTCGCCAAGTGCGCCAAAGGGACTTGGGGCGATGGCGTCGAAACAGGTGATCTGCGTGTTCGTGGGTGCCCAGCCGATACCACGTTTCAGCCGCTTCTCCATGTCCGACGCGGGAAACCCCTTGCCCCGGGTCTTACCCGCGAAGTCACAGGTGCAGGCGTAAACGATGTCTTCGCTTTTTAGCATGGAGGCGGTCCTTTTGTCGGTAAATCAGGGAGATTTCGGCGGGGTATCGGACAGCATGCGCAGCCTGTCCCACGCCGCAAGGCGTTTTCTTGTGGCGGCCCAGTCCGCCTCGGACACGCGCACGATCAGGGCCTCAATCAGCGTCACAAGGCTGACATGTGTGTCCCACGCCGTGCCAAGGTCAATCGGCAGCGGAAAGGCGTGGCTGGCATGCGCGGCGATCGGTGACAGCCAGGTATCAGACACCAGCACGATGACAGATTGGCGCTCATGTGCGATCTGCTCGGCCAGATGGGCCAGCCTCGGGTCGTAGCGGCGCACATCGAACATCACCACGACATCCTGCTTGCGCATGCGCAGCAGGTATTCAGGCCATGCCTCGGGGTCGTCGGGCAAGTGTTGCACCTTGTCGCGGATCTGGCTCAGGTGGACCGATAGCAGGCGCGCCAGCGTGTCAGTTACCCGCCCGCCGCGCAGGAAGATCTGGCGCGAGGGGTCGGCCAGCAGGTTCGATACCATCTCAAGCTGAGCATCGGGCACGGCTTCGACCAGCGTTGCAAGTGTGCGCGACATGCGGTGCGCGTAATCGAGGAAAAACGGCGCACCTTCGGGTGGCGGCACCTCAGTCAGTTTCAACTCGCGAGGGGACAATTCGCGCTTTTTCAGCTCACTGATCAGGCGGCGCTGGAAATCCTGATAGCCGGCATAGCCCAGTTTGTTGACAAACCGCGTGGTCGATGCCGGGCTGACCCGCGCGTTGGCCGCCAGTTCCTGAATCGGCAACAGCCCGGCATAGGGATAATTGGCCAGCAGGACATTGGCGATCTTGCGCTCGCTGGTGGTCAGTTGCGCGATGTGCTCGTTGAGCAAGTCTCTGACTGTCATTTCTGCCCTTCCCAGCGTTGCTTTCCAGACGCTGTGAGCCACGCCATCGGGCCTCCGTCAAGGATGATAAAATCATCGGCGGCTGAAAATATCAAATCAAAAATACGGTTTTGCCTTGACTGCGGGAATAAATTTTCCTCCCTTAAGGGCCAGCCGGACGCCTGCTTGGCGGTTGGCATGAATGAATACTTGAGGTTTATGATGGGTGAACCTGAGCCGCAGGCCGGCACCACGGCGCTGCTGTCCCCGGCAGACCCGCCGCCGTGCGAGATTGTGAACCCTGACGGCCAGGGCCGGGTCGTGCTGATCTGCGAACACGGCGGGCGATTGTTGCCGCAGTCGCTGGGGGACCTGGGCTTGTCTGCGGAAGAGTTTGACCGCCATATCGCGTGGGATATCGGGGCGGCGGGCGTGGCACGGGCGATGTCTGACATGCTGGATGCGCCGCTTCTTTTGCAGCGCTACAGCCGCCTTGTGATTGATTGCAACCGCTCGCTTAGTGCGCCCGATCTGATCCCCGAGGTGGCGGATGGCACGCCGGTGCCGGGCAACAGTGCGCTAAGTGCGGCGCAGCGGCAGGCGCGCTTTGACAGCATACTGGCGCCCTATCATGACGCGGTGAAACGGGTGCTGGATGCGCGCCCTGATCCGCAGAACACCATCATCCTGATGATCCACAGCTTCACCCCGCGCCTGCAATCGCTCGGCGACACGCGGCCCATGCAGCTGGGCTTTCTGTTCAACCGCGACCCCCGGCTGGGGCGCGCGATGGTCGCCGCGGTGCGCACTGAGAACCCCGCGCTGATCGTGACCGAGAACGCGCCTTATCAGTGCAGCGACCTGACCGACTACGCCGTCCCGGTCCATGCCGAGCCTCGCGGGCTGCTGCATACGCTGGTTGAAATCCGCAACGACCAGATAGCCACCCCGGACGCGCAGGAAGCATGGGCCAAGATACTTACCCGCGCGCTGGCACGCGCCCTGAACACCCTGGAGGAACCCGCTCGATGACCGCCATCCAAGACCCTCACGCCATCGCCGCCGCCGCGCTGACCCGCGAGGTGCCACTGGTGCCGTCGCTGTCGGCGCTGCTGTTCATCGATGTGCAGAACTTTTCCGTGCGCCGCGAGGGTGGCGAATTCAATGGCCACACGCCCGAAGAGATCGAAGCGAAATACGGCCCGTTCTTTGCCCACCTAGAGGCCGATGTGATCCCCGCCATGCAGCGCCTGCAAGCCGCCTTCCGGTGCGCGCAGATCGAGGTGATGTATACCAATATCGAAAGCCTTACCCGCGACGGCCGTGACCGCAGCCTTGACTACAAGGTGACCGGGTTTCATGTGCCCAAAGGCTCATGGGACGGCAAGGTGATCGACGAACTGGCACCGGGCGAGGATGAGATCGTTCTGCCCAAGGGCTCGTCGTCGGTCTTTGTCTCCACCCATATTGATTACATTCTGCGCAATCTGGGCGTGAAGCAGTTGGTGCTGGCCGGGCTTCTGACCGATCAATGCGTGGAATCGGCGGTGCGCGATGCCTGCGATCTTGGCTATCTGGTCACGCTGGTGACCGATGCCTGCGCCTCGATCACCCAAGAACGCCACGACAACTCGCTGCGCACCATCAAGGGTTACTGCCGCCAGATTACCACCGATGCGCTGATCGCCGAAATCGGTCAGGGCTGAGGGGCATAGGGAGAAAGGAATGGGACAGGGCCGCACCAACACACCGTCACTGCGTGAACGCGATGCACGCGTCATCGCCGATATCGGGCGGCTGCGGTTCAACCCGTTGGCGGTGACCGGCGGGCACGGCTGCACCTTGATCGAAGAGGGCGGGCGCGAGGTGCTGGATCTTTCGGGCTGCGCCGGTTCGGCCTCATTGGGCTACAGCCACCCCGCCGTGGTCGAGGCCGCAACGCGGGCGCTGCGCAACATGGCGGGCTCCAGCCTGCTGCTGCATCCCAACACCCCCGCCGTGGAACTGGCCGAGACCCTGCTGGAGATCACGCCGGGGCAGGGCGAGCGGCGGGTCTGGTTCGGCCATTCGGGATCGGACGCCAATGATTGCGCGGTGCGCGTGGCGCGTTCGGCGACCGGGCGGCAGCGCTTCATTTCGTTCATTGGCAGCTATCACGGCAATGTCTCAGGTTCGATGGCCGTCAGCGGGCACACGGCGATGACCCACACCCTGCCGCAGGCCGGGCTGGTGCTGTTGCCCTATCCTGACCCCTATCGCCCGCGTTTTTCGGCTGAGGCCGTGCTGGACCTGTTGGATTACCAGTTCGCCACCACCTGCCCGCCGGAACAGGTCGCGGCCATTTTCATCGAACCTCTGATGTCCGATGGCGGGCTGATCGTGCCGCCACCCGGCTTTCTGGCTGCGCTGGCTGAGCGTTGCCAGCGCCACGGCATTCTTGTGGTGGTGGATGAGGTAAAGGTGGGGCTTGGCCGCTCTGGCCTGTTGCATTGTTTCCAGCATGAGGGGTTCCAGCCTGACATGGTTGTGTTCGGCAAGGGGCTGGGCGGTGGCCTGCCGCTGTCAGCCCTGATCGGCCCGGCGCGGCTGATGGACCATGCGGGCGCGTTTGCGTTGCAGACCACCGCTGGCAACCCGGTCGCCACAGCCGCCGGGCTTGCCGTGGTGCAGACCATTCTGGATGAAAAGCTGGACCGGCACGCGGCGCGCCTTGGCAGCGCGTTCATGGACGGGTTGCGCGGGCTGGTCGCGCGCCATGATATCATCGGCGATGTGCGCGGGCGGGGGCTGGCGATTGGCGTTGACCTCGTCAGTGACCGCGAGACGCGCGCGCCGGTTGCGCCCTCAATCACCGCCAAGGTGATCTACCGCGCGTGGGAACTGGGCGTGACCTTCAGCTATGTGGGCCTGTCGGCCAATGTGCTGGAATTCACCCCGCCCCTGATCCTGACAGATGATCAGATGCGCGCGGGGCTGTCGGTGATCGATCAGGCACTGGGCGATGTGATGGACGGCAAGGTCAGCGATGCGGCAGTTGCGCCCTTCATGATGTGGTGAGTGGCGCGGGTATTGGTGAAGGAGCGAGGCGGATGCTGGATATCTCGGAACTGACGGTGCGCTACGGCAAGCTGACCGCACTGGATCAGGTGGATATCCGCGTGGCCGGGGGCGAGGCGGTGTTTGTCGTCGGCCCCAACGGTGCGGGCAAGTCCACGCTGCTCAAGACCATCTCCGGCCTGCTGCGCCCGGCATCGGGGGGCATCGGGTTCGAGGGGAGTGATATCGCAGGGGTCGCGCCCGAAAAGCTGTGCCAGCGCGGGCTGGCGCTGGTACCCGAAGGTCGCCACATCTTCCGAACCCTGACGGTCGAGGAAAATTTGCTGGTGGGCATGATGATCCGCCGCGACAAAGCGGCGGCCAAGCAGGATCTAGAGCGCATCCTGCAGACCTTCCCCATCCTGCGCGATCGTTTTCGCGGGGTGGCGGGCAATCTGTCAGGCGGCGAGCAGCAACAACTGGCCATCGCCCGCGCCCTGCTGCAACGCCCGCGCCTGCTGATGATTGACGAGCCGTCGCTGGGGCTGGCGCCGCTGGTGATCGATCAGGTCTACGCCAGCCTGAAGGATCTGAACGCGGCTGGGCTTACGCTGCTGGTGGTCGAGCAATCCACCGCGCGGGTGCTTGATCTGGCCACCCGCGTCTATGTGCTGCGCTCAGGCAAAGTTGTGCTGTCCGACAGCGCCGAGGCTTTGGCCACCGGCAATGCGATGGAGGAAGCGTATTTTGGCTATGCAGGGAGGGAAAGCGCCTGATGGCCGTGTGCAGTTCGCCCGGCAAAACCAACCGATCTGGAAAACCTGCGTCCGCCCTTCGGGCGAACAGGGCAACCAGCGCCAGGATGAATGAGGTGCGGGACCTGGCGCCGCTGAACGCCGCATAAACAACTGCTCCAAAAGGGATGATGAAAATGCTGAAACTCAACTTGCCCAAGGGTGCCACCCTTGCTGCCTCGGTTTCGCTGACGGCCATGGCTGTCGCCCTGCCCGCAGCGGCTGACGATCCGATCCGCATTGGCTTTGCCATCGCGCAATCAGGCTGGATGGCGAATTATGACGCCGAGCCGTTCCGCGGTGCCATTATGCGGATCGAAGAGATCAACGAGGCTGGCGGTCTGCTAGGCCGCCAGATCGAATACCGCGTCAGCGACACGCGCACAGATCAGCAATACGCCGCCACGGTCGGTCAGCAGATGGTCGCCGAGGGCGTCGATCTGCTGGTGGTGTCGTGCGATTACGACATGGGTGCCCCGGCTGCATTGGCTGCCAGTCAGGCCGGGATCATGAATATCAGTCTGTGCGCCGGCGACCCCAAGATGGGTGCGCAGGGCGTTGGCCCCTACACCTTCACCGCCAACAACTCGGGTCAGACCGAAGGCATCGCCATGGCCGAATACGCCACGCGCGAGATGGGCATCGAGACAGTCTATATTCTGGAAGACCTGTCGCTGGAGTACCACCGCTCTGCCGTGGCAGGGTTCCGCGCCGCGTGGTTGCAGGACCGTGACGAGGCGTCGATCCTCGGCCGCGACACCTATATGAACGACGACCCCTCGATCGCCTCGCAGATCACCCGCCTGCGCGGCCTCGATCCGCAGCCAGACTCGCTTTACATGTGCTCGGTCATGCCTGGCGGTGGTTCGGCCATCCGCCAGATCCGCGCCGCCGGGATCGACACACCGATCCTGGGGTGCACGGCGATGGTGGACAACTACTGGCTGGGTGCCGTGCCGGGCCTGACCAACTTTTGGTTGCCGGGCTTCATGTCGCTTTATGGCGATGACCCGCGCGACGAGATCCACGAGTTCCTCGCCGCGTATGAAGAGCGCTGGGGAGAGGCCCCGGGCTCGTCTTATGTGATCAACGGCTACAGCATGGTCGAGGCGTATGAGCTGGCCGTCAGCCGTGCGGAATCGGTCGAGGCGCCTGCGGTCACCGAGGCGATGGAGGCCTTCACCGACGAGCAGTTCCTGGCCGGGCCGTCAACCTACACGCCCGAGGTGCATATCCTGCTCGATCGCCCCTACCTGATGATGAATGTCGAGGATGACTCGTTCCGCGCGGTCGAGATCTACCGCCCGACCCTTATCCCGGACATGCAGCTTCTGTTCCGTATCGGGCAATAAGCCCCGCTGGTCGCCCGCCGTTGTGCGGGCGGCCCTCTTTCGATGCATGGGAGATGCCGCGATGACACCACCAGAGACGGCAGCCGAGCCCCGGCCCACCCGCCTGCAGGCGCAGAATGTGCATGTCTCGTTCGGCGGCATCCGCGCGCTCACCGGCATTGATCTGACGATCCGGCGTGGCGAGGTGCTGGGGCTGATCGGACCGAACGGTGCGGGCAAGACAACGCTGGTCAATGTCCTGACCGGGTTTCAGGCGCCCACCGAAGGGCGCGTCATGCTCGAAGACCAGACCCTCACCGGCATGAAGGCCCGAGATGTCGCCCGTGCCGGTGTGGCGCGCAGTTTTCAGGCGGCGCGATTGTTCCGCGATCTGACGGTACAGGAAAACCTTGTGGTCGCCGCTCTCGGCGCCGGTTTGCCCCGGCGTGCTGCCGAGGCGCGAGCGCATGAAATTCTGGACTGGATCGGCTGTGCCCCGATCGCGCATCTGACCTGCGACGGGTTGTCCTATGGCGACGAGCGGCGCATCAGCATCGCCCGCGCGCTGGCGATGGGGCCAAGCTTTGCGCTTCTGGATGAACCGGCTTCGGGCATGAACGAAACCGAATGCGCGGCGCTCATGCAGGTGATCAGCGAACTGCCTGCACAGTTTGACTGCGGTGTTCTGCTGATCGAGCACAACATGACGGTGATCATGGGTGTGTGCCAACGCATCCATGTGCTGGACGGCGGGCGCAGTCTGGCCGAGGGCACGCCGGACGAGGTTCAGGCCAATCCGGCCGTGCGCCGGGCCTATCTGGGCGAAAAGGCCGATCAGGTCGCGTTGACGATCTGAGCTGACAGCAGGGGGACGACACGCAGATGCGCAATTTCTTACAGGTCATGGTCGATGCGATTGCCCTTGGCAGCCTGCTGGCGCTGGTGGCGCTGGCGATCGGGCTGGTGTTCGGGGTGATGCGGCTGATCAACTTTGCCCAAGGTGACTATATCACGATCGGCGCGTATGCGCTGGTGGTGCCCGCCGCCAGCCTGACGCCGACGCTGCTGATCGGCGCGCTGCCGATACCGCTGATGGTAGCCGGGGTGCTGCTGGTGGTGGTGATGCTGGCCTTGGCGACCGAGCGCGTGGCCTTTCGCCCCCTGCGCGATTCAGACCCGGCGACGCTCCTGATTTCCTCCTTCGCAGTCAGCTATTTCCTACAACACATGATCATGCTGGTGCATACCGGGCGGCCCAAATCCATCGGCATCGGGCAGGCGCTGACCACACCCATCGAGGTGCTGGGTCTGCGCGTGCCGGGGATTCAGGTGGTCACCATGGGCGTAACAGCTGTTCTGTTGATCGCGCTGGTGCTGTTTCTCAAGCGCACGCCCATGGGGATTCAGATGCGAGCGGCGGCTGAGAACTTTCAGATGGCGCGGCTTCTGGGGGTTCCGGCAAACCGAGTGATTGCCATGGCCTTTGTCATCAGCGGCCTGTTGGGCGGCACCGTGTCGCTGCTTCTGATCGTGCAGACCGGCACATTGGATATCCGAATGGGACTGATGCCGGTGATCTTTGCCTTTTTTGCTACCGTGATCGGCGGCATGGGGTCGCTGGTGGGGGCGGCGCTGGGTGGCTTTCTGGTGGGTGTTTCCAGTGTGCTTCTGCAATCGTATCTGCCTGAAGGCTTGCGACCCTTCCGCGACGCCTTTGTCTTTGGGCTGGTGATCGTCATCTTGCTTGTCCGGCCCAAGGGGCTGATCGTGATTGGCGCAGCTAGGGAGCGGGTGTGATGCACGCAGGCAAAGGAATTGCGATTCTGGAGAGGGTCTGGCCGGTGCTGGTGCTGGTGGTGCCGCTCATGGCCGTGGTGGTACTGGCTGATCTTTATGGCTCGGTCATGTTTCAACGCACGGTCACTGACGCGCTGATCAAGATCGTGCTGGTTGTGGGGTTATACATCTTTATCGGCAATTCCGGCATCGTGTCGTTCGGTCATATCGGCTTTGCGGGTATCGCCGCCTATTTCGCCACCTGGATGACATGTTGCGCGATGATGAAACCGATCACCATGACCGGCCTGCCGGATTTCCTGCGCCTTGAGACCTATTCGCTGTGGTCCACCGCTCTGGTGTCGGTGGCAATTGCCGGGGTTGCTGCCCTGGTGATCGGGCTGGTGCTGATGCGGCTGTCGGGGCTCGCGGCTTCGATCTCGACATTGGCGGCGTTGTTCATATTCCACGCAGTTTATGCCAACTGGGACAGCGTGACGATGGGCCGCGCGTCAATCGTCGGAGTGCCCACCTATGTGACAGTCTGGGTGGCGTTGGGCGGTGCGGTTCTGGCCATCGCGGTGGCCTGGCTTTATCAGATATCATCGTACGGCCTTGCCACGCGCGCGGCGCGCGACGACGAGGTGGCCGCTCAGGCCTCGGGCATCTCGCTGTACTGGAATCGGCTGATCGCCTTCGTCCTGTCGGGTATGGTGGTGGGGCTGGGAGGGGTGTTGATGGTGCATTTTCAGGGTACGATCTCGGTCAATGCCTTCTATCTGAACCTGACATTCATCACGCTGGCCATGCTCGTCGTGGGGGGTATGCGCAGTCTGGCGGGGGCGGTCGTGGGTGTTGTCGTGCTGACCTCGGTGGCCGACGTGTTCCGCAGGCTGGAGGCGGGGGTCGATCTGGGGGCCATGCGCCTGTCCACGCCAGTCGGCACGCAAGAGATGTTCCTGGCCGCCCTGATGCTGCTGATTCTGGTCTTTCGCAAGGATGGCTTGATGGGACGGCGCGAGTTGCGTTTGCCGCGATTTCCGGGCACCGGTCAAGGCCGTGAAGCGCCCTGATACCACGTGAGGCGTCGGCGTGACCGACGATCACCGGGCTTGTCTGGGTCAGACTGTCACGTGCGTCCAACTCAACACCAGATCACCGATGATCAGAGCATCAACATAGGGTGTGTAGCGGGCATTGGCCTGCACGCGGCCGAGGGGCAGCGGCTTGATGGGGAGGCGGTCCAGCTTGATTCCGCCCTCTGGCGCCAGCGCGGCGATGCCGTTGTCGCGCCCGTCGCCATGACCGATCTCGGATAGGTGCATGACGACCTCGTCGAGCCCCAGCCGTGCGGAGCGCAGCCGGATCACATCGCTTGGGGCGAGGTTGGCCCCTCGCGGTTGACGACGGTCTCGTCGTTGAACAGCGGAGCGGACAGCGCGCGCAGGTCGCGAAGTGCCGCACACTTGGCAAGGGTCTGGCAGCGGATGCACGGATAACCCGAGGAGGGACGCGTTAGCTGCCCGCCGGTCTAGATGACGCGACCTTTTCGCGCCCAGGACACTGCATCGTCCAGCCGGTCGTCGCCCCAGAAGACCTCGCCATCCGCAACGAAGCTCGGCGCGCCAAAGACACCGAGGCGTCTTGCTTCCTCGGTCTCGTTTGCGAGGGCGCCTTCGATGGCAGGCGCTGTCGCGGCCTCGATGATCCGCTCTGGTTTCTGTCCGATTTCCCGCAGGCTTTGCGACAGATTGGGCTCGCTGCCGGCGGGTTGTCCGTCCTGGAACCATCTGCGGTAGGTTGCCATCACGTATTCCTGCCCCCAGCCCTCTTGCATACCAAGAAGTGCGACCTGGTTGGCCAGCGGCAGGTGCTCAAGTGGATAGGGCGCCGGCACGGTGACCGACAGCCCGTATCTTCCGGCGCGGCGCGCGATATCGCGCCACATATAGGCGGCCTTCACCGGCTTGCCGGCGAAAGGAATATTGTTCTGTTCGACGAGGATCGTGCGCACATTGAATGGCCGCCAGTTAAACGCCAGGCCATGCTTGCGGGCATAGGCGGGCAGGCGCATCACCGTGAGGCAGGTATAAGTGCTGCCGATCGAGAACCAGAAATCAATAGGTTTCATATGCGACCTCCCCTTGGAAAGGGCGACATGATAGCATGTTTCGTGGCTGATTCAGCCAAGAGGATCGGCATTGGTGTGATGCAACACCACTGCAATGACGGCCGCCTTCACGCTGGCCGCACCCTCGACCGGAAGATCGACCGGCCGGGGCGCTTGTGCCTCCATCCAGTCGCAATGCCCGCTCAGCGTGTGGTCGGCGCCCTGAACGACCGCCTCGACTTCGGCGCGGTGCTGGTAATGATAGCGCAGGGGGGACAGGGTGACCTTGGGCTCTCCCGGTTCTCCGCCGCGCAGGATCAGCAGGCCTGCAGCGGGCACCCGCCCGGGCAGCACCTCGCCGCGCAGGGCGGTGGCGGACAGCGCCGAAATCCGCGAATGCAGCGCGGTAAGGATACTTTCGCGGGGCGTGGGCATTGCACTACCAAGCAGTGGTTCTGTTATTGTAAGCTCAGTTCGTTTGTCTGACGCTTTTTGGACTCCGGTCATGGCTTTTGGCCCGCAACTAATTCGGCGAGAGGCAGAAGAAACATTACCTCATCAAGAGCGGCTGAAACGGTTTCTTCTTGTTGCTCGAAAGGCGGATTTGGGTCCACGACCTCGACCGCAGCCCGGATATGATTTTCGCTGCCATGCTTGACTGCCCAGCAGCCCTCAGGAATTTTTTCCGTCAGAGATCTTTCTGACAGCTCTGCCCACGCGTGCTCAAATATCAAACTGACCTTACCACGAGAAAAACGCGTGCTTGAACCGGATACCGGAGTGAAGGCCAGGTGCACCAAGATAAAATTCCCGATCCCGTTCCAATTGCGTCGACGCTTTCAAGGTGGGAAACCGTGCCAACACACAGGTTCGGTTTTGGATTTAACAATGCGGCTATGTGCTGCACATCACGGATGCTCGTCAGTCAGAAACACGCATCCACCGGGTCGGGACCTGCCGACAAAAGAGCATCCATGGCGATGGTTTGGTTGAGCGGTGATGTTTACTTCCGTCAGGCCTGAGGCGTTGTGCGACCGGATATGTCAAGCGTTCTGACGCAGCGCGTCCAACAGCACAACAAGTGTTGCGTCATATTCATCGTCCGAAAATCTGTCGGTGCCGTCTGGTTTCGCCCGCTCACCCATCGCGGTGGCAACAGCGGCACCATGGGTGAAATCGACGAGTATGTTTACCCAAAGCCGCGCCTTTTCCGAAGTCAGGCCGACCTCAACCAGAAGCTGGGTGATGTCGTCAGTAATCCGTTGCGCCTGCTGCGGAAAGACTTCTGGTCTGCTGAAGATGAGCAGTGCAAGGCCGGGATGCCTGCGAACCTGAGCATGATAGGCTTGCATGAGCGCTTCGATCCGACGAAGACTTTCCCCTGAAACAGACACGCGTACGCAGGAATAGACCTGTTCCGCCATCGCCCCGATCAGACCGTCGCGGTCGCCGAAATGATGGTAAATCGTCATTGGATTGACCTGCAGCCGCGTCGCCAGTGCACGCATGGTAAAGGCCTCTACGCCCTGGGTATCCAGCAGATGCAAAGCAGTGCCGAGCATGTCCAAGCGCGAGGGAATCGCCTTGTCGCGAGAAGGGCGACCCCTCGGGCGGTTCATGTTGCGACCCGGTAGCGCGACTGGACAAGGCCGGATGTGTAGCCGCGAGTGTGCTCATGGATAAGCGAAATATCAGAGGAGAGCGTGCCGAACAGGCTGCGGCCCTGTCCGAGCAGTATCGGCACGCGGGTGATCACCATGTCTGAAATCAGTCCGGCACGCAGGAATGACTGGATCACGCGCCCGCCATCCACATAGACGCGGCGAATTCCCTGAGCTTCGAGCATGGCCATCGTGTCTTGAGGCGACTTGTTGGTGAAATGCACTTTTCCCAACAGGTCGTCGGGAAGCTGCTCGTCCGTCAGCGATGCCGACAGTACCAGAACCGGGCGCGTATAATGCCATGGCCGGACGTCCCGCATGCTGTCATATGTGCCGCGCCCCATGACGATCATGTCGATGTCCAATATGAACGCATCATATCCATGATCCTCGGTCGGATCGTCCCTTTCCACCAACCAGCCAATGTCGCCGTCCTCACGCGCGATGAAGCCGTCCAGACTGGTTGCTATGAACACATGCCCACTAACCACGTCACCCCCTTAATTTATACACCGTATATTTAATAGTGGCCTATGCTTCTCTCGTCAATAGGGTGCCTGCCAACAGTCAGAGCGCAAGTGCGCTGCGGTTGCCTTTCAAAGTCGAAACGCGGCGGCATACTAAAACCTCGAAGCCGCCGCCACGTTGCCTAGCGAGTGGCGTCACTTCTGCCGTTTGCGGGAGTCGGAGATCCTTCCGGTCACCGATACTTTGCCCACTAGCGCTGGCTGCGCGATCACCAGGAGTTAATGTTCGACCACCGGCAGAGCGACGAGACGAGCGCCCCTTATCCCCTTGATGAGGGCCCGACTGTTCGCGACGGCGGCGAGTCCGGGCTCCCATCCTCGATTCTGTGCGGTGCCACCGTCGCGATGAAGTCTCAAACTCCTGCGTCTGTGACTGAAAGCTCACCGGTGGCCGATTTCGGCAGCGGCCTCGACGATCAGGCGGCGGAGCCAGACGTGTCGCGGCGAATCCTGATGGCGACCATGCCAGGCAAGGCTCATCGACACCCGGCCCAGTTTCAGTGGCGGGGGTGCCAGCGCGAAGCGCCTCATGCCGACGGCGGTTCGGGCAAGGCTTGACGGCAGCGTCATGACGAGGTCGGATCGCGCCGCGATCTCGACAGCGGCAAAGAAGCTCGGAACACGAACCCTCACCCGCCGCTGCCTGCCAAGACGTGCGAGCGCCTGGTCGATCCAGGCGGGGCCGGATCCGGTGATGCTGACCACGAGATGATCGAGATCCAGATACCGTTCCAGCGTGAGCTTCGTGTTAACCGCCGGATGTTCCGCGCGCATGATGGTCACGAAGTCATCCTCGTAGAGCTTGCGCTTCCGAAACCCGGCAGGCGCGTCCTCGACGACGCCGATGAGGGCATCGACAGCGTCGGCCCCGAGCGCGTCAAGAGGCTTCGACCCGGGTGGCACCACTTCGAGATCGAGGGCCGGCGCTTGCTTTGCTAGGCCGGCGAGGAGGCGCGGTGCGAGCACCGCAGCCTCGAGATCTGCCATCAGCAGGCGCACAGATCCGGTTGCCTGCGCCGGATCGAAGTCTCTGCCGTCAATAAGCTCGCTGACGCCGCTCAGGGTCTGGCGCAGCAACGGGCGCATTTCGTCAGCGCGCGCAGTCCGTATGTATCCCCCTGGTCCCTCTACCAGAAGTGGATCGGAAAAAAGCTGACGGAGCCGCGCAAGCGCCCGGCTGGCGGCAGGCTGGCTCATGCCCAGCCGCGTGGCGGCGCGGGTCACGCTGCACTCATCCAGCAGCGCCTGCAGGACGACCAGAAGGTTGAGGTCGATGCCTCGTAAATTCACTTCGCGCATGATGGGTATATACTACATGCATTGGACGCATGCCAAGGCTTGACGTAGTTTCCGACGATGACAGACAACAAAGGAGACTTGCCATGTATGTCGTTCTGGGAGCAAACGGACGGGCCGGTGGCCAGACTGCGCATGCGTTGCTCGAACTGGGCAAACCCATCCGTGTGGTGTTGCGACGCCCGGAGCAGGCCGAAAGCTGGAGAAATCTGGGCGCTGATGTTGCCATTGGCAGCATCGAGGACGCACCTGGCCTTGCGTACGCACTGAAGGGCGCATCGGGTGCCTTCGTGCTTTCCCCGCCTCCCGAAAGCGGTGATCCCTATCGGCGCGCCGAGGAGATCGGGCGCGCTCTCGCCGGGGCGGTGCGTCAGGCCGGGCTACCGAAAGTCGTCGCCCTGTCTTCGATCGGAGCCCAGCACGAAACGGGCACCGGTGTTATTGCGATGCTCAACATCCTGGAAAGGCATCTTGACCGGGTTGCGCCGTCCACCACCTTCCTGCGCCCCGGTTATTTTGTCGAAGCATGGGGTGAGGTTGCCCAGGCAGCGATTACTGATAGCGTACTTCCAAGCTTTCTCGAACCCTCGCAGAAAATCCCGATGGTCAGCACGACTGATGTTGGACGCACCGCAGCCCGGCTTCTGTGTGATGACTTCCGAGGCCAGCGGATCGTCGAGCTTTCGGGCCCGCAAGACTGGTGCGCCAATGAAGTCGCCAAGGCCTTCGGCACGGTGCTCGGCCGCCGCGTGGACACGGCATTCGTTCCCCCCGAGGCGCGGCTTGCGGTGCTTGCAGAGGCCGGAGTCCCTCCGGAAGTCGCGGACGCGCTGCTTGGCATGTACGACGGCATCGCCAAGGGCACGGTCGCGTATGACGATGGCAACGAGCTTCGCAGCGGGTCCGTGCAGTTGACAGATGCGGTCGCGCGCATTGTGCGGAGCATGTCTGAGCCTGCCGGTGTCTGATACGGCTCTGAAATTCGCCTGACACAATACGGTTTGAGAGGTTTACGCCACCCTCGCCATGACGACGGCGGGGGTGGTGATGCGCAGTTACCGGCCTGCCCAGTAGTCGGGGCAATGTTGCCGTCGCGTCGGCGTAGCCCAATGCTGCAGGCCCTGACAATTCATATGCCTTCCTCTCTGTTCGCTATCGGTGAGGGCTTTCGATGCAACGCGGGCGATATCGCGCACATCGATTTGACTGATGCGCGCGTCCCCGGCTGGCATGTAGATATCGCCTACTGCGGATATTTGCTCTGCCATGTGCAGGAAGTTCTGCATAAAGCCGTTGGGACGCAGAAATGTCCAGGACAGTCCCGATGCCTCGATATGACGCTCCACTGCGCGATGAATCGCGCCAACCCGGCATTGCTATTGCGGCGCTGCCCATGCCGAGAGCTTGACGACACGGCCCGCGCCCGCGGATTTGGCTGCCTCGATGAGGTTGATTTCAATCTCCTCTTGTCCTTGAACACCGCTGCAGAGCAGGAACACCGTATTGATACCCTCAAGCGCAGGCGGCAGGGTTTCGGGCTGGTGCATGTCGATGATCGCAGTTTCGATTCCTCTTGCCTGCGCAGCCGGGGCCTTTGCCGCGTTGTGATAGGCGGCCGGAAAGAGGGAACCGTGGTCCATTAAGGTTTCAATCAGTATCTGGCCGACAGTTCCACCAGCACCTGTAACGAGAATTATGACTTGCTTCCATTGATCTGCCCTCGCAGGTCTCAATGGAGACTGGACAAATTGATCGGTACACTGAATGATTAAAATGACGTAAATGATAGCAGATCGTCCCGATATGGATATTCTCAGCAGCATTCTCCGCGATCTCCGGCTTGAAAGCGTGCTTATGAGCGTGGGTGAATTCGGCGCTCCCTGGGGCATCGAGAAGGCACGGGTGGAAAGCTTTGCGCCTTTCCATATAGTGCTGGAAGGCAACTGCCTGTTTCGCCACGAGAACGGTGACGCCGCGCAACTTGTGCCAGGCGATCTGGTGCTTCTACCCCATGGAGACCCGCACTGGCTTCAATCGGACAGCGAGGCGCCGACAGTTCCTTTCTCCGAGGTTCTGGCAGCAAACGGCGGCAACGCGTCGCCGACCGTAAGGCAACGGATTGAAGTGCTGCCGCGCCTGCGTTTCGGCGGAACCGGTGCGTCAACTCGAATGCTCAACGGGGTATTTACGTTTGGGGAAGGCCGCCGCAATCCTTTGATCACGGCGCTGCCAAAGGTTATGCATGTCTCTTTGTCACGCGGGCGCAGCATTGACGACTGGGTGTCAAGATCGCTGCAGTTTCTGATCGATGAGACAGAAACCGGCAATCCGGGTTTCCAGACCATAGCTGAACGAACAGCCGATATCATTTTCGTACAGGCCGTGCGCGATTACCTTACCGCCATCCCCACCGATGCGGCGGGATGGTTGCGCGCGCTTGGCGACCCGCCCCTGGCCAGGGCACTTGCGCTGGTGCATGAGCGACCGGATCACCCCTGGACCATCGCGAAGCTGGCGCGAGAGGTTGGATTGTCGCGGACGGTTTTTGCCAGCCGGTTCCGCCATTGTGTTGGCACAGGCGTCATGGCTTACGTAACGGACCGGCGGATGCATCTCGCGTCACAATTGCTGCAGAACACACAACGCCCGATGGCGGATATCGCGGTCAGCGTGGGGTATGAGTCTGAAATTTCCCTAAGCAGGGCTTTCGGTCGTTGGTGCGGCGAGCCTCCCGGCCGCTATCGGCGCAATGGGCAGGGCGGGGCAAATAACCCGGCCGCTGCCCTTCGGGCACTCGCCGCCAGCAATGGCTGAACTACGCCAGAACCCTGCGTCTGGCATCCAGCGAAAAGCTGCCAGCACCGACGGCCGACAGTAGAATAAATCCACCCGCCACTGCAAAATTTTTCCAGAAGATCCGCATCTGGGCGATGTCGTCGGGATAGAAATGCCCAAGGAAGGCTGTCGCTACACAGAACCCTGCAAAGGCATATGCCAGCCAGCGGGTCTGATAGCCAAGGATGATGGCCGTACCTCCGACCAGCTTCAGCGCGATGATGGCCCAGGTTGCAACAAGGGGCAAAGGAATACCGATGCTGCCCAGAAAGCCCGCAAAGCCCCCCGGATTGCCGAGCGTTACGAAGCCGTCGATGATGAACATCAGGGCAAGAAGGATGCGGGCGAAAAGAAGTGTCATGTCGTGTGTCATAGATCCTCGGGTCATGGTTCAGGGTGCATATCGAATAGATGAACCGCTGATGACCCCGGATCGCTGAACGGGGAATGCCCGAGCGACCCAAAGACTTAGCATATCGTCCAGCATGTCTGGCTTAACGCATAAGTGAGTGCGTGCAGCGCCGCCCGGACGAAGAGTTCGCGATCCGGGACGCTCACGCATGTTCTGACCGGCGCAAGCGCGGCTACTAAAGAAATGATACCGTACAGCGCTGAATATGGAGGTAATGCAATGTGGAACAAATCACTGAACCGGCGGACCATGCTGACATTCTGGTTCACATTGACAGCCTCTGGTGCCGCGTCGTCACTGCTGGCGCCAAACGTTTTCGCCCGGTCCGGAACCCTTGATCCGACACCGTCCTGCGGCCCTGACGAAGAACTGACACGCCGGGGCAGCGAAGGCCCCTATTATACGCCTGAGCCGCCCATGAAGAGCAACTTCCGGGCCGATACATCTGACGGAGAGCCCATGACCCTCATGGGTTTTGTCGTCGACCGCGCTTGCCAGCCCGTCGTGGGGGCGGTGGTCGATCTGTGGCATGCCGACAGCCATGGCGACTACGACAATGAAGGCTACCGTCTGCGCGGCTATCAACGGACGGATGCCAATGGCCGCTATGTTTTTGAAACGATCGACCCGGCTCCCTATGACTGGCGCACGAAACATTTCCACGTCAAGGTGCATCCGCCTGGGGGGCGTCTGCTGACGACCCAGCTCTATTTTCCTGGAGAGTCGCGGAATCCGCGCGACTTTCTGTTCAACCCGCGCCTGCTCATGGATGTTCACGACGCCGCCGATGGCAAGATCGCCCGCTTCGACTTTGTCGTTGCCTGATGCACATAGGGGTACGGATCATGAGCCACAGGCAAGCTATTCTGCGAGAATATTATCGGCTGTTTTGTAACGAGGGGCGGCACAAGGAGGGGCGCATTTTTTGTCGACAGACTACCGAAATCACCAGAACGGCACGATCAAGCACGGCCGGGCCGCGGCCGTTGTCGACATAAGGAGATTCGATGGGGACTGGCTTGCGGAACACTGGGACGTAGGACAGGTGATTCCGCAATGCACGGATGTCGAGAGCTTCTTCTGATCAGCGTTCGGTATTTGCTGGCTCATTTCGCCGTCCACCGCTACCTTCTCTGACCTGGCCGCTTTGGAACCGAGCGCGTTTCTGCCGGATACCCAGATTGTGCCACGGGCGCAGACCTTCCCCATACTGACCGAAAGCATTCGGCGAAGGCTGCAGTCGTGCAGGCTTGATCAGGAACGTTTGGTGGAGGTCTTGGGCATTCGGCGCCCGGGAGCGCGTCGCCGATTTTCTCGACCTTGATGACATGGTGCCAATTGTCACCGAAGTCATAGATGTAATGGATGGTCTTGGTGCCGGTGTCTTCGAGGACATCGAACAGGCTGGTTTTGCTGGCGGGCACCGGACCATCGTAGGATCCGTCAGGATCGGGCACGCCCCATGCCACGAATGGCCGGTTCGTGAAGCCGCATTGCATCATGCTGTCTACCCCAAACGGCATAAGAAGGCTGTCCCTGCCGGACGGCCCCGCCGATCAGATTTCCACAGCTTCTGAGATCGCCAAGGCGTCTTCAAGCTCGACGCCGAGATAGCGGACAGTGCTGTCCATTTTCGTGTGGCCCAGCAGAAGTTGAACCTCCCGCAGATTGCCCGTCTTGCGGTAGATCTGCGCGACCTTGGTCCGTCGCATCGAATGGGTGCCGTAAGAGCTCGGCTCCAGGCCGATCGAGATCGCCCAGTCGCGTACTAGCCGGGCATACTGGCGCGTCGAGATATGCAGCCTCTTGTGAAAACGCCCGGGCCAGAGGTATTCCGAACTGATCATGGCCGGATCCTCCAGCCAGGCGGCCACAGATTTGCGGGTTCCTTCAGTGATCTTGAAACGGACAGAATGCCGGGTCTTGGTTTGGGTGATCGATGCGCGCTCCTTGACCTGGCCAGGCAAAAAGACATCCGCGACCTTCAGCTTCACGAGGTCACAGCCGCGCAGCTTGCTGTCGATTGCCAGGTTGAAGAGCGCAAGGCCCCTGACTTGCTTCGCAATCTCTAGGCGCACTCTTACGGCCCAGACGTGTTTCGGCAGTAACAGGCGTTTCTGGCCGACGATACGGCCCTTGTTTCACGCGGGCCGGCAGGCGCGGTTGGCAGGAAGGTTTGCAGTGGGCATGGTGGTTCCTCCACTCCGCCCCGTCCGCCACGACGCCGACATCGAGCCGACACTGCCATCCTACCATATCGAGGCGCAGCAGGGCGAAAGGCTGGATCACGCCCAAAGCGGTTGCTGGCTCGGTTATGTTAGATTTGACACGCTGCCCGCGACAAGGCGATGGAGAAGATTAGAAAGTTGTTCCAGCTCGTTGTCTTCCCAGCGATCCTGGAACAGATAACCCGCTTGCTTCTCGAAGGTTGCGCGCGCTTCACTCAGCTTGGTTTGACCCGCCCTGGTAATGGCAACAAAGGCAAACCTCGCATCGTGCGCGTCGACCTCGCGAGCCACGAGGCCGGTCTTTTCCATCGGTGCAACCATCCGGGTGACGGTGGACCCGCTGACGTGCATTCGCTTGGCCAACTCGACGCGAGGCAATCTCTGGCTGGTTGCGCGCTCCAGATGCATGAGTAAGAAAAACTCATTCACTGAGAGGCCATGGACAGCCCCAAATTCGCCGGAAAGCCTGGCATGAAATTCATCCGCAGACTGCAGAAGTCTGAGGGCATTTGTGCTGTGCAAGTTTGTCATATGGTTAATGTAAGCCGAATCGCTTGCGTACGCAAGCAATATGGTTCAAGCGGGGTGTCTCAGTAATTTCAGCATATTGGGCCATACCATGGATTTTGAATTACTTTTCTCACTCGCCGGCATGTTGGCGATGGCAGGGTGGCTTGCGCTCTTGCTTTCACCATGGATGCCGCAGTGGTCCGATCACATCGCGGGCTATCTGGTGCCGATTGTGCTTTCGGTAGGCTACACTACCCTTCTGATCTTCTTTCCGGCTCAGAACGAAGGGGGCTATGGTAGCCTTGCCGCGGTGCAACAACTGTTTACCAGTTCCAGCGCACTTCTCGCAGGATGGGTGCATTTCCTCGCATTTGACTTGGTTGTCGGTGCCTGGATTTGCCGTAAAGCCAGACAGCATGGGATCAGTTTCTGGATGATTGTCCCGTGTTTGCCGGCTACGTTCTTGTTTGGACCAGCCGGTTTCCTTTTGTTCACAGCGATCCGAGGGCTGAAGATGAGATCTGCGCGCGCGACATAATTCGAACGATTGGGCGCAAATATATGGACGTCTGCTGTCCGCATGGCCGACCAACACAGTTTGCGAACACCCCTTACTGAATAACTAATATTGCTGCACGAGGCACGAATGGCCCGTTCAGTGATGCTCCGATGCCGCATTCTGCGGACGATGAACGGCGTCTCAGGGCCGGGTTCGTCGAGGTGCAAGCCCCTGGCGCAAGGGGCGGATTGCCGACCGACGCAGCTGCGGCGGAAAGTCCGTCGGCTGTGGCGGAAACCTCAGAGACCACGGAAGACGCGTTCTATCGGCTTAGCGTACTATTCTGCACTCTCCGGCATCAGACTCCCCTTGGGTGACCACTTCATGCGGCGGCGCTTACCCAAACGAGTGTTCCCGATGCCGTCGACACATCCTTCCGCTCGAGAAGACGAGATCGGGAAACCAAGACGGTACCGCCAACCATAATCAGTGAGCGCGTCGAAGTTGTTTTCCAAATACGTGTTTGGCTCCTGGCATCGCGCCTTGACCCTCGATGCTGCGGCGCAGACCTCTGCATCCGTTTGTGCGAACCGACCGGCATCGATCAGCAGAATCTTGAGGCGTGTTCCGGCCTCCATGACCTTGCCGTGCCACAGACACCATCGCAACGTCTCTTCTGGCTTCTTGAACAGCTCCGGCATGCCGGGAAAGCCTTGCGTTTGAAAAAGCCCGTCGACGGCATTCTCAATGTGTTGAATGCGCATTGAAATGTGCCACCAATCGAGAATGTGACACAGCGCCCCTGAACCGCGTGGCAGACCAGATTTGGCAGAGATGGCTCAGCGTCGGATATCACAGTAATTGGGCGCTGACGTCAGACAAGATGCGCGTTCGCGCAGGCAAATCCCGTAGACTTATCCCGCTATTCCAGGCTAGGCCGGAAAGAATCGGCATCCGCAGCGCTCACTTTCAGACAAGTGCATTCGCAGTCTGAAGCAAGACAGCATTCCACCTCCCAGCCATAGTCAGATGACAAGTCTGGGAGGATGAGATGGCAGAACGCGCCGGGCCGCGAACACTACAGGATGCGAAACGCTGGATGCTGGAGAAACTGGTCGCCCGCGTTCATCCGATGGGGTTAACCGACCCGGACGCCACGCGCGCGGTGATCGATGCCCTGACCGGGCTTGACGGCGCTTCCTGGGGCAACGCCTGGATGGCGCGCGGCGACCAGTTCGCCAAGGCCGCCGCTGTCTTTGAGGCTGACGGCGACGCGGCTGCGGCCCGTGATGCATGGTATCAGGCCTATGGCTTTTACTTCCTCGGCCGGTTTCCGTGCCCGAACCATGCTGAAAAGCAGGCAAGCTACGAAAAGGCGCTGGACGCCTACCAGCGGTTCGGTGCGCTGGCCAGCCCGGTGATTGAACCGGTGTCGCTGCCCTTTGATGGCCGCCCCGGTGAAGGGCGCGAAATCGCGCTTTATGTCCGCATGCCCGACGGGGCCGCCAACCCGCCCGTGATCATCATGTGGGGCGGCGTTGATGCCTGGAAAGAGGAAATGACCATCCTCACCGAGGGTCTTGCGCGGCAGGGCTATGCGACGGTGGCGCTGGACAATGTCGGCACCGGTCAGAGCCCGATAAAGGCAGGCCCCGACGGCGAGCGCCAGTTCATGCCGGTGCTGGAATGGGTTGCTTCCTGCGGGCGGTTTGATTCTGGGCGCGTGGCCATCGTCGGGCGCTCCTTTGGCGGGCACTGGGCCACCAAGCTGGCGCATCTGTGCCCTGGGCGGTTGCGGGCTGCGGTCAACTGGGGCGGCGGGGTGCATTACATGTTCCAGCCCGACTGGATCGAAGCCTCGCGCCACCCCGACAGCTACCTGATGGAACTGGTTGAGACCCGCTCACGGATGCTGGGTGCGGCGGATGACGCGGAATATATCGAAGGGTTCCGCCGCCTTTCCCTGCTGGATCAGGGCCTGCTGGACCGCCCCTGTGCGCCGCTTCTGCTGATCAACGGCAAGAACGACACCCAATGCCCGATCACCGATATCGAGCTGCTGACAGAACATGGCGACCCCAAGTCTGTGCGCCTGTTCCCGGGGCGTGGGCACATGGGTTTCGGCCCTGACACGGTTCCCACAATCATCGGCTGGCTCAACGCCCGCCTCGCCTGACCACGCCACAACAGAAGGACGTCCACCATGGCCAACTGGCAAGAGTCGATGCCCAGCACACGGGCCTACATCATGAACAAGGTGCTTTATGAACTGCACCACAAGCCCGATGACCTGAGCGCCTATCAGAAGGATGCAGACGCCTATCTGGCGCGTTTCAACATGCCGCAGGATCTGGCCGACTGCATCAAGAACAACGACGTGGCCCGCATGTATCTGAGCGGCGTCAACCCGTATCTGCTGCGCGCCCACTGCATCGGCGTCCGCATCCCTGAAGATGAAAGCCTGGCAGCCCTGCGCAGCCTGCTTACGCATGAGGAATACAACAATGGCTGAGATCACCGGCATTTACACTGCCTCGCACACCCCGGTCATGCTGAACTTCCCTGACCGGATTCCGGCAGATCTGCGCGATGAGATCTTTGGTGCCTATCGCGCGATGGGTGACGATTTCATGCGCGGCAAGCCGGATGCGCTGATTGTGCTGTCCAACGACCATCTGCACAACTTTTTCCTCGATAACTTCCCGGCCTTCTGCTTTGGCTGCGCCGAAAGCTATGAAAGCCCCATCGAGCACTGGCTGCACGCCAAGCGCCGCACCTTTGCCGGGGATCAGGCATTCGGCGCCTATCTGCTGCAAAGCGCGCTTGAGGCTGATTTTGACCCGTCGTTTTCGATGGAGATGGTGCTAGATCACGGCTCATTGACGCCGCTGGAGCTGGCTGGCGTTGACCCGGCGCTGCCGATTGTGCCGGTGCTGTTCAACTGCGTGCAGCCGCCGATGCCGACAATGCGGCGCAGCCATGCGCTTGGCCGGTTTCTGGGCGATGCTTTGCGCGCCTATGACGGGGTCGAGCGGGTTGCTGTGCTGGCGACCGGCGGCATCAGCCATGACATCGCCACCCCGCGCATGGGCATGGTGAACGAAGAATTCGACCGTACTCTGCTGGACCTGCTTGAGGCAGGCGAGCCCGATGCAGTGCTGAACCATGCCACCGATTTCGTTCATACCGCTGGCAACGGCTGCGAGGAAATCCGCATGTGGATGGCGGCCATGGGTATCGCTGCCGGCGCCCCGTTCAAGCGGACCTATTACAAGGCGGTGAACGACTGGTACACCGGCATCGGTATCGGGCGGTTCGAGGTCTGATCACATGCACACCGCTTCCCCCCCCGCCGCAGCGACGGCCCTTGTTATTGGTGGCGGCGTCGCAGGCATGTCTGCTGCGCTGTCGCTGTCCGAGGCCGGAACGCGCGTTCACCTGATCGACAGCGACCCCGACTGGAAGGTCTATGGTGCAGGTATCACCATCACCGGGCCAACACTGCGTGTCATGCGCAGGCTTGGCATTCTTGATCGTGTTCTGGCCGAGGGCTGGACAGCGGACGGGCTTCTGGTCTGCGATGCACAGGGCGCGGTGATCAGCGAGATATCAACCTCGGCACAAGCGCTTCAGGGCCTGCCCGGCGCGGGCGGCATCATGCGGCCGACCCTGCATCGGCTGCTCGCAGAACGGGTCCGGGCCCGCGACATCACAGTGACGCTGGGTGTTTCTGTCACGTCGCTTGAACCGGGCGCTCCTGTGCGCGTGACGTTCAGCGACGGGCAGGAGGGTTCCTATGACATCGCGGTCGGCGCGGACGGAATATTCTCGCAGACCCGCGAGATGCTTTTCCCGGGTTTCGGCGGGCCGCGCTATGTTGGGCAGATCTGCTGGCGACTGATGACCGCCCGGCACCCGAGCATCACGCGCCGGACATATTTTCTGGGCGGTCCGATGAAGGTTGGGATGAACCCGGTCTCTCCCGATGAGATGTATATGTTCCTGCTGGAACCCCGCGCTGAGCCCGAGCGGCTGGCCGATGCCGAATTGCCGGACAGGCTGGCTCAACTCATGGCACCCTATGGCGGTATCATTGCAGAAGTCCGCGACGGTCTGGGGCCTGACAGCCGGATTGTGGTACGCCCGCTGGAAACCATCGTTTTGCCTGATCCGTGGCATTGTGACGGGGTGGTGCTGATCGGCGATGCCTCCCATGCGACAACGCCGCAGCTGGCCTCAGGGGCGGGGATGGCGATGGAAGATGGTGTTGTGCTGGGCGAGTGCATCGCTGCCGCGCCGGATATCGGCAGCGCGCTGGATGCCTTCATGGCGCGGCGTTACGACCGCTGCCGGCTTGTTGTCGAAAATTCCCTCCGGCTGGGGCAGCTTGAACGAACCGGTGCCACGCCACTGGAACAGATCCATGTTGTCGAGCGCGCACTTGAGCGACTGAACGAGGCCTACTGATGTTCATCCCAATCAATGACCATGTCCATCATGTTGGACTTGCCGGTAGCGAACAGGCACCGCCGCTGGTGTTGCTGCATTCGCTCGGAACCTCCTCGGCGCTGTGGCAGGCGCAGATGGCGGCATTCGCATGCAGCCACCGGGTGATCTGCCCGGATTTCAGGGGCCATGGGCTGAGCGAGCTGTCGGCGACACGGTTGAGTATCGAGACTCTGGCAGGCGATATGCTGGCGATCCTTGAAACGCTGGATATCAGCCGCTTCGCGATGGCCGGTATCTCGCTGGGCGGGGTGGTGGCGCAGGCAGTGGCCGCCGCTGCCGGAGACCGGTTGAGCGGGCTGACGCTTTTTGACAGCTACGTTCTGAGCCAGAATCCTGCAATGTGGACTGACCGCGCCGCGAAGGTGCGCCGCGATGGACTGGGTGCCATTTCCGAAGCTGTCCTGTCGCTGTGGATGTCGCCGGCAGAGCGCGCGGACACTGACGGGAGGGGGCTGGCGCGCATGCTGGCGACCACACCGGATGAGGGTTACGCCAGCGGCTGTGATGCGCTTGCCAATGCCGACAACCGCGCGCGGGTTGGGGGGATCCACGCACCAACGGTGGTGGCATGCGGCGCGCTGGATCGCGCGGCACCACCCGAAGCGTCACGCGTGCTTGCGGCGATGATACCGGGCGCGCGTATCGAGATCATCGAAGGGGCCGGGCATATCCCGGTTCTGCACCACGCCCGACAATGTACGGAAATCATCCGCTCGGTTCTGTGACTGCAAACCGCAGAGTTTGCACCAAAGGGAGGAATACCATGAAACTGCTTGCCACAACCGGGCTTGTACTGGCCCTGAGCCTGAACGCCGCCGCAGCACAAGAGCGGCTGACTTTCGCCTCGCCCGCGCCGGGCCCGGCCCGTATCAATGCCTTTCTGACCGACTGGGCCGCTGATGTCAGCCAGGCCAGCGAGGGGACGCTGGCGATTGACGTGGTGGTCGGTGGCACGTTGGGACGCCATGGGCAGATGCTGGACCGCGTATCAATGGGGGTCGTTGATATTGCCTGGGACTTTCAGGGCTACTACCCAGGCATGTTCGACCTCAGCGCTGTTGTTGAACAGCCGTTCCAGTTTGCCACTGCCGAAGACGGCTCACGCGCGTTCCAGCAGCTTTTCGAGACGGGCGCGTTGGACGCCGAGTATCAGGGGCAGCATGTGCTGTCGTTGTTCACGTTTCCCAATGCCTCGCTCATGCTGACCCGGCCCGCCGAAGACCTCGCAGGCCTGTCTGGCCGCCGTATCACCGCTCAGAACCAGACGATGCAGGCTGCGGCTGAACGGCTGGGGGGCGTGGCGCTGAATCTGGCCATTCCTGACTGGTATCAGGCCTTGAGCCGGGGCACCATCGACGGCGCCATTGTCACATTCACCGCTGTTCCCGCCTTCCGCCTGAACGAGGTGATGTCTGAATACATTGATGTTCAGCTTGGCGGCAATCCGGGCATGATCCTGATGAATCCCTCTCGCTATGCCACCCTGCCTGCCACCGCGCGCGACGCTCTTGATGCGCGGTCGGGCACCGGGCTGTCACAGGAGATGGGTGCCTTTCTTGAAGCCTGGAACAATGATGCCAAGGGCTTTGCCGCGCAGAACGGCAACAACCTGCATGGCCTTGATGAAGACGCGCTGGCCGATTGGCAAACCCGCCTCATGCCCCTGACGGAGACATGGCTGGCTGTTGACCCTGCCCGTGCCGCAGTCCGGGAAACCTATCTGGAGTTGCTGGGCCATGGCGATGACTGAGGCCGCACAGGGGCGCATGATTGCAAACCCAATTCAGACAGCCACCCGCATTCTGGCCACTGCCGGGGTGATCACAATCATCGGGGGTGCGTTTCTGACGCTGTCTGATGTGGGGTTGAGGGCGCTGGCAGGCACCACGATCCGTGGCCTGAATGAGGTTCTGATCCTGTGTGTCGGTGTCGCCATCGCCGCTTGCCTGCCTTCGGGCGTCGCCCGCTCGGTGCATCTGACGTTGGATCTGGTGACAGAACGGCTGCCAGAGCGGGCGGCGCGGGCTTTTGCCCTGTTCGGCGTTCTGGCGCTGATGGTGTTTCTGCTGCTGGTCGGGCTGGAGCTGTTCAAGCTGGCGATGACCTATCACACCCGTGCACAGGCCACGATCATACTGAGCTGGCCTATCGCCCCTTTCCATTTCGCCATGGCCGGGCTGGTCCTGCTATGCGTGCCGGTGCAGGCGGTTCATCTGGGCGGCGCGGTCCTTTCCATTTTACGCAAGGACCGGGGCATCCAACGGCTTGTGCAGTTTCTTCCCGCACTTTTGCTGCTGGCCGTGGTCGCGCTGGTCTGGGCCAATGCGCTGACGATGCTGCCCGGCTATGGCTGGCTGCGCGGGCTGACGGCGGGTGTTGCCGCGATGGTGTTCTTTGGCGGCATGTGGGTGATGATGATGGCTGGTGTGCCGCTGGCCGCCGCCATGGGGCTGGTGGGGTTTCTGGGCATCGCCGTGCTTCTGGCTCCCGGCCCGGCAGGCACCGTGACTGGTGGCGAGACCTCACGGTTTCTGACCTCTGAGACGCTGGCGGTGCTGCCGCTATTCCTGCTGATGGGCAGCTTTGCTTCGGTTGCCGGGCTGTCATCGGATATCTATCGCTTCGCGCATGAATTGCTGCGCCCGCTGCGCGGCTCGCTGGCCCATGCGACAATCGCGGGCTGCGCGGGCTTTGGCGCGCTGACCGGCTCGTCGCTGGCGACTGCAGCCACATTCGGCAAGGTAGCCCTGCCCGAGATGGACGCGCGCGGCTATAATCCTGCGCTGGCCGCAGGCAGTGTGGCCGCTGGCGGCACGCTGGGCAGTCTGGTGCCGCCCTCGACAGCGTTGATCCTTTTCGCGCTTTTGTCCGAACAGTCTATCGGCGCGCTCTTTGTTGCGGCAATGCTGCCCGCGTCGCTGGCGATTGCCCTCTATCTTGTCGCCATCAAGGTCGTGCTGACCCTGCGCCCGGACCTTGCCCCCGAAGGCTCGCCGATAGACTGGCCAGTACTGTGGCAATCGGCCAAGCGCTGCACAGGTGCTGTCATCCTGTTCGGCGCGGTCATCGGCGGGATGTATACCGGCGTGGTGACGGATACCGAGGCTGCATCGGTTGGCGCAGTCGGTGCTTTTCTTTTCGCGCTGTTGCGCGGCAGGCTGGGCGGCGGGAAGATCTGGTCGGTGATGGCCGAAACTACCACCACCATCGCGCTGATCTATACGCTGATCTTCGGCGCCGTGATCTTCAGCTTTCTTATCGCCTTCACCCAGTTGCCCGCGCTGCTTTCAGGTTGGATCGTCGCGCTGGATTTCGGGCCGCTCATGGTGATTGCCATGCTGGTGCTGGTTTATCTTGTGCTTGGCATGGTGATGGACAGCTATGCGATGATGGTGATCACCGTTCCGATCTTTCTGCCGCTGACCGCGATCTACGGTTTTGATCCGATATGGTGGGGGGTGCTGACGGTGATCTGTGTTGAACTGGGCATGATCACCCCACCTTTCGGCATGAATATCTTCATGCTGCGGGCTATCGCGCCAAAGACCCGGCTTGGTACTATCTATCGGGGTGTGATGCCCTTTGTGCTTGTCGATATTCTCAAGATCGCACTTCTGGTTCTGTTCCCGGCTATCGCCCTCTGGCTGCCGGCGCAGATGTAACCCTGATACGGAGAACCCCGAATGACAAAACCCTCCCAACCCCCGTTCACCGGGCGTACCGAGGACCGGCGTTTCCTGACGGGTGCCGGGCGCTTCGTCGATGATATCGAACTGGGCCGCCAAGCATATATGGCGCTGGTCCTGTCCACCCATGCCCATGCAGAGATCCGGGGCATCGACACCACTACGGCGGCGGCAATGCCCGGCGTTCTGGCGGTGCTGACCGGCGCTGACGTGCTGGCCGACGGGCTGGGGCCGGTGCCCCCTTTCTTCATGCCCAAACTGTGGGGCGGGCCAGACGGGTATGGTACCCTTCGGCCCATCCTTGTGACCGACCATGTGCGCTGTGTGGGCGACCGTGTGGCTATCGTCATTGCCGAAACGCGTGACGAGGCGCGGCTGGCCGCCGAAGCGGTCGATATCGACTATGCGCCGCTTCCGGTAGTAACCGGCGCGCGGGCCGCGCTGGCCGATGACGCGCCGCGGCTTTGGGCCGACTGCCCCACCGGGAACCTGTCGTGCACCCTGCGGCTGGGAGATGCGGCGGCAACCGCGCAGGCGTTTGCACAGGCCGAGGTCACCCTGAAGCGCCGCCTGATCAGCCCCCGCGTGGCACCCAGCTCGCTTGAGCCGCGCGCCTGTATCGGCGTGCATGACGCCGCCGAGGACCGCTTCACGCTCTACACGTCATCACAGGACCCGCATGGCTTTCGCGCGGTCATCGCCCGCAATGTGCTGAAGATTGCCGAGAGCCGGTTGCGCGTGGTCTCGCCCGATGTCGGTGGCGGTTTTGGCCTGAAGGCGCATATGCATCCTGAGGATGCGCTGGTTCTGTGGGCCGCGCGCCGGGTGGGGCGGCCGGTGAAATGGACCGCCACGCGGTCCGAGGCGCTGCTGACCGACACGCAGGGCCGTGGTCAGGAGGTTGAGGCCGAAATCGCGCTGGACCGTGACGGCACGGTGCGGGGCGTCCGGGTTGAGGCATGGCATAACCTTGGGGCGTATTTCTGGGGAACGGCAACGCCGCCGATCTTCTTCTCGCTGCAACTGATCCCCAACACCTACACCATTCCCGCCGTGGACCTGACCACGCACGCCGTTTTCACCAACACCGCGCCGATGAGCGTCTATCGCGGCGCCGGGCGCCCTGAGGCCACCTTTGTCATCGAGCGGCTGATGGATGAGGCCGCGGCAGAGATCGGCATGGACCCCGCTGAACTGCGCCTGCGCAACACGATCGCGCCCGAGGCAATGCCCTTCACCACACCCACCGGCATGACCTATGACAGCGGCGATTTCGGCGGCATGATCCGGATAGCGCTGGACCGTGGCGACTGGGCAGGCTTTGCCGCGCGCCGCGATGCCGCAAAGGGCAGGGGGCGGCTGCGTGGCCGTTCGATCACCTCCTATGTCGAGGTGGCGGGCGTGATGAATGAGCGCATGGAGATCCGGTTTGACCCGGATGGCGCGCTGAGCATCATCGCCGGAACCCATAGCCACGGGCAGGGGCACGCCACCGTCTTTTCTCAGATGGTTGCAGACTGGCTGTCGGTTCCGCTGGACAGCATCCGATATGTGCAGGGCGATACCGATACCGTGCTTATCGGGCGCGGAACCTTTGCCGCGCGTTCGTCCATGCTGGGTGGAACGGCGCTAATGCGGGCAAAAGATGCCCTGATCGAGCGGGCCAAGGACATGGCCGCGATCGTGCTTGAGGCAGACCGCGCGGCGGTGGAATTCAGCGACGGGATGCTGCGTGTCACGGGGACCAACAAGGCAATCCCCCTGACCGAAGTGGCGAAGCTTTACTACCTGCCCGCTGGCCCGGCAAATGCGCTGGGAATAGGCCTGTCCGGGGCGGGCACTGCCGCTGGCAAGCCGGGTGCCGCGCCGAACTATCCAAACGGCGTTATCCTGTGCGAGGTTGAGGTTGACCCGGAAACCGGCGCCATCGTCGTGGACCGGATGCTTGCGCTGGATGATGTGGGCCGGGTGCTGAACTCGACCATCTGCGAAGGCCAGATCCATGGGGGTATCGCGCAGGGGCTGGGTCAGGCCCTGCTGGAGGAGGTTACCTATGACGAAGACGGGCAACTGACCTCGGGCTCGTTCATGGATTACGGTCTGCCGCGCGCCGGACATATGCCGCATATCGAAAGCCATCTGCTGGAAGTGCCCTGCACGACCAATCCGCTGGGGGTCAAGGGCATCGGCGAATCTGGGGCTATCGGTGCCCCGGTGGCCATCGTCAATGCGATCCTTGATGCCGTGCGTCCGCTGGGTGTCGGTTCGCTGGATATGCCTGTGACGCAGGTGCGCCTCTGGTCGGCGCTGCGCGCGGCCGAAGAAATGCGGGGGGCGGCATGAAACTTGAAGGGTCATTCACCGTCGCTCGCCCGGCATCCGAAGTCTGGGCCGCGCTCAACGACCCTGCGGTGCTTGGTGCGGCAATCCCCGGTTGCGAGCGGATCGAGCAGACGGAAGGCGGCTATGATGCGACCGTTGCGCTGAAGATCGGCCCGGTCAAGGCGCGGTTTTCCGGTCAGGTCACCATCGCAGAAGCCTACTCCCCCGAACGGCTGGTGCTGACCGGTGAGGGGTCCGGCGGCGTTGCAGGCTTTGCCAGAGGTGCGGCAACGGTGGTCCTGACGCCTGCACCGGGCGGCACAGAGGTCAGCTATGAGGCCGAGGTGACGATCGGCGGTAAACTTGCCCAGATCGGTACGCGGCTGATCGCCTCGACCTCGCGCAAGCTTGCCGAGCAGTTCTTTGCATCCCTGAACGCGCAATTGTCCACCCGCACGGAGGCTTCGACATGACAACACTGACACTGAGTGTGAACGGCAGCACCCGGCGCGTCACCACCGAAGACCGCACCTTGCTGGTTGATCTGCTGCGCGGCCCGCTGGGCCTGACCGGCACGCATGTCGGCTGCGATACGTCGCAATGCGGGGCCTGCGTGGTGCGGCTGAACGGCGAGACGGTGAAAAGCTGTTCGGTTCTGGCCGCCACGCTGGATGATGGCGCCATGGTCGAAACCATCGAAGGGGTGGCCAGCGATGGCGCGCTGCACCCGATGCAGCAGGCCTTTTCAGAATGCCACGCACTGCAATGCGGCTTCTGCACGCCGGGTTTTGTGATAACCGCCATCGACATGGCTGAGCGTCACCCTGAAGGGCTGAGCGCCGCGATCGTGCGCGCGGAGCTGAAGGGCAATCTGTGTCGCTGTACCGGCTATCAGAATATCGTGGCCGCTGTCCTGCAAGGTGCTGCGGCCATGGGTGTTCCGGTCCCTGAACGGGAGGTAAGCCAATGAATACGTTCGATATTTTTAGAGCTTCCACACTGGATGGCGCGGTCGCCGCATTCCGCGATCATGGCGATGCGATGTATCTTTCGGGGGGCATGACGCTGGTACCGTCGATGAAATCCGGTCTGGCGGCCCCCGGCCTGCTGGTTGATCTTTCAGCCATCAAGGGGCTGCGCGGCATCGCGCGTGAGGGGAACATGCTGCGGATCGGCGCGCTGACGCGTTTTTCAGAGATCATCGCGTCAGCGGATGTGGCAACCGCGATCCCTGCGCTTGGCGCGATGGCGGCAAAGGTGGCAGACCGCCATGTGCGCAACCGGGGCACGCTGGGCGGGTCCGTGGCCAACAACGACCCTGCCTCGGACTTTCCCGCCGCTGTTCTGGCTCTGGGCGCCACCATGGTCACCGATCGCCGCCGGATCGCCGCCGCCGACTATTTCACCGGCCTGTTCGAGACCGCGCTGGAGGCCGATGAGGTGCTTGCGGCGCTTGAATTTCCCATCCCGGACGCCGCGGCCTACGCCAAGCACGCGCACCCCGCCTCAGGCTATGCCGTCGCCGGCGTTTTCGTTGCCCGCTTCGGCGATGACTGGCGAGTTGGCGTTACCGGATCAGGCGAGGAGGGCGTGTTCCGCCTGACGCAGGCCGAGCAGGCGTTGCAACAGGGTGGGATCAAAGCGGCAGAGGGGCTGAACCTTGGGGAGCTTGAGCTGCTGGATGACGCGACCTTTCCCGCCGCATTCCGTGCCGCTGCGATTGGCTGGCTTTTGCGCGATGCGCTGGCGCAGTTGTGACCGCGATTCAGGCGCGCAACCCGGCCTGCTCCGGTTTGTTGCGGTGCAGGTCGCGGTAGTGCGAGGGTGACATGCCAAAACGGGCCCGGAACTGACGTGAAAAATGCGCCGCCTCGTTGAAGCCCCACTCAAACGCGATGAGCGAAACCGGGCGCGAAAACAGTGCCGGGTTCTCCAGCTCTTTGGCGATCCGGCGCAGGCGCTGATCCCAGGTCCAGCGCATGAGAGTGGTTCCGCTGCGCGAGAACACCGAATGCACCTGCCGGGGCGAAAGACCCACTTCGGCCGCGACCTTCGCCACATCCAGGTCGGAATCGGAAAGGTTCTGACGAATGACACTGCGGATACGTTCAAGGATCAGGTCGGCCGGGCTGTCATTGGCAGCAGGCACCGGAAGGCTGCTTATCATCGACACGGCAAGAAGGTTCGCAAGACAGCCTGCAACACGACTGACCAGCGCCTCGGGTTGGTCCCAGGCGGTACTGAACACCTCGTCGATCATGTTGCGGCAGGTCCGGCCCAACCCGACATCGCAGCTCAGTGCCGTGGCCGTATAGGCATGACGCTCGGGGAACACCTCTTGCCAGAACTGGCTGTCCAGATAGATCGACCGGGTGCGGATCTGGTCGGTTTCAATCTCGAAGGGTTGCGACGTATCTATGAAGAAAATCTGGTTCGGGCCGATATGCGCTTCGCGCCCGCCCTGGCGGACCCGCGCGTTCCCATCGACCTGATAGGAGACAAGGTACGTGCGATGCTTCTGGCGGCCCGGCTTGCCAGCTTTGAGGCGCGTGAAATGGGGGCTGAAACAGATATCGGCCAGTCTTACCCGGTCCGTCACATATGAACGCTGTATCTCGCCGTTGTAGTCGCGTCCGCCAGTCGATGTCAGCTCAAAACGGGTGCGCAGCAACCCGTTCATCCGTTGCTGAAAATCGACTCCAGATGACCTTAGCACCGGCCTCGCCGTAACGGCATCGATCATGTTTCCCCCCTGGCCGCTCTCCCGACGGCCCGAAACATAAATGTATCCCATACCATTAAACGAGTCCAGCAAAGCACCCTCTCTGAACCCCGGAACAAGGACAATAAAATGTCAGATCTTTGTATCATGGTTGCACCGAACGGTGCCCGCCGCACCCCGGCAGATCACCCGGCACTTCCTGTGACGGCGGCGGATATTGCGACAACCGCCGCCGCTTGCCGCGCCGCCGGTGCATCGGCGCTTCACCTGCATGTCCGCGACGCGGCGATGCGCCACACGCTTGATCCTGACATCTACCGCACTGCCATTGATGCGGTCTCGCAGGTCTGCCCCGGTATGCCGGTCCAGACAACCACGGAAGCCGCCGGAATATTTGACCTCGACACCCAGATTGCAGCGGTCGAAGGCCTGCGCCCGGCCTGCCTGTCCTTCGCACTGGGCGAGCTGATGCAGAAAGGCGAAGCCCGGGGCTCCGGCTTTCTGCACTGGGCGATTGAACAGAAGATCGGCATCCAGACCATTCTCTATGATACCCGCCAGATTCACGACTATGCCGCATTGCTGGATGCCGGGCGCCTGCCGCTGGACGGCCCGCCCCGGCTGCTGCTTGTGGCAGGCCGCTATTCCGCCACGCAGGATTCCGACCCGGCAGAGTTCGAGGGGCTGTACCGCACGCTTTCCGACACCGGGCTGGCCGACAGCGCGGTCTGGATGGTCTGCGCCTTCGGGCGTGGGGAAATGGCCTGTCTGGACAGGGCGATTTCGCTCGGCGGCCATGTCCGCGTGGGTTTTGAGAACGCAATCGTCGATGCCAATGGTCGCCCGGCCCGTGACAATGCCGAGCGCGTGGCCCTTGTCGCCGGTCTGGCAAAGCGGCACGGGCGGACCATTGGCGATGCGGTTCTGGCCCGGCATGTGCTGGGCCAGAACGTGCCCGGCCCCCTACTGCCCTGACAATCAAGCCAGACCGCACCGGCAGACAAGACGTGCCTGCAAAATGGCCGCATCCTTTACTTTCGGGAGGTCGGCCACAATGGCCGGAAAGCGGGTGAAACGCCCGCTGAATGAGGAGGATCAAATGAAAAAATTCGTCGCCGGGGCGCTCGCGGCCCTGCTTTTCACCACCGCAGCACAGGCCCAGGAACGCCTGGTTTTCGCGTCACCCGCGCCTGCGCCGACGCCAGTGCACGCCGCCGTTCTTGAGGGCTGGGCGCAGCGCGTCACCGAGGCCAGCAACGGAACAATAGAGATCCAGCTGGTGACCGGCGGCACGCTGGCCGCACATGGTCAAGTGCTGGAGCGGGTTCAGAGCGGGGTCGTGCAGATCGGATGGGATATTCAGGGCTACTATCCGGGCCTTTTCCCACGCACCGAGGTTGTTGCCCTGCCGTTCGGTTTTGAAACTGCCGAGGCAGGCACCATGGCTCTGAACGCCCTTTTCGCGGATGGAACAATCGCCTCGGAATATGATGGCATGCACATTCTGAACCTGTTCACATTTCCAAACGGTCATGTTCTGGGCTCAACAGAAATGGCAAGCCTCGCCGATATGCGGGGTCGCAGGATGACAAGCCTCAATCCTACCCGGCAGGACATTGCCTCGGCTGTCGGCGGGGTGCCGGTGTCGCTGTCGATCACCGACTGGTATCAGGGTCTTAATCGCCGCACTGTTGATGCCGCGATCGAAAGTTATTCAGCCGTGCCACCCTTCCGGCTGGCCGAGGTGACAAGCCATTTCATCGAATTGCCGCTGGGTGGAAACGCTTCGTTCATGTTCATGAACAAGGATGTCTATGACGGGCTTCCCGATGAAGCGCGCGCGGCTATTGACGCCCATTCCGGCCCGGAGTTCGATCGCCTGATGGGATCGTTCTGGGACGGTGCCGCTGCAGCGGGGCGACAAATGATCGAGGCAGCAGGCGGTACCATCACCATCCCCGACGACAGTGAGCGCGCGGCATGGGAGGCGGCGGTGCAACCGGTGATCGAGGCCTGGGTTCAGGCGACACCGGATGGCGCCGCGATCCGTGAAGCTTTCCGCGAAGCGGCGACCGCAAACTGATTGATCCGCAGGTTGACCCTGAAACCGACCTGTAAGGCCGTGACTATCTCCGGCGCGGCCTTACAGGTCAGGTGTTGCGCAGGTTGCCCCTAGTTGCCAACCTTTCAGCCAGACTTTTCGCGAAGGCTGATTTGCGATGCGAAATTCCGATCGTTCGTGTCCCCGCATCGGCATCTACCAAGGGAAGCAGCACGATATCAGTGCGACCATGACCATGTGAAAGTGGCACAAAAGCGATGCCGAGCCCAGCCGCAACCAGATCAAGCAATTGTTGGTCATTCATGGCCTGTGCCGAAGGGGCAGCCAGAGTTGCGCCAAGCTCCATGCGATCTGCGTTCGGACAATACGGCCGGTGAATAAGGGGTTGGTCATGAATATCGGCGAGGCTGACACCGGACAACATGGCAAGCGGATGGAAACGCGCAAGTGCGACGCGAAAAGGCTCATCCACCAAGGGGATGAACGCATGTGTGACCGGCGCGCATTTGCTTGACAGAAATGTAAGATCACTGCTCTCCGGGTCTTCGGTGAAACTGAAAAGCAGGTTTGCTGTGCTCCGGCGCAAACTATTCAGACCCGGCGCGATCCCGTGCATCAGCATGTCGGGCGCGCAATGGACCCGGACTCTTCGTTGCGGCTGTTCGCGAAGTCGGGTCTCCAACGTCGAGAGCTGGCTCACACTGTCCACGGAGTCGTGATATAGTCTGCGTGCAAGGGGCGTTGGCGCCAACCCTGATTTCGAGCGCTGGAACAGCGGCCCGCCCAATCGATCTTCCAGTTTCTGGATCGCTACCGACACAGTCGGCTGGCTGACACCATTGGCGCGGGCCGCCTTGCTAAAGGTCCCGGTTTCAAAGGCGCTGGTGAAGTAGCGCAGCGTGGTCAATTCTATCATAGTTAAAAACTATTCTACTTATAGATAGAATAGCAATTAACTTTAGATGATTCTGACTGCATACAGACGGCACCACATGAAAAAAGGAGCCCCTGTTCATGCAAGTAGCCCCCGTGAAACACGAGCAGACCGTTATCGGCCAAGTGCTCACTAAGTTCGTTGCCGGCGATCCGGAGATGTTTGAAGCAATCGCCGAGGATATCGATTTCCGCATCGACCATTTCCGCGATGATGTGGATGTCAGTTGGCAACACGCCAACTCCCGTGAGGCCCTGATGTCCCTTGTGGGGCGGCTGGGTCAGGACGTGTTTCCGAAAGGGACCACAGCGCTTGGCATAGACACTTTTGCGTTGGGCGATGGCTGGCATCTGACTCGCTTCCGTCAGCGGTTCTTCTATGGGATGCGGCAGCGCAATGTGACCAGTCTTACCTATATCGTTTCGCACGAGGCTGACGGAGTTCTTGATTTCTTCCGCGAAACGGTAACAAACACTGTGGATGCCTAGGCCCCCGATCCTGGCTGTTCGTTCCTGGCGACAGCCCCTGCAAGATGCAGGCTCTGGTCACCACCCTGTTGGCTCGACAGATCGCTGAGCTGGTACAGCCATCGATACCGGTTGGTGCGGCAAGATCAGTCAGGAACGAGCAGTATTCAGAAATAGGCGGTGTTCAGAATTTCCGGGGTATCGCGGATGGCGCTGGCGGGTCCCGCATACTGCGTCCGGCCCATCCGCATCACGACAACCGTATCGGCCAGCGCCAACGCCACTTCAGTGAACTGCTCAACCAGCAATACCCCGACACCGTCTGCGACAAGCTGAGAAACGGCGCCGACCAGTCGTTTCACGATCAAGGGCGCAAGGCCCAGTGACATTTCGTCAATCAGCAGATAGCGCGGCCTGGCCATCAGGGCATGGCCAATGGCCAGCATCTGTTGTTGCCCGCCTGACATCGTGCCTGCAATCTGGCTTCGGCGTTCGTCAAGTTCGGGAAAAAGCGTGTAGACATGCGCCAGTTTTTCGCCAACCTCGTCAGACGGTAGAACAGCGCCTGCCACCCGCAGATTGTCGTCCACGCTCAACCGCGAGAATACCCGGTGCCCCTCGGGCACAGCAGCGACACCGGCGGCGCGCACCGCTTCTGGCACCCGGCCCGCGATGGGAACGCCATCAGCATGAACACTGCCAGCGCGCAAAGGAAGCACGCCCGCAATGCCCAGAACCAGCTCTGATTTGCCCGCACCGTTAGCCCCCAGAACCGCCGCCACCTTGCCCGGCTGCAGCGACAGACTGAAATCCGACACGACCAGACGCCCCTCGCGCTCTATGCTCAGCCCTTTGATCTCCAGTGCCATCAACCCGCCTCCTCGATGCCCAGATAAGCGGCTTGCACGGCGGGATCGGCCAGCACCGCGCGCGTTTCGCCAAAGGCAATGCGGCGTCCGAAATCCAGCACGAGGGTCTCGGAACACAGCCGCTGTATCAGGTCCACGTCATGGTCGATCAGCAAAACCAGCGCGCCGGTCAGCCCGTGTACCTGTGCGATCAGGGTGCCCAGACGATGCGTCTCATCCTGCGTCAGCCCGCCAGCGGGCTCATCGAACATCACCAGCCGCGGACGACCGATCAGGCAACGCGCGACATCCGTCAACCGGCGCTCAAAGGTGTTCAGGCCTCCGGCAAGCTGTTGCGCGCGCGCAGCAAGGCCGGTGACCTCCAGAGCTTGCGCCAGATCGGCGCGTTTCTCCTGCGCGGTGCCGGGCAAAGCATCAAGTATCACCTGCAGATTATCGGCGACCGAAAGATCATCGGCGAGTTGTTCACGCTGGAACGAACGCCGCAGGCCCCATTGGCTGCGTCGGTGCGGCGCCAGTCTGGCAATATCGGTGCCAAACGCCGAAATGCTGCCTTGCGCGCGCAAAAAGCCCGAAATCACGTTCATCGTCGTGGTTTTTCCCGCGCCATTGGGGCCGATGATACCACTGACCGGTGCTTTGAACCGGGCCGACACCGCATCCAGCGCCGTGACGCCGCCGAAACGCACCGTGAGGTCATTCAGTTCTATCATCGCCGCCCCTTCGGCCGCAGCCATGCTGTTAATCCGCGGAAAACGCCCATTATTTGCCCGGCGATCCCGTCCGGCGCGGTCGTGATCGCATGCAGCAGCGCCGCGCCGAAAATCACCAGCGTCAGGTTGGGATCAATGCCAGCGTTGTTGAAAAGTGCGGGCAACACCCTGTAAAGCGCTGCGGCGATGACCGCCCCGAACCAGTATTGCGCGCCCCCGACCACGCTAAGCGCGAACAGAAGGACGGATTCACTGGCCCGGAAGGTAGCAGGATCCAAAAGCCCCAATGCCCCGGCCAGAAGCCCTCCCGCCAGCCCGGCCAGAAGCCCCGACAAGGCAAAGGCCCATGCCTTGAAAGCTGTCACATTGACACCGGAGGCCAGTGCCGCCGCCTCGGACCGGCGGATCATGGCCCATGCCCGACCGGGACGCGTGCGGCGGTGCAGGTCGATCAGCAGAAAGCCGATCAGCACCACCGCGATGACATAGCGCAGATAGGCGCCGTCGCTTTCGGCCAGCACCGGGCGCCGAAATGGCGCCGCAGCCGATGGCATGACACCCCAGAAACCTGTGCCACCGTTGGGAAAGCGGTAGGTCGAGAAGATAACCTCAAGCCCACCGGCAATCATCAGTGTGATCAGCGCCAGATAAAGCCCCCGCATCCGCAGCGCGGGCAGCGCCAACAGCACGCTGATGGCCGCCGTTAGCACCCCGGTCAGCAGCAGGTTTATCTCAAAGGGCAGCGCGGTGCCGTGATTGAGCCGCAGCATCACCCAGCCGCCGACGCCCATCAGCGCCACCTGTGCCAGCGAGACCATGTTGAGCCGGGCATACATGAACGCCGCCGCTGCCGCCGCCAGTGTAAAACAGGCCGTCGAGGTAAAGATGCGCATCCACTGGCCGCCGATCAGCATCGGCAGAAAGACAATCGCCATCAATGCCAGCGCAACGCCGATGCGCCCTGAAAGGGTTGTGCTCATTGCTGGTCCCTTCCGATGACAGAGCGGTGACCCATCTGGATCCAGACAAGGACCAGTGCGGCGATGACGAAAGGCGCGATCGGACGCACGGCGCGCAACTCAGGCGAGAGGGTCAGCATGGATTCGATCACCCCCATTGACAGCCCACCCACCAGCACCAGCGCCAGATTATCCAGTCGCCCGCAGATCGCTGCGGCGATGGAGGGAATGATCATGAAGGTGATGATTGTGGGCTCCAGCCGGACAAGATTGCCGAACATCAACCCGGTGAAACCCGCAATCACGCCAGAGATGCCCCAGGCGACAGTCTCTACGCGCACAATCGGCACACCGATCAGCGCAGATAGATCGCGGTCATTGGCCAGCGCGCGCATCTGCAGCCCGGTACGCGTGCGCCCGAGATAGGCCCAGATCACCACGACAATACCGATTACTGCAGCAACCACGACAAGCCGCGTCACGGTCACCCGAAGGCCCAGAATGGTGATTGCCACATTGTCGGTCGGCAGCGCAAAGCGGCGCACGTCATCTTCCCAAGCAAACGCTGTCATCCCCAGCACGACAAGCGCAAACCCCAGCGTCGCCACTGCCTTAACAACGGGATCACGCCAGGCAAGCCCGGGGCCGATCAACCGGCCATATCCCAGCGACAGCGCAGTGGTCAGGCCGATGCCCAGCACCCAGGTTAGAGGCCCGGGCCAGCCCCACTGGACCAGCTGCCAGGCGACCATAACGCCAAGCGCACCGATTGCGCCGTTGGCAAAATTCAGAACGCCGGTCGCGCGGTAGAGCACCACCAGTCCGATCCCGCCAAGCGCGTAGAGCGAGCCTACGGCCAGCCCCGAAACCAGAAACATTCCCACAACATTCGACGGCTGGCCCCAGCTGAGCCCCAGAATGATCCCGGCCATCGCCAGCGCATAAGCGCCGGCGGATACAAGAATGCGCATGAAGACCCTCATTGCGGCAATGGCTGGCCCGGAAGTTACCGGGCCAGTCCTACCAGTGATCAGTGCAGACCCAGCGCCCGCTCGGCCTCGATCAGCGGCTCGAAATAGGGCCCTTCGTATTCGTAGCATTCGCGAACGACTTCAAAGCCGCCGTCGCTGACGCGCACCATGGTCCCGGCTCGGTTGGGCATGTGGCGGTCTGCCACACCAACATAGTAGGGCCCGCAGATCAGGTCCGACTCGTATCCGACAATCCCCTGAATGGCGGCCGTCACCGCTGCGCGATCATCAATCTCGGCCGGGTCCATTGTGCTCAGAAGCTGGGTAAAGAAGCGTGCCGAAAGATACCCCGCCTGGCTGAACGTATCGCGCGGATCGTCAGTGCGGCCATAGTCATCCATAACGGCACGCCAGTGGCGCGCGTGTTCGCCCTCGCCGTCAAGCGGCGTCAGTTCGGCGTTCACATAAAGGGCACCGTCCCAATATGAGCCGAGCGCCCCGGGAACCGACACGTCATAGAGCGGTGTTGATGAAGTCCAGGTGTAGACATCGCGCAGGGCTTGTTGTTCGGCTGCGCCCAGGAAGGCGATGCCCAGCCCGGCAGGCAGATTAACCAGAATGGAATCCGCGCCCGAAGCGATGGCTTCCAGCAGTGACGAATTCACATCCGGGGCGCCGGGGTTCATCAACACAGACGACGCCCGTAGGCCTTGCGCCTCCATGTAACTTTCGACGGCGCCGCACGACCAGTTTCCTACTGAGGGAATAGCCAGACCGATACACGCGATATTGGTCGCGCCCAGATCTTCAACGGCATACATAGCCGCCCCCACGGATGATGCGAGCGGGCCTTGATTGGTTGACACGATGTTCGAGCTTTCAAAGCACTCGGACACAGCACAGCCCGAGGCCATGACCATCACCCCGTTGCGCGCGTAATAGGACGCGTTGACGCTCATTTCGACGAACGAGGCGTTGCCAACCAGTGCCACAACGCCCTGATCTTCGACCAGCTTTGCGGCGGCTTGCGCGGCCAGTTCCGGGTTCCACTGATCGTTTTCGACACCGTATTCAACCGGGCGGCCATGGATGCCACCCGATGCGTTTACGCAGGCAAAATAGGCCGACGCCGCGCGCGTGGCCGATGAAAAATCGCCCGGCGCGGCATTGCCGAAAATGCCACCCACGCGGATCGGCGCGCCGGTGGCGGGCCCATCGTTGCCGGGTTCGCAAACTACTGTGTCTGCCAGTACCACACCCGGTATCGCCAGAACTGTTCCTGCAAGGAACATTGCTTTCAGTGTCGTTTTCATGGTCTCTCCTCCCTTGTTTTATAGTGTCTCAGGCGCTGATTGACTCCTTGCCCATGATAAACCGCGCTCCTCGCTCCGCGATCATCATGGTTGGTGCATTCGTGTTGCCGGAAATCAGCCGTGGCATGACGGAGGCGTCACAGACGCGCAGCCCCTGCGTGCCACGCACACGCAACTCGTTGTCCACCACCGCCATCTTGTCGCTCGCCGGGCCCATCTTAGCGGTGCCGCAGGGATGGAACACGGTCTTCACGGTTTGGCGCACATAGTGGCGCAGGGCGTCGTCGTCCTTTTCAATGCCCGGCTCTGGCAGTGCCCGGCGTTTGATCAGCCGCGCCAGAGACGGAGCCTCAAGAATAGCGATGGCCTTCTTTACCCCGCGCACCAGAATTTCCACATCTTCCGGGTCATTCAGGCTGCCCGCGTCAAAAAGTGCCGCGTCGCGCGGATCAGAAGACCGCAGGCGCACCGAGCCACGCGACCGGGGCCGCAAGAAGCAGGGGCCAATGGAGATGCCATGTTCGGGGATTGGCTCGCGATCAACCCAGCCCACCATGAACGGCAGAACGTGGAACTGCACATCTGGCCTGCCTGCGCCGGAGACATCGGCAAACCCGCCGCATTCCACGACGTTTGAGCACAAAAGCCCGGTGCGGGTGGCCAGATACTGCGCCATATGCCGTACAGCACGCAGGCCCTTGTCCTGACCCAAGAACGAAATAGGGTCATGGGTGACGCCCTGCACCGTCGTTTCCAGATGATCCTGATAATTGGTACCGACGCCGGGCATATCGGCCACCACGGCGATGCCATGACTTTGCAGGTGGTCCGCATCGCCGACGCCTGAAAGTTGCAGCAGCCGTGGTGACTCTATGGCACCGGCACAAAGCACCACCTCACCCGCAGCGCCCAGCTTGCGGCCATCTTCCAGCTCTACGCCGATGGCCTTTGTGCCCTCGAACAAGACGCGCGCCACGCGGGTCTGGGTCATGATCTTCAGGTTCGGGCGTTTCTCTGCCTTGCGCAGAAAAGCCTCGGCCGCCGACCAGCGCCGCCCGTTATGGGTGGTGGTCTGATAAAAACCCACCCCCTCCTGACGCGCGCCGTTGAAATCCGGATTCAGGGGCAACCCGGTTTCCTGCGCCGCCCGGATAAAGGCGCGGCTGAGCGGGTGGTGGAAGCCGGTTTCCGAGACATGCAGTTCGCCCTCGGTGCCGTGGTATTCGTCGGCAAGCTCCATATTGTTTTCCATGTCGCGGAAAACGGGTAGGACATCGCTGGAAGACCAGCCCCGGTTCCCGTCCTGCGCCCAGCCATCATAATCTTCGGCCTGGCCCCGGACATAAAGCATCGCATTAACCGAAGAGCCGCCGCCGATCACATGCCCCTGCACCACCACCGACGCCCGGTCGTTGACGCCGGGCGACGGCTCGCCGACATAAGCCATGACATCGCGACCCTTTTCGATCACCTTGAAGAAGGTGGCCGGTAACTTGATGTAACGCGCATCGTCGCGGCGCCCGCTTTCGATCATCAGCACCTTGATGCCCGGATCTTCTGACAGTCGGCTGGCAACCACGCACCCCGAAGAGCCGCCGCCGACAACGATATAGTCGTACGTTTCCATTACTTCCTCCCGAAGTAGTCTGCCGTGCGTCAAATGATGTGACTGACCCTCTCCCCAGGGCCGGTCACGCGCACGAGGTCAGCTGAACACCACCTGAATATCCGTGTATTCGGCCAGACCTTCTTCGCCGAACTCGACCCCCACACCTGATGACTTGACCCCGCCGAAAGGTGCGTTCGGCTGGATCGCCCCGTGTTTGTTAATCCAGACCGAGCCGCATTCGAGCCGCCGGGCAACCTTGTGCGCGCTGGCAACATCCGCCGACCAGACAGATCCGCCCAGACCGGTGGCCGAGGCATTGGCCTGCGCGATCGCAGCATCGATATCCGTATAGCGGATGATCGGTAGCGCGGGGCCGAACTGCTCTTCAGTGACAAGCGGCGCGTCGTCGGTCAGATCTGCAATGATCGTTGGCGGGAAGAACAAACCATCACCCGGCTTGCCCCCCAATAGAACGCGACCCCGACCGCTGGCATCTTCAACAAGGCGTTTCACCTTGTCGAACTGCATCAGGTTGCTGACTGGCCCCAACACCGAGCCTTCCTCGCGGCCATCGCCAACAGGGATATTGCGGGCGTAAGCGACCAGCGCGTCGCAGACAGCGTCATAGACGCTGTCATGTACATACAGCCGCTTCATCGCCGCGCAGGTCTGACCGTTGTTGATGAACGCACCCCAGAAAAGCCCTTCAGCGATGGCCTGCGGGTCGACATCCGGCAAGACGATGCCCGCGTCATTACCGCCCAGCTCCAGCGTCAGACGTTTCATCGTTTCGGCAGCACCCTGCATCACCTTTTGCCCGGTGGCACAGGAGCCTGTGAAGACAATCTTGCGAATATCGGGATGCCCGGACATTGCCGCGCCGATGTTGTCGTGCTGGTCATCCGCGCTTACAGCATTGACCACCCCGGCAGGCAGAACGGTATTCATGATCTCGACCAGCCGCAAAGTGCTCAACGGCGTAAATGGTGATGGCTTGATCACCACGGTATTTCCGGTGCGCAGCGCAGGCAGAATATGCCAGACTGCAATCATCACCGGAAAATTCCACGGCGTGATGGACCCGACCACGCCGAGCGGATTGCGAAACAGCTCTACGCGGCCCTCATTATTGTCCTGCAACACTTTCATGGGCAGCGACAAACCCGCCGTATAACCTGCCCAGGCTTGCGCCCCGCCCAGTTCCCACCGTGAGCCCAGGCCGTTCAACGGCTTGCCTTGCTCTGCGGTCAGAAGTTGCGCCAACTCTTCGGCGTGCTCACCAATCGCTTCGGTGACGGCTTCGCAGGCTGCCTGCAGCTCTGCGTCTGTTTTCCGGGACCAGCTTTCGAAAGCTGCCTTGGCCGCTGCAACTGCCCGGTCAAGATCGGCAACAGTTGCATTCGGCGCCTCGGCGACGGGGCTTCCATCCGCCGGGTTGAAAACTGTAAAAGTATCGGCCGCAGCCACTGAGTGGCCATCGATCATCATGCCAAAACTGGGCATGCTCTCCTCCCTCAAATATCTCCCTGAAATGTAGGTTAAGGCGAAAGTGCCGGGCGTTTCTTGGGGGCAGGCGACAGGATCGTTGGACGGAGGCGACACAGAGGATGTCGCCTGTGCCACAATTGTTGCACTTGAAACGAATCTCATGTTGTCGCAATCTTAGCGATATGCTGACACGGATTTCCGCCACACACGTGCCGATTGACCAGTTCGAGGCTGAGCTGCAGCATATCTGTGGCATGTTCAGCGGGCATCCGGCCGAAGCGCGCCATAACACACGCGCAGTGGTGGCATTGGCAGAGCATTCCGCCATCGAGATGGCCCATATTGCGAGTGATCTTCAAATGATCTCGCGCACCAGACGCGACATTCGCCTTGATGACGGTGAGAACTTTTTCCTGATAGTCCAGGAAGAGGGGCGGGCGCTGATGTCACAAAATGATGTCGCACGCATGTTGCAACCGGGCGACATGATCCTGATCGATAGTGCGCAACTCAGCGAATTTACCTTTTTTGGTAAGTTTCAACGGCAGGTCTCGTTGCATTTGCCACGCGTCGAAATGAACATGCGCTTTGGCAGTCAGGCGCGCGGAGGGCTGTTTCTGTCGCACGCGGACCATACGGCAAGAGCCCTCGCCGCGATCGTCGCCAAAGCTTTTCACACCTCGGCAAGCGAGCAACAGTCGCTTTATCTGCGCGAGGCACTGTTCGGCTTGATCGGCACGATGCTGTATGAGCGGTCTGACCAGAACATCGAAATCGACTCCGATGTCTCGGGTGCCCAGTCACTCAGAAATGGGTTGGCCTATGTTGATCGCCATTTTAGCGACAACACGCTGAACATACAGAAGATTGCCGACGATCTGGGCGTGTCAATCCGCCAGTTGCAGCGTAGCTTCGCGCTGCTTGGCGTTACACCCAGTGACTATCTGTTGCAAAAGCGGTTGGAGTACGCCTGCCATCTGCTACGCGCCCGCCGCAGCAATGACGAAGCGCTGCTTGTCTCAACAATTGCCTATTCAAGTGGCTTCAACGATGTTTCCTATTTCAACCGACAATTTCGACGCGCCTTTGGCTGCGCGCCGGGGCAATACGGCATCGAAAACTGACTACCGGGCGCTATCGCCGTGACCCGGACTTGGCAACCAACATCGGTGCGCTCAAGGCATTTTTCGTGATAGTATTCTTGGCGAAAGGCTTCGCCGCAGCGATGCCCCTGGCTGCCCGGGCGCTTCCAAATTCTGCTCATCGGCACCACGCTATCAGCAGGGCCACTTGGGAGGCAGAACGATAGCGTCAGCTCATTTTGGTTGGCGGGCAGAAAGCTATGCCGGACATTCTGCCCGCAGAGCCTTAAGTGCCGATGACCGCTCGATGAGTCGCTGGTATTAGTGACCTGCCACTGATCTTTCATCCAGCTGCGGCCGAAGCCCGGTTTTGTTCCGCCCTGTAATGGCCGCAAGATCCCAAGGTCGTGTGCAGCTTCGCCTGCTGACCCGCTGTTGCCTTGGAGTTATCGCGAATGCGGTAGCTCAGAAAGGCCGCTGTCGCGTTGCCCTCAAACCCGACACACGGTTCAATAAGCGGCATTTATTGCCGTTAAGTGTCAGATCTGGTTGCCAATTTTCTGATGTCTTATTCGTCGGGCGACCTGGTCGACCGTGGCAAGCAAAGACAGTTCCTCCTCGTGCGTTAGGAACGGGCAGACCCTTGAATAATCGACGATGCCGAGCATCTCCGCCTTCACCAGCGGCCCAGGCTGGTCGGCAGCAATGGGGCCGCCGCGTCTCAGATGACCCCGGCGCTACGCAGCTTTTTGATCCTGTCGTCATCGACTCCGATCATTGCCAGGACATCGTCGGTATCCGAGCCAAGCACCGGCGCCGCGCGGCTGGCGGTCTGCGGTTGGCCGTCGACCTTGAAACCCAGTGAAGGGACATGGACCGTCTTGTCGGTCTCGGCAAACGACATCTCGCTTGTCAGGCACCGGTTCGCAATCTGGGGGTGGGCAAGGATTTCGTCCAGCCTCCGGACGCGCCCGGCGGGAACCTCGGCCACGGCAAGCAAGTCTTCCCACTCATTGGCCGGGCGGGTGAGGAAGGTTTGCTCAAGCGTCTCGCGCAGGCTGCGCCAGTTGCTCAGCCGCGCCGTCAACGTTCGCCAGCGTTCGTCATCAAGAATGTCACTGCGACCGATCGCCTTGCACAGGTTCGCGAACTGGCGGTCATGATTGGCCGCCAGCATCAGCGTGCCGTCTGCCGTCTCGAACGCACCCGATGACGGGCTTGCGCTCCAGGCTTCGTTTCCGTTTTGCACGGGCTTCCAGCCGGTGGTGAGGTGCTGGGTGACGAGCGACCCCATCAACATGAGCGCGGTGTCCAGCATCGCGACATCCACCTGAACGCCCACACTGCTTTGTTCGACCTGCCGCAAGGCCGCCATGATTGCCATTGCCGCATTCATACCCGCGGCATAGTCAATATAAGGTGCCCCCACCTTTACCGGCCCGTCGCCGGGCTTGCCGGTGGTCAGCATGATGCCGCACATGCCTTGCACGACATGGTCGTAGGCGGGGCGACCTCGCATCGGGCCGTCCTGTCCGAAGGCCGAAATCGAGCAATAGACAAGCTTCGGGTTCAGCTTGCGTAATATATCCCAGCCAAGGCCCAGCCGCTCGGCCACCCCCGGCTTGAAGTTCTCGACGAACACATCCGCCGAGGTGACCAACTCATGCAACAGCTCAATCCCCTCGGGTGATTTGAGGTCGACCGTCACGCTTTTCTTGTTGCAGTTATGCGTCAGGTAACCAAGCGCCATGTTCCGGGCGGAGAGTTCCGGCATGCCGCCGCCGCGCCGGGTCCAGTCGCCTTCACCCGGCTTTTCGATCTTGATCACCTCTGCGCCCATGAGCGCGAGCTGATAGGTCGCGTAAGGGCCCGCCAGAACCTGGCTGAGGTCGATCACGCGGACACCCTGAAGTGGCTGGAACATCTCGTTCTCCTGATGGAAGTCAAATCGGGGAGGGGAAGCGCCCCTCCCCAAGCCGTCAGCGCGGCTCGATACCGGCGGCAGCGAAGATCGCCAGATTGGTCTCGTAGCTCTGGTGCACCTCTTCGGCGGCTTGATCGAGGTCAAGATACATGACCGGAATGTCGGCACTTGCGGTCATGCGCAGGAACTCCTCATCCGTTTGCGCAGCCGCGAGTGCATTGCTCAGCCGCTCCAGGATGGGGCGGGGCGTGCCTCTGGGCAGGATCAGCGTGGTCCGCGTATCCATCCCCAGCGGATAGCCCTGCTCGTTGATTGTTTCGACATCGGGGGCGCTGGGATGGCGGTAGGTCGTGGTCGTCGCGATTGTCTTCAGCTCATCGGGATAGCGGTAGTGGAGGCCCCCTGAATAGGCCAGCACCACCTGCCGGCCCAGAAGCGCGTTGACCATGTCGCCGCCACCCTGCAAGGGAATGATGTTTGCCTGAAGGCCCTCGGCTTCCGCTATGGCCTCCATGTAGAGGCGTGCGCCCGGGCCGAGCGAGCCGTAGACAAAGCCCGGGTTTTCGCGCGCCCATTCGACAAATTCCGCGAGCGTGTCGTAAGGCGCGTCCCGCTGGGTTGCCAGTCCCAGCTGGAAGGCCGTGATCATGCCGGCATACTCGAAATCATCAGGCACAAAATCTGCCTGCGCCACGAGGAAGGGATCGGCGTTTACAACGCTGTGCCCCTGAAACAGGATCGTATAGCCGTCGGGTTGCGTGCGTTGTAGCGCCTGCGTGGCGACCAGTCCGCCGCTGCCGGGTCTGTTGACCACGTTCACGGGCACGCCAAGTTCTTGCGAAAGAACCCGCGCCGCGCCGCGCCCCACAAGATCGGTCTGTCCGCCTGCCGCGTATCCGATCAGCATGGTGATCGGGCGCGTCGGATAACCATCCTCCGCCCATCCTGCCCCGGGCGCAAGCGCGCCCACGGCGAAGGCCACTGTCGCTGCGAGCGCCGCCGTCATTATGCGCCGCTTCGGGAAATCTATCATCTGTTCTCCTCCTCCAGTTTCCGCGGATTTGATGTTGCTGCACGTGCAGCAAGCTCTTCCCGCACCGCGGCGCGAGAATTGCTGAAGGCGATTGCGACAACCACGACGACCGTCAGGACAAGAAAAACCACTGCCACCGGATGCCCCATCAGGCGCATCGGATCATGGTTGAGAATCTGCAAGGACTGCCGGAAGGTAAGCTCCAGGTTCGGTCCGATGACGAAACCGATAAGGAAGGTCACAAAGGAAAACCCAAGCTTGCGCGAAAAATAACCCAGCACGGCAAAGAAGAGCATCACATAGATCGAAAAGATGCTCCCGCTGTCCATGTAGGCGCCGACGCAGCACAGAAAGAGGACGACCGGGATGACCCGCCGCAATGGCACCCGGATCACCTGGGCAAAAAGCTTTTGCCCCAGCAGGCCGATGGCCAACATGATCACACTGGCGCACAGCATCGCAGCATAGATGTTGGCTACCATCTGAGGCTGCTCGACAAACATTCTCGGGCCCGGTGTCAGGCCATGCATGATCAGTGCGGCAATGAGGATTGCCGCGATCACGCTTCCCGGAATGCCGAGGGCGAAGAGAGGCACGAAGCTGGATGGCACGACAGCGTTGTCGGCGCTCTCCGCCGCCGCGACACCTTCTATCATGCCCGTGCCAAACGCTTCGAGCGTTTTTGAGAGCTTCCGCGTAACCCCGTAGGAAAGGAAAGAGCCGACACTGGCACCCAACCCGGGCAGGATTCCGACGGCAGAGCCGATCGCGGTTCCGCGCCCGATCGCAGGTAGGCAACGCAGCCATTCTGCCCTTGTCACCCTGCGGTCGTTCGGATGTGCGCCGTCAACGATCGTGGCGGCGGCGCTGTCCAACTCGCGCATCTTGCCCGCTTGCACGGCCATCTCGGCAACAGCCAGCATGCCGATTGCCATGGGGACAAGCGATATACCGTCGTCCAGTTCAAGTGTCCCGAATGTCATGCGGGGGATAAACGTCTCCAGCTCCAGCCCTACGGTCGCAAAGAAAACCCCCAAGGCACCGGCAATCAGCCCCTTGATCATCGAACCGCCCGCAAGTCCGCCAATGAATGTCAGCGAAAAGAACAGGATCGCGCACAACTCGACAGGCCCGATCAGAAGCGCATATCTCGCCAGTGGCGCCGCCAGGGCGATCAGCAGAAGCGTCGATAGGAAGTCGCCGATGACAGAGGCAAAGAGGCCCATCTTGAGCGCCTTTTGCGCCTTGCCCTGCCGCGCGAGCGGATAACCATCAAGGGCCGTCGGCGCAGAGGATGGCTCCCCGGGTGTATTCAGCAAGATCGCTGCGACGGCGCTCCCGGCCGTACTGCCCTTGGCGATGCCGATGAGCATCGCAATCGCTGCGACCGGCTCAAGATAGAAGGTCAGCGGGATGGCGACCGCCACACCCGTTGCCTTGCCCAGCCCGGGCATCGCACCAAGCATGTATCCAAGGCTAACGCCGATCACGATCCAGATCAGCGTGGCAGGCATGAGGACGTTGGCGAAACCTGCGATCAGATGTTCCATGTCAACCTCACAGAATCGCCGTGCCAAGCAGCTGATAAAAGAACAACCAGACCCCCAGAAGCAGCGTCGCCGGCATGACCACCAGAGCAACCGGACCGCGTTCGCCCAGTGCCAGCAACGTCCCTACGATCAGGACGACACCAGCCACCAGCGGCGACAGCCACACGAAGACAGTGATGGCGATGGCAAAGACCATTGCCAGACGCAGGACCATTCGCACCTCACTGCGCGAGAACAGGTTTTTCTCCGGATGTGGGCCATAAGACATGCCGCGCAGCGCCTTGAGCACCAGCAGGATCGACAGTCCGACGACCGCGATCATCATCATGTTGGGCACCAGGCGCGGCGAAACAAACCCGGCCGGAGCCTGCGCGATGTGCGACGGGATCACGAAGATCAGCATCCCCAAGCCCAACAGGCAAAGGACTACCCCCGAAACGAAATCGGCCTGACGCATTTTTCCCCCTCCGCGCAACCGCAGGCAAATGTTTTGCCAATCCGATGACAGACGCCCCTCCCGGGCTTGCGGCACAATTAAGCGTTAGGCGCTTCCAGACAAAAGTAGTAGTCGGAAGTTTCTTCAATGTGATAACTATTGCTTATGTCCAATCTCTCCATCCGACACGAGCGTCTTCGGCTTCGTCAGCTGCGCTTACTGGAACTGATCGAACGCCACGGCTCGCTGCGCGTTGTCGCCGAGGCGCTCAATGTCACGCAGCCCGCCGTTTCGCAGATGCTCAAGGATCTTGAGCAGACCTTTGGCGTGGATCTTGTCGTGCGCTCTGCGCGCGGCGTCAGGCTTACACCCGTTGGCCAGCTGGCCCGGGAACGGGTCGGCGCGGCGCTTTCCATCCTGAGCAATCTCGCCTCCGATCTCGCGGATGGTTCGCCACCCGTTCTGCGTGTCGGCGTGAACCCGGCCGTTCTGGAACAACTTTTTCCAGCGGCCCTCAAGATGTTGGCCGCCGCCGGGGCAGACATCCAGTACCGGCTTTTGACAGGGACGGTGAAAGACATGCTCGACATGCTGCTCACCGGATCGCTGGATTGCTATATCGGGCGCGTGGACTGGACGGATTCGGATCCCGACAGAGACAAGTCCTTGTCCATAACCCCAATCGGGCAGACTGAACTTGTCATTGTTTGCGGCCCGCAACATCCGTTGGCGGGAAAGAAGGATCTGACCACGGAAGACTTGCGCCATGCGGATTGGGCTCTCCAAAGTCCGACCAGCAGCCTGAGACTCACAATAGAAACCATGTTTCGCAACAATGGGCTTTCACCACCTGTTCCGCTCTGCGAGGGGGCTGCGGGCCCGCATGAAATGATGCGGCTGGCTCAGTGGCTCAAGGTACTGGTTTGCGTTCCGAGAATATCAATTGAAAAAGAGATCGCGCAGGGTGAACTCTGCGTCATTGAAGTGCCGGGCATGGTGCCACCATCGTTCAGTATCTGCTTCGTCAATCTCAAGGAAAACGAAGATTTCGTACCCCTGCAACGCTTGCGAAACGCCGTGCAAATGGTCATGGAGGCGTCGGGCACAAGCCCCAGATCAGTTATGTTTTAGAGCGCGAACCAAGTCGTGTTGACAAAGGGGGTTCCCAGGACGGGCAGATCGTTTTTCAAGCAGGTATATGCGATGGAGGCATAGGGTCAGGACCCATTAATCGACTTGAGGCTGTCTCTGCCGCGATGAATCAGCACATCATTTCAGTTGGAAAGTTTCTGTTCGGTCGCTAGGGGTTGAACCGGGCTACCCCCTTTGGCCTGCCAGATCGTAGCCACCACACCCCAATTTCCCGGATCGTCCGGGTGAAGAGGACTGGTGCTCGCAGGGCCTTGGTCGGCGCGGCTACACTAAACAAGGCCCTGTAACCTGCGCTATTTTGCCTAGGATTTCCAGTAATATTGATAGCGTACCTCATAGGTCGGGTGCATCTCGGCGTTGTGGATGTTCGGCCGCGCGTTTCGGTACAGCGAGCGCCAATAGGGCTGGATCAGCACGCCATCCTCGCGCAGTATCGCCTGTAGCTCTCGCATCACCTCGCGGCGCGCGTTGGCATCCGGGATCCCGTTCGCTCTGTCCAACGCGGCGTCGAAATCGGGATTGGCATAGCCCGTTTCGTTCCACGCTACTCCGGAGCGGTACGCGAGGTTCAACACCTGAACGCCAAGCGGGCGCATGTTCCATTCTGTCGCCGAGAACGGATAGCTTAGCCAACCGTTCCAGTATGTCGACCCCGGCAGGATGGTTCGATGGATCGTCAGCCCAGCGGCGCGGATCTGTGCCGCGACGTTGTCACAGGTCGCGGCCTGCCAGTCGTCGTCGATCGAGATCAGTTCGAATTCGTGATCGGCCAGCCCCGCATCAGCAATCATTCGGGCGGCGCCGTCCGGATCGAACTCGGGCGGGTCCATCTCGGCGTATTCGGGATGGATGGGGGCGACGTGGTGATTTTCGGCGGCCGCGCCCCGGTCATTATAGCCCAGCTCCAGCACGACCGCATTGTCGACCGCCATCTGCAACGCGCGACGCACCTCGACCCGGTCATAGGGCGCTTGCCCCTGATTGAAGCGCACGGCGATGGTGCCGGCGGTGACCACTTCCGAGGACGGCATGCCAATAGCTTCGAACTGCTCAATGAAATCGCCGGTCGTCTGATAGGTGACTTCGATTTCATCACTTTCGGCCGCCGCCAGCCAAGCCGAGGGGTCCGTCCCGAGATCGATAAATTCGATCCGGTCCAGCCACGCGCCATTGCCCTCGTTCCACCATTCGTGGTCGGGGTTGCGCTCGATCACGGCGCCGATTCCGGTCTCGTGGCTGACCGGGCGATACGGGCCGGTACCAATCGGGGTGGCGACGGGATCGTCGCCCGTGAAGTCCGGATGTACGATTGCCGCCGGATAGTCGGTCATGTTGGCGATGATGGCGATGTCGGGCCGCGACAGGTGCAACCGGAGCCTGTGATCATCCAGAATTTCAACTGCGCCCTCGCGCAGCTTGCCGTCCTCGGCCAGCGCACTCATCCGCCCGGCCATCGAATTCCCCTCGAAGGACGCGTCGGCCCAGCGTTCGATGTTGGCCTTAACATGCTCGGCGATAAAGGCGTCGCCATTGTTCCAGGTGACACCCCGGCGGACGTGGAGCGTCCAGACAGTGGCATCGTCACTCGCCTCCCAGTCCTCAAGCAGGACTGGCGTGATCGAACCGTCGCGTTCGAACTGAACCAGATACTCCAGCCAACCACGACAGACATCGGCAAGCTGTGTCCAGTCCCAACTGCGCGGGTCGCGCTGCGCCCGGATGTCCATCCGGATGCGCAGGGTGCCGCCCCGCACCGGTGTGTCTGCGCGCGCGGCGGGGGCAGTGAGACCGAGCAGACCATAGGCGACCGGCACCATGACGCCAAGTGCCGTGGCCCGGGTCAGGAATTCGCGCCTTCCCAGCTGGCCATTTCGGCATTCGCTTGCATACATCCGGGCGGCAGGGTGCACCGCACGTGTTGAGGGTCTTTGATAAAACATGGACGTCTCCCTATGTTGGCGGCACATTCTGTTCTTGGATCCGGTCAAGGCTCATCGGCGCCTTCGGTCCCCTCCGAACGGACCGCAGCGCCGACCGCCAGATTACCCTGTGCCTGATTTTTGCGATTCGTTGGTCCAGTCGTCGTCAAGATAGAACGGGCCGGGCCGCTCGTGCAGCTCTTCGTACTTGCAGACCTCGGGCGCGTCGCCGAGCGGGACAGACCTGCCATCCCGAAACGCCCACTCGCCACGATCGGGCGAATCCTCGGCACGGACGTAGCTGTTGATCAGCAGTATCCGCGGATCAGACGACATGTTCGGGCCGGAACCGTGCACAGTGAACAATGTCCAGAGCACGAGGTCGCCCGCCTCCAGTTCAAGTTGAACCACCTCGGCCGGGTCGATACCGACAGCCCGCAATTCCTCACCCTGTTCCACATTCCCCACCATGATGCTGGCATCCTCGGACAGCCCGAGATTGCCACGCTTGTGTGTACGCGGCACCACCTTCAGAGCGCCCTGTGCCGCCCCCTGACGGTTCAGCGCAAGGCCTGCGGTGATGTGATGACTATCGAGATTGGCGAACATTTCAGGGCGTTCTCGAAAGCGAACATCCTGGTGCATGCGGTAGTAGGTGAATTTGCCGCCGGGGTTCTTCCAGTGCACTTGGTTCGAAATCTGCTTGATGTCCGGACCCAGCAGCGGCGCCAGAACATCGAACATCTTGTCGCTGCGCCGCTGGCGTTCCAGCGTAGGGTTGATCCACGAGAACCAGTGCGCCTGCGGCATGACCCGCTTGCCGATGGCGGGGTCCTCGATCACCTCGAACAACAGGTTTTGATGGCGATAGGTGGCGTGGTGCCTGACACCCTCATCATAGACGGTATCGGTGGCGCGGCGCACCTCGTCGACCTCTTCGGGCGACAGAAAGCCCCGGATCACCGCGTATCCCTGTTCACGCAGTTCCGCCACATGTGCGTTGATCATCTCATTTCCTCCGCGTCGATGTCGCTTGTCTGTAGGCAGGGTCCGTCAGTTCCTGCTATAAAACAAACGAAGGTTTTATGGCCTGAGACCCAGGTTTTTTTATGGGTGGACCGCGTGGGCAGGAAACGACTCGACGACCGGACTGCTTTGGGCGATGGCGCCCAGATGGGGCAGCGCGAAAGTCAGCTGCCGCCATTGGGCTGGCTGCGTGGGTTCGAGGCAGCGGCCAGACTGGGCAGTTTTACAGCCGCGGCGCAGGCGCTGGGGCTCAGTCAGGCGGCGGTCAGCTACCAGATCCGCAGTCTGGAGCATCACCTGGGCCTTTCCCTGTTCGAGCGCCAGGCGCATGGGGTTGTGCTGACAGATCTTGGACGGGCTTACCTGCCATCGGTCCAACGCGCCTTTGATGAGATCGCGACAGCCACAGACGGGCTGTTCGGTGCCCGTGGCGAGACCTCGCTCGTCATTCGCACGCATCCCAGCTTCGCCGCGCTTTGGCTTGCGCCGCGTCTCGCCTCGTTCAGGACGGCCTATCCGCGCATCCAGTTGCGCCTCTACTCATCAATCTGGGGCAACGCGGTGCCCGCCGAGGAAGTGGATGTCGAAGTCCGGTTCGGCACCGGGAACTGGTCCGGGTTCGAGGCCGAACCAATCGACGACGGCCCACTCATGGCCGTCGGTCGGCCAGGTCGCGACGCGGCTCCGGTCGCCGAACTGCACAAGGAGACGCTGATCGAAATCATGGAGGTGGACGATGCCTGGACCGTGCTATTTGCGGCGGCAGGTCTGCCCCCACCGAAACGCGAGCAGATCATCAGGGTCGATAGTGCGCTGATCGCCCTTGAACTCGTTGCCGTCGGTGTCGGCAATGCAATTGTCTTCCGGAGCCTCGCTCAGCCCTACCTCACAGCCAACCGGGTGTCCGATCTTCGGGTACCGGACCGGCAGGCGCGTATGGCCCACTACATCCTGCGCCCACTTGCCCGCCAGCGCGAAAAGTCCGAAGCGCGCCTGTTCACGCTTTGGCTGAAAAATGAACTCAAGCACGACCACGACAGTCGCGCTGCCTTGTGATCAGACACTTGCTCTGTGTTGCCGCTAGCGCGTGATCGTTTCAGGCTGAATCGGGGCTTCCCAAATCATGAATGATCTGATTCAACATAGATGCTGGAAAAGTAGGCCAGCATTCATGGCGAGACCTTTGTCCAAAGATATTCGAGTACGCGTCGCACGGCGGAAAACTTTCACGGCCTTTTCGGCCTCGGCTTTCGGTGTCATGGAATCGGCCTAACCTGCCGAGAAGGAGCTTTTCCCGGCCTCTTGGAAGCCACGCCGATGTAGCCCACCTATCCAGATCCCGCGAAAGAAACTCAGTCTGAGCACAAGGAAGGCCGAACTGCCCGCTCGCCCGATCACTCACGGGCGCCCGGGTCCGGGCCTGTTGGCCCATCTTCTGGTCGGAAAGTATTGCGATCACCTTCCGCTGTATCGCCAGTCCGAAATCTATTCCCGTGACAAGGTCGCCCCGCTTCGTTCCACGCTGACCGATTGGGTGGGGCGATCAACGGCGCTTTTGGAACCACTGGCAGCTCATATCGGCAAGCTGGTTCAGGCCCCCTGTTCGCCGATGACACACCCGTCAAGATGCAGGCCAAAGGCAAGACGCAAACAGCGCGCCTGTGGAGCTATGTGCGCGATGAACGCCTATGCTGCGGGCAAATCCCGCCCTGCATGAGGTATCAGTTCGGCGTAGACCGGAAAGGCGAACATGCGCGATGAACTCCTGAAAGAGCACCTCTTCGACAGCCTGCGCCATGCCCGCAATCTGGTGGCGGCATGGCGCAACGACTTCAACTACCACCTCCCACACTCAAGCCTCGCTGGCCTGACACCGTGGGAATATGCTAACCGGTCAAAGGAAGACCAAAACCTGAACAGAGCTAACTCATAAACGAGGATTCTCAGGGGAGAAGGTCACTATCTCTGCTGATGGTTCCCCCCTTGCTTCACATGCGCGGCGATCCTGCGAAAGCGATCGGACTTCGGCAGCGAACGGAAGGCCGACATCAGGCATGTGCGGCCCGCCGGCAAATGCCGCGATCCTCGTTGAACGATCATCCAGGTTTCAGATGTCCGCTGCGGTCGAGGTGATCTCCTTGCCGATCCTGAGCACCTCACCGACAAGCAAGTCGAGATCCTCGCTGCGGGTGCGGTGGTTGCAGATTGCGACGCGCAGGCAGTGCTGTCCGCGGATGGTGGTGTCGGTGAGCACGGCGAGGCCGCTTTCCTGCAGTCGCAACATGACTTCGGTGTTGTGGGCGCGCAGGGCGGCCTCGTCCATGCCGCCCGGGTCGTGACGAAAACACACGATGGTGCTGGCGGTGGGGGCCAACAGTGCAAGTTCGTGTTCGGCCACGATCAGCCGGGTCAGGTGCCGAGCCTGGGCGATATTGCGGTCAAGGATGCGCCCGAAGGTCTCGACCCCGTGATGCTTGATCATCATCCACAGCTTTAGCGCCCTGAAACTCCGGGTCGTCTCAGGGCTGTAGCGGTGCAGATGCTCTGCCGCCGCGATCCCTCGGCTGGCAAGTTGCAGATACTCGGCACTCTCGTCGAAGGTCGCGCGGTGCAGCCGGGCGTCGCGCAGCAACGCGCAGCCGACGTCGAAAGGTGCATGCAACCCCTTGTGCAGGTCAAGCGCGAGAGAATCTGCCCGCTCGATCCCGGTCACCAGATCCCGGTTCTCGGGCGCGATTGCGAAGAGCGCGCCAACGCAGCCGTCGATGTGCAGCCACAGCCCCTCGTCGCGGCACAGGTCGGCGATCGCGGGCAAAGGGTCAATCGCGCCGGTGTTGGTGGTGCCGGCGGTGGCAATAACGCAGGCAGGTTTCGCGCCCTTGGCGCGGTCGGCGGCGATGGCCGCCTGAAGGGCATCGACATCCATGCGGTATGCCATGTCGGTGCCTGCCAGGCGTATGGCTCGCGATCCCAGTCCAAGCAGGTTCATCGCCTTCAGGTGGCAGGCATGCACCTGATCCGAGGCATAGAAGCGCAACGGAACTGGCATGTCGGCGACGCCGTTCTTGCGCAGATCAGTTCCCGCCATGGCATTCCGCGCCGCTGTCAGGCCGATGAGGTTGGCCATTGAACCGCCATTGACCAGCGTTCCGCTCGCGCCTTGGGGAAAGCCCAGAATCTGGCGCAACCAGTCGGTGACTTGTTCGTCCACCTTGCTTGCAGCAGTATCGCCGCTTCCCAGGTTCGACCCGTCAATCGCGGCAAGGAAATCGGCCAGCGCGCCGGTGAAGCAGCCAGCGCCCATATACCAGCCCCAGAAACGCGGGTGATTGTTCCCCATCGCCCAGGGAAACACTCGTGCCTGCATCTCCTCAAAGACCGCGTCCAGTGGCTGCGGCGCTTCCGGCAGGCCAGTCTTGAAACCCGCGCGAATGGGGTCGGGCATCGGCTGCCAGACCGGTCGCATGCGCACGTCTCGCAGATGAGCGATGGCGAAGTCGATCATTCGGTGAGCGAGTTCCGCCGTTGCGTCCCAATCTTCGGGATCGAGAGTTGCGTTGGTAGGCGGCGTCGGTCTTGTCATGGCGGGACTCCTTGACTTTGCCGGGATGCGACTGTCTCGCGCGATGTTGTGCCAGCATTTCCGCGCAGGCTTCTCGATAGATCGAGAGCGGGAAATGCCCGGCGCGCCTGCGGCTACCCCGGCGCGCGCATCGGGCAGGTACGCATCTGGCGCATTGCCATTCTTCGTCTCGTGTTATGATGCGGCCATCTGGTAGCCGGGGGTCGATGCCGACAGCGCGCGTTCCTCGTCGTCCATATCCTCGGGGATGCCTTCGAACAGCGGTGTCGTCAAATAACGCTCGCCAGTATCGGGCAGAATGGCGAGGATCACCGCGCCCTTCACTGCGCGCTGTGCGATCTGCATGGCGACACCGAAGCTCGCCCCACCCGAAACGCCGGTCAGGATGCCCTCACGCGCTGCGAGCTTCTGCGACCAGGAGATGCCTTCTGCGCCCGAGACGGGGATCAGGTCGTCGTAGCCGCCATTGTCCAGCGCTTCCTGCAGAACCAGCGGTATGAAGTCTGGCGTCCAGCCCTGGATCGGGTGCGGCTCAAATGCGAGGTGGCTGAGGGTGGGCGAACCATCGGTACCCCGTTCCTGTGGCACACCACTTTCAATCAGCGCGGCATTGGTCGGCTCTGACAGGATGATGCGGGTTTCGGGCCGCTCCCTGCGCAGCACCCGGGCAAGGCCGGAGACCGTGCCGCCGGTCCCGTAGCCCGTCACCACATAATCCAGCCGGTCGCCTGCGAAGTCGCCAATGATCTCGCGCGCGGTGGTGGTTTCGTGGATGTCGGCATTCGCCGGGGTCTCGAACTGCCGGGCAAGGAACCAGCCGTGTTCTTCGGCCAGCTCGACGGCCTTCCTGTACATCCCTGTGCCCTTTTGAGCACGCGGGGTCAGCACCACCTTCGCGCCCAGCATCCGCATCAGTCGCCGCCGCTCGATCGAGAAGCTGTCGGCCATGGTCACGACCAGCGGATAACCCTTCTGCGCGCAGACCATTGCGAGCCCTATGCCGGTGTTGCCGCTGGTGGCCTCGACCACGGTCTGGCCGGGTTTGAGCGTGCCCGCACGCTCGGCGGCCTCGATGATGTTGAGCGCAAGCCGATCCTTGACCGATGCCGCCGGGTTGAAGAACTCGGCTTTGACGTAGAGCCGGATGCCCGCGGGTGCAATGTTGTTCACCCGGATCGCCGGGGTGTCACCGATCGTATCGAGGATGGATCCGTACAGGCGCCCGCGCCCGGTCGTGGTTCTTATGGTGGCGTTCTGTAGCATCTGATCATGTCCCATTCTGGTTGATTGCTTTCCACTTGTCCGACCGCCGCAGGTGTCCGCGGCGGCCTGCGTCGCGCAGCCGGTATCGGCTTGGCCTCAGTGGCCTGCATGTGCGCCTGGCGTCTCGATGTCACAGCTTTCGTCCAGGGCCGCGGCTTCGTCGGCGTCCACCGGGATGGTCAGCCCGCCTTCTGCCGGGGCGCCGAGCAAGGTGGCGATAACGATCGCCGGCACGTCACCGGGGTTGCGGGCGGAGTGCGCCGCATTGCCCGGATCGACGATCGCAGTGCCCGGACTGAGGCGGCGTTCGGTGCAGTCTTCGGCGAAGATGAAGTCAAGCTCGCCCTCGGCGAGGCTGACCAGCACAGTGCCGGGGTGGGTGTGCCAGGGGAAGACCGCCCCGGGCTGGATGGTGAATTCCAGCACCGCAAGCGAGGAGGCATCCGTCATCTCGACTTCATGGCTATCCAGCCCATCGAGGGTTTGGGTGAGATGGAATGAGACCTCGCCCATGAAGGTGTGGCGCTCAATCAGCGGCTTGGCACTGATCGGCTCGGGTTCGGCCACCGCGACGGTGCCGATGGCGATGGCGCCTGCAAGAGCGCCGATGGCGGCGATCATCTGGCGGCTGCGGTTGAGGAAGAGGACGTGGTCAGGCATTTCAGTCTCCTTGCAGTTGATTGCGTGGGTCCTGAAATTAAGGCCGCCTTACGAGGAGATGCTTGATGCGTTTCTGAAGTTTTCCTGTAGAGAACTGTTTTTCTGCTGTATGATGTGCCATGGCGTGGAAACTTGGACAGTTCACGCTCGATCCGGAGCGGTTTGAGCTCGCACGCGACGGTACAGCGATGCGTGTAGAACCTCAGGTCCTGACCCTCCTCATCCACCTGATCCGCAATCGCGACCGGATGGTCGGTAAAGAAGAAATCGCGCGCGTCGTCTGGAACGGCAAGCATGTCTCGGACGCCAGCATCTCCAGCCGCATCCGCTCGGCGCGTGAGGCGATTGGCGACACTGGCAAGAACCAGTCGTTCATCCGGACTGTTCACGGGCGCGGCTTCCGTTTTGCCGCCGAAGTGGCCGAAGTCCCAGCCGCCCGACCTGCACGCGCCGAGCAGACTGCAGGTCCGGATAGTGCGGAACTTTCGCGTCCGTCAGTTGCGGTATTGCCCTTCAGACCGCTCGGCGCGACGCCGGACCTGAAATTCCTCGCCGAAGCAATCCCGCACGAGATCATCCAGGCGCTGTCGCGGATGCGTTGGCTGGCGGTGATCGCGCGCGGCTCGTCCTTTCGCTTCAGCAAGGCCGGGACCGACCTGGACCTGGTGGGCGCGGCGCTGGGGGCGGGCTACACGCTCTCGGGCATGGTCGAAATCCAACGCCGCGCAGTTGTTGTGGTCATCGAACTCGCCGATGTCGGCAGGGGCGAAGTGATCTGGGGCGATCGCCTGACGGCCCCGATGGACGAAATCGAAAGGCTCCGTCAGCGCATCGCCTCCCATGTCGCAACCGCGCTCGACTTGCACGTCCCGCAAAACGAGGCGCGGTTGGCGGGCCTCGGTGGTTCCGACCGGCTGGATGCCTGGTCGAATTTTCATCTCGGTCTGAACCAGCTTTACCGCTTCAAGCCTGACGCAAACCACAAGGCGCGTGGCTATTTCGACCGCGCGGTCAAACTCGATCCCCGTTTTGCCCGGGCCCATGCCGGCCTGTCGTTCACGCGGTTCCTGGACGCCTTTCTTCACCTCGGACCGGACGACCGGGAAGCCACCGCGGCAGCACGGCGCCATGCAGAGAGGGGGCTGGAACTTGATCCGCTCGACCCATTCGTGCATTTCACGATGGGCCGGAGCTTCTGGCTGACCGGAGATCCCGAAACAGCGGCCGGCTGGCTGAAGCGCGCCGTGGAGCTCAACCCCAACTACGCGCAGGGCTATTACGCAAGCGCCTTCACTGCGATGCTGACCGGCAACATCGCAGCCGCCGACAGCGAGATCGACGCCGCGCTCAATCTCAGCCCGCTCGATCCGCTGCTGTATGCGATGCACGGCGTACGCGCTTTTTCGTTGATCCAGACCGGTGATCTTCGGGCGGCCGCGCGCTGGGCCGATCGCGCGGCGACCACGCCGGGCGCTCACTACCTGATCGCGATGATCGCGGCGATGGCGAACGGCCTTGCGGGCCGACATCAGCAGGCCGCTCGCTGGCGACAAGAGGCGCGGCGGCGCAAACCCGATGCCTGCGCCGCGCAGTTCTTCGCGGCGTTTCCGCTGGTGGACGGCGACCCGCGTGCCCGGATCGCGGCTGAACTACGTCGCCAGGGCTTCTGAGCTGCGCACTATCGCCGCGCGCCGAACACCACCGCGGCAATTCCGGCGAAGACCACGACCGCGACCATGGCCTGCAAGCCCTATCCGCATTCATCGGATCGTCATGGCCAGAACGGAGCCAAAAGCCCAAATGAATTGATGAACTTTCCATCTCGTGCCGGCAACTCAGGTAGTGGGTCAGTCAAGGTGAAGGAGCGACTAGCGTCCGCAAGCTCGCAGCACTGACACTCCGAGGTGCATCGCTGCATTAAGCACGAATGACCGGTCTCGCGGCACAGTCTGCGAACTTGAACGGTCGCTAATGGGATGTGTCGGCTGCTTCCCCAGCCGCACGGAAGAGAACTGTGCCAACGTCATGACCATCCCCGGGATCGGTCCGATGATCTCGACGGCAATGGTCGCGGCAGTTGGCAAGGGGGAGGCTTTCGACCGAGGCCGGGACTTTGCCGCGTGGGTCGGTTTGGTTCCGACCCAATATAGCACGGGCGGGAGAACGATCCTCGGTCGGATCACCAAACGGGGCAGCCGCTATCTTCGCATGCTGTTCGTCCCGGCGGCGAAGGTGATCATGATGCGTCAGAACAGGTGGTCCGCCTTCAGCTTCGGCCCCTGGCTGACCGAAGCGGTGAAGCGCATGCCGCGCAACAAGGCAGCCGTTGCGCTGGCCAACAAGCTTGCCCGAACCGCATGGAGCGTTCTGCGACACGGCACCCGGTTCGACGCCCCAAGAGATATGGCCAAGGAAACCATCTGACGCTTTCCACGGGCAAAAGGAGTTCGCGACAGAGAGGACAGCATGGAACGGAGAAAATACGCCCCCAGAGTCTGACGGCCCTTATGGTCAGCAAGGATCTTGCCGCGAATGAGACCAAGGCGCGTGCGTAACCCCATCAAGGCCACGGCCCGCGAGCCGATCAACAGGCCGGATACATATGAGCGATTTCCGAAGTCGTGCCAAATTCTCAATTGCGAACAGCAGCCGACACATACAGAAGGGCCGTTCACGATCAATAGTGCAACCACGGTGCGCAATATTGCAAAGCCCGCTTTCAGCGCATTGCCGCAGCTCAGGTTGACCCGTGCTGCAGCTGCTGCGAAAGCTCGCGGGGACCTCATCGTCGACACCGATCAGTTTGTTTCGCTGCCGCAAGCATGAACGGGCGGCTGAATGACGCAGGAAAGGTGTGGGGCATGGCCCCAAGCCACGGTCCACAGCAGAGATGAAGTCAGGATATAGACCTTAAGTTGGCATAGAGCTATGTGGAGAAAGAGTGCCCTGTGTTCGACATAGGCCAATGCGAGCCATCGCAGAAAAAATGTAAACGTAAAACATAGGCTTATTGCCCATCGCATTCGGTCGGGATTTTCGCGTTCCAATTCTGGTCAACCTTCGACGTGGCTTCCCATTGCATCTGTCACGTTCGATGCTTCATCGTCTGCCGGGCTTCGCGCAAGATCTGGGCGAGAACCCTGAAACGCTGCACATGCGGTGAGGATTTGCGCCAGACAAGCACCACCTGACGCGGGCAGGCGGCAGGGATCTCGGTCAGTGTGATTGAATGGCCTTCCGCCGCGCCGCCATCAATGGCGAGGCGTGGCAACAAGGTTATGCCCAGCCCCTCTTCGACCATTGACACCAGCGTCGGTAGGCTGGTTGCCGAAAAGCTTTCATCTTCATGCAGATCCCCGCCCGGCAGGGCCGACAAGGCGTGGCGCTGCAGGCAATGCCCGCGCTCCAGCAGCATCAGCGAATGCTCGCCCAGTTCCGGTCCGGTCAGCCCCTTGCGGCCTGCCAACGGGTGTTCGGGCGCGGTGGCCAGGGCATAGCTGTCCTCGAACAGCGCCTCTGTCGCAAGCGCGCCGACTTCATGCGGCAAGGCCACCAGCGCCAGATCCAGCCGCCCCTCCTCGACGCCGCTGATCAGCGTATCGGTCAGTTCCTCGCGCAGGAACAGTTTCAGATCAGGGTAGCGCGCGCGCAACAGAGGCAGGGCATGCGGCATCAGATAGGGGCCGACCGTCGGAATGGCGCCCAGACGCAGGCTGCCGGTGAATTCGCCGCTATGGTGGGCTGCCAATGCCTCGATCTCGGCGATGTCGGCCAGCACCCGGCGTGCGCGTGCGGTGATCTCTTCGCCCGCGCTTGTCAGGCGCACCGAGCGGCGGGTGCGCTCAACCAGCATCACACCCAACTGCGCCTCCAGCTCCTTCAGCCCGGCGCTGAGGGTGGGCTGGGTGACGTGACACTTCTCGGCCGCGTGCGAGAAGTTCAGCTCATTTGCAACGGAGACGAGGAATCGAAGTTGGCGGATCGTGGTCATGGGCTTGCTCGTGGCCTGTCTACTTATAGAATTTCTCTATATGTAATCGTTTGTATATCAATTTCTCATTGGCAGCCAGAGTCTCTAGGTTCCGATTTGCAAGCAAGCAAACAAGCAAGGACACCCAATGACCGATACCGTTACCCCTGCCTTCCCGCGCTTGAACGAACCGGCGCCGGATTTCACCGCGCTGACCACCGATGGCATGAAATCACTGAATGATTACGCCGGCAAATGGCTGATCCTGTTCTCGCACCCGGCCGATTTCACGCCGGTCTGCACTACAGAATTCATCGCCTTCGCAAACCGTCAGGAAGAATTCGACGCGCTCGATGTTTCCCTTCTGGGTCTGTCGATCGACAGCCATTATGCCCATATCGCCTGGATCCGCTCGATCAAGGACAGCTTTGGCGTAGACATCAAGTTCCCGATTATCGCCGATCTGGACATGAAGGTAGCGCAGGCCTACGGCATGGTTCAGCCCGGTGCCTCGGATACGCAGGCCGTGCGCGCGACCTTCATCATCGACCCCGAAGGCATCCTGCGGGCGATGGTCTACTACCCCATGACCAATGGCCGCTCGGTCGATGAATTTCTGCGGTTGGTCAAGGCGTTGCAGACCTCTGATACCTGCAAGGTATCGACCCCCGAGAACTGGCACCCCGGCGACGAGGTGATCGTCAAGACGCCGCAGACCGTGACAGAGGCCAATGCCCGGATGAGCGAAGGTCTGAAAACCGTCGATTGGTACTTCACCACCCGTTCGCTCTGAGCTCTGCCCATGCCCGGCACCCCGCCGGGCATGGGGCGCCCTAATCAAAGGAACGGCGCAGCCATGACAGGAACCGCCCGAGCCAGCCAGCAAACCGACCCCGCCGCGCGCCACTTGCGCGAGATCACCGCTTCCGGTGCGGCGGAGCTGCGCCGCGCGCAGGCGATGTGGTTGCTGCCACCGCTCCTGTGGATCGGCCAAGCGGCGGTGGTTGCCGCCGTTTTCGCGGCACTGTTGCAAGACATGCCCGCCCTGATCTGGCTGTTCGCCATGGCGGGGTTCTTCCTGCTGATCGGGCTGGCACGGGTGGCGCTGGAAAGCCGCGCCACTGAGCGGCTGGCGGGTATCGCGCGCAGGCTGGTCAGGCAGATGCGCGACGATCTGATCACGCGTGAGGCCGCGCGCGCCCCGCATGACCCCGCGCGCCCGGATTCGGCGGCGCTGGCGGTGCTGATGGCCGAAAAGCTGGACCATCTGGTGCCCCATGTCACCCGCTATCGCCCGGCGATGGTGCGGGTGATGGTGGTGCCGCTGACCATTCTGGCGCTCGCCTTCTGGCATTCCTGGGCGGTGGGGCTGGTGCTGCTGGTTTCGGGCCCGCTGATCCCAGTGTTTCAGGTGTTGGTCGGGCTGGCCGCGCGCGATGCCAGCGCGCGCCAGATGGCCGAGCTTGGTACGCTGAACACCGCCCTTCTGGACCGGCTGCGCGCGCTGGTCGATATCCGGCTGCTGGGTGCGACCGACCGCATGGTGGCGGGGTTCCACGACCGGGCCGAGGCTTTGCGCGCGTCTACCATGGCGGTGCTGCGGGTGGCCTTCCTGTCCTCGGCGGTGCTGGAGCTGTTCGCAGCGCTGGGGGTGGCGATGGTGGCGGTCTATGTGGGTTTCTCGCTACTGGAGCTGATAAACTTCGGCTACTGGCGCACCCCGCTGACGGTGGGCGAAGGCATCTTCCTTTTGCTGCTGGCGCCAGCCTTCTTCGAGCCGATGCGCGAACTGGCCGCCGCTTGGCATGACAAGGCCGCAGCCCTGGCCGTGGCCGATGAACACCGTGCGCTTCAGGCCCGCCCGCTGCGGGCGTTTCCGGGCAGTGGCGGGGCGGTGGCGCGGCTGGCGGGGGCGGCCACTGTTCGCACCGTGGGCCTGATGGTCGATCATGGCACGCCGTTGCGCTTTGCGGACATCACACTTGCACCGGGCGCCAGCCTGGCGATCACCGGGCCCAGCGGCTCGGGCAAGACAACGCTGCTGGCGCTGCTCGCGGGCCTGTCCGCGCCCGATGCCGGACAGATCGAGGTCGCGGGCCAGAGGCTGGACGACGCCACCGCCGACGCCTGGCGCGCGCGGCTGGCCTGGGTGCCGCAAGGCGTGCATTTCCTGTCTGGCAGCCTGCGCCACAACCTTGCCCCCGGCGCATCGGCAGCCATGCTGGCCGATGCCCTGAGCCGTGCGCGCGCCGGCGAGGTGGTGGCGCGCTTGCCGCGCGGGCTGGATACAAGGCTGGGTGAGTTGGGTGCGGGTGTCTCGGGCGGCGAGGCGCGGCGGCTGATGCTGGCGCGCGCCATCCATGCCGCGCCCGATGTGCTGATCGCCGATGAGCCCACCGCTGATCTGGACCCCGAGACCGCGCAGGACGTCACCGAACAATTGCTTGCGCTGTCCGCGCGGGGTGTCACCTTGATTGTCGCCACGCATGACATGCGGCTGGCCGCCCGCATGGATCAGCGGCTGGAATTGGCCGCACCCGGGGGGGCGCTCTGATGCGCCACCTCTTCGCAATCCTGATCCTGCTCTGGCGCGCCGAGCGTACCGCCTTGCTGCGCGGTGCGGCGCTGTCCATCATCGTGCTGGTAATGGGGCTGGCGCTGCTGGGCCTGTCGGGCTGGTTCATATCCGCCGCCGGGCTGGCGGGGCTGTTGGGGCTGGGCGCGACGTTTGACATCTTCCGCCCCAGTGCCGGGGTGCGGTTTCTGGCCATTGGCCGGACCGCCGCGCGCTATGGCGAGCGGCTGCTGACCCACGACGCCACGCTGCGCGCATTGGCGGCCCTGCGCATCCGGTTGATGCAGGCGCTGGCCGGGCAAGGCTGGGAACGGCTGGGGCGGTTGCGCGGATCAGAGATGCTCAACCGGCTGGGCGCGGATGTCGATGCGCTGGACGGCGCGGTACTGCGGCTGGCAATACCGGCGGTGGCGGCGGGGGTGACGCTGAGCCTGGCGCTGGTGGTCATGGCCCTATTGAGCACGCCATTGCTGGCACTGGCCAGCATCGGCAGCTTTACGATGGGCGGTATTCTGGCGCTGATCTGGGTCACTGCGCGGGCGCGCAAACCCTCGCGCCGCGCCGGACGGGCGGTGCAGGCGCTGCGGGTGCGCATGATCGATCTGCTGCGCGCCAAGGCCGATCTGGCGGTCATGGGGCGGCTTGCGGCGGCGCGCGACGGGGTGCTGGCGGCTTCGGCCCGGCTGTACGCGGCGCGCGCGGCAAGCGACACGGTCGAGCACCGCGCCAGTGCCGGGCTGGGTGCGACCAGTACGATTGCCGCCACGATTGCGCTGCTCATGGGCGCGGTGATGGCCCGCGCGGGCCTGATCTCGGCCCCGCAGGCGGCACTTGGCTTCTTCGTCATGCTGGCGATGGCGGAAACCCTTGCCCCGCTGCGCCGCGGGCTGACGGAACTGGGCGCGATGCTGGATGCCGCCTCGCGCGTCGATCATCTTTTGCAGGACGTAGCGGAAGTAAGGCACCCCACCCAAGTCGCGCAGCCAGACCCGATGGCCCCCGCGCTGGAGCTGAGCAACCTGTGCTACCGCTACCCCGGTGCTGCAGCCCCGGTGATCGATGGCCTCGATCTGCGCCTGCAGCCGGGCGATGCCGTGGCGCTGACGGGGCGCAGCGGATCGGGAAAAAGCACGGTGCTGCATCTTGCGGCGGGGCTGATCACCCCGGAAGGCGGCGGGGTCCGGTTGGCCGGGCAGCCGCTGACAAGCTGGCCTGAAACGGCATTGCGCGATCACGTGGGCCTTTTGCCCCAGCGCAGCACACTCATGCGCACCACGATTGCCGAGGCCCTGAGACTGGGCGCCCCCGATGCGCCCGAGGCCGATCTCAGGGCTGTGCTGGAGGCAGTTCAGCTGACCACGGCAATTACCGCGCGCGGCGGGCTGTGCGCGCAACTAGGCGAGGCCGGGGCGGGCCTTTCAGGTGGCGAATCGCGGCGGCTGGCGTTGGCCCGGCTGCTTTTGCGCCGTCCCTCCCTGCTGTTGCTGGACGAGCCGACCGAAGGGCTGGACGAGGCCACTGCAGCAAAGGTCTGGGCCGGGCTGCGCGGCTTTCTGCCCCGCGCCACCATCCTGGCCGCCACTCACCGGCTGCCGCCTGCCAGCAGTCTGTGGCGGATCGTCACAATGGAGGAAAAAGTTGCTGAGGCTAAGCATCAATTTGATTCACATCAACGCATCTGAATGTGTTTGGCCAATTCTGGCCGGTATCATTGGGCCTGCTTCGGGCCCGGTCTGATCAAGGAGGGTTCCATGGAATTTGGGATCGTAGAGCTATCGCGCCTGCAGTTCGCGCTGACGGCAATGTTTCACTTCCTCTTCGTGCCGTTGACGCTGGGCCTGTCGGTCCTGATCGCGATCATGGAGACGGTCTATGTCATGACCGGTCGACTGATCTGGCGGCAGATGACCAAGTTCTGGGGCACACTCTTTGGCATCAACTTCGTGCTGGGCGTGGCCACAGGCATCACCATGGAATTCCAGTTCGGAATGAACTGGAGCTATTACAGCCATTATGTCGGCGATGTCTTTGGCGCGCCGCTGGCCATTGAGGGGCTGATGGCCTTCTTTCTGGAGGCCACCTTCGTGGGTCTGTGGTTCTTTGGCTGGGACAAGCTGTCGAAGGTCGCGCATATGTTCGTCGGCTGGCTGGTGGCAATCGGCTCCAACTTCTCGGCGCTGTGGATCCTGATTGCCAATGGCTGGATGCAGAACCCGGTCGGCGCGCAATTCAACCCGATGACCATGCGCATGGAGATGACCAGCTTTTTCGAGGTCATGTTCAACGAGGTGGCGCAGGCCAAGTTCGTGCACACCGTATCGGCAGGTTATGTGACCGCGGCAATTTTCGTGCTGGGCGTTTCGGCGTGGTTTCTGCTGCGCGACCGGCATGTCGATCTGGCGCGGCGCTCGATCGCTGTGGCCTGCAGCTTCGGTCTGGCGGCGGCGCTGTCGGTGGTGGTGCTGGGCGACGAGTCCGGCTACAGCGCCACGCATACCCAGCGCATGAAACTGGCCGCGATGGAGGGCATGTGGGAAACGGAACCCGCGCCCGCCGCGTTCACCGTGATCGGCCTGCCCGATCAGGCGGCGCGCGAAACCCATTACGCACTGCATGTCCCCCATGTCATGGGGCTGATCGCCACCCGCTCGCTGACCCGCGAGATCCCCGGCATCAACGATCTGGTCATCGAATCCGAGGAACGCGTGCGCTCGGGCATCATCGCCTATGACGCGCTGATGACCATCCGCACCGAGCGCGAGGATACCCCGCAAACGGTGCTCGACACGTTCGAGGAACATGGCAACGATCTGGGCTATTCCTTCCTGCTCCTGCGCTATGTCGAAGACCCGCGCGAGGCAAGCGAGGAACAGATCCTGATGGCTGCCAATGACACCGTGCCGATGGTCTGGCCGCTGTTCTGGGCATTCCGCATCATGGTCGGGCTGGGCTTCGCCTTCATCGGTGTGATGGCCTATTTCTTCGTCGTCACCAATTTCATGGGCGGGCGCTACCCACGCTGGGCGTTGCGCGCGGCGGTGGCGATCATCCCCACACCCTGGATCGCAGCCGAAATGGGCTGGTTCGTGGCCGAATACGGCCGCCAGCCCTGGACGGCGGACGGCATTCTGCCCACGGCGATGTCGGTCAGCCATCTGTCGATCACCTCGGTGGCGCTGACGCTGGCGGGATTCGTCATCTTCTACACGATCCTGTTCGTCGTCGAGGTGGCGCTGTTGCTGAAATATATCCGCAAGGGCCCCGAACAGGATGTGGAAGAGACCGAGATTTGGATGGCGCGGCACGAGCACCGGCTGCGCACCCATGATGGCAAGGGGCCTTTCGCCTCGCCTGCGGAGTAAACGACATGATCTTGCATCAACTGATCGACTTTGAACTGCTGCGCCTCATCTGGTGGCTGCTTCTGGGCGTGCTGCTGATCGGCTTCGCGCTGACGGACGGCTTCGACCTTGGCGTCGGCACGCTTTTGCCGTTTGTGGCAAAGACTGACAGCGAGCGGCGGGTGGTGATCAACACCGTCGGCCCGGTCTGGGAGGGGAATCAGGTGTGGTTCATCCTTGGCGGTGGAGCAATTTTCGCCGCTTGGCCGCCGCTTTATGCGGTCAGCTTCTCAGGCTTCTATATGGCGATGTTCCTGATTCTGGCGGCGCTGATCCTGCGGCCCGTGGGTTTCAAATACCGCTCCAAGCGCGACAGCTACGCCTGGCGCAATGGCTGGGACTGGGCGCTGTTTGTCGGCGGCGCGGTGCCGGCGCTGCTGTTTGGCGTGGCGGTGGGCAATGTGCTTCTGGGCGTGCCCTTCCGGCTGAACGAGAACCTGTTTTCGCTCTATGAAGGCACCTTCTTTCAGCTTCTGCATCCGTTCGCGCTGCTGGCGGGCGTGGTGTCGCTGGCGATGTTGATAGCGCATGGTGCAGCATGGCTGACGGTCAAGGCCGATGCGCCCGCCGTCGTCAACCGCGCGCGCCGCTTCGGCATCACCGCCGGGCTGGTGGCCATGGGGGGCTATGCGCTGGCCGGGCTGTGGCTGGCCTTCGGCATCGACGGCTTTGCCCTTGTCGGTCCGGTGGCCACCGATGGCCCCTCGAACCCGCTGCTGAGCGAGGTTGCGCGCGGCGGGTCATGGCTGGCGGCCTATTCCGAGCGCCCCTGGATCGTCATTGCCCCGCTGATGGGCTTTGTCGGCATCGGGCTGGCGGTGCGCGGGCTGGCGCGGGGCGGCGAGGTTTCGGCGCTGTTGTGGTCGAAGATGGGCATCACCGGCGTGATCTCGTCGGTGGGGCTGACGATGTTTCCGTTCATCCTGCCCTCGTCGATCGACCCGCGCTCATCGCTGACGGTCTGGGATGCCTCTTCCTCGCATCTGACGCTCTTCGTGATGCTGGTCAGCACCGTGATCTTCATGCCGTTGATCCTGATCTACACCGCCTGGGTCTACAAGGTGCTGTGGGGCAAGGTTGGCGAAGACGAACTGAACAGCAACAAGAACGCTTACTGAAAGGAAAGACTTATGTGGTATTTCGCCTGGCTTCTGGGCCTCCCCCTCGCCGCACTCTTCGCCATCCTGAACGCCATGTGGTTCGAACTGCGTGAGGACGCCCGCATGACCGAAGACTGAATTCCTGCGCGCCCGAACACCTTGGGCGCGCAGATCGACGCGACCGCCCACTGTTGCAACCCACAGTGAAGGTCGCGTCAAAGGGAGAGGGCATCTTGACGACTGTCCGCAGTTGGCCGCCTGCGACGCTGCCGAAGCCCCAAAGGATCAGCAGGCCGTTGCTGCGCCGCAGCCCGACTCGAGGGTGCAGGATGGGCGATGGCCCATTTCTGCCGTTCGCGGACCGAGGCGCAGCGCAGCAGCATTTTCTTCGGCGGGCGGATCGCACCAACGTGGTACTATTGGCATGATTTTGGTCTACTTCAGGGACCTGGATTAATGGCTAGCTGTGAAGTCTCTGAAGGGTGTTCACCCGGCGCCGCCTTCAAAAAACACGTCTTCCCGTCCACGCCCGGCTTACACGGTCCATCCGAAAGCGATGACTTCGTTTCAGCGCAGACTTTTCCGAACAGACTGAGCCAGATCAAGGTGCAGGGCCGCTTTTCCTGTATTTCTGGGAGACGGTGAGCGGGTTGGTTTGTCGGGGCGGCGGACGTGGCTGGTTTGCGCCGTTCTCGGAGACCATGAAGCGATGTGAGTGCACTGTGCGCTCAACCCTGACGCCAGACAGTCGCCAAGCCGCACTTGAGCTTGGGAGAGGCTACCGGGCTTGCGCCCGAACTGAAACGGAAGGGTTTTGGGTCATGTCACAATCAATTGCATCTGATCGACCGTTTGCCGGAGGCCTCGGGTTCTTGCGCCGGCGGTCATTTCTGAAGTCCTCGGCAGCTTTTCTGGGCGCTGCATCGCTTGGGGGATTCGGGGCATCAAGGGCATGGGCAGACGAGGTCAGGAGCTATCCGATCGACACCCCTGCGGTCACGACACGCGAGCGGATGCTGTCCTTTCCGCTGACGCTGACGCCCGGCCTTGAAAAGAACGAACTGCACCACGTTTCAAGATATGGCGAATTCGGCTACGGGGAGTGGACTTTCGGTTCCGGATTGCCGGTCATGGAGCGGCTGGATCTGATGCCAGCCGGTTACGTGCGGCCTGACAATCTGGAGAAGGAACGCCTGCTGAGGTTTTTCTCCTTCGCGGATGTTCATATCACGGACAAGGAAGCGCCCAATCAGCTGATCCTGTTCCAGCAGATTGACCCTGTTTCGCATCGAAACACGTCCATATATTCCCCTGTGATGCCTTATACGACGCAGGTTCTGGACGTCGCCGTGCAGACTGTAAATGACCTGCACCGTCGCGACCCGTTCGACTTCGGGATCACCTTGGGCGACGCATGCAATGATCCCATGTATAACGCCACCAGATGGTTCATTGATGTGCTGGACGGCAAGGTCATTACGCCCAGTTCTGGCGCGCATGTCGGTGCGGACAGCATCGATTATCAGATGCCGTTCCAGGCGGCGGGGCTGGACAGTGATATTCCCTGGTACATGGTGCTTGGGAATCACGACCATTTCTTCATCGGGTCTTTCCCGCTGGATGCAGAGCCGTCGCTGGGCCTCAGAGAATCCTATACGGCAGACAGCGTCTGGGCTGCGGGCTCTCCGATCCGGATGGAGGATTTCTCAAGCTTCCCGCCCGTGTTCGATTACCGCAACCTGCGGGCAGATCCACTTTTTTATCCGGGCGTTCTGAACGGCACCACAACGAACGGCGACATTGTCCTTGCCGGCAGTACCGACGATCTTGCCTTCGGTGGCCAAGCGCCGCGGGTTGTCCCCGACCCGGATCGCCGGCCGCTCGTCCCGTCGGAATGGATGGACGAGTTCTTCAACACAACATCCCATCCCGTCGGTCATGGCTTCAACCTGATCGACCGTGATACCGGCAACCCCGAGGACGCGGCTTTCGCCTGCTACAGTTTTGTGCCCAAGGCCGAGATCCCGCTGAAGATCATTGTGCTGGATGTGACGCAATCAAGCGACGATGGCTCGTTCGACATCCATGGCCACGGCTATCTGGATTCGCGGCGCCTGGAGTGGTTGCAGGCGGAACTGGACAGCGGCCAGGCCAACAACCAGCTCATGATCATCGCGGCCCATATTCCGATCGGTGTTTCGCCGATCGGATCGCATCTGGAATGGTGGGCGGGGGACGAAAACACCAAACCCGGCTATGAAAATGCTGTCGATCTGGAAGAGCTGGTCGCGATCCTGCAAGGCGCGCCCAATCTACTGATGTGGCTGGCCGGGCATCGCCACTTCAACGTCGTCAAGGCCTTCCCCTCTGCCGATACAAGCCGCCCCGAGCAGGGTTTCTGGCAGGTCGAGACCTCTTCTCTGCGCGACTTTCCGCAGCAGTTCCGATCCTATGAAGTGTATCTGAACAGCGACTACACGGTGTCGATCGAGGCTGTGAATGTGGATGTCGCCGTGGCCGGGGGGACACCCGCCGCACAGTCGCGCAAATTTGCCATCGCGGCGCAGCAGATCATCCAGAACGACATCAAGCTAAATAGCCCCAACTTCGCCACGGTGGGTGGGCACGGAACCATTCCCGTTCTCAGTATGGACCCAACCCGCCCTCAGAGCGATGATCCCACTGCGCTCGACCCGTCGATCCGTTACGAAGACCTGTCAACGGCCGAGGTTCCGGTTCCCTATCATGCCTCGTGCAACGCTGAACTGGTCAAGCCACTCAGCCCGGAGATGGTTGCGCACCTCAGACAGACCTTTGCGTTTCAGAACTGAAAGGGCTGGGTCAGCGAAACCGGCGAGTGTTCATCAAGCTGCTACCGAGGGCGGATTTGCCTTCGGTATGCAACGGGTACTGTATGAGATCAGGGCGTCATGGGCCGTGTCTGTGCGGTTGGCGTGGTGTGAATCGCTTTATGGTAGGCCATTGTCCCAAGACCCATATCGACTTTGCGCAGATGACCGACAGCTGCAACAGGTGATGTTCACTTCCTTTCAGGTGAGCTGCTCCGCGATCATTGGACCGTTTTCAGCGTGATTTAAGCTACTCTCTGGCCCTGCTGGTCGGTTGCAATATGGTTGAAGTAGGCCATGGCGGGCGGTTTTCCGACATCGGCAGCGTGAGGCCGCTTGTGACTATAGAAGGTGATCCGGCGCCTGACGCCTGGCTTTGCCTGCGACAGGGAGAGCTGATTCATCTAGACTTCAAGAAACTTGGCCACTTTGACCGGCCTGACCACCGCGCCACCAGCACGCGCAAGGGTGACGCAACCGCGGTGCGGACTGGGAATTCGTGCATGTAGCCGTCGACGATACACCACAACTGGCCATCAACCTGAAAAGTTGACCGAGCATATTGGCAAATTGGCTAGGATCCACCCTAGCCAATTCGGCAAGGAATCAACGCAGAACGGCGTTCGGTGACTTAGCAAATCGCTGCGGTGTCTTCCCGTTCGACCTCGTCAACCAGCCAATCTTCGACAATCTTCATTGCCGGCGTCTTGTCACGGCTTTTGAGACGGGTAAGCCAATAGCTTCCAGTCGCGATCTTGGTTTCGAAGGGGCGCACCAGCCGCCCTTCGGAAATCTCGCGCGCAAACATTCTGAGCGGAAGCATGCCTATGCCAAACCCCGCAGCAGCGAGACCGGCAATCGCGAGGGAGGAGTCAAGGACAGGTCCACGGATGTCCGGGCATGGGATGGATTGCGCAGCGAACCAGCGCTGCCATTCATCGGCCCTGAAGGATCGGAAAAGCGATTCCTTCGCGAGATCAGCAGGTCCACCGAGACGCGCAGCCACGTCGAGACGACACAGCGGAGACATCGGTGCCTGAAAGAGCCGCGTGCAAACTTCGCCACGCCACGCCCCGTCGCCAAACCGAATTGCCATGCCAAGCCCCTCGCCAGCAATATCGACCCGATTGTTGTTTGTTGAAATTCGCAGATCGATGCCAGGGTGCAGCGCAGCAAAACGCGGCAAGCGCTCAATAAGCCAGCCTGCTGCAAAAGTCGTTACGACACCGAGATGAAGCACCTCTTGATAGCGGCCGTCTCGAAACCGGTCGAGCACCTCGCCCATCTTGTCAAAAGCAGCTTCCAGAACAGGCACCAAGGCGCTGCCTTCGTCCGTAAGCACAAGTCCGCGCGACGTGCGTCGGAACAGGGTAAGCCCGAGCCGAGCTTCCAGACCTTTGATATGGTGACTAACCGCTGCCAGCGTCACCGAAAGCTCTATCGCAGCGCGCGTAAAGCTGCCCTGACGTGCGGCCGCCTCAAACGCACGAAGCGCGTTCAGAGGAAGGTGGGGACGATCCATAGCCATTAGTTTTCCTGATGCTCTTCCAGAGTATTACTCGTTTGCTGCTTCTTATCGAGTCGATTACTTCAACCGCCACAACAAAAATTTGGGGCAAGAGCCAAGGAAATCAAAAAGCCAGACTCGAAGTGCCATAGCAAAAATGCGCTTTGCAATGGTCCCCGGGAAGACTGATCAGGACATCTGTACTGACCCGAATGGCGATCAGGCTGTCGGATCCGGCGTGTGTCGCCGGATCGACCGAAGGGCAGAAAGCTTGGCCAAGTGGACGGTGATTCAGTCCGTGAACGACCGCGTTTTGCGTCCCAGGTAACCAACTCCGCAACGACTTCAAACTGAAAGGAAATCAAATGTCGTTCAATCCGAAAACAGGAATTCGTGCGGGCTTTGCACTGCTCGCGATTGCCTTGTCATTCTCTACGAGCCTGCGCGCAGAGGTTGTGAGCATCGAAGACGCGCGCGGGTGCGAACAACTCGTGGACAGTGAGCGCTCGACCTTCGTGATGGTAGAGATCGACACGGGTCGTATGTTCGTTTGCAATGAACAGCGCGCATCTGAGCGTTTCTTCCCGGCATCGACCTTTAAGATTCCACATACACTTATCGCTCTGGAATCCGGCGAGAGTGTTGATGTCCACGCCGCACTACCATGGGATGGACGCCCACGCGGGGTTGGGTCCTGGGACCAGGACACAAGTCTTTCAGATGCCATCACCTCCTCGACTGTCTGGGTTTTTCAGGACATCGCCGAACGCATTGGCCATGCGCGGGAACTCGAAGCGGTTCAGCGCTTGCAGTATGGAAACGCCGATATTGGCGATGAAAGCCGCCTGCGCAGCTTCTGGCTGTCTGGTCCGCTGGAAATATCAGCGCTGGAGCAGATCTCGTTCTTGTCGCAACTGCGCGAAAGGGCTCTGGACGTCGATCCCGACGTCCAAATGCGAACCATCGACTTGCTGAGCATGCAGGAATGTGGCCGAGATTGCATGATTTACGGCAAGACAGGCGCTGTCCTGCCAATCGACAATGATGGATTTCTGCTATCGAACGACGATTCCATTCTGCCGCCGGATGCAGAGCGAACGGGTTGGTTTGTCGGGTGGGTAGAGCGGCCTAGCAATGACGGTGGCCCGGTTGTCTTCGCACATAACCTCGATCTCAGTTTGCCTGGCGCCATGGCGGCACGTATCGAGGTCACTTACGCGATCTTGGCTGAGAACGACGCCTTGAACGAGATCGGGTCAAACTAAGGCGAGTGGAAAAAAGCCTGGGAACCCACATGTTTTTCAGGCGGCGACCAGGAGCATTTCATCATGCTCTGTCACCTTGAAATGAACTGGGAAAGTGCCCGGGAGCACAAAAACCGCCCTGAGTGACATCCGGGCGGTTTTCTTCTGAAGTCAATAAAGCGCCCAAGTTCCGGCAAATGTGAGAACGAGAAAAGCAACCCATTGTGGCATTTTTCGATGGCTTTGCCGCTTCCAGATCACCACCACTAAGCTCCATACGGTGATTGCACCCGCCAAGACCGTCGCCGCGACGGCATATGGGCGAAAGGACTGGTCAAACGCCGCGTCGGCATACGCGACAGCGAAGGCTACCATGAGGAGGGTGACCACATGCCAGCATATGTAAAGGACGTAGATCACGTCGTCTGGCAGTTCTTTCGATTTGAGCAGAGGCTGCACAACCTGAGGGCTTCCGGAGATGCAATGGACCGCGACCAGTGCAAGTGAGATGGTTGCGAGCAAGAAAAAAGGCGGCATTCTTCAACACCTGAACTCTGCAGGGAGCGACTTGAGGCAAGCAGACTGCGGCGGCAGGTGACAACCAGCTTATCGCCAATCCTTTCGAGATTTGGCTAATGTTAGCAGTGTTCTAGCAGCTCTAAGGATATATGTAAGCGGTGTCAACATGATGCCGAGGCGGGACATGGTTCTTGCATACAAGCGCTCAGTCGCGCCCACTCCATTCATCGTTGACATAGGTAGTACCCCATAATATTAGTTTGATCTAACGAATCATACTTTGACAAATAGGGTTGTCCAGCATGAAAGTGATCATTGCAGGGGCCGGAATCGCTGGCCCCGTCGCCGCTATCGCGCTTGCCAAAACCGGGATTTCGGTTGAGATCATCGAGACGCGCGACGCTGCCGAAGGGGATGAGGGCCTGTTTCTTGGGCTTGCGTCCAATGGCCATCGCGTTCTTGAGGGGCTGGAACTTGATGCGTGCGTGCGAGGCCAGCCGCATATCCGCACCCCCCAGATCGCGTTCTTCGGCGCGCGTGGCAACCGACTTGGCAACGTGACAAGCGGCTACTGTGATAGTGACGTGCCGATCACGTTGATGCGCCGCTCCCTGCACGAGGCGCTTTCAGCCGAGGCTGAGCGTCGCGGCATCTCGATCCGTCGTGGACATACCGTTACTGACTATCAGCAGGGCACGAGCGGCGTAAACGTGCGTTGCTCGGATGGGCAGGTTTTGCGCGCCGATCTGTTGATTGGTGCTGATGGCATCCGATCAAATGTGCGCGCCGCAATGCCCGGTCAGAGGTTGCAACCGGACTATACCGGGCTCTTGAACCTCGGCGGCGTGGTGCCGCATTCCGGGCTTCGATCAACAGAAGGGGAAATGCGCATGGTGTGGGGCAGCCGTGCCTTCTTCGGTTATGCAGTGCGTGAAGATGGTGAAGCCTGGTGGTTTGCCAACATCGGCGCGGCGAAAGAGCCATCAAAAAATGAGCTGAAGAGCGCGCAAGGCGATTGGGGCACGCAGCTGACGGCGCTCTTTGATGACGACCTGCCGCTGATCACTGACCTGATCCGCAACACGCCTGAAATCCATGCCTATCCAATCCACGACTTGCCGCATGTGCCGCGCTGGCAGGACGGGCGGGTGCTGTTGATTGGCGATGCGGCACATGCCACATCGCCAAGCTCGGGTCAGGGGGCATCGCTAGCGTTAGAGGATGCGGCTTTCCTCGCAGTTTGCCTTCGCGACATCACCGATCCGGTAGCGGCGCTCGCACGGTTTGAGACCGAGCGCCGCCCACGTGCGGAGAGGATTGTGGCCGAAGGCCGCCGCCGCGGGGCCTATAAGGCGCCGCGCACCCGGTTGCAGATGCACTTGCGCGACACGCTTATGCCAATTGTTTTCCGTGTGTTCGTTACGGACCGATCGCTATCGTGGATCTATGATTACCAAGTGCCGGAACATGCCGCTTGAATACCACCGAAAGGACCTGAACCATGACTGACTCAATTACCGGAAGATCCGGCTGGATCGCGGCATTCCTGCTTGTGATCCCCGGCTTCACATTGATCGGAGCAGGCGTGGGGCTTGCCCTGAACGCCCCCGCGCCCTGGACCGCAATCGGGCTTGGTACCGGCCTCGTTGTCTGGGGGTTAATCGTGGCCCTGCGACGCCGGTCCTGATAATTCACACAAGGGAATTGCCTGCGGCCTGACCTGCACCGCAGAGAGAACAAGGAGCGGACAATGAGACGGCTGGTCTATGACGTCGCCATTTCCATTGACGGTTTCATCGCGAGAGCTGACGGCACTGTCGATGATTTCGTTGCCGAAGGTGACCATGTGACGGATTACCTGCAACGCCTGACGGGCTATGACTGCGTGATCATGGGGCGCGGCACTTATGAATTTGGCTATCGCTATGGCATGCAGCCCGGCGACCGGCCCTACCAGAATATGCGGCATGTCGTGATTTCGCGCAGCCTGCAACTTCCGCATGACTGCGGGATCGAGATTGTCCGCGAGGATCCTGTCAGCGCCGTAAGGAAAATCAAATCCGAAGACGGTGGTACAATCTATCTCGCTGGCGGTGCCGGGGTTGCGGGTCTGCTGCAAGAAGCGGGTCTGATCGATCGCTTGATATTGAAAGTGAACCCGATCGTTCTGGGAACCGGATTGCCGTTGTTTGCGGGCGGCATGCCGGGGAGCCTGCGCCTTGTCGCGTCGCATCTGCATGAGACTGGCGTGGTGCTACTGACCTATGATTTCTGATGTTGCCCTTTCCGTCTGGCGTATTTGCAACAGCGGCAGTCGCCAAAATCGATAAGTGACCGCAGCAAAAGGGAAGGTAGCCGATGGAGCGGGCCAGCGCAGGTCATGAAATCCGTTTCGCCGGACCCGGTGATGCAGGCGTCCTCTCGGTTCTTGCGACGCAGGTTTGGCTTGATACTTACGCAGTGGACGGTATCTCACCGGCCTTCGCCAGGCATCTGCTCAAGGAATACTCCACCGCTGCATTCCGGCGCATGCTGGAAACAGAAGGCACCGACATTCTGGTTTGTTCCAGCGGCGCGTTCGTTCTTGGATATGCCAGGGTTCTGACCAATCCGTCGCTGCTGGATCCGGCGTTTGGTACGGCTGAACTGGCGACGCTTTATATCCAGTCCTGTCACAAGCGCCGGGGGATCGGGGGGCTGCTTTTGCGAAGCGCGCAGAAACTGGTGTCGGACGCGGGCCACCAGAAAATCTATCTGACCGTCCATCATGCCAACCGAAGTGCCATCTCTTTTTACACGGCGCATCGGTTTCGAACTATCGCGCACACGACTTTCCACTTTGAAGGCGTGGCAGCTCCCAACCTGGTTCTTGAGGCCGCGACAGCTTAGCGGACCCGCAGCCATGACCTGCGCTGCCGTTGCAGGGCAGGAAACGCATTCTTAGATGCGGCTTGTCGCAATCATTAACCACGGGGTCAAATGAACACTGCCACCTTTCTGCCCATCCATTCCGAACGCCTTTTGCTACGGGCGTTTGAGCCTGCGGATCGTCCGGCTTATGACGCTTATCACAGCCGTCCCGAGGTCTACAGGTTTCTGTACATGCCGGTGCCAGTCGGCGCGGCGCTGGATAAACAGTTCGCGGCCGCGCTGTCCACGCGTATCGAGGAAAACGGAGATACGTTGCGCCTCGCAGTTGTCCGGCGAGACGATTCTGCTTTGCTTGGCGAAGTTCTGCTTAAGGTTGAAAACAAGGCCGGTCTGCAGGGGGAGGTCGGATACATCTTCAACCCCGATTTTGCGGGCGCGGGATACGCAACCGAAGCTGTCGGGATGATGGTGGATGTCGGCTTCTCCCGCATCGGGTTTCACCGGATATTCGCGCGTCTTGACCCGTTGAATGCCGGTTCGGTCGGTGTCGTTGAAAGACTGCATTTTCGCCGGGAAGCACATCTGCTGCAGAATGACCGCTTCAATGGCGCATGGGGTGACGAATTCATCTATGCTCTGCTCAAGGCCGAATGGGACGCCCGCACGAAAAAGTGCCAGCAGCGGCCAGCCTGACCTCCGATCGGCGCGCAGCCGGTTCAACCCGCAAGCTACATGATCTATGACTGACGCAGTGCAGATCGCGAAGGTGAAGCAACCGTGACACGCCCCAAGACCATATCCGACGAAAATGTACTAGCTGCTGCACTGGAAGTGCTGGCCGAAAGCGGAGACAGCTTCACGTTGTCCGACCTTGCCAAACGCGTTGGACTGTCGCGCGCAACGCTGATCCAGAGGTTCGGAAACAGAGAGGCGATCTTGCTCAGGATCGCGACACATGAAGCCGAAGCCACGCAGGCATGGCTTGAAAGCCTGCCGCTCGACAGCTCCGGGAATGAACTTTGGCCGTTTCTCGAAGAGATTGTTGGAAGTATGGGGCGCGGCGACGGGTTTTCGGCGCGCGTTACGCTTGCCGCTTTGGAAGCGCGCGATCCCGCCCTTCGAGCGCTTGCTCACAGGCGCTACACGTTGGTGCAAAGCGCTATTGCCGCCCGTTTGCCGCCCGGAGCTGAACGGGACCGGACCGCAGAGCATCTGCATGCGATTATCGCAGGGGCAACCATGCAATGGGTCGCGTCCGATAGTGATACAGGGCTCTCCGACCATGTACTCGAACGGCTCCGCTGGGCATTGAATCATCTGAAGTCAGGCTTGATTTGACGTCTTCAGCAATATATAACCAACACGTAGGTTATAAAAGGGGCCGCGATGTTCCAACGTCGAGCAGTCCTGAGAATGGGCGCTGCCCCAACGCGGGCCCCGCTTCTTGCGGTCGCACAGGAAGGAGTGGAAAGCGAAATGAGAATGGTTGAAACCAATGGCGTTCAACTCGCCACAGAGTCGTTTGGTTCTGCGAATGATCCGGCAATTCTACTTATAATGGGGGCCGCTACTTCCATGTTGGGCTGGCCAGAGAGGTTTTGCGAAAATCTCGCAGGTCGCGGTTTCTTCGTGGTTCGCTTCGACCACCGCGACACCGGGCAATCCACCACGCTGCCTCCGGGGCAGGCGAACTATTTTGCCGAGGATCTGGCTGCAGATGTTGTTGGCATTCTGAATGCCTATCGTTTGGAACAGGTTGCGCTGATGGGTATGTCACTTGGCGGATACATTGCCCAGATGATCGCCTTGGAGCACCCGGAAAGGGTCAGGTCGTTGATCCTTCTGGCTTCAGAACCCCTGGGCTGGGATGGCCCTTCACTGCCGCACATCCCTGAGGAATTCTTTGAGCACTTCGGCACCCTGGAATCATTGGACTGGTCGGATCGGGGCGAAGTGATCAGATTTCTTGAACGTATAGCGGAGATGAGCTCGGGATCAGGCCAGAACCTCGACGGGGAGCAGGTGCGCACGCGTATCGAACAGGTTCTTGCACGGACGGGCAGCCCCGCAAGCATGTTCAATCACGCAAGCATGACAGCCCGTGAAGACTGGACAGGGCGCTTTCGCGAGATTGTCCACCCTGTTCTCGTCATCCACGGTGAGGATGATCCACTTCTTCCTGTCGAAAACGGGCAGGCCATTGCCGCAGGAATTGACGGGGCAGAGATCCATGTGGTTTCGGGAATGGGGCATGAGCTTCCCAACTCCAGGCTTGCGACGATCGCAGATCTTGTAGCTGGGCATTCACGACAGCTGGTCGAATGATGACATCTGGGTTGACGCGGTATTGTATCTCGCTGCCCGACGCCGCATCGAAGCGAAGCTACGCTGCATCAAGTCCTTCAGCAGAAGGCATCACAGCACGATAAGATGATCGCCAATTCAGATTTGCAGCCCTCACCGGACATCGTCTGGTGAGGGTAATCGTCCCGCGGTGATGCAATGCATTAAGAAAGCGTAGAGCCCATTGCGATCATTGACTCAGTGATCGACCATAGCGCGAGTTTGAAGGGATCGGACTTGATGACCACGGCGCTGAACCAGCAACTTGAATTTCTGCGAACTCTCGATGCGCTCAAAGGTGTCCAGCGCGCGTCGCCCATCATTAGTCAAACTCGCCTCGAGAACTCAGCCGAGCATTCCTGGCATGTATCGATGTATGCCATCACGCTGGCTGAGCATGCCCCCGCTGCTGTGGACATCGGACGTGTGATACAAATGCTCCTCCTGCATGACATTGTGGAAATTGATGCGGGAGACGTACCGCTCCACAGCGGTCAATCAACCGACGAGCAAATGAAAGCTGAGCAATTGGCCGCCGATCGGATTTTTGGAATTTTGCCACTCGCTCAGCGGCATCAACTTCATTCACTGTGGAAAGAATTTGAAGCGGCGCAAACTCCGGACGCCCGTTTCGCCAAGGCTCTTGATCGGCTTCAGCCGCTTGTCCAGAATCTGGCGACAGGTGGAGGCACATGGACCGAACACAGCCTCACCGAGCAGCAGGTGGTGGAGCGCTATGGCCCTCAGATCCATCAAGGTTCACCTGCTCTTTGGCGTCATGCCAGAAAGCTTGTTGCAGACTTTTTCGCAACGTCAGAGACCTTTTAAAGCCTATGGTTCCGCATCACGAAACGAAGATCCAGTTCGAGCAGTCCAATGCATCGCCGCGACGAACAGCCAAAGGTCAGGGTTGGTGCAGCCGGGGTTGAGCGCGAATCCCGTGTGCTCAATCCTCATCCTTCGTCGGCCCGCACCCTGCTTGAAGCCCTCGCGCGTAGGTGTCTGTCACCTGTGCCACCAGAGCCTTGAGGCGCGCGCGCTCAAGAAGATCAGGCGCGATCTGGCGCTCCGCCACCAATATGGAAAGCCCATGAACCAGTGACCAGGCGCCGATCGCGTCGTCGCGGCAAGGCTTGCCCGCTATGGCACTGACGGCTGACTGCAAGAGATTGAATGCCGCCTGACCCGCCTCATGCAGGTCATCATCGGTTTGCTCCGTACGCTCTGTTCTAAGCATCAGCCCAAACAAATTCCGGTTTTCGAGCGCGAAGGCGACATAGGCCTGCCCCAGTTCGGCCAAGGATTCCGGCCCATGCGTTCTGACAACTTGCTGAAGACGGTGCTCTAACGCGCGAAAGCCGCGAACTGCCAGGGCCGACAGCAGCGCCTCCCGGCTCGCAAAATGCCGATAGGGCGCCGCAGAGGAAACCCCGATCATCCGCGCAATCTCTCGCAGGCCGACAGATTCGACGGATTGCGCATGCAAAATCGTGAGGGCGGCGCTGATGATCGCCTCCTTCAGATTGCCGTGATGGTAATTTTCCCGCGTCATGTTGACACCGCTTACATAAATCTCTACTGCGACGTTAACACTGCTAACATTGTCTTCCAAAGGTTGCCATGCTCTTTTTCGGACTCCTTATCAGCGCAACGCTTCTCAGTGTATTCATAGCGCGAATGGGCCTGCTGCAGGCGGCAGCATGGCCGGATCATATGCGACATGGGCTTGCCATCGGTTTGCTGGTAGTCGGCTTAGACCATTTGGTCACGCCCGAACGCTACCTGGCCATGATCGAAGGCTTCCTGCCCGCACCGCAGTTCATCGTTGCCTTAACCGGATTATGCGAGATTGCAGGCGCGATCGGCTTGTTGTTCCCTGCCACAAGGCGGATCGCCGGTTTGGCCTTGGCCGCATATTTCGTCGCAGTGTTTCCAGCCAATATCGCCAATGCTATTGGTGGTTTGAACGTGGCGGGGTTGCCGCAGTCACCGTGGTATTTCTGGGTCAGACTGGCCTTTCAGCCGCTCTTCGTTTGGTGGGCGTTGGTTGCAGGCGGCATTGTTGGGCGTCCGGTCACGCGATACTTCGTCAGGTAGTCGTACCTAAAGCCTCGGCGCGCGCACCTACTCGGCGCGTTCGTACCCCTTCTGTTTCACACCGTTCACAGGTCCAGCAGCAGTGCACAGTGATCAGAGACCTCGGGCTCGTAGACAACCTGGAAACGGTGTACTGCATCCCGCGGGTCAATCAGCATGTAGTCGGCGAAGCGTTCCGGCTTCTTGTAGTGCGAGGTGCGAGTACCCTTGAAACGACCTTCGGTGACCAGTTCGGTGAAGCCGTGTTGTGCAAGGAACGACAGCGTCTCGCTGTCTTTTGCAACATTGAAATCCCCGCAAATGACGCGGATATCACCCGGCCGCGATACCTGGTTCGCATAGTCAAGAAGTTGACGGGCCTGCAGCGCGCGTTCGGGCGTGTCCGATTTCCCCTCCGGGTGGCGCAGGCCATGCATATGGGTAATGCTTATCGACCGGTCAGAGGCAGGATCATGTACGCGCAGGCCGTGGGCGTTGCGGGCCCGTGGATGAGCGCCGAAACCGTCAGGGGTGAAATCCTTGTAAACGAAGCCTTGTACCTGGCCAATCACAGGCAGGGTCGACCGTACGAACGTCGCAAGCCCCCAGAACGACGGCACCTCGCGATCGCCATCCCAAAGCGGGCCCTGCGCCGCTGGACAGAAGGTGGCTGCGTGGCCCGGCAGCGCATTGGCAACGTCTCGAAAGAAGTTTGCCCGCTGCGGCAGGACGTGGTCGCCATCGCGATAGGTCAGCCAGTCCTGGTCGGTCGCCGGACTGTAGATAACCTCCTGCAGGCAGAGGACGTCCGGTGTTTCCTTGCCCAGATAGGCGATGAGCTCGTCGTTCAGCGTTCCGCCCCAGCCATTCAGGCACATGATCCTCATCTGTGGCCCTCTCAGTTTCCAGGTTAATTCAGGATCCGGATGTCACCGGTGCGAACCGATGACGATCAGATTTTGGCAAAAGCCAGCCAACAGTGAACACGACTGCCGTCGCCATAGCGAGGAACGTAAACTGAAAGCCAAATCCAAGTCCCGCCTTGTGCAGAAGCGCAATCAAGGGCACCGATGCCGAGCCAACGCCAAGAGCCAGAACATATTCTACCGAAATAGCGCGCGAACGAATTGCTGCATCGAGATAACGTCCAATCAACCACGTTGTAATCGGAATACCCCCGAACATCAGAGTGACCACGAGCAGGGCCAGAACGAAAGCCATCCAGCCCGTCGCCTGTGCAAGCGCTAGCAACAACACGGTTTCGGTGGCCAGCAGGCAAAGAAGCACCGGGCGTGCGCCAATCCGATCTAATAGCTCTCCAACCGGCAACTGAGCAAAGGCGGCAACGGCGAAGACAAGGCCCGCAGAGGCGCCGATCCATGCCAGCCCGGAACCTTCGCTCACAAGCCTTTCGTCAAGGAACTTGGGCAGCGATACAGTCATTATATTGAACACCAGCCCTCCAAAAAGAGCAGCGATGCAGATCACCATGAAAACCGTCCACTGTGTGCGCCGACTGTGTTCTGACGGAGTATTCGTGTGGCCGACAGGGCCTGCTGCTACAATATCTCTGTTTGTCCTATTTCGAAATGCCAGCGCGCCGCCGATGGCAATTGATACAAGACCGGGCAGCGCGAACGCGCTTTGCCAGCCAAAGTAGTGCGCGAGAACGCCGGTTGTGACAGCCGCGCCTGCCAGCCCCATATTGCCAAACACGCCATTGATCGCCAGCGCCCGCCCTGATCGCAGCCCGATCTGTGTTACATGAGCAAGCCCAACTGGATGGTAAATCGCGGCAAACAATCCGAGCAATCCCAGCCCGATCATCATAGTAGTTGGCCCAGTGGCCAAAGAAACAAGAATGCTGGAAACTCCACAACCGATGTAGAACACTGCTATCAGCGTCATCCTGTCAACGCGGTCGCCAAGCCAGCCAGCGGGCAAGGTGCCAAGAGCAAACATTGCGTAAAGCGCTGTTCCGAGCAAAAGCACATCGGCAAAGCTCATGCCCCATGCAGGCGCTATCGCAAGCGCTGCTGTCGGAAAAATCAGCAGAAAGAAGTGGTCAAAGAAATGCGCCACATTGATGAATTGAAGGGCTTCGTTGCGTGACATCTGCATATCTCCGGGATGTAGACTGACCTTGATATTCCACACAGGTGCCGTACTGTCTGTCGCCAGAATGAATTTTATTACGCCCAAAATGCCAAACGACATGAAGCTCAAGGTCACTGGCTTCGCGTCAGCCTTCGACGCTGGGACACTTATCCCATCCCATTCGCACTCTGCGCACCAAATTGCACATGCCATTTCTGGAACGATGCGCGTATCGGTTCACAACAAGATGTGGTTCATCCCTCCAGGGCGCGCATTGTGGATTACCGCACAAACGCCGCACGCCATCCAGTGCGTGGGCCCCGTCGAGATGCGCACAGCATATCTCAGCGAGGCTTATCCGCCGGTGTATGCTGATGCAGCGGTGATTTCCGTTTCGCCGCTTATGCGGGAGGTTCTTGTTCGCCTGGCAGGCGGGGATGATAGTGACTTAAGCCTGATGTTGGCCGATGTGCTGGTCCATGAGATCAGGCAGGGACTGTCGGAGCCATTGCACCTTCCAATTCCCAGCAACCCGCATATTGCAGAATTGGCTCAGCATTTGCAGAATGAACCGGCAGATCAGAGCACCCTCAGGACATGGGCAAAGCGCATGGGGTTCTCAGAGCGCAATCTGATACGTACAATTCGAGCAGAGACCGGAATGACTTTTCGCGAACTCAGGCGCCTTACGCGGATCATGATCGCCATTGAAAAGCTTTCCGCCGGACAGTCTGTGACGAAAACTGCATTCGACGTGGGATATGAAACCCCGAGTGCCTTCACTCATGCTTTTCGCACGCTTATAGGGTGCTCCCCTTTGCGGTTCCAGTCCGGAAGGGAATGCCATACCTGAATGCCGGTCGCGGAGGCGATTGAAAATATCGGGGCACCAGAAGGTATGCATGGAAGGTGGCCGCGTCATCCAATCTATCTTGCGGCTGACGATGAACAGCAGCCAAAGTCAGACAGGCGGTGCGACATGTGCAAGGGAACGAAGAGGCGATCTCTTGAACTCTTCGCCCGCACTATCTGGTGCCAATGACGCACGGTTTCGGCGCTTCGCCTGAACGCCGTGTCACCAGATAGACGGCCAGCACAATCATCGGGATCGCCACAAGAGCATTCCACTCCGGCTGTTCGTTCAGTACCAGCGCCCCAAGCAAGATACCCAGAACCGGCACGATATAGTTGACCTGTTGCACACGCCCTGCGCCTATTCGCGGAATAAGTTGGAAATAGATCAATGCGGCCAGCGCAGTAGGGCCGATGCCAAGATAGACCAGTGCGATCAGGGAGCGCGTTGATGGGGCCGGGACCGGGCTGCCGCCCATTTGCAGCACAGCGATCACACTGGTCGCCAAAGCGCCGACAAGAACTGATGCTGCGGCCATCTGAAGGGCGTTGGCAAAGGGAAACCGGCGTGAAAAAAGGGCCGTGAACGCATAGCACAGAGCCGCGCCCACCAGGAGAAGTTGCGGGACAAGATCGCCCCCAAGCCCGTAAAACGCCTCGGGGCCGACCAGAACACTGATCCCGCAAAATCCGATCGCAGCGCCAAGGATCGTCAACCTGCTCAGGGTTTCGCCCGCGTGAACGAGCGGTGCCAATGTCAGGGTAACGACAGGCGCGATACCCATGATCAGCGCAGCCAACCCGCTATCGACACTTTGGCCAGCAAAACTGATGAGCAGAAAGGGGACGACATTGCCTGTGGTGCCAACGACAACAGCGACGCTCCATCCCCTTGCCCCAAGCCGAAGGGTGCCGCCACGCGCATAGAGAACCGCGAGCAGGAGGAATGCGCCGATCAACATTCGCCCTGCAACCAGCGGGAAGGGCTCAACCGATTCCACGCCGATGGCAATTGCCAGGAATGAACTGCCCCACAACCAGGCAAGAAGACTCCACAGCACGAGATCCTTTGCCTTCACGTGCTTGCTCCTCTTAAGATTGCTATGAAATCCGTAGCGTGCTACGATTTCAATAGCAAGGAGAATGACGCATGACGATCCCATTGCCGGGGCAAGCCGTTCGCGGGTCGAAATCTGGCAGCCCGATCATGGCCATGTTCGACCTTTTGGGACGTCGATGGGCGATGGGCGTGCTTTGGACGCTGAGCAGGCAGGGGCCCTGCACATTCCGGGCTCTGCAATCTGCATGCGAATCGATCTCTCCCGGCGTGCTGAGCGCGCGCCTGAAGGAGCTGCAAGCGGCTGGTTTTGTCTCGCGACAAGCGGAAGGGTATCAAGTCACAGAGCTAGGCCGGGCGGTATATGAAGCCCTGATTCCGCTCTCGGTTGCGTCGAAACACTGGGCAACGTGGCTGAGCACGCAGCGCGGTGATGACAACACCACGCCAGACGAACCGACCGTCGCCGGTAACGAATGACAACCGTCGTATGCAGCGCTTAATGGAGCGAGCATCGGTTTGCGTTTGAGGTTCGTGCCCCCCTCAACGATTGTTCAACCCTTTGCCTTCAATGACCTTTGACCGAAACTTGGCGATTCGGCGGGTGCGGGTGTCAGGCTGACGGGCTTGTGAAACATGTAGCACATACCCGCGCTGTCGGCCGAGTGTCAGCTTCTGAAATGCTTCCGACAGTTCAGGATCTCCTTCCAGCGCGTCGCGGAGTTCATCAGGGAAGTCAAGATTGTCCTTCTCATCAAAAGCAACCTTCAACCCGTCCTTTTCGACCTGGATCGCCTGTTCGATCAACGCTGAAATGCGCTCGGCATTATCGTTGATCCCATCAAGGTTTCTGAACCGAAGTTGCCGCATTGCCTGCGAGTGTTTGCCGGGCGACACCAGAAGACCTGCTTCGTCCTTCAGGAGCGATCCCTTGAAAAAGCCAACCGCGCAGTAGGCCTTCATCCCATAGATGATGGCGACATTGCTGCCCTCAAAACCATAGCAGAGCTTGCCCCATTTTACGGCCTCACTGAGCCCCGTAGCGAGGATCATGGAGCGCAGCTTTCGGCGCTCCAACTGCCAATCTTCTTTGGCGAGCAGCATTTCGACGTCAGAATTTCGCACAATCCTCTCCGTATTTGTCAGCTTTGCAGCGGCGCAACAAACAATCGCCCTGCCGCAATCACCGCGCAGATCGCAGCGACACCCAGCCAGTAGTATACAGGGCCAGGCTCAGCCGCGCCTGAGCGCAAATGGATTGCGCAGAAGGCCAGCATCTCGACGGCAATTGCAAAGGCTGCGAGCGGAACAATATAGGCGAGCGAAGGGGCGATGGCAGGGGCAAGCAGCGCTACCGCACATGCAAGCTCAAGTGGAATCAGGACTAGCCACAGGCCGGAAGGTACTGCGGACAGAGTTGCGATGGATTGCGCAGGGTTAAACAGCTTCCAGCCCGCACCGATTGCAGTATGCAGCGCCAGCAACGCCTGAAGTGTCCAGAGAACAATGCTCATGTGGCGACTCCGCGAGGATTTTTAATCGTGGTCGCAGACCACCACTTCAAGCCGGTCGAGAAACCGCGTCCAGCCCGTGGTTGCGCCGCGGTAGGCAAGCTCCTGATCTGCGCCAAAGCCAGTTTGCACCATCTTCAGATGCGTGCCATCCGCAGTCGAGGTCAGCGTCCAGGTCACAACGCTGTCCAGCCCCTGGCTTTGCCAAGAATAGGACAGGAATTTTTGCGGCTCTACGGCGAGAACATCACAGGTGATCTGCCCCCACTCGGCGTCCAGCACAAAACGATGTCCGACCTCTGGTTTGAAATCGTTCGCCATCAGCCAATCCGCGATGAGGTATTTTTGCGTCAACGCGCGCCAGACCTTCTCCGGGGACTGTGCGAACCGGCGTTCCTTCACCACGCTACGCAGCTGCATGCCAACTTCCGTCATTGATCCATCCTTCCCAGCAGATTTTCGAGATCGTCCAGCTTGCTGTCCCAGAACCCGCCCATGCGCTGTGTCCAGTCGATGAGCGGCGCCAGGGCCTCTTTGCGCGCGGTGTAATGCGTGTGGCGCCCTTCCTGGCGTCCGGTCACGAGGCCGGCTTGCTTGAGGACACCGAGGTGCTTTGAAACAGCCGGTTGTGAGATGCCGATCCGTTCGGTCAGCGCGGTGACCGTCTGCTCGCCATCAAGACAAAGAAATTCGAAAAGACCCCTTCGTGTGGGGTCGCCAAGCGACCTGAAGACATCATCGTGCAATTGGACCATCACCCATAACTCCACAGTTATGAATAATGCATAGCTTGTGGGTTATGCGATGTCAAACAACCGATGCCAACAACTTTCCCCAGCCTCTCCTCGATGCGCTACGTTCGGTTGTGGCAAAGACTTTGAACTGCCTAGATTGTCGATTTCACGCCTGAGAACGCGCGCAGCGTACCGATTGACCAGAGCCACACAAATCGGAATCGCCAGAATCGCCCCACCGGACACATAAACTAACGCCGAAGCGTTGGATGTGGACATGTAACACCCCGTGAAGCGCAGCGCGCATGTCGAAGGACAGGGCACTGTTCTGCTTGCCCTTGATCCGTGCCTTGGGCAGCGGGGTCAGATCATCGTCAGCCCGAACCGTCAGCGCCCCCACCGCAGCTTCCAGCCTGTGGTCGCCTGCACCGATCTGCGCTATGTAGAAATTGCAAAGGTCCAGCGGAAATCCCGGAACGTGGCGAGAACCTCAGGATCGCACTCGCCAGCGGCAATAGTGTGGAAGTTCCGCATGCCCGTTGCGCCGGTGATATCGGACTCGACAAGATGTAGCTGCAGGTTCATTTTCATGAGTGGCCTGTCTCGCATGTGCTGGATATGGGCGGCGGCGCATCCCCCCTTGGTCACCACGAACATGGCTAGCCCGCTCGGGGGGATGTTTCGGGTGCTGCCATGACGAATGTACCGCGCCCAATGGCATAGACCTGGCCGCCATGATCGCGGATTGTCACGTCGGCTGTTCCCAGCAACCGTCCCACGCGCCGGACGATGGAATCTGCATAGAGGTCACAGGATGCCGGGCTCTTGAGGTAGTCCACGCGCAGATTGGCGGTCGGCGTCGGTCTACCCTGTACAACCGAACAGGACATGGTGCCGGCGACGTCGATCAGCGTGGCAATCACCCCGCCGTGGTAGGCGCCACTGGCGCGGACGAGCGTGTAGGCCGGATCGAACGGCAGCATCAGTGTAAGACTGCCGTCCGGTGTCACCGCCAGCGCGCGGACCTGCACGATCTTGTGAAACTCGGCCATGCTGAGCAGCTTCTGAAGCTGGTCAAGTGTCATCGGCGTACCCCAAATACGAGATCAGGTAACCACAGGGTCAGGCTCGGCATGCTCAGCAGCAAAGTCATCACGACAACCTCCGCAAGAAGAAACCACAGCACACCCCGGAAGATCGTCGTCAACGCGATCCCTTTCGGAGCGACAGATTTGGCAGCGAAAACATTGAGACCGACGGGCGGAGTAATCAACCCGATCTCGACGTATTTCACGATGATGATGCCCAGCCAGATCAGATCAAACCCCTGACGTTCGAACACGGGCAAAAGCACGGCAACCGAGAGCAGCATCACGCCCAACGGGTCAAGAATCATGCCCAGAAGCACAAAGATCAGCGACGCGGCAAGGATAAGAACCAACGGCGATATCGACCAGAATTCAACCAGATCGGCAAGCGCACCGGGAAGGCCGGTCAGTGCCATGGTCCGTGTCAGCATGAAGGCACCGATTGCCACAAACAGGATCGCGCTTGACTGGCGTGCCGCATCGCCCACTGCGGCGCGCAACTCTGCCCAACCAAAGTTGCCGCGTAACAGTGCCAGCACCAGTGCAGCCACGGCGCCGACCGCACCCGCCTGGCTGGGTGAGAACCAGCCGAAATAGATTCCGCCAAGGATGATGATGGCGAGCAGAGGTAGCGCGAACAGCCCCGGGTCACGCGGCAATGGTGTCTCGTCGTGCGGTAGCGGTGGCGCCAGCGTCGGATTGAGCCAGCAGCGGACGGAAATCATGGCGGCATAAACAAAGGCCGTGAGCAGCCCCGGTACCAACCCGGCAAAAAACAGCCGCGCAACCGACTGCTCAGCCAAAATGCCGTAGACGATCAAGGGTATGGAAGGCGGGATCAGTGCCGCAAGGGTGCCAGCACAGGCCGTCACGGCAGTGGCCAGCCCGGGATCGTAACGCGCGCGCAGCATCTGCGGTGTCGCCAGCCGCCCGATGGCCACGGTTGTGGCGAGGCTTGATCCGGTGGCGGCACCAAAGCCAGCACCGGCGAAGTTGGTGGCGATCGCCAGACCGCCCGGAACACCGCGCAGCGCCCGGCCAAGAAATGCGAAGATGCCTTCGGCCATGTTGGCGCGGACAACGATCGCACCCATCAACAAGAACAGCGGGACAGCAGCATATTCCCAACTCGCCGCGAACTCATAGGGCACGCGGGACATCAGGCTGATTGCAGCGGGCATGGGCAGCAGCGTCGCCGCACCGGCAAAGGCCGACAGACCCAACGCCACCCCGACCGGCACCCGCAGCAGGATCAACCCCAACGCGCCCACTACCACGAAGGCGCCGACTTCGAGACCGGTCATCGCGCGTCATCCTCGTGTGACGGACGCAGGGCCCGGGTAAACGCAGCCAGAGCAAGAGCGCCGAGGCCAAGCGGAAGCATTGCCTTGCCCGGCCAAGCCGGCACGCGCAGCACTCCCAGGTCGATGAACTCGCCAATGCGCCAAGCCCGATGTGCATGCAACCCGGTGTGCCAGGCCAGCCAGAGTGCTGATCCCATCACCACAAGCTGCGCGGCCCGGTCCAAGAGTGATGCTATCCGGTCGTGCAGGAGGATAGCGAGGATGTCGACGCGGATTTCCTCGCCCCGGCGCTGCACCATTGCCAGCGCGCCGAAGACGATGGCAGGCATATAGAGTTCGGCTGCCACTTCGGTTGTGCCGCGCAACGGACGACCGACTGCGGTGCTGACAACATCGACCGTCACATGCACCATCAGCAAGACAAGCGCGACGCCGGCCAGCGCTTCGGCGATCCGCGCGATGCCGTCAACGATCCGCATCGGAGCCTACGATCTCAAGGATGGTTTCGCCAGCCGGCCCTACACTTGCGATGAGAGCGCCGCTGCGTCGCGTGGCGCTGGGCATCGCCTTCAGGGTGGTGGCCAGATCGCGGCTGCGGAGGCACATGCCCCGCAGCCCGGGTGCCGGGGGTGGCCCGCCATATCGTGCGGCAAAGGCCTCCGGCGTGAAGACTTCAAGCGCCACTTTACCCGCCGTGATCCGCGCAGGGTTCTCACCCTCGACACGTCCACCCCATTGCGCCTGATAGGCTGAGGCGACAGTCAGCGGGTCAGGATGTACCGCCAGAACCGCCAGCATCCGCGTGACGCCGTTCGGATGGGCAGTGAATTCCGCACGGACGTAGTGCTGTGGTGTCTTGTGCTGACAGTAATTCCAGTAGAAGGGCGCCTGACCGGGTTCAGGAATGGCGACCGCGAAGGCGGGTCGGATGACGTCACCATCGGGCAATTGCCAGGCCCTGTCCAGATGCAGGACCGGCCCGATCTGCAAGCCGAGGCCCTTGAGGCGCTGCGTGGCAGCTTCAGCATCATCGACAGCCATCACGGTGGAGACTGGGCCAAAGGGGCCGGCCAGAAGCGTGGGCATCGGTGCGGGTGCCAGCGCAGGATCCGACAGGCACATCAGTTCAACGTAGTTGCAGATCCCACCTGTGGCATCGGTGTCGCCAAAGCAGATCAGCCGGTTGACCAGCCCGGGCAGAAGACTTTCAGGGGTGACGATAAACCCGAGGTGCTCGAAGGCATCACCTGTGGCACCGGCATCGGGCGTGTTGATCATCAAGTGGTCGATATCCAGAATACGGTCAGTCATGGTGTCTCCGTGCAGGCGGTCGACTGCGCAAGCGTCAGCCCGAGGTGTTGAACGACAGCGCTGTCCCGTTCTGTCATCGGTTTGAGGTTGATCGCGATGCTGCCGCCGGGTCCGGGGCATGCGGTGACTGCGGTTGCATCTTGGACCGCTTCGCGCACGGCCAGTTCCGCTGCCATCCGGCGCAGCGCCGGGCGGTCCGGTTTGCCAACGACCGTTAGCGGCATTTCGGCCAAGACGTGCAGATTTTTCGGCCGTGCCACCGGATCGGCGATCAGAGCGTTCGCGGTATCGCGCAAGAGCCGGTCGGCGGGGTCATCGGCGCGCCGGGTCAGAAACACCATCGGCTGCTCGCCCACCCGTGCATCGGGCCGACCCACCGCGATGGCCGCCGTCACGCCCGGCTGTGCCAGATAGGCGGCCTCTATGTCGGCGGGGTCGATATTGTGCCCGCCGCGCAGGATCATGTCTTTGGCGCGGCCGGTGACGGACAGCCAGCCGTTATCGTCCAGCCGCCCCATGTCGCCGGTATCCAGCCAGATCTCGCCATCGGGTCCGGTTTTCAGCCCGGACGCCTCATTGCCGAGATAGCCAGCAAAAAGCCCCGGCGAACGCACAAGGATCAGCCCGGTCTCGCCCGCAGGGAGCGGAGCATGGCTGTGCGGATCAACGACGGCGACACGGCAATAAGGCAAGGCGGGACCAACAGATCCGGGGCGGCTTTCGGCGCCCGAGGGCGCGAAAGTCACCACCAGCGTTGCCTCGGTCAGGCCCCAGGCTTCCTTGACCGGCAGGCCGGTATGGGCGGTGAAGGCTTTGTGTGTGGCCACCGGCAGCGGCGCCGCCGATGACACCCAGTGTCGTGCCGTCCTGAACGCATTGCGAGGTGTGGATGCCATTACATCCACGGCGATGGTGGGTGGCGCGAAAAGGATGGTCGCTCCCTCGCGGTTAGCGATCTCGGCGAAGGCGGCGCGCATGTCAGGGTCGCGGTACCCGCCGGTCCCGAGCTGCACGATGATCGCCCCCGCCGCGAGGGGCGCCAACCCGCCGAAGACCAGCCCGCCCACATGGAACAACGGCATCCCACAGGGCACGACATCACTGCGCCGCATCCCCCCACCAAAGCCCGCCAGCCAAGCCATATAGGCAAGGTTGCGCTGGCGCAGCCGGGCAATCTTAGGCGCGCCGGTGGTGCCGCCGGTGTGGAAATAGGCGCAAATATCCTCAGCCTCGGGCGTGCGGCGCAGCGTTGTTGGGAGGCCTGAGAGCGGCGACAGGTGGCGCGTCGCGAGCGCGCTTTCGTCGATGCGCAAGATCACAAGATCGGGAAGGGCGGTCAATACTCCTTCCGGTTCGGGCTGACCCACGGGCAGCAGCAGGGCTGACGCCCGCGCGCTGACCAACATACCCACAATCGCCTCGCTGTTTAGCATCGGGTTGACCGGCATGTAGACCCCCGCCGCCATCGCGCCGAAAGCAAGCGGCAAGGTTGCCGGTAACGCTGGCAGAAGCGAGGCAACAACCGGTCGCTCGCCCAGAGTGCTGAAGGCACGCGCGGCCATGTCTGCCCCCGCCGCAATCTCGCCGTAGCTGAGGTCCACCGGTGCGGCCTGCGGCGAGGCGAGCCAGCGGTAGGCGCAGGCTTCAGGGCGCAAGGCCGCCGCAGCGGCGAGGCAGCCTGACCAGGTCGGCGCCAGAAGCCAGTCGTCAAGCGGCCGCGCCTCAACTGCGGCCCGCGACGTTGCGCCGGTGTCGGCGGGCAGGTCACTCATGCTGGCAGGCCTTCGATCACGACCTTGCCAAAGACCCGGCGCTCTTCAAGCAGCGCGATCCCTTCCGCCGCGCGCTCAAGCGGCAGGACTGCATCAATGGCTGGCGCCCAGCTACCCGCAGCGACGGCGGCGAGGCAGGCTTCGATATCGGCGCGGGAAAAGCCGGTGGAGCCGCGAATATCCATTTCGGCCATGAAGATGTACCGTATGTCGGTCTTGGGGTCGAAACCGGCAGTCGCGCCACAGGTAAGCAGCCGACCGCCGCGCTTCACCGACTTCAGCGACGGAACCCAGGTGTCGCCCCCGGTAAAGTTCACCACCACATCGAACCCGCCACCCCGAAACAGCGATCCTGACACACGCTTTGTGTAGGCGTCGATCGGCTCGGCGGCGTAGTCGAGCGTTGCATCAGCACCCAGCTTGGTCAGTCGCGCGCATTTCTCGGGGCCACCGGCGGCGGCGGTGACATGCGCGCCGCAGGCTTTCGCGATGAGCAGGGCCGCCGTGCCAACCCCGCCCGAGGCACCGAGGATCAGAACCCTGTCATCAGCGCTCAGGTTTCCGCGGGTATGCAGCATCCGCCAGGCCGTCGCATAGGCAACGGGCAGCGCCGCCGCCTGCGCATCAGAAACCGTGTCCGGGATCGGTATCAGTTGCTCGGGGCGTGCGACCACATACTGCGCCAGGGCACCGGGCCGGGTTTCGCCCATCATCTCGAAATGGCCGCTGCGATCGTCGATATGCGCAGGATTGATCAGCGCACGGTCACCGATGCCCAAGCCGCCGATGGGGCCATCCGCTTCGACGATCTCGCCGACGCAATCGCCGCCTGTTACCATCGGGAAAGGCACGCGGATACCGAGCATGCCGCGCCGGGTAAAGATGTCGAGGTAGTTGAGCGATGCAGCGCGCATCCGCAGCTTGACCCATCCTTGCGGGCGATCAGGATCGGGCAGATCGCCCCAGGTAAGCACTTCAGGGCCACCGTGACGGTCGAAGTAAAGGGCTTTCATGCGGTCTCCAAAGCGTTGAGCGCGGCAGCGACATGGGCCTCAACCCCGTCAATTGCCGGAAGGGGAAGCTGGTCCAGCGCCAGCAGCGGCAGTTCGGTACACGCCAGCGCCAGACTGGCCGCACCCTGCGACACCAGATCAGCGGCGGCGGCGGCAAGGGCGGCTTGCGCGCCCGGCGTGATCCGGCCTTGCGCAAGGTCGCGCTGGATTGCCTGATCAAGCGCCGTGCGGAAAACGGCACCGGGTGTAAGAACCACGTGCCCCCGGGCAAGCAGCCGCTCTCGTACATGATCCGCCTCCAGTGTGGCGGCAGTGCCCAGCAGACCGACCGGCCCATGCGGCACGGCTGCGGCCAGTGCATCACCCGCGTGCAACAGCGGTACACTGATCGCCGCAGCCACCGCCGGAGCCGCGACATGGGCAGTGAAAGCGGTCAGCAAGATCAGGTCGGCGCCACTTGCAACACAGTCACGCGCGGCGCTGACGATCTGGTCTGTGACCAAGTCCCAGTTCCCGCGACCTCCCGCTTCCTGCAGATCGGCGAAAGGTAGGGTGACGAGAACGCTGCGTGGCGTCACCCCGGGGCCCCAGCGCCGTTCAGCGAGAGCGTTCAGCCGACGATAATAGAGCGCGCTGGAATGCCAACTCATGCCGCCGACGAGGCCGATGGTGTGCATTAGAAGTCGTAGAGCGAGAAGATGCGTTCGCGCGCAATCCGCTCGAAAGCCTCGGGGTCACCGTCGAACTCCGGCAGCAGGTCTTCGTGCCAGACGCGGAAAACCTCGACAATAGCGGCCACCAGTTCCTCGGGGTTCTCGACCCCGCGTTGCTGCGCAAGCGTCACCAGCGCTGCCTGTTCGTCCGCCTGGAACGTCTGCCAGGCTGACGCGAGCGCCTCGTCACCGGGTACAAAGGCGATGGCGTCGGAAAGTTCGGCGCGTACCGCCTCGTCTGGTTCAACATAGGCATCGGCCACATAATCCCACAGCATGCGTGGCATCAGGTCGACCATCGCTGCGCGGTCGGCGGCATCGATCCTGTCCCAGGCACCGGCATTGAAGGCCAAGGGGACCGCACCGGCAATGATGCCCTGCGGCATCTCGATGACGCTCTTCACCGTGTCTTCGAGGCCATAGCTTCTGATCCACGAGGTGCCGACCAGCGTGCAATCAGTCTGGCCGAGCTGCAGGCCGGTCAGGATATCGGCAATTGACGTGTTCACAGGCACCATGCCCAGGCTGGCGCCCCACCTCGCTTCAGGCTGGCCGATGGTCGAGACGCGCAAGCCCTGAAGGTCAGTTAATGTCGCGACAGGGCGGGTACACTGCATGGTCAGCGGGGTTGCCGATTGCAGCAGCAGCGGCACGAGGCCGGTCGCGCGCAGATCAGACCGGCAAGCGTCGCACGTGACGAAGAACGCTTCGTTCAGCGCGCCGATGGTCGCGAAGGGATCGGTGCCCAGCCCAGTCACCTCGGACATCAGGGATGCAGCGGGAAGTTCGGCGGGATGGAATTGCGTCAGGAAGAAGCCGCTGTCGACGACACCGTCGGCGATACCGCGCAATGCCCCTGGAATCGAGACGAGTTGTCCCCCCAGGATCGGCGTGAAGGTCACGCGGCCCTCTGTTGCATCGGTAATGCGCTCCATCATCGGCAGAACGCCGAAGCGATTAGCGCCAGAGCGCTCCGGAACGCCGGAGCCATAGGTCAGGGTCTGGGCGCTGGCCAGGCTCGTACCGGAGGCAAGAGCAAGGATAGCAACGGTGATTGCTTGTCTCATCTGGGGGTCCCTATCGGTTGATGCGGCGGGTCGACCCCGCTCTGTGCGATCAAGTAAACACTGATTCGCGACTTTATGTCAACTTTATTGACATCTGATCTGCAAACGAGAGTAAATCAATTCATGCACGCCGGCGCCGCCACGTCGGGCTACGACCGTTGCTGTCGGCCTCGGACACGCGCAGCAGCAGTTTTCGGAGGATTTCGCGCTCCTCGCCCGAGATCTCACTGAAATAGTGATCTTCCGCCTCACGCAGGGCCAGCACACCATACTTGAGCAGTGTTTGACCGGCTGCGGTGGTGTGAATGGTCCGCGGAGGCCCATCGCGCCACTCGATGAATCCCATGCGCTCGAACTCGGCAGCAAGCTTGCTCATCGCCTGTTTGGAAATGCCCGCCTCCTCGGCCATGTCGGTAAGGCTTGCGCCACTGGCTCGCATGGTGCGCAACATATGCGTATGCGCGGCGCGGATATAGGGATAGCCGGCACGGTGGAGGTATTCGAGTGCGAGCCGGTCAAATGCAACATGCACGAAGTCGAGCAGGCGTCCGAGGTTTTCGTGCCGGAGCCGCGACAATTCCTCGTCGGTCGGCAACAAGTCGGTGCGTTTGTCATTCACGTTCTGCATGGTTGCTCCAGCGCCCGGTCAGCCCTCATAATCCCTGCGAGACGGCCGCCGAAAGGACGTTCACGGCCAGCGGAATGAGCTGGTCGTTGAAATCGTATCCCGGGTTGTGCACCATCGCATGGTGGGTGTCATCCCCTTGACCGAGCAAAATATAAGCGCCGGGACAAGCGGCGAGCATGAAGGCGAAATCCTCGGCGGCGAGCAGCGGCCGAAAATCATCCATCAACGCATTGGGCCCCAGCGCCTGGCCCGCCGCTGCCCGCAGGGCCGCTGTGGCCTCGGGCTCGTTCACAAGCACGGGAAAACGCCGGTCGTAAACGACCGAGCACTCAACCCCATGCTGCGCCGCGATGGCTTGGGAAATGCGTGTGACCTCTTCTTCCAGGATCTGCCGCGCCTCGGCAGAAAGGGCACGAACGGTGCCGCCAAGCCACGCCTCGGCGGGGATCACGTTGTGGGTTGTGCCGCCATGGATCTGCGTGACGCTCAGCACCGATGGGGCATGCGGATCAACCCGGCGTGCTGGGCTGCGTGACAGCGCGACCGCGCAGTCTGCGGCGGCGAGTACCGGGTCACGCGCCAGATGCGGGGCGGCCGCATGGCCCGCCTCCCCATGAAAGGTTACCCGCAACTCGTCGAAAGAGGCCATCATCGGCCCGGATTTCACGGCGGCGGTGCCTAGTGGCAGCAAGGGCATGTTGTGAAAGCCATAGATTCTATCGCAGGGGTGCCGGTCAAAGAGTCCCTCTTCCACCATCACGCGCCCACCGCCGTGTCCCTCCTCCGCAGGCTGAAAGATGAAAACGACCGTTCCACAGAATGCACGCGTCTTGGCGAGATGCTCGGCAGTTGCCAGCAGACAGGTCACGTGTCCGTCATGCCCGCAGCCATGAAAGACGCCGTCAATCTGTGAAGTCCAGGGTTTGCCGGTCGCTTCGGTCATTGGTAGCGCGTCCATGTCGGCGCGCAGCCCGATCATCGGCCCAGGGCCATTCACGAGTGTTCCGACTACACCGGTCTGGGCGATCCCTTCTTCGACGCTGCATCCGATCCGCCGCAGCGAGGCGGCGATTTTCGCGGCAGTCCGGTGCTCTTTAAAACCCAGTTCGGGATTCTGGTGGAGATCGCGGCGGAAAGAAGCCCATGCGGTAGTATTCATCTGAGTTCCTAGGCAATTGGATAGTTTGTCTATATAGTTGACATCTTAATGATCTCATCGGTTTCCCTCTGTCAACCCCATCGCCCTGCTTCAACCAGCGCGTATCGTCCGGGCGATGTTCCCGGCAGGGTCCCGCGCTGACCTAAACGAACGGCAGTCAAAGGGTGGACCGGCATACCGGTATCCTGGGTGAAGTTGAGGCAGGGTTGCGGAAGAAAATCTGGTTGGGATGCTGGTAGCGAAGATGTTTGAGGTCGGTATGATCACGCCGCCTGTCGGCATGCATGCTTTCGTTATCCGCAGCGAAACGGGCGATGTTCGCTTCACTCAGCGCAACATTCAAAGGTGTCCGACCCTATCCGCTTGCCGATGTGCCGGTCGTCACCCTGTTGATTGCGGTTCCCGTCGCTGTATCGATCATGCTTCAGCTGGCGGGTTGAACCTTCCTATCCATGCAGCCGGTTGCATGGATCAGCCCAGCAGATGTTGCAATTCATTTGTTCCGGCGAGAGACATGCGTTCCCCGTCCTGGACAAACACCCCCCGCTTCTCGATTGCTTCAAAAACAACTCGGTCTTCGATCTGCCCGGAGTACGCGAGTGTGAAGGACCGTTCCGACCACTCGATGCCGTTCAGGACAATTTGAAGCGTGTCGCCGTCAAGCGCCGGCGACCGAAACCGCATTTCGGTGGCAATCACACCCAGACCTTTCGCGCCGAGTTGGGCGCAAATCGCATTGTGGCCGTGAGCGCGTTCCCGAAGGAAGCTGTGAAACAGCCCGTCCGTCCAGCGAAAGAAATTGGGGTAAAAGGTGATACCCGCAGGATCACAGTCACCGAAGCTTACATCGATTGCGGTTTCGCAGAGCGACAAGGGGACATTCATTTGCGAACTACCTGCGGGTCTCTGGGCTGCATCCTATTCAGATCGCGAGCGTGCAGATGGGCAGGGAACATGCCTGTGAAGGCTTCTGGGGCAAACTGGTCGACGTTCCCAGGTTGTTCGGGCAGGACAGGGGTTGAACCCTTGCCATGACAGTTTGATGTTGTCGCGATGGTAACGATGACCTTGTCAATCATTCCGTCAGTTCCTTCCGCTGTGTCTTGTGGGGATGGGGATGAGGGTGATGTTCAGCCATCGCCTCTTTCAGTGGCAACCTGCCGGTGTTCAGTCCGAAGCCCGCACTACCGATTTCTCCGCGCAGTACGCCAACAGACATTGGACTTGGGGTGAGTCCGGAGCAATCACGGGTGGGTCAATGCCAACCAGTGTAATGGCAGCCTGTGCCTCGCCTTGCCAATCAAGGACAGGTGCAGCTATGGCCACCAATCCGGGGATGTATCTTCCCACGACCGAAGCGTAGCCGTCTGCGCGAATACTCTCGACAATCGCCGCAATACTCGTTGAAGTGTGATCGGGATCCACCGACTGACCGGAGCGCCGCGCGAACTGTTCGAATTGGGCGTCGCGGACCGGCGCAACCGCACGGGGTGCGCCCCAGGCAAGAAAAACTCGCCCGGTGGCTGAGTTCAGAAGTGGCAGAGTTGTGCCCAGACCCATAGACATATCGGTCGGTGTAATCCCGCGTTCCCATCTGACAACTGTCGCGCCCTGGTTCGCCCATACCGACAAGAGCGCCGTCATTCCTGTCTCGCCTGACAAGTCTGACAAACCGTCTGCGGCTGCATTGACGAAGCTGTGCCTGGCAAGTGCGGCAAGTCCAAGCTGCAAGGCGGCGGGGCCAAGATCATATCGGCCGGAACGCCCTTGCTGCTTGACCAGTCCGGCCCCCACAAACGACGCAAGATAACGGTGGACCTTGCTGGGTGGCATACTGCATGCGCGCCCGATTTCGGAGAGCGACAGCGGCCCCTTCTGGGCTGCCATGATGGCCAGTACTCCCAGCGCTGTGTCGAGCGATTTCAGCCCTTGTCCGTGGTTGTTTTCATTGGTCAATTTCAGATTCCATCACTGTATACCAAGTAGGAAGGTCAGCCGGACCACACTGTTTCAGATATGCCTGAACTGGCACCTTAGCGCATCTGCAAACCGGCGTCTTTATTCCATATAGAAGAATCAATTGCGTAATATGAAATTTTAGACTATCCCGTGATCAAGTCTACAGGTCTTGGGAGGATCCATGACAAAGCTGTCCAGCGTCGCCATTATAGGTGCGGGGCCTGCCGGTCTCTATGCGGCAATTCTGATCCGGCGGCTCATGCCGCATGTCAAAATCGATGTGATGGAGCAGAATCCCGAAGGCGCGACCTTCGGCTTTGGTGTGGTGTTCTCGGACCGGGCGCTGGAGTTTCTAAAGGCTGACGATCCTGAAACCCATGATCTGATTACCTCGCAAATGGAGCGCTGGCGAAATATGACGCTCAACCTGCCGGGCGGCAGCGTCACGCTTGACGGGGTTGGCTTTACCGCAATCGGGCGGCTGCAACTTATTAAGATATTGACCGAACGGGCACGGGAGCTTGATATTCCGGTCCATTTCAACACTCAGATCTCTGATGTGAACGACCTCACAGCCGATCTGGTTATCGGCGCGGACGGGCTCAATTCGCTGGTGAGGCGCACATTTGAGGCAGATTTCAAGCCGCAGGTAGAATCGTTTGGCAATCACTTTGCCTGGTTCGGCGCGACGGTTCCCTTTGACACGCTCACACAGACATTCATCGCAACGCCCTTTGGCCCGATGAATGCACACCATTATCGATTTGCGCCGGATCGGAGCACCTTCATCGTCGAGTGCGACGATGAGACTTTTCACAAAGGTGGCTTCGACGGCCTGGATGAAACCGAGAGCGCCAAGCGTTGCAGCGCCTTGTTTGCAGACGTGCTGGCGGGAACGTCACTTGTCACGAACAAATCTATGTGGCGGCAGTTTCCGCGGCTGTGGTGTGAGAACTGGGTCACTGGACGCTTCGCCCTGCTGGGCGACGCCGTACATACGGCGCATTTCTCGATAGGTTCTGGAACGCGTCTGGCGCTTGAAGACGCGATTGCGCTCGCTCAGGCCCTCAACGAACATGACGATCTGACCGAGGCGCTGACTGCGTATCAGGAAAAGCGCCCGCCCATCGCTCGCAAGATCGTCGACGCGGCCAACACATCGGCGAACTGGTATGAGAGTTTTGGCGAAAAGATGGGAATGGCGCCGATGGATTTCGCCCATGACTATCTGATGCGCTCGGGCAGGATGACCGAAGAACGACTCCGCCAGATTGCACCTAAATTCGCAGCGGATTTCGCTGCGCACAGGGCCTTGGCTAACCGCCAATAGCGTGCGGCCCGTCACTGGCGCAACCTCCGGGCCAGTTTGACAGACAGTACTCCACTCGACACCGGTCTGCCGAGGTAAAAGGAAAACAACACAATGTCCGATTTGTCACCCGACATAACCGATCCGGTTCCGCAGGACGTGGCGGGAGCGCGGGAGATCGGCTTTGACAAGGCTGCCTACCGAAATTGCTCAGACATTTTGTGGCAGAACCTTCGCCGCAACCCTGAGAAAACCGCCGTAATCGGCCCGATGGGAAGCCTGAGTTATCGTGACTTGATTGCCGAGGCTTCGCGGTGGGGCAATGCCTTTATCCGTGCAGGCCTTGCGCGTGGCGAACGGATTGCCTTCTTTCTGGATGACAGCCCCGTATATCCTGCTGCCTTTTATGGGGCGGTGAGGGCAGGCTTTGTTCCGGTGCTTCTGAACACCCAGACCAAGCAGAATGTCCTGACCTATTTCCTTCAGGACACGCGCGCGCGTGTCGCCATCGTCGATGCGGAACTGGCAGGAATTCTGAACCAGGAAACCCTTTCAGGAACACAGATTGAAACTGTGATCGTGGCCTGTGGCGATGCTGATGCGACCGAGACTGTCACTGTCGAAACCTTTCTGGCTGGCGTCGGCGATGTTCTGGACGCGGCCGCTACTGGTCCTGACGATATGGCCTTCTGGATGTATTCTTCAGGCTCGACGGGCAAGCCCAAGGGCATCGTCCACCTGCACCACGACATGGCGTACATTCAGGCAGCCTTTGGCACCCATGTGTTGAAGCTGCGACAGGACGATGTCTGCTATTCGGTTCCAAAGGTCTATTTCGCCTATGGGTTCGGCAATTCGCTGGTTTTCCCCTTCGCTTGCGGAGCGACGACGCTACTGGTGCCCGGTCAGCCACGTCCGGATGCTGTGCTGGATGCAATCGAGGACTTTCGCCCGAGCGTGCTGTTCGGGCTGCCGACGCTCTACACCGCACTGGCAAAGGACAAGACCATCGACCAACGCGATCTTACGTCGCTTCGTCAGTCTATGTCAGCGGCCGAAATCCTTTCTGAAGACGTATACACTGCCTGGAAGCGTAGGGTCGGCCACGGCCCGACCGAGGGGTTAGGCTCGACAGAAATGCTGCATATCTATCTCAGCAACAGGCTTGATGAGCATCGCATCGGCGCTGCGGGCGCGCGTGTGCCGGGTTATGAAATCAGGCTTGTTACGCCAGAAGGGGCTGCCGCAGCCGCGGGTGAGGAAGGCGTGATGTTGGTGCGGGGCCATTCGTCGGCGCCGTGCTATTGGAACCGCCCGGACAAGACACTCGAAACGATGCGCGGTGACTGGATCTATACTGGCGACCGTTTCATCGAGCGTGACGGATTCTATTATTTCCAGGGCCGTGCCGATGATCTGGTCAAGGTTTCGGGCCAATGGGTTTGGCCGCTCGAAGTCGAGCGTTGCCTGAACGAACACCCCGACGTTTACGAATGCTCCGTCCTTGCCGAACAGCTGCCCGACAAACGCACCGTTCTGCGCGCGGTGGTAAGTCTGAACCAAGGCCTAGTCGGGGATGACACGCAGACCACGCGGCTACGAGATCACGTCAAGGCGCATCTCGCCCCCTATAAGGCGCCCCGTTTGTTCAATTACGTTACCGCACTGCCCAAGACTGGCACCGGCAAGATCGACCGTCAGGCGCTGCGCCAAGACGTCGACAGTGTCATGTGATCTTGCACCGATAAACGGGTTTGATTGGCGCATTTGACGCTGGAGTACCGGCACAAGCCTGCTTTGCAGGCCCGGACGAACCAAGAAAAGGAATAATGATGTCTTTTGTCTTTGACCCTCAGCCACAACCCAGCATTGCAGTTGCGCAGAGCGACAAGCGGCTACCGGTCCGGCGGATCTTTTGCGTCGGGCGCAACTACGCCGCTCATGCCCGCGAGATGGGCAAGGATCCTGACCGGGATCCACCCTTCTTCTTCACTAAACCCGCCGATGCGGTGGTCGACAGTGGCGAAACCGTGGCCTATCCGCCCGATACCGGGAACTTCCACTTCGAGGCAGAGCTTGTTGTGGTGATCGGACTTCCGGGACGCGATATTCCCGAATCTGACGCGCTGTCGCATGTCTGGGGCTATGCGGTGGGCAATGATCTGACGCGCCGTGATCTGCAACTCAAGGCGCGCGAGCAAGGGCGGCCATGGGACTGTGGCAAGGCTTTTGACCGATCGGCCGTGATCGGACCGGTTCACCCCGTTTCCAAGGTCGGACACCCAAAAACAGGGTCTATTCGCCTTGAGGTGAACGGGCAGGTGAAGCAGGATGCTGATCTTGCAGAGCTTATCTGGTCAGTGCCCGAGATCATCTCGATCTTGTCACAATCGATGCAGATTCAGCCGGGCGATCTGATCATGACGGGCACGCCGGCTGGCGTTGGTGCGTTGGCCGAAGGTGATATCTGCCGTATCGAGATTGCGGGTCTCGGTACGATCGAGACACCCATCGGTCCACGGGCCTGAGCGCAAAGCCGGATTTCAGCGCCGCAGACGGGCGGCCCCGAGGAGACGCCAATGACATTCCGACTGCATAACTTCTTCCGGTCGTCGACATCCACGAGGGTAAGAATCGCGCTGAACCTGAAGGGGCTCAGCTACGGCTATGTCCCATACCTTCTTCGCAAGGGCGAAACGCGGACGCCGGAATACTTGGCGCGCAATCCGCAGGGACTGGTTCCCACGCTTGAGCTTGAAGACGGCACATCGCTGACCCAATCTCTGGCAATCATCGAATGGCTTGATGAAACTCACCCAGCACCACCATTATTGCCCGCTGACAGTCTGGGCCGGGCCCGGGTGCGGGCGCTCAGCTTCATGATTGCCTGCGAGATTCACCCGCTCAACAACCTGCGCGTATTGTTCCGGCTCCGTGATCAGTTCGGCGCGGATGAGGCCGCCCAGAAAGAATGGTTCACCCACTGGGTGAACCTGACCTTCGACGCGCTCGAAGTTGAATTGGCCGACAACGCACCGACTGGTCGCTTTTGCCACGGTGAGGTGCCAACTCTGGCGGATATCTGTCTGTACGCGCAGGTCTGGAACAACCGCCGCTTTGACATTCCACTAGAGCCCTGGCCCAATATCAAACGGGTTTTCGCCGCACTGGATGAACTGCCTGCCTTCCACGATGCCGCACCGCCCAACCAGCCCGACGCTGCATGACTGCTGGCACACCGATCCAAGGAGAGAAGATTATGACCGCAACCGATCACGAGACCGTCGTTCATGCCATGCAGCCTGAGGACAGTGCTGATCTTCGCGCACTGTATCAAGGCTTCAAGGACAATCATCTCAACCCGCTTTGGACTCAGACGGGTGATCTTATGCCCATGCACCCCAAGAGCAAGGCCGTGCCGCACCGCTGGAAGTGGTCGACGCTGCTGCCGTTGGCACAGGAGTCGGGCAGGCTGGTGCCGGTCGGCCGGGGCGGTGAGCGGCGGGCCATCGGACTGGCCAATCCGGGCCTTGGCGGGAACACCTATATATGCCCGACCCTCTGGGCCGCGATCCAGTATCTCGGTCCGCGCGAGACAGCGCCTGAACACCGACATTCGCAGAACGCCTTTCGTTTCGTGGTCGAGGGCGAGGGGGTCTGGACTGTCGTCAACGGCGATCCGGTGCGTATGTCACGCGGCGACCTTCTTCTGACGCCCGGCTGGTGCTTTCACGGGCACCACAATGACACAGACCAACCCATGGCCTGGCTCGATGGCCTGGACATTCCGTTCAGCCAGCAGATGGACGTGGGCTTTTTCGAGTTTGGCTCGGACCGGGTGACGGACTATGCCACGCCGAATTTCTCACGCGGTGAGCGTCTATGGTGTCATCCGGGCCTGCGACCGCTCTCGCAGTTGCAAGACACCATCGCATCGCCGATCGGGGCTTACAGGTGGGAATTCACTGACCGGGCCCTGACCGAGCAGCTTTTGCTGGAAGACGAGGGCCAGCCTGCAACAGTTGGCCAAGGTCATGCCGCGGTACGCTACGTCAATCCGACCACCGGCGGCGACGTGATGTCAACCATCCGCTGCGAGTTTCACCGTCTGCGTGCGGGCACCGAAACGCCCATGCGGCGCGAAGTTGGATCAAGCGTGTTTCAGGTGTTTGAAGGAGAAGGCAGCGTGGTGCTGAACGGTGAAACGTTACGCCTTGAAAAGGGAGACCTTTTTGTCATTCCCTCTTGGATCCCGTGGTCCCTTCAGGCCGAAACGCAGTTTGATCTCTTTCGCTTCTCGGATGCGCCGATCATGGAGCGTCTGAATTTCATGCGCACCAAGGTTGATGGGCAATGAGTTTGACGCCTGCGGATAACGCCGCGCGCGAGGCCCTTCGCGCGCGGCAGGGCAGGGGCGCGCGCTATGACGCTGCCGATGCTCCCGCGGAAGACCTATTGCTTGCGCGGCGTGCAACGGCATTTTTTGCACGAAAGCTCAACGAAATCGATGATGCCGGGCTTGCTCTGCCTGCAATCGGACCCAACGGCTGGACACGGGCGCATGTGGTTGCTGCGGTCGGCTATGATGCGCGACATCTGGCATTGGCACTGGAGCCTCTTTGTGTTGCGGCCAGTGGTCTCCCACCCGAAACCCATGCAGACGCCCTGCCGCCCCTCGATCTGGCGGCGACACTGCCGGCGCGGGCGCTGCGGCATCTCTTCGCGCATGCGGCCATCCACCTTGATGTCTGCTGGCGCGATTTGCCGGGGAAAGGATGGTCGGAGAGGGTTGTTGACCGGCAGGGAAATGAAATACCGGTTCGCGATCTGCCCAGACTTCGGGCCTTGATGCTTTGGCGCCATGTCTTGGCTCTCGGCAACGGCGCTTCGCGGCGGGACGTACCCTCATGCTTGCTTGCTGGGGTGACCGACAGCGGGGATATGTAGTTGGCCGCTGACGTGGTCGGGACATCGCCGCGCGGCAGGTAGGGGTAGATATAGAGGTCCAGCTTCGGCAGCCGCTTCTCTACGCGGCAAAGGACGAGGTGCTTGACGGCATCGCAGCCGATCTCGCCCAGTTGCAGTGCCTAGTTTACCGCCGCATGGAGATCGTCGATTTGGAAGGTTTCTAAAAGGCGCAGAATCTGGACATTTCTTCAGCACAGGCCAGCCGTACCTTCCGTTAGAAATCCACGGGAAAATCCTCCCGCCCTCCCTGTCGCCAGAAAGGGCAAAGGTGGACGACTTACACGCCACCCGCAGCAGGCCCGTCCCGCCGTTACCAAGGAAAATTTTCACGCACCCGTTCTCAAAGGCGATTGAGCGCGACAAACTACGCGACGCCCAACTTGTCAGACCTTTCGAAAGAAAGCGTCGAACCGAGCAGAAAGTAACCCCTTGCATAAAGGGAAAACTAATTTTTATCAGTGATTTAAATGGTGCCCGGGGGCGGAATCGAACCACCGACACGAGGATTTTCAATCCACTGCTCTACCCCTGAGCTACCCGGGCATGGGAGAAAGCACTTTGGCTTTCGGGTGTCGATTTCTTAGGTGAGGCCGGGCGGAGTGTCCAGAGGGATTTTGCCAGAAAAACAACGATTGCGTGCAACGGGTCGGGTAGCTCAGGCAGTTGCCAGCCGGGTCGCGATTGGTTAGTGAATTTGTGTAACAACGGAGAGCGCCATGCAGCCGGTGCGCGGTATCCTGCTCAAGATTGCTTCGGTTCTGGTCTTCATCGTCATGGCCAGCCTGATCAAGTACACCGCCGACACCGTCCCACCCGGCGAGGCGGTGTTTTTTCGTTCTCTTTTTGCGATGCCGGTGATTCTGGCCTGGTTGTCGTGGCGGCATGAACTGGGCACCGGGTTGCGGACCGCACAGCCGATGGGGCATGTCTGGCGCGGTCTGGTGGGGACCATGGCAATGGGGCTGGGTTTTGCCGGGTTGGCCTTTCTGCCGCTGCCTGAGGTGACAGCGATCGGCTATGCCGCGCCTATTCTGGTGGTGATCTTCGCGGCGATGTTTCTGGGTGAGCATGTGCGGCTGTTTCGCATCTCGGCGGTAGCGGTGGGTCTGGTTGGTGTCTTGATCGTGCTGTCGCCGCGGCTTTCAATAGGGGCTGACCTCAGTCATGCCGAGGCGCTGGGCGCGGTTCTGGTGCTAGGGGGCGCAGTATTCGCAGCGCTGGCACAGATATTCGTGCGCAAGCTGGTCGCAACCGAATCCACCTCGGCGATTGTTTTCTATTTCTCGCTTACGGCGACGGTTCTGTCACTCATCACGCTGCCGTTCGGCTGGGTCATGCCAACGCCGGGGCAGGCTGCTCTGCTGGTGCTGGCGGGGCTGCTGGGCGGGGTGGGGCAGGTGCTGCTGACGTCAAGCTATCGTCATGCCGATGCCTCGGTCATTGCTCCGTTCGAATATGTATCGATCTTGTTCGCACTGGCGATCGGCTACTGGGTGTTCAGCGAAGTGCCGTCGCTGACCATGCTGGGCGGTGCGGCGCTGGTTGTGGCGGCGGGGATCATGATCATCTGGCGCGAACGGCAGTTGGGGCTAAAGCGCGCACGCCAACGCAAGGCGATGACACCGCAGGGCTGAGGGCGGGCGGCACCCTGCGCTCAAGGGTCTTCGCGCGGCAACAGAGCGAGCCCCAGACGCGCCACGATCACCGCCAGCACGATCCGCAGCAAGTGGTGCATGGTCACATAAACCGCGCTCAGCTGAAGCGACAGCGCCACCAGCGACATCTCAGTAATGCCGCCGGGGGCGAAGGCCAGAATCACCGCCGGGACCGGTTCACCCACCGGAGCAGCCAGCGCCAGCGCGATCAGCCCGGCAAGGAGCAACGCCAACGTCACATTGAGCGCGGCCAGCCAGAGCGCCAGCCACAACCGGCTGTGCTGAAACCCGGCAAAGCGGCTTCCCAGCGCGGTACCGACAACCCATTGCGTGACCAGAATCAGCCAGCCGGGCGGCGTCGCGGCGGTCAAGCCGGTGACATGGGCCAGGGCGCTTAGCAAAAGCGGCCCTGACAGCACCGCCGCCGGAAACCGCAGATGATGCGCCCCCCCACCAACCCAGAACTGCGGCTCCGACCAGAACGGTGATATCCCAAGGCAGCAGCGGCACCTCGGCTCCTGGCCAGTCCATGCTTGCGCCGCTGCCGACGATCTGGCCAGACACAAGGGCAAAGGCGATGGGCACGAAGACAATGCACAGGATCAGCCGCAAAAACTGCAGCATCAGCAGCATCTGCACATCCGACCCCGCCTTCTCCCCCATTTCCAGCGCTTCCAGAAAACCGCCGGGCATAGCTGAAAAATAGGACGTTCGCGCATCCACGCGGCCGAGGCGATGATAGATCCAGTAGGCCATTGCATGGGCCACGGGGACAAAGATCACTAGTGCAGCCAGCGTGTACCACCAGCGCCCGGCTTGTTCGATGAAATCGGCAGGAAAGCCTGCGCCGATGGCCACGCCGATTACCGGCATCAACACGTAGCGCCATTGCTGCGGCACGGCGGGCGCGGCACCAAAGAGCCGCAGCCCCCCCGCAGCGGCCACTGCCACGGCGAAGAGTGAGCCCAGCAGCATGCCCAGAGGTATCCCCAGAAGCGTGAAGACCACACCACCCGCCGCACCCAGCGCATAGGTGGCAAGGATCACCGAGGGCGCAATCCCGCCGGTCAGCCGCGTTCGGTTGATCACATGGCCCTCGTCGCCAGCGAGCCGCCGAAATCGCGGCTCCCTCGGTTCAAAGCACGCCCGGCGCGCAGGCTCAAGGGGCTGGGCGGATTACATCTGCCCGCCAGCGATCTCGATGCATTGACCATTGATGCTTTCTGATCCCGGAAGGCACAGCCACATCGCAGCTGCGGCAACCTCTTCCGGGCGGATCAGGCGCTTGTGGCGGTTGGTCTTGACCATCATGTTGCGTGCATCTTCAGCGCTGATCCCGGCGCGTTGTGAGATGCTGTCGGTGTTGCGGGCGACGATGTCGGTATCCACATAGCCGGGGCAAAGTGCGTTGAAGGTCAGGCCAGAGCCCAGAAAATCTTCTGACAGGCCGCGCATCAGCCCGATCATGCCGTGTTTTGATGCCGTGTAAGCCGGTGCGCCCTTCAAACCTTTCAGCCCGGCGATGGACGAGATGAACAGCACCCGGCCCCAACCCTCAGCATGCATGCCGGCCAGGCATTCACGTATGGTGACATAGGCACCATCCAGATTGATCGCCATCATCTGCCGCCAGAAGGCCATATCCATCTTGTGTATAGCGCGGCCCTCGGCGATGCCCGCATTGGGCACGCAGATGGTGACGGGCCCGCGCGCTTTGATGGCCGCAGCGCAGCCAGTGACGACGCTGTGCTCGTCCGCCACATCCATTTGCAGCGCGTGCAGGCCAGGATTGGCGGCGGCGGCTTCCGCCAGAATGTCGCCGCGACGCCCGGTGATGCTGACCTGGGCCCCGGCGGCTGCCAGAGCCTGTGCGATTGCCAGCCCGATACCGGTTCCGCCGCCCGTGACCATTGCGTGCCGTCCGGCAAGTGCCTGTTCCGTCATACTGTCTCCTCCCGCTTGTTTGCGCCGAGACTACGGCGCGCGATGGCCCTTGCCTAGTCATCCGCGCTTGCAACGTTATTGACGTTGCGGCGTTTGGCCAAATGGCGCGGCATGCACAGATCACTGCGTGCCACGGTCAGCGGGAAATTTCAGAGGCAGGGAATCGTCCGGTTCAGCCGCTCGTGCCGATGCGCAAAATCTCATTGCGGCCGTTCTTGACGTAGCGCAATTCATCATCGCCGATGGCGGACACCCGGCCACCATCAAGATTGTCGCCCACCTGAACCCGCACGACCTGGCCATTGGACAGCCGCACCAGTGCCCGGCGGTCGTTCGGAGTGCCGAAGACACCGATCAGGTTGACGCGGCGCAGGTTGATCGCACGGGCTTGCGTGGCTTGCTCGGCCACCGAGGCCGAAGTTGGGATGTTTGGCGCCGCCGTCGCGGTCGCGGCCGGGGCTTGCGCTGCAGGTTGCTGGGCGGCGGGTTGTGGTGCGGCAGCCTGTTGGGTCCGAGCGGCGGCGGCGGCGAGTGCCGCTTGCGCGCGCGCGCTCATGTCATCGGGCCGGACCGAGGGGCGCAGCGAGACTGCCACCGCTTCTGGTGCGGTGTCCTCGTCGATCACCAGATCGTCGTCGGCGGCTTCTGCCGTTGCGGTCTCGGCAGGGGGTACCAGATCGGTGGGGCGGCGCTGCGGGCGCAGTCCGTCAAGCAAAACCCCTCCGGGCGGAGGGGCTAGTGCGGCGTTGTCGTCATCGGTTTCCGTCACCTCGGAAGCGGGTTCGGCGGCAGGATCAGCGGCGGGTTCGGTCTCGGTCTCTCCCAACTGATCGGCCAACTCGGCTACGCGGGGGCTGCGCGGCTGGGGGCGAAAGCCCGCCAGCGCCGGGTCTGCGCGCGGAGTATCATCCGCGATCACCGCTTCCTGCTCGCTCGCAACCTCTTCTGGCACAACCTCTTCTGGCGCCGCGACTTCGGTCTGTTCGGGCAGCGCGGCCTCAGGTTCAGGCTCTGGCGCGACAGGCGCGGGCGGCTCTGGTGCAAGCCCCGCCGGGCGCGCGGGCGGTACTTCCGATGGCGGGCCGGCAAAGACCGTGACGCCCGCAGGGGTCAGCGCCCCCTCTGGCGTGGCCTCAACCAGACCATCGGCGCCAAGCGCGAACTCGACACCAAACGGGGGCGGTGGCGAGGGAGCCACGGGGGCGACCTCGGCCAGTTCCGGGCGCTCCAGCATCGGCGGCAAGGCCAGCCGCTGGGCCGGTTCGCTGTCGGCTTCCTGTATGATCTGCGGGCTCTCGGCGCTGTCGAACACGGTTTCCGAGCCAGGATCAGTGGGGGCTTCGGCATCGGGTTGGGCAAGCGTGGGGGCGGGATCAGTGGGGCTTTCGGCTGGGCCATCTTCAGTGGCTCCGGGCTCGATCACACTTTGCTCTGCCTGTCCCAGACGATCGGTCGGCATGGCCTCGGTCAGGGCTTCCTGCACCAGCGCTTCCAGCAACGCTTCAGGGTCTGTGCTGGGCGCGGCAGCGGCCACATCGGACTCAACTGCCTCCTCAGCCGGAGCGGTGGCGCTCTCGGGTGCGGGTTCGGGTGTAGTGTCTTCGCTCTCGGTCGCTGGTGCGGCCAGACGCGCAGGCGGTTCGATCTGCGGCAGCGGCGTCACCTCTTGCTGTGGCAAGGTCGCCACCTCGGCGTCGCGCCCGGGAGTCGTAGTGAAATAGATGGCCCAGATCGCCACCGCCACCAGCAAGATTATCAATCCGCCAGTCAGCATCAGGCCCCGGCGGGCAAAGCCTGTCTCGGCACTTTGCATGTTGCGCGCGCCGAATATGGTCAGTGCCTGCGCCTCGGTGGCTTTGGCACGCTCGTCCGTGGGTGGGCGCGACCCGGCGACGACGGGCTTTAGCCCGGTCTCCGGCTCTGTCTTTTGCCGCACAGGGGGCTGGACAGGACGCTGCTTGTCGGCCTTCTTCACGCCGGGCCTAAACAGACCAACACTTGCCAGAACACCCTTGGCTGCGCGACGGCTGCGGCGGTAAAGGCGTGTGGCCCGGCTGGGCGCGGTTTTACCTGACGCGGCGGGTAAAACCGCGATCCGGCCACCGGGATTGGCCGTGCCAACCCGTGCGCCCGGCCCATCGGCGACCAGAGTGGGGCTTTTGCCGGGTGTTGCAGCTGCGGTGGCGCTGCGGCGTGAGGCAAAAGAGCCTGAAGCAGGTTTCGGGCCGCTCTCGGCCGCGCCCTGTTTGGCACCGGCCTCTGAACCAGCTGGCGTGGCGGACGGCTCCGGTTTCTGCGACTCCGGTGGTTTCTGCACCTCCGGTGGCGCGGATGACGCCGCTGTGACCGTCGTGGCCTTGCCAGCCCCGGTTTCCGGCTTCCCGGTTTCTGGCTTTCCAGTATCCGGCTTTCCAGCATCGGCCTGGGCCGGTTTGGGCGTTTGCTTCTCGGTCTGCTGTGGAACGGGCGCACGCCCGCTGGTTGGCGCAGGTGCTTCGGTTGATCTCGCTGAGGCTACGGGCTGCGGGGTCTTGTCGCGCGGGGTTTCAGCCTCGATCTGCTCGCGGCGCACCCGGGTGCCCATCCGGCGCACCAGATTCCCGACACGCGAGAAGGCCTCGGGCGCGGCGGCGGCAACTGAGGCTGCTGCGCGCGCGCCGGGTATGGCGGGCGTAGCCGAAGGCACAGAAACGGGGCTGGCAGGACGCGACGAGGCATCGGGCTTCGGCGGCGCAGCGGCGCGGGTGGCGCGCGATTCACGCTCCACCCGGGTTCCGGCCGGCAGAAACGCGCGTGCACAAGATGTTTCGCCAAAAAACGGCTCACCGATAAAGGCCCCGGCTGGCGCAATCGCGGCGAAGGACACCGGGTTGAACCCGTGCATCTGCGCAAACTGTTCGGCCTCACCCAAAATCTCGCGCGCGCAAAGGGCAACCAGCGCGTAATCGCCCTCGATCACGAAATCATAGGCCAGATCAGGCAGCGCATAGGGGGTCAGCCCCTCGATCTCGGCCTCGATCTGCAGGCGACGCGCCTCATCAGTGGGGCCGGGGGCCAGAACTGTGGCAAAGCGGACTTCGCTGTCGGGCATGATCAGCTTTGAGCGAAGCCCTTCTGGCGCCCGCTTCTCAGCCGCATCGCGCAGCCGCTTCATCGTGCCGTCCAGATCGGGGACATCGAAACGGGTTGAACCTGTCAGCTCCCAGCTTGACGCGCCGCGCTGCAGGATCTCGACGCCGTCATGCGACAGCTTAAGGGCATAATTCGGTTTCATACGGCGCGTTTACCACAAGCCACTGATCAACAACGAGTCCGAGACTCAGGTCGGTCCATCCCTATAGCAGGAATCCGCCGAAGCAAAGAAAAAGCCCGGCAGTGATGCTGCCGGGCCACGGTTTGTTGATCAGTGCGTGTTCAGGTGCCTGCCTTGCTCAATGCCTGATCAAGATCGGCAATCAAGTCCTCCGCATCCTCAATGCCAATCGACAGCCGCACCACATTTGGTGCAGCCCCGGCGGCTTTCTGCTGCTCGGCGGAAAGCTGGCGATGGGTGGTGCTGGCGGAATGGATGATCAGCGAGCGGGTATCGCCCAGATTGGCGACATGGCTGAACAGCTCCAGCGAATCGACCAGTTTGATACAGGCCTCATACCCGCCTTTCAGCGCCACGGTGAACAACGCACCCGCGCCCTTGGGGTAGAGCGTTTTCGCGCGCCCATGCCAGGGCGAGGATGGCAGGCCGGCATAGGTCACAGCCTCGATGCGCGGGTCAGCCTCCAGCCAGGCGGCGATTTTCTCTGCGTTCTCGACATGGCGTTGCATCCGCAGGCTAAGGGTCTCAATCCCCATCAGCGTGTAATGCGCGGCTTGCGGGTTCAAGGTCATGCCCAGATCGCGCAAACCGATGGCGATGCCGTGAAAGGTGAAGGCCAGTGCGCCGAAGGTCTCATGGAACTTCAGGCCGTGATATGCGGGCTCAGGTGCAGAGAGTGAGGGAAATTTTTCACTGGCCGACCAGTCGAAATTACCCGAATCGACCACCACACCGCCGGTGACGGTGCCATTTCCGGTCAGATACTTTGTCATCGAATGCACCACAAGCGTGGCACCCTGCTCAATGGGGCGGCACAGATACGGCGTGGCCGAGGTGTTGTCGACGATCAGCGGAATGCCGTGCTTGTCGGCGATCTTCGCCAGCGCCGGAATATCGGTGACATAGCCGCCGGGGTTGGCGATAGATTCGCAGAAAATGGCCCGGGTGTCGGCGTCAATCGCGGCCTCGACGGCGGCCAGATCATCAGTGTCGGCGAATTTCGCAGACCAGCCGAAACGCCGGATCGTCTGGCTGAACTGCGTGACCGTGCCACCGTAAAGCCGGGTCGAGGCCACGACATTGCGCCCCGGCTCCATCAGCGGAAACAGCGCCATGATCTGCGCGCCATGGCCCGAGGAACAGCACACCGCGCCCACGCCGCCCTCCAGCGTCGCCACGCGTTCCTGCAATGCGGCGACGGTGGGATTGGTGAGGCGCGAATAGATATATCCCACCTCCTGAAGATTGAAGAGCGCGGCCGCGTGGTCGGCATCGCGGAACACATAGGCAGTGGTCTGATAAATCGGCACCTGCCGCGCCCCGGTCGCCGGGTCGGGCCGGGCGCCAGCGTGAACTTGCAACGTGTCAAAGCCATAGCTGCGGGTCATGAAACCTCTCCCTTTTCCATTTGGCGCGAAGCTACGGCAAAGGCTCGCGCCGCACAACGGTCGCATCATCGCCGGGGCGGCGCGCGCGCGTACGGACGTATCAGTGGGGGGGAGGTGGTGGCGATGATGTCGCCCTGCGCAATGTTGACATGGAACGAAACCGCCTTGGACATTCCGCTTCTAGGACGGACGTCCTTATTCTTGACCAGCGGGCTGAAACGCAGTCCGTCAGCGCCTGACCGTCGGCTTTTTCCAGGGCCACGAAACGCGATAGAGCAATCGCGTTGCAAGCGCCTGTCAAGGCGCTTCCTCTGCCCTTGCCCGCCGCTGCGCGATCAGTGGTTGAGTGAAGTGGTGCCGCTGAAGGGACTCGAACCCCCGACCCCATCATTACGAATGACGTGCTCTACCAGCTGAGCTACAGCGGCACTTCTCTCGGTGCGGGCAAAGTTAGCCCCATCGCCGCTTGCGGCAACGATGTGGCGCGGTGTTTAGCACCACCGCAGGGGGGCATCCAGACCCAATTTCATTTTTCCGGCGCTGAAAGTGCCGGGGTTACATGCCGCGGCGGCGGGTCTCGTCAAGGTCGATCACACCGGCCTCGGGGGCGGCGGTATCAACGGGCTTTGCAGGTTCTTCAGGCGGTTCCGACGCCGTCGCCGAGGCAGGTTCCGGCTCTTCCACAGGGGTGGGCTCCGGCGCTGGCTCAGGTTCCGGTTGAGGGTCCGGCTGGCGATCCGCCGGGGGGGCGGACAGCGCGCCGACGATCAGTGGCAGCATCTCGGTGCCGGTAGCGCTGGGCCCGGAGCTGTCTGGCGGACTGCGCCAGCTCAGCGTATCGAAACTTTCGCAATTGTCGCAAACCGCCTGCCAGCGCGAATGAAGCTGGTGGCAATTTTCGCAGACCCATTGCGGCCCGCGCGGCGCGATCAGTGCGCGCGCCAGCCAGCCGCGCACCACTGCATCTTCCGATCCCTCACCGCGCTCGATCGCTGCCATGATGGTCATGACGCGCTGGGTTGGCGAGGTTTCATGCAGATCACCGATGACACGGCGTGCACCCGGAAAATCCTCGGCTGCGATCAGCAATTCGGCGCGAATCATGCGTGCCTCATCGCCGTCATTGAGGCTGAGCAGCTTTTCCATGCGCTTTACACGCCCAGCGGGAGGCTCTGCCGGTTCGATCTCGGCGAAGGCTTGCGCCAGTTCGGGGTGCGGCTGAAGCCGCCATGCCTTTTTCAGCACTTTCGCGGCCGTATTGCCCTTGCCGCGCGCAATATGGGCACGTGCCGCCATTACAGCCGCCGGGATCAGCCCGGGAGCAACTGAACTCGCCTCGATGGCCAGATCCTGGCCGATGGTCAGATTGCCCTCTGCGGCCAGCGCCTCGGCCTCTTGCAGCGCCAGAACGGCATCGCGGCGGTTGTAAACATCCTTGGGCAAACGCCCGGTGCGCTTGGCTTCGTTCAGCGTGCGCCGGGCCCCCGGCCAGTCACCCGCCTTGTTTTGCATTTGCAGCAGCATGTCCTGTGTTGGGCCGTGTGCGGGTTGCAGCGCCAGCGCTTTCTCGGCCAGCTTGCGCGCCTTGTCAGTATCGCCAGATTCGAGCTTCTGGCGCATCAGCCCCTGCACGCCGACAAATCGCGCGCGATCGTCTTCCAGCAGGCGTTTGTAGTAGTCCTCGGCCAGCGCATTGTTGCCTTTCTTGCGCGCGGCCTGAGCCATCAGAAGGTTGGTCAGGGTCTTGTTTTCCAAAAGCTTTTCGGCTTTGCGGGCCTTGGTCACCGCCTTGTCGCCCTCATCAGAGGCCAGGGCCAGAAACCCCTCGGTCAGCGCTTCCAGCCCGCGCCGCTTGCGCGAGGCTTCGAAATACCGGCTGATTGCGGTTTCATCGCCATTGATAAAGCGCAGCGTGGCCACGAACAGCCCTGTCAGCTTCATCAGCAGCCAGAGCGCTGCCAGAATGACCAGCGCCGCCAATGCGGCCTGCACGGGGCCGAGCGTGAATTCGGTATTGGCGACAGAGATGCGGATCCCGGCCTCGCTGTCCAGCAGCGCATCGGCCCCCAGCGTCAGGCCAGCGACAGCCAGCAGGAACACCGCGATCTTGAGTATGATCCAGAACATGGTGTTTCCCTTACTGTGAATCGATCCGCGCCTGCACTTCGGCAAGCGCGGACAGGGCGGCCTGGCGGGCCTCGGCCTGCTGGCGCCAGTCGGCCATTGCGGCGGCGGGGGCGTCGGGCAGGGCGTTCAGCTCGGCCAGCGTGGCAGACAGGTCGGCGGCGCGCAGATGTGCTTCGGCGCGCGACAGAATGGCATCGGTGTCATCGCCTTCGCGCGGCACCAGCGAGCGTGCGCCGGTCTGGGTGCGCAGGAAGCGCATCACCCGCTCGGTGGCCGAGATTTCATCGTCTACTGGCGCGGCGGCAAGGGCGTCGCGTGCAGCGAAGGTGAAGCTGGATTGCAGGGCCCGCAACTCCGGCAACCCGGTGCGAAAATTTTCCAGTGCGGGGGGCAGGTCGGTAACAGCGGCGAGCGGTGGCAGGGCATCAGGCGCGGGCTGGCCGCTTTCGGCGGCGGCGGCGAGTTGCGTAAGTGCGGCGCGCGCCTCCATACGGACCTGGGTTCTTTCCAGGTCCTGCTGCGCGGTTGCAATGGCCAGTGCCTGCTCGGTCTGTCCGTCGCGTGCAGCTTCCAGCGCGCCCGCGATCTCAGCCTCGATCCGCTGGGCAAGCGTGCCTTCCAACTCGCGGATCCGTTCTTCCAGCGCGGCAGCGTCCGTGCCCGGCTCGCGGGCTTCCAGCGCATCCAGCCGGTTTTCGATGGGTTGCAGGTCCGGCATGGCTGCCTCCAGCGCGTCCAGCCGGTCGGCAAGCGGTGCAAGATCGGCCCCGCTGTCGCGCGACTCCAGTGCGGACAGTCGAGTTTGCAGTGCCGATGTATCGGTGGGCTGCCAGCCTTGCGGGAAGAGGTAGAGCGCGGCACCGGCCCCGATCGCAGCGGCAATCACGCCGCCCAGCACCAGCGGCACCAGCCCGCCGCGCCGCTCAGGGGTGGGCGACGGGGGGTCGCTGGCCGGTTTCGCAGGCTCGTCTGGCTCGGGAGCGGCGCTTTGGTCCGGGGGGGTGTCCGTGGAAGCGGTAGACGCCTCCGGGGCATGCGCCGCTTGTGCGGCCTCTGGCGGTGTTGTGGCCGGATCAGACGCTTCAGGCGCGGCAGTCTCAGGGGGTGCTTCAGGCGCAGCGGCTCCGGTGTCCTGCTCAGGCTGAACCGGGGTCACTGACTTCTGCGTTTCGGTTTTGCGGGTCGGTTTGCGTGTCGGAGCGTCCGTGGGCTGGCCGGTATCCGAAGTGGACGGGTCGGTCCCCGCAACTGTGGCCTCTTCGGCGGCGGGCGTCTTGCCTGATCCGGTGGTCTTGGCGCGCGGGCGCCTGGTTCCTGATCCGGGTCTGGCCATGTAGTTCTCCGATGCGAATACGAGCGGTCCAATAGACACAACTTAGTCGCTGCTGCGCCCGGCCTCAAGGCTCGGGGTCATTGTGCGACAATCCTTCCGCTACGGCCCGGCACATTGCCGCCGCATCGGGCGTTTGAGCAATCATGCAGCGGGCGCGAAGGTCAGGTGGAAGGCGTGCCGCGCAGTTTGCGCTGATCGCGACAATCCGCAGTCCGCTGGTCACATTCCCGCCCATCCTTGCCGCAAAGGCATCTGCTGCGCGTGGCGAGAACAGAGGCACCACGGCACGATCTGCGCTTTTGAGCGCGGGCAGCACCTCGCCAGCCCAAGGCACCGGTTGCGCCTCATAGACCATGACACCCGTGATATCAAAACCCTCGGGCGCTAGGGCTGACACCAGATCGCGCGCCAGATGGCGGCCATGGGCATGCACCAGCCGCTCGCCCGGCCCCGCGCGGCGAAGGTCAGTCAGAAGATGCCCGGCATCGCCGCCCGATTCGCGCACCCTGAACCCGGCCTCGCGTGCTGCTGCCGCCGTGCCGGGACCGACGCACCAGGCGGGCAGTCCGGTGACAGTCGCCCGAACTGCCGCTACGGCATTGGGTGAGGTGAAGATCAGCGCCTCGGCGCGCAACAGGGCGTTTGGTTCATGTGTTACCGGCACAATCTCAGACAAAGGCGCAATCAGCACCCGATGCGGCGGGCATTCCGGCCGACACAGGATGACGAAACGCTCGGACTGGGCGCGTGGGCGGGTGAGCAAAAGCAGGGGGAGCGTCACGGCGGGCCTTTGGACAGGGCAGGGTGCCCACTGAATGCACGCCCATTGTCTGCGGCGCGCCCGGATGATACCTCCGGCGCGGGCGCAGGTGCAACAGCGGGCGGGCATGAGCGGGCAGCTGACATTTCTGGGTATCGAATCCAGCTGCGACGACACCGCCGCTGCGGTCGTGCGCCATAGCCCCGGTCAGCCTGTGATGATCATGGCCAATGTCGTGGCCAGCCAGACTGAGCTGCATGCGGCGTTCGGTGGCGTGGTGCCCGAGATCGCGGCCCGCGCTCATGTCGAAAAACTGGATCTGACGATCGAGGCGGCGCTGGCGCAGGCCGGACTGGGGCTGCGCGATCTGGACGCGATCGCCGTCACCGCTGGGCCGGGGCTGATCGGTGGTGTTCTGGCGGGGGTCATGGCGGCCAAGGGGCTGGCGGCGGCCACCGGGCTGCCGCTGGTGGGCGTCAATCATCTGGCGGGCCACGCCCTGACCCCGCGTCTGACAGATGATCTGCCCTTTCCCTACCTTATGTTGCTGGTCTCGGGCGGGCATTGCCAGTTTCTGCGGGTGGATGGCGCTGACAGCTTTACCCGACTGGGCGGAACCATCGACGATGCGCCCGGCGAGGCCTTTGACAAGACTGCCAAGCTGCTGGGTCTGCCTCAGCCCGGCGGCCCCTCGGTCGAGGCTGAGGCGCGAAAGGGCGATCCGGCACGTTTTGCCTTTCCGCGCCCGCTTCTGGACCGGGCCGGGTGCGATCTGTCGTTCTCCGGGCTGAAAACCGCCCTGCTGCGCGCCCGCGATGCAGTGGTGGCCAAAAAAGGCGGTCTGTCGCGCACGGATCGCGCTGATCTGTGTGCAGGCTTTCAGGCGGCAGTGCGCGATGTCCTGGCCGAGAAAGCGCGCCGCGCGCTGGCGGCCAGCCAGGGGATCACCGGGTTTGCCGTGGCAGGCGGGGTGGCGGCCAACCAGACCCTGCGCGCGGCGCTGGAAAACACCGCCGCGCAGGCGGGTACAAGCTTCCTTGCGCCACCGCTTGCGCTTTGCACCGACAACGCCGCGATGATCGCCTATGCCGGGATCGAACGGTTCCGAACGGGCGCGCGCGATGACCTTACGCTGTCCGCGCGCCCGCGCTGGCCCCTTGACACCAAGGCCCCGGCGCTGATCGGATCAGGAAAGCGCGGCGCCAAGGCCTGACAACCCGGAGAGAAACGACATGCCCCTTTTTGCCCTCATCTGCACCGACAAGCCTGACCATGCTGACCTGCGCGCGGCAACACGCGCGGCCCATCTGGCCTACATAGACGACACGGGCGCTGTGGTGCATGGCGGGCCGTTCCTGAACCCTCAGGGCGGCATGATCGGCTCGCTGGTGATCGTCGATGTGCCCAACCGGGCAATGGCCGAAAGCTGGGCTGCCAACGACCCCTATGCCAAGGCCGGGCTTTTTGGCGATGTGCGCATCGAGGAATGGAAGAAGGTGCTCGGCTGATGGCATATTGGCTGATGAAGTCCGAACCTGATGTCTTTGGCTGGGACGATCTGGTTGCGAAGGGTGAGAAAGGCGAGGAATGGGACGGGGTGCGCAACTATCAGGCGCGCAACAACATGCGGGTGATGCAGTTGGGCGACCGGGTGTTCTTTTACCATTCGAACATCGGGCTGGAGATCGTCGGCATCGCCGAGGTTTGCGCGCTGGCCCATCCAGACAGCACCACCGAGGACCCGCGCTGGGAATGTGTGGATATCCGCGCGGTGAAACCCCTGCCGCGACCGGTGACGCTCAAAGAGGTCAAGGCTACACCGGAGCTGGCGGAAATGTCGCTCGTGACCTCAATGCGACTGTCGGTGCAGCCGGTGACGGATGCGCAATGGGCGCTGGTGTGCAGGATGGGTGGACTGGCTGAAGCGGACTGACTGAAGCGCTCCGGTTCTGGCGTGCTGACTCATGCGCCCTGACGGGCGCGGGGGGGGGGGGGGGGGGGCCGGGGGCGCCCCCCCCCCCCCCCCCCCCCCCCCCGGGGGGCCCGCGCCGGGATGCCCGCTCCCGCCCACCCTCCCCGCGTGCATCCCGGCGCAGGGGGCTTCGCCCCCTTTGGGCCAGCGGCCGGTTCACTGTTCGCGCCAGGGGGACGGTGTTCGGCGCCGGAACCTATCCCGGCGGAAGGCCCCCGGGCGCCGCTCACCTCCGCGTATTTGTGGCAAGATGAAACGGGGAGGAGCGCCCCTGCTTCATCTACTCAAAAATATCCCGGGGAGAGGCGCCCGTAGGGCGGCGGGGGCAGAGCCCCCGTTTCTTATCCCAGCCCGGCGCGTGCTGGTCTTATGGATGCAGAACGGGGTTTTTTCGGCCCCCGGATGCATTTCAGACGCTTGGCGGCTCAGTAGCGGTAATGGTCCGACTTGAAGGGCCCGTCCACCGCAACGCCGATGTAGTCTGCCTGATCGGCGCGCAGCTCGGTCAGTTTAACGCCGATCCTGGCCAGATGCAGCCGGGCGACTTTTTCGTCCAGCGCCTTGGGCAGGATATACACGCCGGGCGCGTAGTCCTTGCCCTTTGTCCACAGCTCGATCTGCGCCAGCACCTGGTTGGTGAAGCTGGCCGACATCACGAAACTGGGGTGCCCGGTGGCATTGCCGAGGTTCAAGAGCCGCCCTTCACTGAGCAGGATCATCCTGTTGCCCGAGGGCAGTTCGATCATGTCCACCTGGTCCTTGATATTGGTCCATTTGTGGTTTTTCAGCGCCGCGACCTGAATCTCGTTGTCGAAATGACCGATGTTGCCGACGATGGCCATGTCCTTCATCGCGCGCATATGCTCGATGCGGATGACATCCTTGTTGCCAGTGGTGGTGATGAAGATATCGGCCGTTTCGACCACATCTTCCAGCGTGGTGACCTCGTATCCGTCCATTGCGGCCTGCAAAGCGCAGATCGGATCGATCTCGGTCACTTTCACCCGGGCACCTGCTCCGCTGAGGCTGGCGGCCGAACCCTTGCCCACATCGCCATAGCCGCAGACCACAGCCACCTTGCCCGCCATCATCGTATCGGTCGCACGGCGGATGCCATCAACAAGGCTTTCCTTGCAGCCGTATTTGTTGTCGAATTTCGACTTGGTGACCGAGTCATTCACATTGATGGCCGGGAAGGGCAGAAGGCCCTTCTTGTGCAGATCATAGAGGCGATGCACGCCCGTGGTGGTTTCCTCGCTCACGCCCTTGATGGCGTCGCGCTGTTTGGCAAACCAGCCGGGGCTGGCCGCCAGCCGCTTGCGGATCTGGGCGAAGAGGAATTCCTCCTCCTCCGAGGTGGGGGTGGCGATCAGGTCGGTCTCACCGGCCTCGACCCGCGCGCCGATCAGGATGTAGAGCGTGGCATCGCCGCCGTCATCCAGGATCATGTTGGCTGTGCCGCCTTCACCACCAAACTGGAAAATTTTGTCGGTGTATTCCCAGTACTCGGCCAGTGTCTCGCCTTTGACGGCGAAGACCGGCGTGCCGCCTGCCGCGATAGCAGCGGCGGCGTGGTCCTGGGTGGAGAAAATGTTGCATGATGCCCAGCGGACATCTGCACCCAACGCCTCAAGCGTTTCGATCAGTACGGCGGTCTGAATGGTCATGTGCAAAGAGCCGGCGATGCGCGCGCCCTTGAGCGGCTTATCCGTGCCGAACTCATCGCGGCAGGCCATCAGCCCCGGCATCTCGGTCTCCGCAATGGCGATTTCCTTGCGGCCAAAATCGGCCAGGGCAATATCCTTGATGATGTAGTCTTGCGCCATCGGGGCGGGCTCCTTGTGATACACAGGCATTATTATGCGGGCCAGATAGCACCGGGGGCGGGTCTCGGCAATGACGGCTCAGGCTTCAGCCTGATTGAGGCGCGGCAGAAAGACTGTCAGCAACCCCAGCGCGGGCAGGAATGAGCAGACCCAAAAGACAAACTCGATCCCCCGCGCGTCCGCCAGAACCCCCAGCGCTGCCGCAGCGATGCCGCCGATGCCAAAGGCAAACCCAAAGAACAAACCCGCAATCAGACCCACGCGCCCGGGCACCAGCTCTTGCGCGAAGACAAGGATGGCGGGAAATGCTGAAGCAAATATGAAACCCACCGCAATTGTCAGAACGCCGGTCCAGAACAGGCTGGCATGAGGCAGCAGAAGCGAGAAGGGCAATGTGCCCAGAATCGAGAACCAGATCACCCAGCGCGCACCGAACCGGTCGCCGATCACGCCACCCAGCATCACCCCCAGCGCCGCCGCACCCAGAAACACGAACAGCATCACCTGCGCCGCTTGGGTGGAAAGGTCGAAGCGCTCGATCAGAAAGAAGATGTAGTAGCTGGAAATACTGACTGTGTAGATGTTCTTGGAGAAGACCAGAAAGGCCAGGATCGAAATAGCAAGAACAACCTTGCGGCGGGGCAGGGCGGTGGCGACAGCGGGGGCAGGGCGTGTGGCGGCGGCGCGGCGCTGGCCTTCGTGCCAGCGGCCAACGGCGGCAAGGATCGCCATGCCTACCAGCGCAAGGGCCGCAAAGGCACCCACCGCTGCCCGGCCCAAAGGTACCACGATGAATGCCGCCAGCAGTGGCCCCAGTGCATGCCCGGTATTCCCCCCGACCTGAAACAGCGATTGCGCGGTGCCGTACTTGCCGCCCGCCGCAGCACGAGCCACGCGGCTTGCCTCGGGGTGGAACACCGCCGAGCCGATGCCGATCAGCGTCGCCCCGGCCAAAAGCCAGCCGTAGGACGGCCCCATCGCCAGGAAGATCAGCCCGAGCAATGTGGCCCCCATTCCCGCCGCCAGCGAATGCGGCATCGGGCGGCGGTCGATGAACTGGCCGATCAAGGGTTGCAGAACCGAGGCCGTGCCCATGAACGCCAGCGTCATCAAACCGATCTGTGTGAAGCTGAGCGCGAATTCGGCCTGCAACAGTGGATAGATTGCCGCCAGAAGCGATTGCATGACATCATTGATCATGTGGCAAAGGCTGACGGCGACAAGCACCATATACTGTGTCCGGATGACAGCGCCGGGTTGGCCGGGAGCGGCGGGAAGTGGCGGTGTGGGGCTGGTCATGGCAGGTCCGGTCAGTGGTGCGGGCCGGCCGAAAAGACGCGCGCCCTTGGCGAATGTCAAGCCGAGGGCCGCTGACGGGCGGTTTTCGGCAACATCACGCGGTATTTCCTGTTTGCGATAGGCTTGCCTGTTGTCGGCGCGCAGACTTCATGCGAAAAACAATGAAGAAACGACCAGACAACCAGCGATCGGGGTTTTGTGCAGTACTGCGGCAGGCCAGTAGAGCGCAACGCACAACAAGGGGTGGGGCGCCAGGGTGTCCGGCGCCCACTTTTGGCTTGCATGCTGGCCGCGGCCTTGGGTTTTGCACCAGCATCCGGCCCCGCTGTGGCGATGGACGATCTGCGGTTTTCTGTGCCGGGGGCCGAGAACGGGCTGCGCGCGGATATCGAGGCCAGCTCGCTTCTGGCGACGACTTTGCGCGAAGGGCAGCTTGACCCGCTGGATGTGACCTCGGCAGCGCGGGCAGATTACGGGCGCCTGATTGGGCTTTTGTATGAGCAAGGCTACTACGCCCCGCAGATCAGCATCCGGATCGACGGGCGTGAGGCAGCGGATATTTCCACCCTGAACCCGCCTGGCAGAATCGGCACGGTCGAAGTGTCGATCGCGCTTGGCCCGCAGTTCGTTTTTCGCCGAGCTGAAGTTGCGCCGCTTGCGCCCGGCACCGAGCTGCCCGAGGGGTTTGCCCCCGGCGCGGTCGCCCGCAGCACGCTGGTGCGCGATGCGACGGTGGTTGCGGTCGATGGCTGGCGCGCGCAGGGACATGCGCTGGCCGAAACCTCCGGGCAGGAAGTGACGGCCGATCATCGCACTCAGGTGCTGGATGTGAACGTGCGTATAGCACCGGGGCAGCAACTGCGCTTTGGCCAAGTTCGTCCAAGCGGCAATGAGCGCACGCGCAGCGCGCGCATCGTGCAGATCGCGGGTGTGAATTCAGGCGAGATTTTTGACCCCGAAGCCGTCGCGCTGGCCGAAACCCGGCTACGGCGCACCGGCACCTTTGCATCGGCCGCGATCCGGCCGGCTGAAACGGCGAACCCCGATGGCACCATCGATATGGATGTCAACATCCAGGAGGCACCGCCGCGCCGACTGGGCGCAGGGGTTGAGGTGGACAGCAACGCCGGGGTGCGCGTGTCGGGGTTCTGGCTGCACCGCAACCTGCTGGGCGGGGCCGAGCGGCTGCGGCTTGAGGCCGCGATCGAGGGGATAGCGGCGCGCGTGGGCGGGTTGGGTTTTACCGTTGATGCCCGATACACACGCCCGGCCACGTTGAACAGTGATACCGACCTTGAGCTGGGTGCGCGCGCCCAGCGGGTTGAAGAGCGTGACTACGGGGCCGATGCTGCCGAGGCCGATATCCGCTTTCTGCGCCGCTATTCGGACCGGCTAACTGGCCATACGGGGGTTGTGCTGCGTTTTGAGCGTGCCCGCTTCGGCGAAGATCGTGATTTGCGCGGCAATTTCGGCACCCTCGGTGTGCCGGTGGGCCTGACCTGGGACAGCCGCGACCGGCCGCTGGATGCAGCACGCGGGTTTTATCTGATGGGCGAAATCAAACCCTACGCCGGGTTCAGCGAGGCTGAACATGGCGTGCGGATGCGGCTGGACGGGCGCGCCTATACCGATATGGGCAGCGACGGGCGCTTCGTTCTGGCGGGGCGGGTGCAGGCCGGGGCAATCTGGGGCAGCGCGCTGTCGGCCACGCCACGCAACTACCTGTTCTATTCGGGCGGCGGCGGAACTGTGCGCGGTCTGCCCTTCCAGTCGCTGGGGGTGACGCAGGGGGGCGTGTCCTCGGGCGGTCAGGGGTTTGCGGCGGTCTCGGGCGAGGTGCGCGCTCGCGTAACCGACCGGATCGGCCTCGCGGCGTTCGTCGATGCGGGCTATGTATCCGCCGGGCCGTTCAACGGTGCATCCGACTGGCAGGCAGGCGCCGGGGTCGGCCTGAGGTATCAGACCCCGGTGGGGCCGATACGGGTGGACGTTGCCACACCTGTGCGCCGTAACGCCACGGCAACGGGCGGACGGTTTCAGGTCTATGTGGGGATCGGTCAGGCATTTTGAGACAGCGAGCAAGACAGAGATACGGCTTTGGCAAGGCTATGCTCCGGCGAATGACCGCGCCGGTTCTGCCACTCATGGCACTCTTGGCCCTGCTTCTGACACTGGCCGCACCGCCCGCCTCAGCGCAGACCAACAATGAAGACGACGTCGGCATTCTGGCAGGGCTTTTGCAATCCTATCTCTCCGATGCCGGTCGCGAGGTCACTATCCGGGGGTTTCAGGGGGCATTGTCCTCGCGTGCGACCATTCAGTCGCTGTCGATTGCCGATGACACCGGGGTCTGGCTGATCCTGCGCGATGTCGTACTGGACTGGAGCCGCGCTGCACTCTTTAACCGCAGGTTGGAGATTAATGAATTGAGCGCGGGCGAAATCCATCTGATCCGCCTGCCCGGAAGCGAGGATGACAGTGCGCTGCCCAGCCCCACCGCCCGTGCCGATTTCCGTCTGCCTGAGCTGCCGGTATCTGTGAATATTGGTGAACTGCGCGCTGACGCTGTGGTGATCGAGCCAGCGGTAACGGGTCAGCGTGCGGTGCTCACGCTGGAAGGCTCTATGCAGCTTGCCGGCGGCGAAGGGACGGCCCGGTTTGAAGCGCGCCGCACCGATGGTCAGGAGGGGCAGTTCCGCTTCTCGGGCGCGTTCGACAATGAAACCGAATTGATGTCGCTCGACCTGCTTTTGTCCGAGGGGCGCGAAGGCATCGCCGCCTCACTTCTCAATATCCCTGACCGCCCGGCGCTGTCGCTTGCCGTGTCAGGGGCCGGGCCGATCAGCGATTTTGAGGCAGATATCGGGCTGGACACCGACGGTGAAGAGCGCGTTGCGGGGACTGTCCGCCTGACCGGGGCCTCGCCACAGGACGATCTGCCCGACGGGTTGCATTTCATCGCCGATATCGCCGGCGATCTGCGGCCCCTGATGTCGACCGAGATGCACCCGTTCTTTGGTTCTGAAAGCCGGTTGCGGGCACAGGGTGCACGCACCGAGGACGGGGCAATCAGCCTTTATGAGCTGACCTTCAACACCCGCACCATGCGGTTGGTGGGGCGCGCCGATTTCGGGGCGGACGGCCTGCCGCACCTGGTCGATCTGATTGCCGATGTGGCGCGCGAGGACGGCGCGCCGGTGGTGCTGCCGGGCAGCGGCGACGTCACCTTGCACGAGGCTGCGCTCAATATCGAATATGACGCCTCAGTGTCGCGCGACTGGCTGGTGCTTGCCGGGATCGACCGCCTGAACACGCCGGAAATGTCGGTGTCTCGTCTCGATCTGGAGGCGCGGGGCCGCTTGGCGCCACCCAACAATGCGAATGGCGAACAGGGGCCGATGTTCGACGGCGTATTTGATTTCTCCGCCCTGGGCATCGACGCAGCCGATCCCGCGCTGCAGCAGGCCATTGGCGATTCGGTGACGGGTTTCATGAGCGTGGTCTGGCCCGGTTTCGACAGCCCGGCCGAGATAGCCGGGCTGGCTGTGCAGGGTGACACCGTGTCACTCAGTGCGCAGGGTATACTGGAAGGCACCACCTTCGACGGTTTCATCGAGGCCGAAGCACCCGACCTCTCGGCCTTTTCGGCATTGGCCGGGCGGTCGCTTGGGGGGCATGCGCTGTTCACCTCGACCGGGCAGGCCAACCTGTTGACCGGTGCGCTGGCACTTGAACTGGGATTGATCACCACCGATCTGACCGTCGATCAGCGAGAGTTCGATAACCTGTTGGCGGGGGAAGCCACGATCCGCGCGAATGTCGTGCGCGATCAGCAGGGCAGCATCCTGCGTGATTTTGGGCTCAACGCCGGGGTGCTGGAACTACGTGCTGCGGGTCAGCACCTGCCGGAAGATATCCATGTCTATACCAGTGTCGATATCTCCAGTCTGGCCGGGCTGGGGCCGGGCTATGGCGGGGCGATGAGTCTGGATGCACGTCTGCAAAGCGATGGCGAGCGCCAGATGGTGCGGCTGGATGCCACTGCACGCGATCTGGCGCTGGGCGACCTGCCGGGCGCGCAGGTGGTGCGGGCACTTCTGCGTGGCCAGACCGAGATCAGTGCCGAGGCGATGATCGAGGATGACCGGATCACCTTGCGCGAAGCCTCGGTCGATGGACCGCAGATAGGTCTTTTGGCCGATGGGCTGTGGTCAGATGCGCAAACCGATATGCAGGTGACGCTGTCGCGGCTTGATATCAGCGAGGTGCTGGCGGGGGCCTCGGGGCGGCTGGCGGGGCAGGCGCGCGTGACGGGCGATGCGCAGGCACGGCGGCTGGCGCTCGATCTGGCCAGCGACGGGCCGCTGCGCACCGGGATGGCCGAGGTTGATGCGCTGATCGGCCAACGCCTTGAACTTGGTCTTGCGGTGATCCTTGGCGCTGACGACTCTGTCGAGGTTGAAACCGCCCGGCTGACAACTCAGGCGCTGACCGTCACCGCCGAAGGCCAGCAGGATGCCAACGGCGCCGCCGAATTCGCCCTGACAGGTGGCGTTGACACGCTGGCGCGTGCCGTTCCCGGGATCGATGGCGCGGCGCGGGTGGAGGCCAGCCTGTCGCGCGCCGCCGGGGCTGACAACTATGACACCAGCTTCAGCCTGTCCGGCCCCTCGGACCTGTCGTTGAGCGGCGGCGGAAGCATCCGCGAAGATTTCTCGAATGTGGCGATCCGGGTGGATGGACAGGTGAATGCCGCCATCGCCAATCCGATCATTCAGCCTTTCACGGTGCAGGGGCCGCTGCGTATCAATGCCCGCATCGACGGCCCGCCGGCCATCAGTTCGGTGCGTGGCCAGGCCGTAATGTCGAACGGGCGCTTCGTCGCGCCCACCCAGAACATCGCCGTTCAGAATGTCGAGGCGCGGGCCGAACTGATGGGCCAGTGGGCGCAGATAGATGTGTCCGGCGAGGCCCAGACCGGGGGTCGCGTGTCCGTCACGGGCGGGCTGGGGCTGGACGGGCGTCGCGATCTGGATCTGAGTGTGCGCGCTGATCAGTTGCGCATTGTCCGCCCAAGGCTCTTTGAAGCCGTGGTTTCGGGCGATGTCCGGCTGTCGGGCGCGCTGGCCACCGGGCCTCGGGTGTCGGGGACGGTGCAAGTCAGCGAGGCCGAGATCCGCATCCCCAATTCACCGTTGGGCCGCACCGGTTTTGTGCCTGACGGGCTGCGCCATGTCGGCGAAAGCGCCGCCATTCGCCGCACGCGCGAACATGCCGGGATTCTCACCGGCAACGGCAATGGCCGGGATCGGGTTCCGGTCTTTCTGGACCTCGAACTTCAGGCTCCGGGGCGGGTGTTCGTGCGGGGTCGGGGGCTTGATGCCGAAATGGGAGGCGCGCTGCGGCTGGGCGGGTCGACCCGCGATATCATCCCGTCAGGCAGTTTCAGCCTGATCCGCGGTCGCCTGGACCTTTTGGGCAATCGCTTCAATCTGACCGAGGGTTCGGCCAGCATGACCGGGTCATTTATGCCCTATGTCCGGCTGGTGGCCTCGACCGACAGCGATGGCGTGGTGACCAACATCATTCTGGAAGGTGAGGCGCTTGAACCCGAAATCCGTTTCACCTCGGTGCCGGAACTGCCGCAGGATGAGGTTCTGGCGCGGCTGATCTTCCGGCGCTCGCTGGCCTCGCTTTCGCCGTTTCAGGCCGCGCAACTGGCCATGTCGGTCGCCACGCTGACCGGCCATGCCGAGGGCTCGTTCATGACCCGTACCCGTGAGGCGCTGGGGCTGGACGATCTGGACATCACAACTGAGGCCGATGGCAGCACCGCTGTGCGGGCCGGGCGCTATCTGACAGAGAATGTCTACACCGATCTCAGTGTCGACAGTGCCGGGCGGGGCGAAGTGTCGATCAACCTTGATCTGACACCGTCAGTCACCCTGCGCGGGCGCACCGATACCGAAGGGCGCACCGGTGTCGGCGTCTTTTTCGAGCGTGATTACTAAGCGTAGACCTGGTGTGTGATTTTCCGGGTGCGGCTTTGCGTAGCGGCCAATCTGTTCTATACCGCGACAAACCGCGTGCCACGCTCTGTATGGGCCGGGCGCGCCGCAATTCAGGGAAAAGTCGATGTCTGCCGATATGCTGTCCACCGTAATCAAGCCCGTCCATCGCGAGGGATATCCGTTCATTGGCATATTTGCAGCAGTGACGCTGGTTCTGTTTCTGATCTGGCAGCCGCTGGGCTGGATCGGTGTGGGGCTGACGGTCTGGTGCTACTATTTCTTCCGTGACCCCGCCCGCGTGACACCCCAGCGCGAGGGGCTTCTGGTAAGCCCCGCCGACGGTGTGATTTCGCTGATCGAACCTGCAGTTCCCCCGGCAGAGCTGGGCATGGGACCGGAGCCGCTGATGCGGGTGTCCGTCTTCATGAATGTCTTTGACTGTCACGTGAACCGCACCCCCGTCGCCGGGACGGTCTCAGCCGTGTCGTATCGGCCGGGCAAGTTCTTCAATGCGGCGCTCGACAAGGCCAGCGAGGACAATGAGCGCAACTCGGTCGCGCTGGAACTGGTCGATGGGCGCAAGATAGCGGTGGTGCAGATCGCCGGGCTGGTCGCGCGGCGAATTGTCTGTGACGTCAAACCCGGCACCGTGCTGGAAACCGGCGAGCGGTTCGGGATGATCCGGTTTGGCTCGCGCGTTGATGTCTATCTGCCCGATGGTGTGCACCCCAAAGTGGCGCTGGGCCAGACCATGACCTCGGGCGAGACGGTGATCGCCGATCTGCGCTCGGACGAGGGGCCGCGTCTGGGCGAGGTGCGATGAATGGACCACCCTGAGGCCCCTGATGACGCGACCGCACCAGATGACTCGCTTGACAGCCGGTCGCTGCCGCTGCTGCATCTCATACCCAATCTGGTAACACTGCTGGGGCTGTGCGCCGGGCTGACCTCGATCCGCTATGCCCTGGATGCCCGTTATGAGATTGCGGCGGCGCTGATCATTCTGGCGGCAGTGCTGGACGGAATGGACGGGCTTCTCGCGCGCAAGCTCAATGCCGCCAGCCATTTCGGGGCGGAACTTGATTCGCTGTCGGACTTTGTCTGCTTCGGGGTCGCGCCGGGCATTTTGCTTTACCATTTTGCCCTCCAGAATGTCGCGGGTGCCGGCTGGTTGCTGGTGCTGGTCTATGTGCTCTGCGCCTGTCTGCGGCTGGCCCGGTTCAACGTGAACCGCAACGCCCCGCCGCCACCGGGGCGGGCGCATTTTGTCGGGGTTCCGGCGCCTGCCGGGGCGATGCTGGCCCTGCTGCCGGTTTTCATGACCCTCGCGGGGGTTTGGGACCTGCGCGCGCTGCCCTTGGCGGTGGCGTTGTATCTGGCGTTCGTAGGGCTGATGATGATCTCGCGGCTGCCAACGATCTCGCCCAAGGGTTTGCGGGTACCGCGCAACCGGGCGGTCTGGGTGCTATTAGGGGTGGCCGTATTTGCCGGTCTGGCCGTGACGCGGCCATGGACGCTTCTGGTGCTGGCTGACCTGGCCTATCTGGTGTTGCTGGGGCAGGGTGCATGGGTACATCGGCGGCGCTTGACCTGACATCGCGTACTGGTTTGCGCTTGACGTGCCCTGCTTCGCTGGCTATCTCACCCGCATCGCGCGGTTGTAGCTCAGTTGGTTAGAGTACCGGCCTGTCACGCCGGGGGTCGCGGGTTCGAGCCCCGTCAACCGCGCCATTCTTTCTTGCAAGGCCCTCCGTTTCGGGGGGCTTTTGCGTTTGGGTGGCCGGTTTGGCGCATGTTGTTGTGCGATCCGCCGAAAGCCACAATCAGCGCCGCACGCCAGACGATTCGGGATTGACGGGCCAGACCGCATGGCCTATCCCGCCCTCCACGCGCGGTTGTAGCTCAGTTGGTTAGAGTACCGGCCTGTCACGCCGGGGGTCGCGGGTTCGAGCCCCGTCAACCGCGCCATTTCCCTCCCTTGTGAAGTACTGAGGCAGCCTCTCTCAGCGGATTGCGGCTCTGCCAGTCGCGGGGACGCGCGCCCTTTCGCTTGCCCCGGCGCTCGGATACCGTCGCCGCGCGCGTGAGTCGCAGGAGGTTGCCATGATTGCCGTTCAGGGTTTTGAAAGCGCGCGCGTGGGTGTGCTGGGGTTGGGCCGTTCAGGGTTGGCCACCTGCGCTGCACTGGCGGCAGGCGGGGCCGAGGTCTGTGCCTGGGACGACAGCCAGGAGGTGCGCGAGAAGGCGACTGATGCCGGGATCACCCCGGTTGACCTGACACGCGCGCAGGCGCTGGAGGGGCTGGCCGCGTTGATTGTGTCACCGGGAATCGCGCATCTCTATCCTTCGGTGCACCCGGTCATTGCCGCCGCCACTGCGCTGGGCATCCCTGTCGACAATGATATTGGCCTGTTCTTTCGCTCCTTCGCGCGCGCGGGGTTTGATCTGTTTGACAGCCCTCCTCGGGTGATCGCCGTGACCGGCTCGAACGGGAAATCCACCACCACGGCGCTGATCGCGCATATCCTCGACGCGGCGGGCAGGCCGGTGCAGATGGCGGGCAATATCGGCACCGGTGTCTTGTCGATTGATCCGCCGGGCGAGGGGGCGGTGGTGGTGCTGGAGCTTTCCAGCTATCAGACCGAACTGGCGCGCGCCCTGACCCCTGACATCGCCGTCTTCACCAACCTGACCCCGGATCACCTGGACCGTCACGCAGGACTGGGCGGATACTTCGCGGCCAAACGGCGGCTCTTTGCCGAGGGCGGCCCCGACCGCGCGGTGATCGGTGTCGATGAGGCCGAGGGGCGTTTTCTGGCCATGCAGATGGGCGAGGGGCCAGCAGATTACCGGGTGATCCGCGTGTCCTCGGGGCAAAAGCTGGGCGGTATGGGCTGGTCGGTATTTGCCCGCAAGGGGTTTCTCGCCGAATGGCGCGGCGGGCGGCAGGTGGCCTCGATCGACCTGCGCGCAATGCCGGGCCTGCCGGGTGCGCATAACCACCAGAACGCTTGCGCCGCCTATGCTGCCTGCCGTTGCCTTGGTCTGGCCCCGCGTCTGATCGAAGATGCGCTCAGTACGTTTACGGGCCTGCCGCACCGCAGCCAGTTGGTGGCCGAGATCGCTGGCGTGAAGTATGTCAATGATTCCAAAGCCACGAATGTCGATAGCGCGGCCCGGGCGCTGCAAGCCTTTGACCGTATCCGCTGGATCGCCGGGGGCCTTGGTAAGGAGGGCGGGATCGGCGCGTTGGCCCCGCATCTGGGCTCGGTGGTCAAAGCCTATCTGATCGGTCATTCGGCGCGTGACTTTGCGCTGCAACTGGGGGCCGTCCCGCATGAGCTGTGCGAAACCATGCCGCGTGCGGTTGCCCGCGCCCACGCCGAGGCCCAGCCCGGCGAGGTGGTGCTGCTGGCCCCGGCCGCTGCCAGCTTCGACCAATACCCCGATTTCGAACAGCGTGGCACAGATTTCATGACGGCGGTGAAGGCGCTTGAGACGGGATGAGCGGTAGCGGTTCGGCGGTCAGCGCGGGCGACACGCCGCGCGGCTTCGCCTTTGCGCTGACCGCCTATCTGCTCTGGGGTGGGTTGCCGCTGTATCTCAAGGCGCTGGAGCATGTGCCCACGATCGAAGTGCTGGCGCACCGGGTTGTCTGGTCGGTCCCCATTGCGCTTGGGGTGCTTCTGGTGCTGGGGCGCACACGCGATCTGCGCACCGCCTTCATGACGCCGCGCATGCTGGTCATGGCCGGGGTCACGGCGGCATTGGTTTCGGTGAACTGGGGGGTCTATGTCTGGGCGGTTCAGAACGGGCAGGCGCTTGAGGCGGCGCTGGGCTACTATATCAACCCACTGTTCAGCATCTTTCTGGGCGCGGTCCTGCTGGGGGAACGTCTGAGCCCGCGGCAATGGGGCGCGGTTGCGCTGGCGGCGGTGGCGGTGTGCATTCTGAGCTGGGAAACCGGGCGCCTGCCGGTTGTTGCACTGACCCTGACACTGAGTTGGGGGTTCTATGCCTTCTTCAAACGTGCCCTGCCCATCGGCCCCAATCAGGGGTTCACGCTGGAAGTGGTCTTGCTGACCCCAATCGCGCTGGTCTATCTGGCGTGGCTCTATGGGCGGGGTGATCTGTTCATCGCGCAGGCGGGGGCGGTGGATGTGGCGCTTTTGCTGGGGTGCGGGGTGATCACGGCGGTGCCGCTGATGATCTACGCGAACGGGGCCAAACTGTTGCGGCTGTCGACCATCGCCATCATGCAGTATCTGACCCCGACCATGATCTTCATGATCGCGGTCTTTGTGTTCAACGAACCCTTCGGCCATGCCCGGGCTATCGCCTTTCCGCTGATCTGGCTGGCGCTGATCCTCTATTCATCGGAAATCCTGCGCCGCCGCCGCTGAAGGCGCCAGCCGCGAACGCCGAGCCCGTGGCGAGGCCGGGGAATGGGCCGAGAGGCCCGGAGGGGGCAACGCACCCTCCGGGCGCAGCATGCAAGCCTGCGCAAACCACTGGCCATGCGCCGCCTTTGTCGCTATCGTGTTCTTCAGACCCGGCAAACGGGCGACGACGAGGCAGAAGAGGCAGCTCAGCCATGACAGAAATGGTGCATGGAACCATGCCCGCCCATATGGGCGAGCCGGTGCTTTCGCGCTGGTGGCGCACGGTGGACCGTTGGACAATCTCCTGTGTTCTCCTGCTCTTCGGGGCCGGACTGTTGCTGGCGCTGGCGTCCTCGCCGCCGCTTGCCACGCGCAACAACTTGCCGCCGTTCTATTACTTCGAGCGTCAGGCGTTTTTCGGTGCAGTCGCCATCGCGGCGATGTTTCTGGTGTCGATGATGTCACCGGCGACGATCCGGCGCTGGGCGGTGCTGGGTTTCGTAGCCAGTTTTGCGGCCTTGTTACTGCTGCCCTTCATCGGTACGGATTTTGGCAAGGGCGCGGTGCGCTGGATCAGTCTGGGCTTTGCCAGCGTCCAGCCGTCCGAATTCATGAAGCCCTGCCTTGCCGTCTTCGCAGCCTGGATGCTGGCCGCCGGTCAAGAGGTGAACGGCCCGCCGGGCAAATTTCTGTCCTTTTCGGTCACGCTGGCGGTGGTGTTTCTGCTGGTCTTGCAGCCTGATTTCGGACAGGCTGCGCTGGTACTGTTCGGCTGGGGGGTGATGTATTTCGTCTCGGGCGCGTCGATGGTGATCATCCTTGGGCTGGCGGGCACGGTCGTGCTGGGGGCCTTTGTGGCCTACAACGGATCGGAGCATTTCGCGCGGCGCATCGATGGCTTTCTGAGCGCCGAGATCGATGCCCGCTCGCAGCTGGGTTACGCCACCTCGGCTATACAGGAGGGCGGGCTTTTCGGCATGGGCGTCGGCGAGGGGCAGGTGAAATGGCAACTGCCCGATGCGCATACCGATTTCATCATTGCCGTCGCTGCCGAGGAATACGGCTTTGTGCTGGTGGCTTTTGTCATCACGCTTTACGCTACCATCTGTCTGCGCGCCCTCAGCCGCCTGACGCGTGAACGCGATCCGTTCATCCGGCTGGCGGGCACCGGGTTGGTGGCGTTGTTTTCGGTGCAGGCGATGATCAACATGGGCGTGGCCGTGCGCCTGCTGCCTGCCAAGGGCATGACGCTGCCCTTTGTCAGCTATGGCGGGTCATCGCTGGTGGCGATGGGGCTGATGGTCGGCATGTTGCTGGCCTTGACGCGCAGCCGTCCACAGGGTGAAATTGGCGATATTCTTCTGACGCGAGGGCGCTGAATGGGCACGATGCGGGCGAAGAAACCACCCCTGGCCGTAATCGCGGCGGGTGGCACCGGCGGGCATATGTTCCCGGCGCAGGCGCTGGCCGAGGAATTGCTGGCGCGCGGCTGGCGGGTGACTTTGTCCACCGATGCGCGTGGCGCGCAGTATGCGGGCGGCTTCCCCCCTGCGGTGGAGCGCCGGGTTGTGGCCTCGGCCACCTTCGCGCGTGGCGGCGCGGGGGCGAGGCTGCTGGTGCCGTTTCGCATCATTGGCGGGGTTCTGAGCGCGGCCTTTGGCATGGCGCTGGAACGCCCGGCACTGGTGGCGGGTTTTGGTGGCTATCCGTCCATCCCGGCCCTTGCAGCGGCCTGGATACTGCGGGTGCCGCGCCTGATACATGAGCAAAACGCCGTGCCGGGCAAGGTGAACGAGGTCTTTGCGCGCCGCGTCAGCGCCGTGGCCTGCGGCCTTTGGCCCACCGTGCTTCCCTCAAAAGTTGAGGGTGTTCATACCGGCAACCCGGTGCGCACAAGCGTGCGCGAAAAGGCCGGTGCCCCCTATATCCCGCCCGGTGATTACCCGATGAGTCTGGTGGTCATTGGCGGCAGTCAGGGCGCGCGCATTCTGTCGGATGTCGTGCCTGCCGCATTGGCTGCCATGCCCGACACTCTGCGACAGCACCTGCGCGTGGCCCATCAGGCGCGACCAGAGGATCTGGAGCGCGTGATTGCTGCCTATGACGCGGCAGGCATTCCGGCCGAGGTTGCGCCGTTCTTCGATGACATCCCCCGCCGCTTGTCAGAGGCACAACTTGTGATCGCCCGGTCAGGTGCCTCCACCATCGCCGATCTGACAGTGATTGGCCGTCCTTCGGTGCTGGTGCCTTTGGCGAATGCAGCGCGCGACCATCAAAACGCCAACGCACGCGGCCTTGTAGATGCGCAAGCGGCGGTGTTGATCCCTGAAAGCAAATTCACCCCAGATGCGCTGTGCGAACAGGTAGTCGCCATCCTGACCCGGTCTGAGGCCGCGACCCGCATGGCACAGGCCGCGCTGGGCGCGGGAATCCCTGATGCTGCCGAGCGTCTGGCCGATCTGGCAGAGAAACTGTCAGCTTCCCCAACTTCAAACTGACATCGTAGGCCCCATGACCACCGCCCGCACCAAGTTACCGGCCAGCCTTGGCCCCATCCATTTTGCCGGGATCGGCGGGATCGGCATGTCCGGTATTGCCGAGATGCTTTTGCATGAGGGCTTCGCCGTGCAGGGCTCGGACCTCAAGGCCAGCCCGATCACGGATCGGCTGGAGGGTTTGGGCGCGCGCGTATTCATCGGCCAGCGGGCTGAGAACATCGTGGGCGCGGCGGTGCTGGTGACCTCAACCGCGATCAAACCCGACAATGCTGAGCTTGTTGCGGCCCGCGCCGCCGGTCTGCCCGTCGTGCGCCGCGCCGAGATGCTGGCCGAACTGATGCGCCTGCGCTCGACCGTGTCAGTGGCGGGGACGCATGGCAAGACCACCACAACCACCATGGTCGCCGCGCTGCTGGATGCGGGCGGGGTGGACCCGGCGGTGATCAATGGTGGCGTGATCCATGCCTATGGATCGAACGCCCGGCCCGGCGCGGGTGATTGGATGGTGGTGGAGGCCGATGAGAGCGACGGATCGTTCAATCTGCTGCCAACAACCGTCGGGATTGTCACCAATATCGACCCCGAACACATGGAGCACTGGCACACGATCGAGGCCCTGCGCGCGGGGTTCGATGCGTTTGTGGGCCGTATCCCGTTTTACGGGCTGGCGGTCTGCTGCATTGATCATGCCGAGGTCCGTGCGCTGGTCGGGCGGATGCGCGACCGCCCCGTCGTGACCTATGGTTTTTCCCCGGAGGCTGATCTGCGCGCGGTCGGTCTGCACTATGCAGACGGGCAGGCGCGCTTTGATATCGAGGTGAAGGGGGGGGTGGCGATCCGTGGTTGCACCCTGCCGATGCCGGGTGATCATAATGTGTCCAACGCGGTGGCAGCTGTGGCGGTGGCGCGGCACCTGGGCCTTTCGCCTGAGGCCATTCGCGCCGGGCTGGCCGGGTTCTCTGGCGTCAGCCGGCGGTTCACCCGTGTGGGTGAGGGCGGCGGCGTGAGCGTGATTGATGATTACGGCCACCACCCGGTGGAAATTGCCGCCGTGCTCAAGGCTGCACGGCAGGCGCTGGACGGCAAGGGGCGGGTGATCGCCGTGCATCAGCCGCACCGCTATACCCGGCTGAGCGCGCTGTTCGCCGATTTCTGCGCCTGCTTCGATCAGGCGGATGTGGTGGGCATCGCCGAGGTCTATGCAGCGGGCGAAGCCCCGATAGCGGGTGCCAGCCGCGACGATCTGGTGGCGGGTATCCGCGATCATGGCCATCCCTCGGCCCATGGTGTTGACAGCGAGGATGATCTGGAGGCGCTGGTGCGTCGCCATGCCCGGCCCGGCGACATGGTGGTCTGTCTGGGGGCGGGTACGATTTCTGGCTGGGCACACGGCCTGCCCGCGCGGCTGGAGGGCTGACGCCGTGGAGCCTGCCGTTCTGGGCATTGTCCTGGTTTCGGCGGCGACGGGGCTGGTGGCTGCATGGCTTCTGGCGCGCTTCGTTCGGGTCTTGCTGGGCTGGGTGCTGACGGGGGTGCTGGCCTTGGTTGCGGCAGGCTTTCTTCTGGCCGGTCAGGCAGTGCAGGGCTTGGACGGGTTGGTCTATGTGATACTTGCGCTGGTTTTCACCGCGCCTGCCGTGCTGGGGGCGGCACTGGGCACGGCGCTGGGCGGCTGGATGCGGATGCGCGCCGGGCAGGGGCTGGGCGCGCGCGATTGAGCGATCGCGTTGCATGCGCCCTTCGTGGCAATTTTCTGCCTGTGGCGTCTGCGCGCCCCGCCTCCCCCGGCTGGACAGGTTGCAGGCTGAGGGATATCTCGGCGGTATGACCCATCCGACAGATATCGCCGTGCGCGGCACCCTCACCCCCGACCGCCCGCTTGACGGGCTGACATGGCTGCGTGTCGGCGGCCCGGCTGACTGGCTGTTTCAGCCCGCCGATGCCGAGGATCTGGCCGCTTTTCTGGCCGCCCTTGATCCTGCGGTGCCAGTGTTTCCTATGGGCGTGGGGTCAAACCTGATCGTACGCGATGGCGGCATTCGCGGCGTGGTGATCCGGCTGGGGCGGGGGTTCAACGCGATTAGTTGCACAGACAGGCGGGTGACTGCCGGGGCCGCCGCGCTGGATGCCCATGTCGCGCGCAAGGCTGCCGAGGCCGGGCTGGATCTGACCTTTCTGCGTACCATCCCCGGTGCGATTGGCGGTGCCGTGCGGATGAATGCAGGCTGTTATGGCACCTATGTCGCCGATCGGCTGGAATCGGTCAGGGTGGTGACGCGTGACGGGCAGATAAAGATGCTGGAGGCCAGCGCGCTGAAGCTCGCTTACCGCCAGTCCACCCTGCCGGATGGATGGGTGATCATTGAAGCGACTTTTGCCGCCCCTTCGGGCGATCCGGCAGAACTGGCCACGCAAATGCAGGACCAACTGGCCCGGCGTGACGCCACCCAGCCCACGCGCGAGCGGACCGCCGGTTCGACGTTTCGCAACCCCGCTGGATACAGCTCTACCGGGCAGGCCGATGATGAGCACAGCCTGAAGGCCTGGAAGGTGATTGATGAGGCCGGAATGCGGGGCGCCACGCGGGGCGGGGCGCAGATGTCGCAGATGCATTCCAACTTTCTGATCAACACCGGAACCGCCACTGCCGCCGATCTTGAGGGGCTTGGTGAAGAGGTGCGAAAAAGGGTGTTGGAAAACAGTGGAATTTCGCTAGAATGGGAAGTCATGCGGGTGGGTGACCCCTTGCAGCAAGGTTGACCGGGCATCAAGCCCGGCAGCAACAAGAAGAATACGGGGTGACAAGCCCCGGCGATGGCCCGCAAAGGGCTGATTGAGGCAATGGTGGCGGGCATGTCGAGCAGGACAGCCCCCAAGGTGGCGGTACTGTTGGGCGGCATCTCGGTCGAGCGCGAGGTGTCCTTGTCCACAGGGCGTGAATGCGCGACCGCGCTGCGGGAGGCAGGATATCAGGTGATCGAGGTCGATGCCGACCGGGATCTGCCTGCGCGTCTGGCTGAACTCCGCCCCGATGTCGCGTTCAACGCCTTGCATGGCCGTTGGGGCGAGGATGGTTGTGTGCAGGGCCTGCTGGAATGGCTGGGTATCCCCTACACTCATTCCGGCGTGCTGGCCTCGGCGCTGGCGATGGACAAGATCCGCACCAAGGAAATTTACCGCGCGGCGGGTCTGCCGGTGGTGGACAGCCTGCTGGCCAGCCGCGCCGCGATTGAAGCGGCACATGTGATGGCACCGCCCTATGTGGTGAAGCCCTGCAACGAGGGCTCATCCGTGGGCGTTTACCTGGTGATGGAGGGTGCGAACCGCCCACCGCGCCTGTCACCTGATATGCCTGAGCAACTGATGGTCGAGGCCTATGTGCCGGGGCGCGAACTGACGGTGAGTGTGCTGGGCGACCGGGCGCTGACGGTGACCGATATCGTGACCACCGGCTGGTATGACTATGACGCAAAATACAAACCCGGCGGCTCGTATCATGTGCTGCCCGCCGAGGTGCCCGCCGATGTGTTCGACGCCTGCATGGATTACGCGCTCAGGGCGCACAGGGTGCTGGGCTGCCGGGGCCTGAGCCGTACTGATTTCCGCTTGGACGAGGCGCGCGGGCTGGACGGGCTGATCTTGCTGGAGACCAACACCCAGCCGGGGATGACGCCCACCTCGCTCAGCCCTGAACAGGCGGCGCATTGCGGGATATCCTTCCCCGAACTGTGCGGCTGGCTGGTGGAGGATGCCTCATGCCAGCGTTGACCGGCGTATCCTCTCAAAGCCCTCGCTCTGGCCCGGCCACACGCACGGGCGAGCCCCCGCTGCGCCGCGCCATGGCGCAGTCTTCGGCACCATGGCCCAGTGGCCAGCATGTCAGCCCGCCTGCCGCCGCGCGAGAGCATTGGCCCGCCGATCCGGCTAGCGCAGCGCGTTCCCGCGGGGACGCACCAGGTGTCGCGGCCACCTCCGATCAGTCGGCCCGGCAGGCCACCCGCCCGCGCGCGCATGCTTTTGTGCCTCCTGCGGCCCCTGATGCCGTTGCGCCGGAACCGCTTCTTGACTCGATGCCTGCGATTCCCTCGGCGCTTTATTCATGGCCCGATGAACCCGCGCCCCGGTCGCCAGCCCAGACCGCCCCACAAGCCGCAGCTCCGTCAGAAGGGCCCCGCACGGCTGAGCCCGCGCGTCGTTTCCGCCGCGATCCGTCGCCCAGCCGCACGGCCTACCGGCTGCACCGGATGTGGCTGACCCCGTTCATCCGCCAGGGCATCACCCTTGGTCTGCCGGTTTTTCTGATCACGCTCACGCTCGGCCTCTGGCTGGGCGATGACGCCCGGCGCGACCAAGCCGTCGGCTTCTTCAGCGATCTGCGCACTGCCTTTGAAAACCGCCCTGAATTTCAGGTCACCACGCTGTCGGTGCACGCCGAGACGCCCGAAGTGTCGCAGGCGATCTCGGCGCGGCTGGCGCTGGAGTTTCCGGTGTCCTCCTTCCGGCTGGACCTTGAAGAGCTGCGCCGCGCGACCGAGGCGCTGGATGCCGTGGAAACTGCGGCGTTGCGTATCCGTTCGGGCGGGGTGCTGGAAATTGCGGTGGCCGAGCGCGAGCCGGTGATGGTCTGGCGTCATCACAGCGGGTTGGAACTGGTGGATGCCGAAGGCCGTCGCATCGCCCGGCTGGCCGCGCGCGAGGCACGCGCCGATCTGCCGCTGATTGCAGGCGAGGGCGCGCCGGCGGCTATTGCCGAGGCGCAGCAGATTCTGGCCGCTGCCAGCCCCCTGCGCGAGCGGTTGCGCGGGCTGGTACGTGTCAGCGACCGGCGCTGGGATGTCGTGCTGGATCAGGATCAGCGCATCCTTCTGCCCGCGCAGAACGCTGTGGTTGCGCTGGAGCGGGTTCTGGCGCTGGACGCTGCGCAGGACCTGCTGGCGCGCGATGTGCGTGTCGTCGATCTGCGCGATGCCGCGCGCCCCACCATCCGGCTGTCGCAACCGGCCATGACCGAGTTGCACCGTATCAGAAATCAGGCAAGTGGAGTTCCCAACCGATGACCGATCTCTACCAGTCTCAGCGCGCCATGCGAAACATGCGCCAGCAGGCCATGCAACGCGGCGTAATTGCCGTTCTTGATATCGGCACCTTCAAGGTTGCCTGTCTCATCCTGAAATTCGGCTCGCAAGGGGCGGCGGAAGGGTCAGGTGTGGGCAACATGGCCGGGCAGGCCACGTTCCGGGTGATCGGTGCGGGCACCACGCGCTCACGTGGAGTGCGCTTTGGCGAGATTGCCGCCATGGTCGAAACCGAGCGCGCGGTGCGCACCGCCCTGCAGACGGCGCAGAAGATGGCGCAGGTGCGGGTCGATCACGCCATTGTCTGCTTCTCGGGCGGTGAGGCGCGCTCGTACGGGCTGGAGGGCTCGGTAGAGCTGGAAGGCGCGCATGTCACCGAAAACGATATCGCCCGCGTTCTGTCAGCCTGCGATGTGCCCGATCTGGGCGCAACCCGCGAAGTGCTGCACGCCCAGCCGGTGAACTTCATGCTTGATCACCGTTCAGGCCTGTCGGATCCGCGCGGTCAGACAGGGCGCAAGCTGGGCTGCGATATGCACCTTCTGTCGATCGAGGCCGACATGGTGCAAAATCTGGTGCACTGTCTGAAACGCTGCGATGTCGAGGTGGCGGGGCTGGCGGCTGGCAGCTATGTCTCGGCGCTGTCATCGCTGGTTGAGGATGAGCAGGAACTGGGCGCTGCGGCAATCGACATGGGCGGCGGCGCCACCGGCATCTCGATCTTCATCAAGAAACACATGATCTATTCCGACACTGTGCGGCTGGGCGGCGACCACATCACCGGTGACATCGCCAAGGGGCTGCAAATTCCCTACAGCGCCGCCGAACGCATCAAGACTTTCTATGGCGGTGTGCAGGCCACCGGCAAGGATGACCGCGAGGTTATCGAGATCGGCAGCGACAGCGGCGACTGGGACAAGGACCGCCGCACGATCACCCGATCAGAGCTGATCGGCATCATGCGCCCGCGGGTCGAGGAAATTCTGGAAGAGGTGCGCGCCCGGCTGGATGCGGCGGGGTTTGACCATCTGCCCAGCCAACAGATTGTGCTGACCGGTGGCGGCAGCCAGATCCCGGGGCTGGACGGGCTGGCCGCGCGTATCCTCGGCCAGCAGGTGCGGCTGGGCCGCCCGATGCGTGTGCAGGGCTTGCCGCAGGCGGCCACCGGCCCGGCGTTTGCAGGAATCGTGGGCCTGTGCCTGTTCGCAGCCCAACCACAAGACGAATGGTGGGACTTCGAAATTCCCGCCGACCGCTTCGCGGCGCGACCGCTCAAGCGCGCGATGAAATGGTTCAAGGACAACTGGTAACCACCAGATCCGGGTGATTCGCCGAAATGCGCGGATTTTCGGCGAATTTCCTCCAGATTTGGTGGAGATTCGGTTTTTTTTAATGACGTTCCCGCGCCAGAACGCTACAGTTGTGGGAAAATCTGGCAAATCATCAAGAACCGGGCGACCAACCGACTGGCGATCGGCAAGGGCAAACCGGAACAAGACAGGCGGACTAGGCAATGGCATTGAACTTCATCGCGACGGAATCGAAGGAATTGACGCCACGGATCACCGTTTTCGGGGTCGGCGGCGCAGGTGGCAACGCGGTCAACAACATGATCGAACAGGCGCTGGAAGGCGTTGAGTTCGTCGTTGCCAACACAGATGCGCAGGCCCTTCAGCAATCCAAGGCGCGGGCGCGCATTCAGTTGGGGGTGAAGGTCACCGAAGGGTTGGGCGCAGGCGCGCGGCCCTCGGTCGGCGCCTCAGCGGCTGAAGAGACGCTTGAGGAAATCATCGACCATCTGGCCGGGGCGCATATGTGCTTTATCACGGCGGGGATGGGTGGTGGAACCGGCACCGGCGCGGCCCCGATCATCGCGCAAGCCGCGCGCGAACTGGGTGTGCTGACCGTCGGTGTCGTGACCAAGCCTTTCGCCTTCGAGGGTGCCAAGCGCATGCGTCAGGCCGAAGAGGGGGTCGAGGCGCTGCAAAAGGTGGTCGATACGCTGATCATTATTCCCAACCAGAACCTGTTCCGCCTTGCCAACGAAAAGACCACCTTTACCGAGGCCTTCGCCATGGCCGATGACGTGCTCTATCAGGGCGTCAAGGGTGTGACCGATCTGATGGTACGGCCCGGCATGATCAACCTTGATTTCGCCGATGTCCGTGCCGTGATGGACGAAATGGGCAAGGCCATGATGGGCACCGGCGAGGCCCAGGGCGAGGATCGCGCCCGCCAGGCCGCCGAGAAGGCGATCGCCAACCCGCTCCTGGACGAGATCAGCCTCAACGGCGCGCGTGGCGTGCTGATCAACATCACCGGCGGGCACGATCTGACGCTGTTCGAGCTGGATGAGGCTGCCAACCTGATCCGCGAGAAGGTTGACCCCGAGGCCAATATCATTGTCGGCTCAACACTGGACCCGGAGATGGAGGGCGCGATCCGCGTGTCCGTTGTGGCCACAGGGATCGAAGCGCAGGCCGGGGCTGCCTCGATGGAGGTGCCGCGCCGCCGTATGGCCGAGCCGCTGGCCCCTCCCGCCCCCGAAACCGCCGCCGAGCCCGAGCCGCAGCAGCCCGCCGCCGCGCGCGAAGCCTGGCAGGAACCGGTGTTCGAGCCGCGCCAGGACTATGTCGAGCAACCGGCTTACCACCAGCCCGAGCCGTCGCGGCAAGCCGAGTTCCAGCGCCCGGCCGCCCGGATGGAGCCGCAGCAGGAATACGCGCCGCGCAGTCATGAGCATCCGACGCAGAACGAGTTCGACCTTGATGCCGTTTTGCACGAACAGTCGCATCACCCGCACCCCCAGCAGCATCAACCGCAGGAATGGCATGACGAGGCCGGTGGCTATGTTGCCCCGCGCCCACGTTCGGCAGGTGGCCCGTCGCCAGAGACGCTCGCGCGGTTGCGGGCGGCAGTGGCCAAGCAGCCCGATGCACACCAGCGCCCCGCTGCCGCCGATTACCACGCCCCGGAGCCAGCGCCGCAACCAGAGCCGCGCGCACGGTTCGGGATTGGTTCGTTGATCAGCCGTATGGCTGGCGCGGGCGGGGAAGGCGGTGCGCAGGCCGCGCGCGTGCAGCCGCCGATCCATTCCTATGACGACGAGCCGCCGCAGCGCGCGCCGGAAGACCGGATTGAAATTCCGGCTTTCCTGCGCCGCCAGGCAAATTAAAGGTGACGGCAGATCACATCGAGCAGGACTACCAGTGAGAGAAACCGGCTTAGGCCGGTTTCTTTTTTAATGTTTTCAATAATCTGGGTGAGCGCATAAGGTTTCGGCAATAAATCGCCGATGTTGGGGGCGACTGTTACAGACTTGTCGCAAACTGTGAGTTGAGCCGCGCCCCCGACATGCCTAAATACCCCAAGAACAGCGGGAAAGCCGCGACAGAGGGCGCTTCGTGCAGACAACGCTTCATACAACGGTCCGGTTCCAGGGTGCTGCCTTGCACTCCGGCAGGCAGATTGAACTGCGTGTTCATCCTGCGCCTGCCGGGTCTGGCATTGTGTTTGAGCGCACGGACCTGCCTCTGAGCCTGTCGCGCCGCCGTATAAAGGTGTCGCCCGAGGCGCTGATCGAAGCCAATCTCTGCACCCGGGTCGGAAATGCCTATGGTGTCACGGTCTCGACAATCGAACATCTGATGGCCGCTTTTGCGGGGTGCGGCATTCACAATGCCCATGTTACGCTTGACGGCGATGAGGTTCCCATCCTTGACGGCTCGGCCCGGCCTTTTGTGGCATCGTTCCTCGCGGCCGGAGTCGCGGGTTTGCGCGCACCTCTGCGTGCCATCCGGGTTTTGCGCCCGGTTGAGGTGCGTGAGGGGCAGGCGTTTGCCCGGATAGAACCCGCAACACATCTGTCCATCGCATTCGAGATCGATTTCCCCGATCCTGCAATCGGTCGCCAGACCAAGGATCTGACCCTGTGCAACGGCGCTTTCGTGCGTGAACTGGCCGACAGCCGCACTTTCTGCCGTATGGCCGATGTCACGCTGATGCGCGCCAACGGGCTGGCCCTGGGTGGCACAATGGAGAACGCAGTGGTGTTTGACGGTGCCAGCATCCTCACGCCGGGCGGCCTGCGTCATGCCGACGAGCCTGTGCGCCACAAGATGCTGGATGCGATGGGCGATCTGGCGGTGGCTGGTGCACCGATCCTCGGGCGTTATGTGGGTTATCGCGCAGGTCATACGCTGACCGGGCGGCTGGTGCGCGCCCTGCTGGCCGACCGCAGCGCGTATGAGCGGATCACGGTTTCAGGCGCAGATGCCCACGCACTTCCCGGTGCGGGTGTGGGTTCCGCGGATCTGGCATTGATCGCCTGAGGCAACGCTTTGCCAATTCCATCAGATACAGGCGCAAAGGCGTTTTGCGTGTCGGTTTCTAATGTGCTAGGACCAGCCATAAGCCCCCGAAGGGGCGTAAGGATTCAGCAGGCGCGGACCGTTTCGGACAGCGCTCAAAAGGATGCGGGACATGATGGTGACCGGGCAAGCAGGCGGTGTTTCAATCAGAAAATCCGGTTCAGTCGTTTTGGCAGTCGGGCTTTGTCTTGCACTGGCAGCTTGCGGCGGCACCCGGACTGACGAGCCGCTGGACGGATTCAGCGCCGAGGAAATCTATCGCCGGGGCGAATTTGTTCTGGAGACCAGCCGCCGGGCGGAGAATTCGCTGCGCTACTTCCGCGAGGTGGAGCGCATCTATCCCTTTACCAGCTGGGCGCGCCGGGCGATCGTGATGCAGGCCTATGCCCAGCATCGCGAAGGCGATTATGACGACGCTCGTGCTACCGCGCAGCGCTTCCTTGATCAGTATCCGGGTGACGAGGACGCCGCCTGGGCTGCCTATATTCTGGCGCTGACGTATTATGACCAGATCGAGGATGTGGGCCGCGATCAGGGTCTGACATTCCAGGCATTGCAGCATCTGCGCCGCGTGATCGAGCAGTATCCCAACACCGAATATGCGCGCTCTGCCGTGTTGAAGTTTGATCTGGCCTTTGACCATCTGGCCGCCAAGGAAATGGAAATCGGGCGCTACTACCTGCGCAGGGGGCTTCAGTCTGCGGCGGTTAACCGCTTCCGCGTGGTGGTCGAGGACTTCCAGACCACAACCCACACGCCCGAGGCCCTTCACCGGCTGGTCGAGGCCTATCTGGCACTTGGCCTGCGCAACGAGGCGCAGACTGCCGGGGCCATTCTCGGCCACAACTTCCGCTCGAACCCATTTTATGATGACAGCTATCGCTTGCTGACCGGTCAAGGCCTCTCACCTGATGCGAGTGGCGAAAGCTGGATCCGTCAGATCTATCGCCGGACCGTGCGGGGCGAGTGGCTGTAAGCGGGCGCCGCGCCGCCAGAGCCGGGGCAGGAGCGCCGTAATGCTGCGCAACCTATCGATCCGCGACATGCTTTTGATCGACAGGCTGGAGCTTGCCTTTCAGCCGGGCCTGAACGTGCTCACGGGTGAAACCGGGGCGGGCAAGTCTATCTTGCTGGATTCGCTGGGCTTTGTGCTGGGCTGGCGCGGGCGGGCCGAACTGGTGCGCGCCGGCGCCGCGCAGGGCGAGGTGGAGGCCGTGTTTGACCTGCCCGCAGGCCATCCGGCGCATGCCGTCATGTCCGAAGCCGGGATCAGCGCCGAGGACGAATTGATTCTGCGTCGCGTCAACACGCCGGACGGGCGCAAGACCGCCTGGATCAATGACCGCAGGGTTTCCGGCGATGTGTTGCGTGCGCTGTCGGAAACGCTGGTGGAACTGCATGGCCAGCATGATGACCGGGGCCTGCTGAACCCGCGCGGCCATCGTCAGTTGCTGGATGCATTTGCTGGCGTCGAGGGTGATATTCTGGCCACCCGTGCTTCCTGGCGTGCACTGTCGCAGGCGCGGGCGGCACGCGAGGCAGCACAGGCGCGGTTGGCCACATTGCGCGCTGAAGAGGATTATCTGCGCCACGCGGTGGGCGAGCTGGACAAGTTGAACCCCGAACCCGGCGAAGAGGCCGAACTGGACGCGCGCCGTCGCATGATGCAGGCCGCAGCCCGGTTGAGCGGTGATGTCGCCCGCGCGCGCGGCGCGATGGGCGAAGAGGGCGCCGAGCGGTTGATGCATGACGCCATGCGCTGGCTTGACGGCGCGGCGGCAGATCTGGAAGGGCGGCTGGACGGCGCGATCGAGGCGCTGGGCCGTGCGCTCACCGAATTGGGCGAGGCACAGGCCGAGGTTGATGGCTGCCTTGATGCGCTTGATACTGATCCGATGGCCTTGGAGGCCGTGGAAGATCGCCTGTTTGCCCTGCGCGGGCTGGCACGCAAGCACAGCGTCCTGCCCGATGATCTGGGCACGCATGCGCAGGAACTGCGCGCTCGGCTGGCTGCACTTGATGCCGGCGACAGCGATGCCGCCGCGTTGGCGCGCGCCGAGGCCGAGGGCCGTGCGGCCCACGAGGCTGCATGTGCGGCGCTGTCGGAAAAACGGCGCAAGGCTGCAAAGGCGCTCGATGCCGCAATGGCTGCGGAACTGGCGCCACTGAAGATGGAGCGCGCGGTTTTTGCAACCACCATCAACCCCGCCGAGCCCGGCCCCGAGGGCGCGGATGCCGTCACCTTCGAAGTGGCGACCAATCCGGGTGCACCGGCCGGGGCGCTGAACCGGATTGCCTCGGGCGGGGAATTGTCGCGGTTTCTGCTGGCGCTGAAAGTGTGCTTGAGCCGTGCGGGTGGGGGCCAGACCCTGATCTTTGATGAGATTGATCGCGGGGTGGGCGGTGCCACCGCCGATGCCGTTGGCCGCAGGCTGCGCGCGCTTTCAGAGGGGGCGCAGGTTCTTGTGGTCACGCACAGTCCGCAGGTCGCCGCTTTGGGCGCGCATCACTGGCGGGTAGAGAAAACCACCCACGGCGAAGAAACTCTGTCGCGCGTGTCGCAACTTTTTGACGAGACGCGCGTTGATGAATTGGCGCGGATGCTGGCCGGGGACCGCATTACCGATGCTGCCCGCGCCGCCGCCCGCGCACTGCTTGCCCCCTGACCGGGTGACAGGCACACTTGCAAGGCGTGGCAACTTCCTGCCACGTCCCTCAAACAGGAGGTTCTTTATGATCCCTTTCGCCCGGACCGTGTCAGTGTTGGCCGGTGTTCTTGTGTTGGCGGGCTGCGCTCAGATGTCACTTCCGCGCGGCTCTGCACCCCAGCGAAGCGCGCCGCCACCCGCTGTCAGCCCCCCCCCGCAAATGTCTGATGCCACGCCGGGCGCGGTTTCGGCCAGCGCTGCCGAGGCTGCCTGCATGCAGCAGGGTCAGGGGCAGGGGCTGGCCGTGCAGAGCGTTGTCGGCACGCGCGAAGTTCGCGGCGATGATGGCGCGGCGCGTTCGCGGGATGTGATGTTGCAGGTGGCTCGCGGCCAACAGGTCTATGAAGTGCGGTGCAGCTACAGCTACGACAGCGGTCAGGCGCGGATCATGTCGCTGTAATGACTGTGCTCAGCGCGCCTTCAGGGCGCGCTGAAGCGCCGGGCGCTGCATCATGCGGTCCAGATAGTCGCTTAGTTGAGGCTCCGTGATCTCAAACTTCGCGGCACGTGCCCAAATGCCGCAATGGGTCAGCACGATATCGGGCACGGTCATTTCCTCGCCCATCAGGAACGGCGTTTCGCCCATTCGGCGGGCAAAGAGCGTCTGATTGCGGGCGAATTCCCAGCGCAGCGAGTCCTTGACAGCCGGCACGCGCTGCGCCTCGGGCAGGATGAAACTGTGGCGCGCTGCGACCCAGAGGACGGCGTCGAACTCGTCAAGGATCGCCTGAGTCAGCGCATCCTGGCGCGCACGTTCCAGCGTACCGGCGGCATGAGTGAAGCGATTGTGGCGATCCGCGAGAAACTGGTTGATCGCCGTCGAATCAGTTATCGGCGCGCCATCGACCAGCAGCACCGGCACTTTGCCCGAGGGGTTGACCTGATTGACCTCAATCGCATGCGGTTTCACGCCGACATGCTCATACGGAAGACCCAGCTCCTCCAGCATCCACAGGACGCGCGCGGCCCGTGACTGGGCATTGCCAATGACGGTATAGGCGGGGTTGCTCATGTGGATCCTCCGGTTCTGTTGGTGGTAGTGATCCACGCTGCGGCGCTGAAGTGCAAGGGGCAACCTGTCGCTCTAACGCTGGCGGGCCGCCATTGTCGCCAGACGCAGCATCGCGCGCTCGGTCAGCGCGGCCAGCGGCGCACGGCTGGTGGAGCGCAAGGTGAGGTCGGTTTCGGTGATCTCGCTGAGTGCCAGTTCCACCCGATCGCACCGCCAGCGCTGCGCCTGACGCAGCAGTTTGTCGCGGCGGGGGCCAAACACAGGCGGACGCAGCGTGCCAATCGCCTGCGCCGGGCCGCGCGGGTCTGACACCAGCGCATGCAAAAGCCGGAAATGCCGCATCGCCCCGATGCACAAGGTCACTGGCGCCACCCCTTGTGCCGCCAACCGGGCCATCAGGGGCGCGATGGCAGCGGGGCGGCCCTCGGCCACGGCGTTGAGCATATCGTCGATAGCGGCTTCGGTGCCTCGGGGGGCGACTTCTGCGATCTCAGCCGAGGTGAGCGGGCCGGGATCGCCATGCTTGTAGAGTGCAATTTTGGTCAGTGTCTGGCGAAAGTCACCCGGTTCCAGCACCTGTGCCAGTGCTACAAGGTCGCGCAGCGCCTCCGGCGGGGCGGTGGACAGGCCCGCATCCGTCAGCATGGCCTCGATCTCGGCGCGGTCAGGCGGGTTGTCATAGACAGCTAGGCAAAACGCGCGCTTGTCGCTCTCGAACAGTTTGCGCAGCTTGGACGAGGCGTTGAGCTGCCCGGCGGTGACCACCATCAGCGCATCACCCTCGGCCCAGTCGTTCAGCGCGGCTTTCAGTGCCTCAGTCGCGGTGTCGGTGGCGTCTTCGATCAACACGGCGCGGGGGCCGGGAAAAAAGCCCTGCGCCTTGGCCGCGTCGAGCGCTGCGGCAGGGTCCTTGCGCAGATCGCTGGCGGGGAAGCGGGCTAGGCGCATCTCGGCCTCGCCCTCGGGGCCAATCAAGGTTTTGATCAGCCCTTGGCGCTTTTCAGCCACCCGCATCGCATCGCTGCCATAGATCAGCACGCCACTTACCCGCGGGTCAGGCCGGGCGAGAAAGCCGGGCGCGTCACGCGGAGACAGTTTCATGTGTCAGTCAGCCCCGGCACGGTGAGCAGCCGCAGCACAACACTGTCGGCCAGCATCCGCATCAGCCGCAGTTCGGCATCCTCGGCGGCGGCTTGTTCGGCCAGTTGGGTGGCGGTGGTGGAAAAGCCAGCGTCGCCATCGACCCGCCCCTCAGCAATCTCGGCCCCGGTGGCAATGTCGGTGAGCACATATTGCAGTGTACCAAGGACCTGCATACGCGAAGTGTCGCCACCCAGAAAACGCCGCCCGATCCGGTAGCTGAGCGCGTAGCGCGGCGCGTCGGGGCGGCCCAACCGTTCCTCCAGCGCCGCGACGAACTGGAATTCCTCGCGCCGGGTGGGGTCATCGGCGCGCACCGCGCCCTGCAACACCTGCCCGGCCCCGCCCGGCGCATAGACCGGCGTGAAACGGCAGCCTGCCACCCCCGCCAGACTGGCGAGGCCCAATAGAAAGGCGCGGCGATCAGACAACCACATTCACAATCCGCCCCGGTACGACAATCACCTTTTTCGGGCTGGCCCCGGCCAGCGCCTTGCGCACAGCATCATCGGCCAGCGCGATTCTTTCAACCTCTTCCTTCGAGGCATCAGCGGCCACGGTGATCTCAGTCTTGCGCTTGCCATTGATTTGGATCGGCAGGATGACGGTATCAGAGACCAGCATCGCCGGGTCAGCCTTTGGCCAGGCGGCCTCGGTCACCAGCCCTTCGCCACCGTGCCGGGCCCAGATACCCTCGGCCAGATGGGGGGTCATGGGGGCCATGAGTTGCGCGAGCACCTTTACTGCGTGTTTCTGAGATGCCGCGCTGGCGGTTGATTTTGTCAGGGTGTTGGTGAATTCGTACAGTTTGGCGATGGCCTTGTTAAAGGCAAACCCCTCGATCATGCGGGTGATGTCATCGACAGTGCGGTGCATGGCGCGCTGCAGGTCATCATCGCCCTGGCCGGCGCTGTCAGGCATGTCAGCGATGCGCTCGGACAGCGCCCAGACACGGGCGAGGTGTTTGTGCGTGGCCTCGGCCCCGGCGCTTGTCCATTCCACATCGCGTTCGGGCGGTGAGTCAGACATCACGAACCAGCGCGCAGTATCGGCGCCGAAGGCGTCGATGATGTTCACCGGATCGACGACATTTTTCTTGGACTTCGACATCTTGGCGGAGGGGATGACCTGCACGGCTTCGCCGGTGGCCTTCAGTTTGCCGTCCTCGATGTCCTCCGGCAGGTGAAAGACAACCCGCCCTTGCGCATTAACGGTCTGGTAAATCTCATGCGTCACCATGCCTTGCGTAAACAATGCGTTGAAAGGCTCGATCGCCTTGGCAGGCAGGTGGCCGGTCTTGTTCATCGCACGGGCAAAGAAACGGGAATAGAGGAGGTGCAGAATCGCATGTTCGACCCCGCCGATATACTGGTCCACGTTCATCCAGTAATCGGCATCCTCGGCCACGGTCGGCGTGTCGGCGCGCGGGGCGGTGAAGCGGGCGAAATACCACGACGAATCAACGAAAGTGTCCATCGTGTCCGTTTCGCGCAGGGCCGGGGCGCCGCATTTCGGGCAGGCGCAGTTGCGCCATGTCGGGTGGCGGTCCAACGGGTTGCCCGGGATCGAGAAATCTATCGGCTGGCCATCTTCGTCATACGGCAGCGCAATCGGCAGGTTTTCCTTTTTCTCAGGCACCACGCCGCAGGTCTGGCAATGGACAACGGGAATCGGGCAGCCCCAGTAGCGCTGGCGTGACAGGCCCCAGTCGCGCAGGCGGTATTTGGTGACGCCATGGCCCACGCCCTTTGATTCGCAAAAGGCGATGGCGGCTTCGACAGCCTGCTCGCCGGTCTGCTCTACCTCGCCTGCAAAGCCGCGCAGATATCGGACTTTCTCGGTTTTGGGCGGCACAAAGGCGGTGACGGAAACCGGGGTATCGTCATCCAGTGCAACAAAGACATCCGGGTGCGGCAATTCATACTTGTGCGCGAAATCAAGATCGCGCTGGTCATGGGCAGGGCAGCCAAAGATCGCGCCAGTGCCGTAGTCCATGAGGATGAAATTGGCGATGTAGACCGGCAGTTCCCATTCGTTATCAAAGGGATGGCGGACACGAATGCCGGTATTCATCCCCTTCTTCTCGGCCTTTTCCAGTGCCTCTTCCGTGGTGCCGATGCGCCGACACTCGGCCACGAATCCGGCCACCGCCGGGTCATGGCGTTCCAGATGCTTGGCCAGCGGGTGATCGGGTGAGATGGCGGCGAAGGATGCGCCCAGCAGCGTGTCGGGGCGGGTGGTGTAAACCTCCAGCCGCTCAAACCCCTCGGGCGCATCGACGGTGGAAAAGGCGAACTGCAAACCGCGCGACTGGCCGATCCAGTTCTTCTGCATCAGCCGCACCTTCTCCGGCCAATGCTCCAGCCCGTCGATGGCCTCCAGTAACTCCTGGCTATAGTCCGAGATGCGGAAGAACCATTGCGTTAGTTCACGCCGCTCTACCTCGGCGTTCGAGCGCCAGCCCTTGCCATCAATCACCTGTTCATTGGCCAGAACCGTCATGTCCACCGGGTCCCAGTTGACCACGGCGTTCTTGCGGTAGACCAGCCCGGCCTCAAGAAAATCAAGGAACATCGCCTGTTGCTGGCCGTAGTATGACGGATGACAGGTGGCAATCTCGCGCGACCAGTCGATCGACAGACCCAGCGGGCGCATCTGGTCCTTCATCACTTCGATGTTGTTATAGGTCCAGTCGGCGGGGTGGCCGCCTTCCTGCATCGCGGCGTTCTCGGCGGGCATGCCAAAGGCGTCCCAGCCCATCGGATGCAGCACGCTGAACCCTTGTGCCTTCTTGTAGCGCGCGACCACATCCCCCATCGTGTAATTGCGCACATGGCCCATGTGGATGCGCCCGGAAGGGTATGGGAACATCTCAAGCACATAGTACTTGGGGCGGGAGGGGTCACGCCGGGCGGTAAAGCAGCCCGCCTCTTTCCAGGCAGCCTGCCACTTCGGTTCGATTGCTTGCGGCAAGTATCGGGCGTCGTGCTGGCCTGACATGGTCTTCCTCTGACATGAAAACGCCGGGCACTTGACGGCCCGGCGAACAGATAGCGGCCCTTGCGGCGCGGGTCCAGCCCGCGCGCGACCTACAGGCGGCGATCGCGGATGCGGATCTGGCGGGCGCGGTTGAGGATGGCGTTCTCTACCGCGCGTACAGTTTCGGCGCTGGCCGGGCCGGCGCGCGTGATCAGTGCCACATTGAGCGAGCGCGCATCAAGCGCTATATCGGACACATGCACCGTCGCGCGATAGGGTCGCCCACCGCCCGGCGGGGTGCCAAAGCCCGTGGTGATGACGCCCGAGAAGGGGTCAATCGTTTCGATGGGCAGGAAATCCAGCACCTCCAGCGAGGCGGTCCAGAGATAGCGGTTGACTGAAAGCGTGGCGTCCGGTGCTTGGCGACCGGCGAACAGATCCCAGATCGAATCGCTTGAACCGGTGGCACGCACCCGCTCTTCCGTATGTATGTCGCTGGCGCTGGAAGCAGCGTTGCTGCCGGAGAACATGTTTCCCAGCCCGCCGCCGCAGGCAGACAGCGCCATCAACAGCGCCAAGGCAATCATCGGTTTCGCTGCGCGATTGATCGACATGAAGTCAGGCCCTTTCGCAATATTTGCCCCCGTGTCTAGCTGAGCAGCGCGCGTGTAACAAGCCATTAGCCGACCATTGTAATGCGATCGCGTATGTCTGCGCTGCCTGCCTAGTTGCAGTTGCGCAACAACCCCCGTCTGCGCGGGCGGGGCGAGGCCCGGTTCGCATTGCGGTTCGGGCTCATGGTTGGCATAGCGGGGCATACCCAGCTGACGGCCAGGCATCAGTCAAACCTGATAGTCAGCGAGGGCAATCATGAAATTCGTTATACTTACAGCCGGTCTTCTGGCCGTTTCCCCTGTTGTGGCGTATGCGCAGGGCGTGTCGATTGGCGGCAATGGCCGCATGGGCGTGCAGTATGATTCCAACGGCTACGCCGGCGGCACCACCAACTGGCGGATGGAGTCGCGCATGCGGCTCAACTTTTCTGTCACCGTTGAGGCCGATCACGGGCTGCGCTTTGGTGCGTTCACCCGCGTGCAGACTGATACAACCTCCTCTCTCGGCCAGACGACGGGTCACTTCTCGGGGCACCGCGTCTGGGCAGAAGGGGCGGGCCTGCGCGTGACGCTGGGTAACCAGGATGGTGCCATCGCCACCTCGGGCACCGCGCGCGGCGTTGGCGGTCGTGTGGGCTATGAGGACGGCCAGCAACACGGCGAGACGGGTGGTTTGCGTGGTGTGGTCACGCGGTTCGGCGGCACCGGCGCGACGGGCGCAAACACTGGTGGCCAGACAACCATCCATGCCCGCTACAGCGGGGACACCTTTGAAGTGGCCGTATCCACCGAGCGGCGGCGTGGTGTGGAACTGGCGGGGCGGGTGCGCTTTGATTCGATTACACTGGCCGCCGGTCACCAGACAGCGCGAGGCGGCACGGTGCGCGCCAGCACCGTGTCGGCGCATTACAATGGCGGCAACTGGGGAGTGACCGGTCTTCTGGCGCGGGTTGGCACGCAGACCAACTGGAGCCTGGCGGGCAATGCCGGGCTCGGTGGCGGTGACGTCTATGGCTATGTCGGGCAGACGGGTGGCAACAATTCCTATGGCCTTAGCTATGGCTACGGGCTGGGGGGCGGTGCCAACCTTGTTGCCGGTGGCGAGCGCGTCGGCGGGCGCAGCACGGCGTCGCTGGGTGTGGCCTTCCGCTTCTGAAGCGGGCCTTGGTGCCGCATGAAGAAGTGATGCACCGAAAACCGCCTTGGCCGGGGCAGCAGAAGTTCTGCTGCCCTCGTCCGGGTGCCCGTCAGAACTGTAGACAGCACAGGGCTGATGCTTCGCCGACCGGTTTTCAGCGGCGTGGCAAATCTGCATCACAAAAAGCCAGAGTTCCCGGGCGACTTTGCTTCGGCTTGCAAAAAGAGCGCCGAGGCAGGAAATAAGCACAGACCCAGCTTCGAGCAAGGTGGGCAGCATCTCAAGTCAACGAGGGAAAACCAATGAAAAAAATTCTCCTTGCTTCGGCAGCACTGGCCCTGACCGCCGGCATGGCTACTGCCCAAGGCGTAACCATCAGCGGCGACGCCCGCATGGGTGTTCAGTACAACAACGCAGGCTGGGGCGGTGGTCTTGGCAACTGGCGCATGGAAAGCCGCACCAACCTGAACTTCGCTGCTTCGGTTCAGGCTGACCACGGTCTGTCGTTCGGCGCTTACTGGCGCGTTCGTCAGGACAACGCATGGACCCGCGCACCGTTTGGCGCCACCGCAACGTCCGGCGACTTCAGCGGTCACCGCGTCTGGGTTGAAGCTGCAGGCCTTCGCCTGTCCTTCGGCAACCAGGCTGGCGCTGTGGAAGCCATGGGTGTGACCAGCATCGGCGCCTTCGGCTACACCGGCGGCACCTTCCAGACCTGGGGCGGCCTGTACGCTGGCGGCACCGGCCTGAACCTCTACGATAGCTTCGGCCCGGGCGCTGCCCAGCACGTCGGCGTTTCGTACACCATGGGTGACGTTCGTGTTGGCGTGAGCCACGTTCGCGGTGGCAGCACCGAAGTTGCGGCGCAGGCGACCTTTGACGCCTTCACCGTTGCAGCCGGTGCTTCGAATGCCGCTGCACGCTTCCGCACCGCATCGGCCACCTACAATGGCGGCAACTGGGCTGCCAACGTGATCTGGTCGCAGTTCAGCGGCAACAACCTCGTGACCCTCGGCGCACGTGCTGATCTGGGTGGCGGTCAGGCCGCAGCCTACCTCGGCCGTCACGCCGGTGCCAACGTTGGTGGCGTCAGCTACCGCTACGGCCTGGGCGGCGGTGCCACCATCGGTGGCGCAGTTGAGCGCACCGCTGCCGGTGCGAACCGCGCCGAGCTGGGTGTCGTGTTCAGCTTCTGATCTTACGATCAGCTGATCGGAAAGAGCGGGCCTTGGCCCGCTCTTTTCTTTTTCTCAAACAGAATTTGAACGCTACCGACAAGAGTGGTAGATTACAGAGGCCTTGCCTTTGAAGGGGATGCCGATGCCCAGGTTCATGATGTTCGCGGTCATCGCCGCTCTCTCAGGAACGGTTCCCGTATCTGCCATGGCCGAATCAGCGCGGACGGGTTTCGACTGGGGCGAAAGGGCCACCGATACGCAGCGGCTTGGCAACGGGTTGCAACCTGTCACCCACCAGTTCGACATGCGATTCGGCATTGTCTACTCCAGCGACCGGGGGATGGAGCCAGGAATGGGCGCGCGCTACCGGGTGACATTCAATCACCAGTTCGACAACGGCTGGCAGCTTGGCGTTTCGATGGGTGTGTCGGTGGACAACCTGAACTCGCCCGCTCCGTGGCGATATGGCGTGAACGCGCGCCACTGAGGCTTTTCATCCGCGCTGCTTTGTGGTGTCTTGCCCCTGAAATTTCCGGGGGCTGCCATGTCACTTGAAGCGATCACCCGCCGACTGCACAAGGCCGAAGCCGCCGCCGGGCGCGCGCCCGGTTCGGTCACGCTGATCGCCGTGTCGAAGGTTCAGCCGTCTGAGCGGGTGGAAGCCGTGCTTGATCAGGGCCACAGAGTTTTTGGCGAGAACCGGGTGCAGGAAGCACAGGGGCGCTGGCCCGCCTTTCAGGCCCGTTATCAAGGGATCGCGCTGCACCTGATCGGCCCGTTGCAGACCAACAAGGCGCGCACCGCCGTCGAGATGTTCGACGCCATTCATTCGCTGGATCGCCCGAAACTGGCACAAACCCTCGCCCGGCTGGCGCAGGAGCGCGGCACTTGCCCCGATCTGTTCATTCAGATCAACACCGGGGCCGAGCCACAGAAGGCTGGTGTGCTGCCCGATGGGGCCGATGCCTTCATAGCCGAGGCCCGGGCGCTGGATCTGCCGGTCAAGGGCCTGATGTGCATTCCCCCCGTCGAGAATGACCCGGAACCGCATTTCCGCCAGTTGGGCACGATTGCGGAGCGCAACGGGCTTGCGGGTTTGTCGATGGGTATGAGTGACGATTTTGAGCACGCGGTGGCGCTGGGGGCGACGCATGTGCGCATAGGTTCAGCGATATTCGGTGCGCGGGACGGATAGGGGGCGCTGCCCCCTCGCCGCTGCCGCGGCTCACCCCCGGCGTTTTTCTGGCAAGATGAAACGCAATCAGCCCCGGATGATCAGCCGCGATTCGGGGGTCAAACGATTGGCGATCCACAGCAGGTTCTCACGTGAAAACGCCACGCAGCCTGCCGTAGGGTAGCGTGGCGCGCGCCAGGTGTGGATGAAGATAGCTGAGCCGTGGCCACGATGCGCGACGGGCCAGTTCCAGTCCGTGGTCAGGACAATATCATAGAGCGGGTCGGCGCGGCGCAGGCGTTCATGGCTGAACGGGTAGGGCGCGCGGGTTAGGTGGTTATAGTCGGGGGCGTCGGGGTCATCCGACCACAGATCGCGTGGGCGGATCGGTACAGCCCATCCCGGCAGCGTGTGGCGGGCGATCCGGTCAGGGCGATAAAGGAGCGCGATGATCCGATGGGTGCCGGCAGGCGTAGCGCCATCGCCCTCGCGCTTGCGCGGCGTGACGCCGCCGCGCCCGATTGCGCAAGGGAATGTGCGGCCCAGAAAGCGCGCGCCCTGCCGGGTGACGATGATATCGCGCGCGGTGATCACAGCAAATGCCCGGATTTTGCGGCCTTGGTGGCCAGATAGCCGGCGTTTTCAGCTGTCAGTCCGACTTTGAGCGCGACGCGCTCGGTCACAGTGATGCCGCCGCGTTCCAGCATGTCGACCTTGGCGGGGTTGTTGGTCAGCAGGCGTACCCGGTCAAACCCCATGCGCCGCAACAGTTCGGCCCCCAGGCGAAAATCGCGCTCATCATCGTCGAACCCCAGCCGGTGGTTAGCCTCGACAGTGTCAAACCCTTGGTCTTGCAGCGAATAGGCGCGCATCTTGTTGGCCAGCCCGATCCCGCGCCCCTCTTGATTGAGGTAGAGCAGCACGCCGGTGCCCGCGTCATGCATCGCGGTCAGCGCGGCGTGCAGTTGCGGACCGCAATCGCATTTCAGCGAGCCCAGAACGTCGCCGGTGAAGCAGGCAGAATGCAGCCGTGTCAGCACCGGGGCGTTGCGGTCCGGTTGGCCGATTTCGATGGCGTAGTGCTCGGTCCCGCCATCGTCGGGGCGAAAGACATGCAGCCGCCCCAGCCCCGCCAGCCGCATCGGCAGGCGCGCGACGATCACTGGGGACAGGCGGGTTTCCAGCGTCTGGGTCTCGGCGGCGTCCAGCGAAGTCAGGCCGTGTGCATTGGCGAGCGCGTGGGCCTGTGGGGTTTCGGCCACCACGGCGGCGGGCAGAAGCTGCGCAGCCTTCGCCAGCCGGATCGCGGCGCGATGCAGATCAGCCGGGCCGTCGCGCAGGGTTTTCAGGGGCCCCTTCATCGGCATGCGCAGATCGTCGGCGGGGTTTGCCAGCGCCTCGATCCATGCGAGCCCGGCATCTTCGGGGATCACCACGCGCGCGACATCGCCATCATACGCGCGCGCCTTGAGCGTCTGCGCCCGGTGCCCGGTGAGTGCCAGCACCGGGCGGGGGCAGAGAGCCCGCAGATCGGCCAGCCGCTGGGTGGTCAGGCTTTCTGTGGCGATCACCAGCGCCGCGCTCTCGCCCGCCGTAAGTACCACCGGCAGCCCCATGCGCAGATCGGCGCGGGCGCGGTTGAGGCGTTCGAGGGGGCTGGGGAAAAGGCTCATGCCGGGTCCGCTGCAACAAAACTCCTCTTGATGTAGCGTGCCGGTCGGGAAATTGAAACATTCGCCGCCTTTGCGACACGTCCGCGTGAGGAAAATGTCGCAAATCTTGAAACCAAAGGGTGTCCGGCGCAGTTCCATACAGGAAAACAACGGTTTGCATATGAGGTCCAAGATGTCGAAGCTCAACAGGATTTTGCTGGTCGATGACGATGACGACCTGCGCGAAGCACTGGCCGAACAACTGGTGATGACCGAGGACTTCGACACGTTCGAGGCTGCGAACGGCGCGGAGGCGATGGAAAAGGTCAAGTCAGGGCCGTATGATCTGGTGATCCTTGATGTCGGCCTGCCCGATACTGACGGTCGCGAGTTGTGCAAGCGGATGCGCAAGGCCGGGGTGAAATGCCCTGTGCTGATGCTGACGGGTCATGATTCGGATGCCGACACCATTCTGGGCCTGGACGCCGGGGCCAATGATTACGTCACCAAGCCGTTCAAGTTCCCGGTTCTGCTGGCGCGGATCCGCGCCCAGTTGCGCCAGCATGAGCAATCAGAAAATGCGGTGTTCCAGCTTGGCCCGTATCAGTTCAAGCCCGCGCAGAAAATGCTAATCGATGAACGCGAGCGCAAGATCCGGCTGACCGAGAAAGAGACAAATATCCTGAAGTTCCTGTATCGCGCGCCCGAGGGCGTGGCCCCGCGCGAGGTGTTGCTGCATGAGGTCTGGGGTTACAACGCAGGTGTGACCACTCATACGCTGGAAACCCATATCTACCGGCTGCGCCAGAAGATCGAGCCCGACCCCTCGAATGCGCGCCTTTTGGTGACCGAACCGGGCGGCTATCGGTTGGTTCCCTGAACCTGTGTAATATTTTTGCGGTTGGGGGCTTGAACATGGCCTTTAACGACAAATATACGAACTGATGAGACATTAAACGAATCCCCTTGACGTGTCGGGGTTATGGCACGTCACCTCCCTGTTGGACTTGGTCCGGGCTTCGCGCCCGGACCTTTTTTTGTTCTCATGCTTGAGAGAGACGGAATGCAGGGTTAGACAGGGGCAAATTCAAGGAACTGCGTCATGCCTTTCACCCTTGCCACTTGGAACATCAATTCCGTTCGCCTGCGCACCGGTCTGGTTCAGCGCCTGCTGGCTGACGAGGCACCGGATGTGCTGTGCCTGCAGGAATGCAAAAGCCCGGTCGAGAAGATCCCGTTCGAGGATTTTGCGGCGCTGGGGTATCACTACTGGGCGGCGCGGGGGCAGAAAGGCTATAACGGCGTGGCGATCCTGTCACGGCTGCCGCTGGAGGATGCCGGGCATATCGACTGGTGCGAAAAGGGTGATGCGCGCCATGTCGCGGCGCGGCTGGAGAACGGGGTCATCATCCACAACTGCTATGTGCCTGCAGGCGGCGACGTGCCGGACCGGACGGTGAATGAGAAATTTGGCCACAAGCTGGATTTCATTACCGAGATGCGTGACCAGTTTCGCGCCGACCAACCGGGCAAGTCCATTCTGGTAGGTGATCTGAACATTGCCCCGCGCGAAGATGACGTCTGGAACCACAAGCAGCTTCTGAAAATCGTCAGCCACACGCCGGTCGAAACCGAAGGGCTGAACGATGCGCTTGAGGCTGGCGGCTGGGTTGATGTCACCCGTCAGGACATCCCCGAGGGGCAGCTTTACAGCTGGTGGTCCTATCGCTCGCCGGACTGGGATGCCGCTGACAAGGGCCGCAGGCTGGACCATATCTGGGCCAGCAAAGATATCGCTGCTGCCGCGCATGGCTCGCGGGTTCTGCGCCCGGTGCGCGGTTGGGTGCAGCCGTCCGACCACGCCCCGGTTTTCGCCAGCTTCGACCTGTGATCGCATCACCTGAGAACTTGCCCCTTGGCCTTTGGCGGTGCGATCCTCATATAGGGGCAAAGTTTTCTTGCGGATGAGGGCTGACATGCTGGGTATCAATGAACCAAATCCCGCCCCGGTGGGCGACCTGATCAAAGACTCGAACGAGGCGGCGTTTATGGCCGATGTCGTTGAGGTCAGTCAGGAGGTGCCGGTTATCGTTGATTTCTGGGCACCCTGGTGTGGCCCGTGCAAAACCCTTGGCCCGGCGCTGGAAGCTGCGGTGACGGCCGCGCGGGGCAAGGTGCGCATGGTCAAGATCAATGTCGACGAGAATCAGGCGCTGGCCGCGCAGTTGCGCATCCAATCGATCCCGACTGTCTATGCCTTCCATCAGGGGCGCCCGGTGGATGCCTTTCAGGGCGCCCTGCCGCCGAGCGAGTTGAAGGCTTTCGTCGACAAGTTGAGCGCGTTGACCGGGGATGGCGGGCTGGGCGAGGCGCTTGCAGAGGGCGAGCAACTGCTGAGCGACGGCGCCGCGGTCGAAGCCGCGCAGATCTTTGCCGCGATTCTGGGGCAGGAGCCCGAGAGCGCGGGGGCCTTTGGCGGACTGGCGCGTGCGCATATTGCCATGGGCGAACTGGATCAGGCCGAAGCGCTTCTGGCCAATGCCCCGCCGGGCATGGAAAACGCCATGGAGGTGGAGGCAGCGCGCGCGCAACTGGCGCTGGCGCGGCAGGCCGCCAATGCGGGCCCGGCCGAGGAGTTGCGCGCGGCGCTATCGGAGGATCCGGACAATCATCAGGCGCGCTTCGATCTTGCACAGGCGCTTCATGCGCGCGGCGACACCGAAGGTGCGATCGACGAACTTCTGGAGCTTTTCCGCCGAGACCGCGAATGGGACGACGGCGCGGCCAAGACGCAGCTTCTTACAATATTTGATGCTCTCAAGCCCAATGACCCGCTTGCACAAAAGAGCCGCCGTCGCCTCAGCTCGATGATATTTGCCTGACGCGCCGGGCGGATTATCTCATGCCAATGAGCAAAGCGCCCGACCTGCCCGACACCATCTCGCTGTTTCCCCTGCCCGGGGCGCTGTTGCTGCCCCGCGCGCGGCTGCCGCTGCATATCTTTGAGCCGCGCTATCTGGCGATGCTGGAGGATTGCCTGAAAACGCGCGAGCGGCTGATCGGTCTGATCCAGCCCCGGACCGTTCCGGGGGGCGAGGCTGCCCGAATGCACGCCATCGGCTGCGCGGGCCGGGTCACGGCCTTTTCCGAGACCGAGGACGGGCGCTACATGGTCACGCTGACCGGCATCTCGCGGTTTCGCATGGTGTCCGAGGTCGAGGGCTTCTCGCCCTATCGTCGCGCGCAAGTCTCGTGGGACGGGTTCGAGCGCGATCGTGGCCAGTCCGAGGCTGATCCGGGCCTTGATCGGGCTGCCTTTCTGGACCTGCTGGCTCGGTATTTTTCGGCGGTTGATCTGTCCACTGACTGGAGCAGCCTGAAAGAAGCCGATGACGAGTTGCTGATCAACGCCCTCTCCATGCTCTGCCCCTTCGCCGCCGAAGAGCGTCAGGCCCTGCTGGAGGCCCCATCGCTTCAGACACGGCGCGAGACACTGGTCACGCTGATGGAATTCGCCCTGCGCGGGCGCAACGACAGCCAATCCGGAGAGCGCTTGCAATGACCGAAATCACCCGCCCCCCCATCGACCGGAAAATGCTGGAGGCATTGGTCTGCCCCGTCACCCAGGGGCGGTTGCAATATGACGCCGCGCAACAGGAACTGGTGTCGGCCACGGCACGGCTGGCCTTTCCCATCCGCAACGGCATTCCGATCATGTTGGCCTCGGAAGCCCGCGAACTGGAATAAGGCGCCCGCCGTTCCTGTTTGCCCGGCCCTCGGCACAGGTGTATCCTGAGTGGGACAAGCACCCGGAGGATGACATGCAGAACTTGGTTCGGTTCAGAGTGCGGCTTGGGGCGGGTGCCGCGCTGGGTTTGGTGCTGATGTTGGCGGGATGTGCGACACCGCTGGAACAGTGCGTTGCCAGCGCGACAACCGAAGTGCGGTACCTGGAGGAGGAACTGACCGAGCGGCGGGTGAACATCGCCCGGGGCTATGCGGTCCAACGCGAAATGCGGCCTGATTTTCAACCGGGTTTCTGCTATTCACCGCATTATGGCATGCGGTTAAGCATCATGTGCATGGAGCCTGTCCAGACCGTGCACGAAACCCGCCGCCCGATCAATGTGTCCGACGAAGAAGCGCGTATTGCATTGCTCGAACGTGCCCTGACGCGTGAGCGGCAACTCGCCGCGCAAGCCACAGAACGCTGCAGGGCCCAGTACCCGCCGGGCTGACGGCGAAACAGGCAAGGGGGCGTTGCCCCCTCTTGGCCTGCGGCCAATTCACCCCCAGCGTATTTGTGGCAAGATGAAAGCGCGGCCCGATGCTTCTTGTGTTCGTGAATGTCCCCGGCGACCGCGCCCCCACGCCGCGAAGCGACAGGCAGGTCTGTGCATAGTAGCCCATGGGGCCAATGGTAAGGCGCGCGCGGAACAGGCCCTAGGCAGCGCGCAGTGAAACCGTTATCCCTGAATGGATTTGATCAATTTCAGGCGCCAGGATGCAGACGTCCGACAACCCCGTTCTTCTTGCCAAACTGCCCGAACACGAGGCAACCTATCGCCGCTTGCGGGACATGGTGCTGTTTGGCAACATGGCGCCGGGCCAGAAGGTGACCATTCAGGGGATCACCCAATCCCTTCAGGCCGGGATGACCCCGGTTCGCGAGGCGATCCGGCGGTTGACGGCTGAAGGCGCGCTGGAGCTGCACGAGAACCGGCGCGTTTCTGTCCCGCGGTTGACACCCTCGCAGCTGGACGAGATCGCCTTTGCCCGTCTGGCGCTGGAGCCTCGTCTGGCACAGATGGCGATGATCCGGATGCGCTCTGAGGATATCGACGCATTGGCGGCAATTGATTCTGAAATCGACACGGCCATTGAGGCGGAGGATGTCCATCGCTATCTGGCCGGGAACTTTCGCTTTCATTTTGCCATCTATGAGATGGCCGCCGCGCCGATTCTGTTGTCGCTGACGCAGTCCCTTTGGCTGCGATTCGGCCCCTCGCTTCGGGTGGTGATCGAAAGTGAGGCCAGTATCGGCCCGGATCGCCACCGCGATGCTGTCGCCGCGATGCGGGGGCAGGACGCGCGCGCTTTGTCCGAAGCCGTCGAGGCCGATATCGCGCAGGGCATGGACCGGGTCCGCGCTGAGCTGGCAGGTACAGCGTCAGCCCGCGCATGAAATAATTTGATCAAATCCATTGCGGCGCAAAGAATTTGATCATAATCTGTCCGCAGCCGAATCTGCCCGCAGTTTTGCCGGGCCAGCAGGGGATGTCATCATGCAACAGATTTCCAACCATATGCCCACCGCCGAACTGCAAGCACTTGATGCCGCGCATCACATGCATCCGTTTACCCAAAATGACGGGTTGGCGAAGAAGGGCGCACGGATCATCACCCGCGCAAACGGGGTCACACTGACTGACAGCGAGGGCCATGAAATTCTGGATGGCATGGCCGGTCTGTGGTGTGTCAACATCGGCTATGGCCGCAAGGAAATGGCCACTGTGGCGGCGCGCCAGATGAACGAGTTGCCGTTCTACAACACCTTCTTCCAGACCAGCCATGTGCCCGCCATCGCCCTTGCCGCACGCATTGCCGAACTGGCGCCGGGTGATCTGAACCATGTGTTCTTTGCCGGTTCGGGCTCTGAGGCGAATGATACCAACATCCGCATGGTGCGCCACTACTGGGCGCTCAAGGGCCAGCCCGAGCGCAAGGTGATCATCAGCCGCAAGAACGCCTATCATGGCTCGTCCATGGGCAGCGGCAGCCTTGGCGGCATGGCGGGGATGCATGCGCAGGGCGGCATGCCGATTCCGGATATCGCTCATATCGACCAACCCTACTGGTATATGGAGGGCGGAGAGATGACGCCCGAGGAATTCGGGCTGGAGCGCGCGCGCCAACTGGAAGCCAAGATACTGGAACTGGGCGCCGAGCGTGTCGCGGCCTTTATCGGTGAGCCCATTCAGGGCGCGGGCGGGGTGATTGTGCCGCCAGCGACCTACTGGCCGGAAATTCAGCGCATATGCGACAAATACAACATCCTGCTGATCGCCGATGAGGTGATCTGCGGCTTCGGGCGCACCGGCAACTGGTTCGGCAGCCAGACCATGGGCATCAAGCCGCATATCATGACCATCGCCAAGGGCCTGTCCTCTGGCTACGCGCCGATCGGCGGGTCGGTGGTCTGTGATGAGATCGCCCACACCATCGCCCAGGATGAATTCAACCACGGCTATACCTACTCCGGCCATCCGGTTTGCGCCGCCGTGGCGTTGGAGAACCTGCGCATCATTGAGGAAGAGGGCATCATTGATCATGTCCGCGACGTGGCCCATCCCTATCTGGCCGAGCGCTGGCATGCGCTGAATGATCATCCGCTGGTGGGCGATACCGCTCTGGTGGGGCTGATGGGGTCGCTGGCGCTGACGCCGGACAAGGGTAAGCGCGCGCGTTTTGCGTCGGAGGCCGGCACGGCGGGCTATATCACCCGTGAGCGCTGCTTTGCCAATAATCTAGTGATGCGCCATGTCGGCGACCGTATGATCATCTCGCCGCCGCTGGTCATCACGCCCGCGCAGATTGATACGCTGATTGAGCGCGCAACCAAGGCCTTTGACGAGGCCTATACCCAGATCAAGGCCGAAGGGCTGCTGAAGGCAGCGTAATGGACCTTCTGACCGCCAATGACCGTCCCGGCGCATACCCCGCGTCCTGGTATGCCGAGACCGCCACCCCGCTTCCCCTTCAGCCACGCGCTGAGGGCGATCTGGCTTGCGATGTCTGTGTCATTGGTGGTGGTTTCACTGGCCTGTCTGCCGCGCTGCATCTGGCAGAACGCGGCTATGATGTGATCTTGCTGGAAGGGCAGCGGCTGGGATTCGGTGCCTCCGGGCGCAATGGCGGGCAGGTAGGCACGGGCCAGCGGCAGGATCAGGACTGGCTGGAAGCCAAGCTGGGCAAGCCCACGGCCCGCGCGCTATGGGATCTGTCGCTGGAATCGGTGGCGCTGGTGCGAGATCTGACGGCGCGCCACGCCCCTGATGCAGGTTATGCGCCCGGGATCATCCATGCCGCGCATAAGCCCGGCTACGTGCCGGAAATGCACGCCTATGCCGAGAAGATGGCGCGGGACTATGACTATGATCAACTCATCCCGCTGACCCGTGACGAGATGCGCGAAAGGGTCGGCTCGCCCGCCTATCATGGTGGTGAGGTTGACATGGGGGCCGGGCATCTGCACCCATTGCGCTATGTGCTGGGGCTGGCGCGGGCCGCGCAGGCGGCAGGCGTGCGAATGTTCGAGCAGTCGCGCGTCACCAGCCTGACCCGGGGTGATCCGGCGCTGGTGGAGACTGACCATGCGCGCATCACCGCGCGTTTTGTGGCGCTGGGTTGCAACGGTTATCTGGGGCGGCTGGAACCGCAGGTGGCCGCGCGGGTGATGCCGATCAATAATTTCATCGCCGCGACCCGACCGATGAGCGATACCGAGCGCCGCAGCGTGATCCGCGACAACCATGCGGTGGCGGATTCGAAGTTCGTGATCAACTATTTCCGCTTTTCCGAGGACAATCGCCTGCTGTTTGGCGGCGGTGAAAGCTATGGCTACCGCTTTCCGGTCGATATCAAAGCCAAGGTGCGCAAGCCGATGGAGGCGATCTTTCCGCAGCTCAAGGGAATCGAGATCACCCATGCCTGGGGCGGCACGCTTGGTATCACCTTCAACCGGATGCCGCATTTTGAGCGGTTGGCGGGCAATGTGCTGTCGGCTTCGGGCTATTCGGGGCATGGGGTGGCGATGGGCACGCTGGGAGGCAAACTCTTGGCCGAGGCGATCGCCGGGCAGGCGGAACGTTTCGATCTGATGGCAGGGGTTCCCAGTCCTCGCTTTCCCGGCGGGGCGTCGCTGCGTACGCCGCTTCTGGTGGCGGCGATGCTGTGGTTCTCGCTGCGCGACCGGCTCTGACCTTGGCGATTCGCTTGATTTTACTGAATTAACCGCGCCCGATGCAGGCGGGTGCGCGGAAACGCGCCGATTGAGGCGTGAACTGCGGGCAACACAATAGCCCTGCGAAAAAGGCGCGAAACACAAGCCGCAGTAGCGAATCAGCGCGGCGCGTCTAGAATCGGTAAGCCCTTGGTTTGAATTAGCTTTGCCTGAGACCTGCAGTTTTTCCACTAGTATAACAGCCAAAGCCCTTTCGGGGATTGTGTGACAAATCAACACCGCCGGACAACGTTGTCCGGCCTTGGATCATGCTGACCGGGCGGGCAGCGCCCTGCGGAGAGGTGCCGCGCCGCATTATCTTGTTCTTTGCCCGATTTCTGCGCGCGCGATATACTGGCGCTCTGCACGCGATGAGAAAAGCAAGATGACAAAAAATTTTCGGAAACTGACATACAGGCTTCACAAACGAAAGATATCGCAGCAAAGTGCTCAAATTCGCGCATGTCGCGACAATGACCGCACAATGATTTTGCAACAGAAGGGGTCTTTCATGATCATCCGTAGTCTTCTCGCCGGAACGGCGCTGTCGCTGAGCTTCGCGGCCACTGCCGCGCAGGCTCAGGAAACGATCAACTGGTGGCACGCCATGGGTGGCGAGCTTGGTGAACTGCTGGAGGGGGTTGCCGAAGGCTTCAACGAGTCCCAGTCGGACTACCGCGTTGTGCCCAGCTTCCGCGGCACCTATGCCGAAACCATGACCGGCGCCATTGCAGCGTTCCGCGCCAACCAGCAGCCGCATATCCTGCAGGTCTTTGAGGTGGGCACCGGCACCATGATGGCGGCCGAAGGCGCGATTTATCCGATCTACCAGCTGATGGCCGATCATGACGTGCCGTTTGATCCGTCCGCCTATCTGGACACTGTCGTCAGCTACTACACAGACCCGGACGGCAACATGCTGTCCTACCCGTTCAACTCGTCCACGCCGATCATGTATTACAACCGGGATGCGTTCGAGGCCGCCGGGCTCGACACTGACACACCGCCCGCCACTTGGGACGAAATGGTTGAAGCCTCGCGCGCGATCGTCGAATCGGGCGCTGCACCCTGTGGTTTCACCACGTCCTGGCCCAGCTGGGTGATGCTGGAGAACTTCTCTGCGTGGCACAACCTGCCGCTGGGCACGCTGGCCAACGGCTTTGAAGGCTTTGAAACCGAGTTTGTCTTTAACAACGAGCATGTTGCCCGCCATTGGGACAACCTGAAAACCTGGCAGGACGAAGGTTTGTTCCGCTGGGGTGGCCCCGGCCCCGGCCCTGATGCCTTCCCCGCCTTCTATGCAGGTGAATGTGCGATTGTCTTTGGCTCGTCAGCCAGCCGCGCCGGTGTGCTGCGCAACTCGGACTTCAGCGTCGGCTATGGCTTCCAGCCGCACTATGACGACATCGAAGGCGCGCCGCAGAACACCATCATCGGTGGTGCAACGCTTTGGGTGCTGACTGGTCATTCCGACGAGCAGTATCACGGGGTTGCCCGCTTCTTCGAATACCTCTCGTTGCCGGAAGTGCAGGCCGAATGGCACCAGGACACCGGCTATCTGCCGATCACCCAGGCTGCGTTCGACCTGACCGCCGAGCAGGGCTATTATGACGAGAACCCCGGTGCCGACACCTCGATCCGTCAGATGACGCTGAACCCGCCGACCGACAATTCACGCGGTCTGCGCTTCGGCAACTTCGTGCAAATCCGTGATGTCATCTCGGAAGAGATGGAAGCGGTCATGACCGGCGCCAAAACCGGTGAACAGGCGACTAATGACGCGGTTCGCCGTGGCAACTCGCTGCTGCGCGAATTCGAAGCCTCGATGAACTGAACCTGACGATATTGGCCCGCCCCCGCATTGCCGGGGGCGGGCTGTTTTCTGACGGCCCACAAGCCCGGACCCAGCCCAGATGCAGACCAAACGCTCAACCTTTTCGAACAAGTGGTTGCCCTACGCGCTTCTGGCGCCGCAGGTCATCATCACGCTGATCTTCTTTGTCTGGCCAGCCAGTCAGGCGTTGATCCAGTCGGTCTATCGTCAAGGCGACGCCTTTGGCATCCGGCCACCGACCTTTGTCGGATTTCGCAACTTCATGTTGCTGTTCGAGGATGCGCTTTACCTGAACTCGCTCAAGGTCACGCTGATCTTCTCAGTCGGCACCACGCTCCTGTCGATGTCGGTGGCGCTCTTGTTTGCGGTGATGGTCAACCGCATGATCCGCTCACGCGACAGCTATACAACCTTTCTGGTCTGGCCCTACGCCATCGCACCAGCCATTGCCGGGGTTCTGTGGTGGTTCATCTTCAACCCCAATATCGGCATCCTGCCTTATGTGCTGCAAGGGGTGGGCTATAACTGGAACCACCGCTCATCCAGCAATGACGCAATGATCCTGATCATCATTGCGGCGGCCTGGAAGCAGATCAGCTACAACTTCCTGTTCTTCCTGGCCGGGCTGCAATCGATCCCGCATTCGTTGATCGAGGCTGCGGCCATTGATGGGGCCAGCCGCATGAAAAGGTTCTGGACCATCGTTTTCCCGCTCTTGTCGCCGATCACCTTCTTCCTGATGGTGGTGAACATCGTCTATGCCATGTTCGACACTTTCGGCGTGATCCATGCCACCACCGAGGGCGGCCCCGCACAAGCCACCAACATCCTTGTCTACAAGGTGTTCCGCGATGGTTTCGTCAACCTCAACATTGGCTCGTCAGCGGCGCAGTCGGTCATCTTGATGGGTATCGTCATCGTGCTGACCGTGGTGCAGTTCCGCTATATCGAGCGGCGCGTGAATTATTGAGGGGGCGGGACCATGGTTGAAAACAATCGCTGGGGCAACTTCTTCGCCCATCTGGTGCTGATCATCGGCGTCGCCCTCGTGGTGTTCCCGGTCTATGTGGCGGTGATCGCATCCACCCATCCATCGGGCACGTTCCTGCGCGGTGTGATGCCGCTACTGCCAGGGCCGAACGCGCTGGAGAACTACCGCACCGTGATCTTTGAAGGGCGCTCGCGCGCAGGCACCCCGCCGATCGGCGGGATGCTGTGGAACAGTTTCATCATGGCCATGGCAATCACCATCGGCAAACTGTCGATCTCGATCATCTCGGCCTTTGCCATCGTCTACTTCCGCTTCCCGTTCCGAATCTTCTTCTTTTGGGTCATCTTTCTGACGCTGATGCTGCCTGTTGAAGTGCGGATCGTGCCGACATTTCAGGTGGTGGCCAATTTGGGGATGCTGAACTCGTTTGCGGGGCTTTCAATCCCGCTGATCGCCTCGGCCACGGCCACGTTCCTGTTCCGGCAGTTCTTCATGACCGTACCGGAAGAGCTGATGGAGGCCGCTCGCGTCGATGGCGCGGGGCCGATGAAGTTTTTCAAGGACATCCTGCTGCCGCTGTCGATCACCAATATCGCGGCGCTTTTCGTGATCATGTTCATCTATGGCTGGAACCAGTACCTCTGGCCGCTGCTGATCACCACCGACCCCGAATACTATACCATAGTCATGGGCATTCAGCGCATGGTCACCGGCGGCGACAGCGAACCGTTGTGGCACCTTGTGATGGCAACCGTGACACTGGCAGCACTGCCGCCGATCCTGGTGATCCTCTTCATGCAGCGGCTGTTCGTCAAAGGCCTGACAGAGACGGAGAAATAACAATGGCCTCTATCCATATAGACAACCTGCACAAGGTCTATGCCGGGGGCGTTCAGGCCGTCACAGGTATCAGCCTTGACGTCCAGGATGGCGAAATGATCGTGCTGGTTGGCCCTTCGGGCTGCGGCAAGTCCACGCTCTTGCGCATGGTCGCGGGGCTGGAAACCATCTCTTCGGGCACGCTCAAGATTGGCGACCGGGTGGTGAACAATCTGGAACCGGCTGATCGCGACATCGCGATGGTGTTCCAGAACTATGCACTTTATCCGCATATGACGGTCTACAATAACCTCGCCTACGGGCTTAAGAACCGCAAGATGCCCAAGGCCGAGATCGACCGCCGTGTGCAGGAGGCGGCGACGATGCTTGAAATCGCCCCCTTCCTCGACCGAAAGCCGCGCAATCTGTCGGGCGGTCAGCGCCAGCGGGTTGCGATGGGGCGCGCGCTGGTGCGTGAACCGGCGGCGTTCTTGTTTGACGAGCCGCTGTCGAACCTTGATGCCAAGTTGCGTGTCCAGATGCGGGTAGAAATCAAGCAGTTGCAGCGCCGCCTGCGCACCACGTCGCTCTACGTGACCCATGATCAGCTTGAGGCGTTGACGCTGGCCGACCGGCTGGTGGTGCTGAATGGCGGCATGATTGAGCAGGTCGGTACACCGATGGAGGTGTATAACAAGCCCGCTTCGCTGTTCGTGGCAGGCTTCATCGGCTCGCCCGCGATGAATATGATTTCGGCAGACTACCTGCGCGAAAAGGGTGCGGTTTTCCCCAAAAGCCTGCCAGAAGGCACAGATCTGATCGGTATCCGGCCTGACGAGCTGACCCTGGTGCCGCCGACAGGCGACCAGTTGGCGGTGAGCGGGAAGCTGATGCTGCTGGAGCCTGCGGGGGCAGAAAGCCACCTCTATATCCATCTGGAGGGCAGCGACCAGCCGGTGGTGATGCGGGTGTCTGGCGTGCCCGACATGCAGGATGGTCAGACCGTGCAGATGCATGCCAAGGTCGATGCCCTGCATCCGTTCAGCAAGGCCACGGGGCGGCGCACCGGCTAAGCCACATCGGCTGAGCCACGCGGCAAACGCCGGATGCTGCACAGTCAGCGGCGGTATGACGCTGCGTTGATCATCGGCAGCCCGATCCCGGCCGAAATGGCCTCGGGGTCTGGGCCATCGATCAGCAGATCAGGCTGGACCAGCGCGTTCAGCTTGGCGCGGTCGGTAATGATGACGCGCATGCCGTCCACCTTTACGCCGGCGCTTTCCAGCGTGCGCAGGGTGCGCGACAGGTTCTCAGGCGTCATCCCCAGATACGACGCCAGAAGCCGCTTTTCGACCGGCAGCATATAGCTGGCCACGTCCCCCGCCAGCCGCGATTGCCGCAGCAGATACGAGGCCACCCGCTCGCGCGAGTTGCGCAGCTTCAGGCTTTTGGCGTTGCGCACCATGGTGCGGTAGCAGGCCGCAAGTTCATCAATCACCGAAACTGCGAATTCCGGATCGCGCCGGAAAATCTGGCGCAGGTCCGCTGAGGGCACCAGAATCAGGCGCGAGCGTCCCAGCGTGCGCGCCGCCATCAGATACGGCGCATCCTTGATGCAGGCGGCCAGAATGAAGGTGGAAACCGGGCGCACCACCGCCATGGTACATTCGCGCCCGGCCCAACTGGCATAAAGCTCAACCGATCCTTCCAGAACGACATGCAGAAAATCAGCCGGATCGCCCTGGCGGATCAGCTCCAGCCCGGCAGGAAAATTCTGCGCATAGGATTTCTCCATCAGCGCTTCAAAGTTCTCCAGCGCCATGCCCTGAAACAAGGGCAGATGGCGGATCTCGGGCAAGTCGTCGGGGCGCATTCAGGGAACTCGAATGATTCTATGATTGATATTTATCAATCAGGAGGACGAAATCTGCAAGTGAAAGCATGTGCTTTTTTCAGGTGGCCATTGAACGCCGTTCAAACGTCATCGCCAACAATCCCCGTTCTGGTTGCTTTCCCGGCAGGCCGGAACGCTGCTTGATCTGTGTCAAATCTCCCCCGCTCGCGATGTGACGCTCTGGCCCCAGAACGGGGTCAGTTTGCCCCGCAAACCGACCGGGGACACAGATGGACGTAATGCTTGCCTATGACAATTCGCGCAATGCGCGCATCGCGCTGGGTGCAGTGAAATCGCTTCTGGGGCCACTCAAGCCCACGATCATCCTGATCACAGTGGTCGAGGATGTCGGCAGCACGACCGCCGGTGCCGATGATCTGTTCAACGCCCAGTTCGCCGAGCAAAAGGCCGGGGCCGAGGAGGCGGCGGCGGAACTGGCAGCCGCCGGGTTTGAAGCGCATGTGCTGATGGCCGAGGGGGATGCGCGCAAGATGATCCTGCGCGCCATCGAGCAGCGCAAGCCTGACCTCCTGGTCATGGCCCGCCACAGCCACAAACCGGACCCGGGCCCCTTCAGTTTCATCACGCGCAAGCTGGATGCGCTGGTCGAAGAGTTCGACCACATGACCTTTGGGTCGGTCAGCGCCTTTCTGGCGCGGCGCGCAAACTGCCCGCTTCTGATCATTCCCACGCATTCGGAATGATCTTGTTCGAGTGAAATTCCAACGATTGTGAAAGTCCGCCAATGCAGGTCAGTGACATCTTCCGCTTCCGGAACCAGGAGATAAAGGCGCTCCATCTGACGTGGATCGCGTTTTTCATCTGTTTCTATGTCTGGTTCAACATGGCGCCGCTGGCGTCCTCCATGCTGCGCTCAGTTGACTGGCTGACGCGCGACGACATTCGCCTGTTCGCCATTGCCAACGTGGCGCTGACAATTCCCGCCCGCATCATCGTGGGCATGGCGCTGGACCGGTTTGGCCCGCGCCGGGTGTTTTCGGTGCTGATGGTGATGATGGCCATTCCAACCTTCGTCTTCGCTTTCGGCGATACGCGCGAAGTGCTGTTCACGGCACGTCTGGTGCTGTCATCGGTTGGCGCAAGCTTTGTTGTCGGCATCCACATGACCGCATTGTGGTTCAAGCCGCGCGACATCGGCTTTGCCGAAGGGTTCTATGCGGGCTGGGGTAATTTTGGCTCGGCCGCAGCGGCGATGACGTTGCCCACCATCGCCCTGACCATGTTTGGCGGGGATGACGGCTGGCGCTATGCCATCGCCACCTCAGGTGTGGTCATGGCCGCCTATGGGGTCTTCTACTGGTTTGCCATTTCCGACGGCGCCACCGCTGACACCCACAAGAAACCGCGCAAAGCCGCCGCGCTGGAGGTGTCAAGCTGGCGCGACCTGATCTTGCTGTGCATCTTCATCGTTCCGATGGTCGGCGTGCTGTCGATCGTGGTCTATCGCTTGCAGCTGATGGGCTATGTGGACGGGTTGACCGCCGGGATCTGCTATGCCGCCATCGCCGTGGTTGTTGCCTATCAGATCTGGATGGCGATCAAGGTCAACCGGCCGATCCTTGAAAAAGGGGTGCCTGAGGATGACAAATACCCGTTCACATCCGTCGCCGCGCTCAACATCACTTATTTCGCCAACTTCGGTGCGGAACTGGCGGTGGTGTCCATGCTGCCGATGTTCTTTGAGGAAACATGGGGTCTGAACGCCGCCACGGCGGGGCTGATTGCGGCTTCGTTCGCCTTTGTGAACCTGTTCGCGCGACCAATGGGCGGGCTGGTGTCTGATCGCTTCGGCAACCGCCGCTTCGTCATGCTGGCCTATATGTTCGGCATCGGTATCGGCTTTGTGCTGATGGGCCTGCTGAACTCCAACTGGCCGCTGATCGTCGCCATTGCCTTTACCATCATGTGCTCGTTCTTCGTCCAAGGCGCGGAGGGGGCGACCTTTGGCATCATCCCGTCAATCAAGCGGCGCGTCACCGGGCAGATCTCAGGTATGGCGGGGGCATACGGGAACGTGGGTGCAGTGGTGTATCTGTTCATCTTCATGTTCGTCACGCCGACGCAGTTTTTCTTCATTATCGCGGCGGGGGCCTTTCTGAGCTGGCTGGTATGCCTGATCTGGCTGAAAGAGCCCGAGGGTGGGTTCGGCGACGAATATATCATCTCGTCAGTGGACCGTGAGATCGCCCGCGAAGGCCAGCTCAAGCGCGACACCGAGGCCGAACTGGCCATTCTTTTCGCCGGGTCGGGCAAGATCGAACTGGCAGAGCGCAGCTCCGGCCTGACGCTGACTGCCCGCTTTCGCTCGCTCGATGAATTGCGCGCTGTGCTTGCCACTCTTCACCAGGCGCCGGCCCGGGCCAAGTGATGCCCGCTCAACAAGGAAATAGACGATGACCGCACATCAAACCAATACCGTTTCCTCGACCGGCACCTGGCTTGACCGATGGGAACCTGAAGAGACTGCTTTCTGGGAAGGGGGCGGCAAACGTCAGGCCTGGGTCACGCTGATCCTGACCACTGCGGCGCTGACCATGGCCTTCATCACCTGGTTTCTGGTCTCGGCGCTGGTGGTTCGCCTGCCGCAGATCGGTTTCCAGTTTACCGCCAGCCAGCTTTTCTGGCTGGCCGCCATGCCGGGACTTGCAGGTGGTTCGCTCAGGCTGATCCACATGTTTCTGGTGCCGATCTATGGCACGCGGCATGTGGTCAGCCTTTCTACTCTGTCGCTTCTGATCCCGCTGGTGGGCTGGTTCTATGCCGTGCAGAACCCGGACACGCCTTATTGGGTGCTGATGTTCCTGGCGTTTCTGGCTGGTCTGGGTGGCGGCAACTTCAGCTCATTCATGCCCTCGACCAGCATGTTTTTCCCCAAGCGCCTTCAAGGCACCGCGCTGGCGGTTCAGGCGGGGATCGGCAACTTCGGGGTGTCGGTCGTGCAGTTTGTTACGCCCTGGGTGATCGGCTTTGCGCTCTTGGGCGGCATGGCCTGGGTCGGTGAACCGCAGACGATGGTGCGCGGTGGTGTGGAATCGCAGATCTATCTGCAAAACGCGCCCCTGGTGATGATCCCCTTTGTCGCTGTTTTCGGCATCACCGCCTGGATCTTTCTGAAATCGGTGCCGATCAAGGCCAACTTCCGTGATCAGTTCGACATCTTCAAATCCGGCCACACCTGGGCGCAAACCTCGCTCTATATCATGACCTTCGGCGGGTTCTCCGGGCTTGCTGCGACCTTCCCGCTGCTGATCCGTGAGGTCTATGGCAGTTTTGAGGGCGCGCCAGATCCGCTGGCCTGGGCGTTCTGGGGGCCGCTGGTGGGCTCGGCCAGCCGGGTGATCGCGGGGCCGATTTCCGACAAGTTCGGCGGTGCACGGGTCACGCACTGGGCGGGGCTGGGCATGCTGGTGTCGGCCTTTCTGGTCACGCTGACGGTCACCCCCACCTCGCTTGACAGCTTCTGGCTGTTCGTATCGGCGATGCTGGCGCTGTTCTTCTTTGCGGGCGTCGGCAATGCCTCGACCTTCAAACAGATGCCGATGCTGTTTGCGCCCCGCCAAGGTGGCGGCGTGATCGGCTTCACAGCGGCAATTGCGGCCTATGGGCCCTTTATCTTCGGCATGCTCTTTGCCTGGTCCTTTGCCAGCTACCAGTCGGCAGCCCCGGTGTTTTACGGGCTGATCGCCTTCTTCGCCTTCAACGTGGTGCTGAACTGGGTGCTCTATGCCCGCCGCAACGCCCCTTATCCCTGCTGACATGCCCGGTGGGGCCGCCCCGGTGCGCGGCCCCGCCACCATCCCAAACTGAACGGAGACAGCGATGAGCCATCTTCTAGACCGCCTGAACTTCCTCAAAAGCCTTCGCAAGGACACTTTCGCGGACGGCCACGGCCAAACCACCACAGAGAACCGCGACTGGGAGGATACCTATCGCTCGCGCTGGCGCCACGACAAGATCGTGCGCTCGACCCACGGGGTGAACTGTACCGGCTCGTGCAGTTGGAAGATTTATGTCAAGTCCGGCATCGTCACATGGGAAACCCAGCAGACTGACTACCCCCGCACCCGGCCAGACCTGCCAAACCATGAACCGCGCGGCTGCGCGCGGGGCGCCAGTTACTCGTGGTATCTCTATAGTGCGAACCGGGTCAAAACGCCGTTGGTGCGCGGACGGCTGATGAAGCTCTGGCGCGAAAAGCGCAAGACTCTCAGCCCCATTCAGGCATGGGAGGCCATCCAGACCGACCCCGAAGCGCGCGCCAGCTACACCAAGAAGCGCGGCTTGGGCGGGTTTGTGCGCGCCGCGTGGGACGAGGTGACCGAGATTACAGCCGCCGCCAACGCCTGGACGGCGAAAAAGTATGGCCCCGACCGGGTGTTCGGCTTTTCGCCCATCCCGGCCATGTCGATGGTCAGCTATGCCGCAGGATCGCGCTACCTGTCGCTTCTGGGTGGTACCTGCATGTCGTTCTATGACTGGTATTGCGACCTGCCGCCAGCCTCGCCCATGACCTGGGGCGAACAGACCGACGTGCCCGAAAGCGCCGACTGGTATAACGCGGGCTACCTGTTGCTCTGGGGTTCAAACGTGCCGCAGACCCGCACACCGGATGCCCATTTCTACACCGAGGCCCGTTATCGCGGTGCCAAGTCGGCGGTCATCTGCCCTGACTACTCCGAGGCCGCCAAGTTTGGTGACATCTGGCTCAACGCCAAACAGGGCACCGATGCCGCGCTGGGCATGGCGTTCGGCCATGTCATCCTGCGCGAATTCCATCTTGACCGGCAGGTGCCCTACTTCGAGGACTATTGCCGCAAGTACTCCGACATGCCGATGCTGGTGAAGCTGGAGGAAAAGGACGGCACCTTTGTGCCGGGCCGCCAGTTGCGCGCATCGGATTTTGACGGATCGCTGGGCCAGTCCAATAACCCCGACTGGAAGACAGTCACCATCGACGAAATCACCGGCGAGATCGTTGTGCCCAACGGCTCCATCGGGTTCCGCTGGGGCGAGGAGGGCTCGAAACAGCCGGTCAAGGAACCCGGTGCGGGCGCAAGTGGCATGTCGGCCGAGAAAGACATGATCACCGGCCGCTGGAACCTTGAAGAAAAGGCCACCGGTCAGGACATCCGCCCCAGGCTGAGCCTGATCCTAGAAAGCGACCGCGATGATGTCGTTGGCGTGGCGTTCCCCTATTTCGGCGGCGAGGCCACGAACGGATGGGAAAATGACGCGCGCGGCGATGTGCTGGTGCGCAATGTCCCTGTCAGAAAACTGACCTTGGCGGACGGAAAAGAGGTGCATGTCGCCACAGTCTTTGACCTTTTCTGCGCTAACTACAGCCTTGACCGTGGATTGGGCGGCGACCATGTCGCCAGTGATTACGACGCCGATGTGCCCTTCACCCCTGCATGGGCTGAGCGTATCACCGGGGTCTCGCGCGACAAGATCATCCACGTTGCACGCGAATTCGCCAGCAATGCCGAAAAGACCAACGGCAAGTCGATGGTCATCATCGGCGCGGCGATGAACCACTGGTATCATATGGACATGAACTACCGCGCCGTCATCAACATGCTGGTGATGTGCGGCTGTGTGGGCCAGTCAGGCGGCGGCTGGGCGCATTATGTGGGCCAGGAAAAGCTGCGTCCGCAAACCGGCTGGACGGCGCTGGCCTTCGCGCTGGACTGGGCACGCCCGCCACGGCACATGAATTCGACAAGTGCGTGGTATGCCCATACCAACCAGTGGCGGTATGAAACCGTAACGGCGAAGGACATCCTGTCTCCCACAGCGCCAGAAGGCGATTGGGAAAGCCTGAGCTTGATTGACTACAATATCCGCTCGGAACGCATGGGCTGGCTGCCCTCGGCACCGCAACTGAAAACCAACCCGCTGGAGGTGGGCAAGGCTGCGAAAGCGGCGGGCAAGGATATCCCCGCTTATGTCGCCGAGCAGCTTTCATCCGGCGCGCTGGAAATGTCCTGCGAAGACCCGGACGCGCCCGAAAACTGGCCGCGCAACCTGTTTGTGTGGCGCTCGAACCTGCTGGGGTCGTCCGGCAAGGGGCATGAATACTTCCTCAAGCACCTGCTGGGCACCGATCACGGGGTTCTGGGCAAGGATCTGGGGCAGGAAGGGCGGCAAAAGCCGGTCGAGGCCAAATGGCATGATGAAGCGCCAGAGGGCAAGCTGGACCTGCTGGTAACGATTGACTTCCGCATGTCCACCACCGCCGTATATGCCGATATCGTGCTGCCCACGGCAAGTTGGTATGAAAAGGATGATCTGAACACATCCGACATGCACCCCTTCATCCACCCGCTGCAAGCGGCGGTGGACCCGGCTTACGAGTCCAAGACCGACTGGGAAATCTTCAAGGCGATTGCCAAAAAATTCTCGGAGGTCGCGCCGGAAATTCTGGGCGTGGAAACCGATGTGGTGCAATTGCCGTTGCAACATGACAGCCCCGGCGAGATTGCCCAGCCCGTGGTCAAGGACTGGAAGCGCGGTGAATGCGAGTTGATCCCCGGCAAGACCGCGCCGGCCTATATCGCGGTGGAACGCGATTATCCGAACCTTTATGCGCGCTTCACCTCGCTTGGGCCGCTTATGGAAAAGGTCGGCAATGGCGGCAAGGGCATCGCCTGGGACACCAAGACCGAAGTCCACCATCTGAAAGCGCTGAACGGCACCCATACGGATGGGCCGACCAAGGGCATGGCGAAGATCGAAACCGCGATTGATGCCGCAGAGGTGGTGCTGATGCTGGCGCCCGAAACCAATGGCGAGGTTGCGGTCAAGGCATGGGCCGCGCTTGAAAAGGCCACCGGGCGTGAGCATGCCCATCTGGCCGCAGTCAAGGAAGACGAGAAGATCCGCTTCCGCGACATCGCCGCCCAGCCGCGCAAGATCATCTCGTCGCCCACATGGTCGGGCATTGAATCCGAAGAGGTCTGCTACAACGCAGGCTGGACCAATGTGCACGAGCTGATCCCCTGGCGCACGCTTTCGGGCCGGCAACAGTTGTATCAGGATCATGAATGGATGCTGGCCTTTGGCGAATTCTTCGTCACCTGGCGTCCGCCGGTGGACCTGAAGACGATCACCACGGATGCCACCCGTGCACTGAAAGCGGCCGACAAGCATGTGGTGCTGAACTTCATCACCCCGCACCAGAAATGGGGCATCCATTCGACCTATTCGGACAACCTGATGATGCTCACCCTCAACCGGGGCGGGCCGGTTGTCTGGATCAGCGAGACAGACGCGGCCAAGGCCGGGCTTGTGGATAACGATTGGGTGGAGGTGTTCAACTCCAACGGCGTTATCACTGCCCGCGCAGTGGTCAGCCAGCGGATGAAGGACGGCACCCTGTTCATGTATCACGCGCAGGAGAAAATCGTGAACACGCCGGGCAGCCAGATCACCGGCAAGCGCGGCGGCATCCACAACTCTGTCACGCGGACGGTTACCAAACCCACCCATATGATCGGCGGCTATGCCCAGCAAAGCTACGGGTTCAATTACTACGGCACCGTGGGCGCCAACCGCGATGAATTCGTAATCGTGCGCAAGATGGACAAGGTCGACTGGCTGGATACGCCGGCCACCGCAACCCAAACCCCGGAGGCAGCGGAATGAAAGTTCGTGCTCAGATCGGCATGGTGCTCAATCTTGACAAGTGCATCGGCTGTCACACCTGCTCTGTTACCTGCAAAAACGTCTGGACCTCACGCGAGGGCGTTGAATATGCATGGTTCAACAATGTCGAAACAAAGCCCGGCATCGGTTATCCCAAGGACTGGGAGAACCAGAAACGCTGGAACGGCGGCTGGACGCGCACGGCTGCGGGCAAGCTGGTGCCCAAGCAGGGTGGCAAGTGGCGGATTCTGGCGAATATCTTTGCCAATCCTGACCTGCCTGAAATCGATGATTTCTATGAACCCTTCGATTTCGATTATGACCACCTGAAATCGGCCCCGGAGATGACGGCCTTCCCAACCGCGCGACCGCGTTCGCTGATCTCGGGCGAGCGGATGGAAAAGATCGAATGGGGCCCCAACTGGGAGGAGATTCTGGGCGGTGAATTCGCCAAGCGCAGCCAGGATGCCAACTTTGAGGGCATCCAGAAGGATATCTACGGCGAATACGAAAACACCTTCATGATGTATCTGCCGCGACTGTGCGAGCACTGCCTCAACCCGTCCTGCGTGGCGTCCTGCCCATCGGGCGCGATCTACAAGCGCGAAGACGACGGCGTGGTGTTGATCGATCAGGAGAAGTGTCGCGGATGGCGGATGTGTGTGTCCGGCTGCCCCTACAAGAAGATCTATTACAACTGGTCATCGGGCAAATCGGAGAAATGCACACTCTGCTATCCGCGCCTTGAAAGCGGACAGCCGACCGTGTGCTCAGAGACCTGTGTGGGCCGGATCCGCTATCTCGGCGTGATGCTCTATGACGCCGACAAGATCTCTCAGGCCGCCGCGACACCTGATGAGAAGGATCTTTATGACGCGCAGCTTGGTGTCTTTCTTGACCCCAATGACCCGGCGGTGATCGAAGCCGCCCGCGCCGAGGGGGTGCCCGAGGACTGGATCATCGGCGCGCAGAACTCGCCGATCTGGAAGATGGCGATGGAGTGGAAAATCGCCTTCCCGCTGCACCCCGAATATCGCACCCTGCCGATGGTCTGGTACATCCCGCCGCTCTCGCCCATTCAGAACGCAGCCGAGGCGGGCAAGATCTCGGCCCAAGACGATATGCCGGACGTGCAGTCCCTGCGTATTCCGGTGCGCTATCTGGCCAACATGCTGACGGCCGGGGATGAGGCGCCGGTTGTCAGCGCGTTGGAACGGATGCTGGCGATGCGTTCCTACATGCGGTCAAAAACCGTGGATGGCGTGATCAATATCGGCGTGGCCAAGCGCGTCGGCATGACACCGGGCCAGATCGATGAGATGTATCAGCTTATGGCGATCGCCAATTATGAGGATCGTTTCGTCATCCCCACCACGCACCGTGAATTGGTGGAGGATGCCTATGATCTCAAAGGTGGCTGCGGCTTCACCGATGGCAATGGCTGTTCCTCAGGCTCTTCCGGCAAGTCGCTGTTCGGCGGCAAAAAGTTTCGCAGCCCGCAGGAGTTCATCGCATGAAAACCTTCCGTGCCCTTTCCGCGCTACTGTGCTACCCCACCTCTGATTTGCAGGCCGCAATACCCGCGATCCGCGATGTGCTTTCTGAGGGGCTTGTCCCCTCTGGGCAGGAGGCAGGGCTTGACCGGCTGCTGGCCGAGTTCGAGCACCAGGACTTATACGATCTGCAAGAGCGGTATGTGCTGCTCTTTGACCGCTCACGCACCCTCAGCCTGAACCTATTCGAACATATCCACGGCGAAAGCCGGGATCGGGGCGGGGCGATGGTGGACCTGCTGGAAACCTATCGCGCCGGCGGGTTCGATCTGGTGGGGCCGGAATTGCCAGACCATTTGCCGGTACTGCTGGAGTTTCTGTCCACCCGCCCGCTAGAGGATGCCCGTGCCATACTGGCTGATGCCGGGCATATTCTGGTGGCGCTGGCCGAGCGGCTGAACCGGCGTGAGAGCAGTTACGCGCCGGTTCTCGCAGCACTCGTTGCCATCGCGCAGGCCACTCCATTGAGCGATGAGGCGCAGGCGCTTCTGGCCGAAGCCGACGATGACCCCGAAGACCTTCAGGCGCTTGATGCCGTCTGGGAAGAGGCGCAGGTCACCTTCGGTCCCGACCCTGATGCCGGATGCCCGGTCAGCCGCGACATCCTCGCCCGTATCGACATGCCCCCGGCGCGGCCCCGCGCCGCCGCCGAATGAACAGGAGGCAGCAATGCACAATTTCATCTTCGGGATCTTCCCCTACATCGCGGTAACCGTGATGATCCTTGGGTCTGTCGCGCGCTATGAACGCGACCCGTTCAGCTGGAAAAGCAAATCCAGCCAGCTATTGAGCAAGCGTCAGTTTGTCATCGGCTCGGTGTTGTTTCATGTCGGCGTACTGATCATCTTTGTCGGCCATGCGGCAGGGCTTCTGCTGCCGGCTGGCGTGTTTTACGCCTTCGGCATCACCAGCGGGGCCAAGCAGGTCATGGCGGTGACGGTCGGCGGTATTGCCGGTGTGATGGCGTTGGTGGGCGGGTTGATCCTGCTCAACCGTCGCCTGAATGACCCACGTGTCCGGGCCAACTCCAGCTTTGGTGACAATGCCATTCTGATCCTTCTGGTGGCGCAACTGGTACTGGGACTGGGCACAATCATTCCCACGCTCAGCCATCTGGACGGCTCGGAAATGCTCAAGTTCATGGCATGGGCGCAGGGTATCATGTTCTTCCGTGCAGGTGCCGCAGAGCATATCGCTGACGTCAGCTGGATCTTCAAAACCCACATCTTTCTGGGTTTGCTGATCTTTCTGGTGTTCCCTTTCACCCGGCTGGTGCACATCGTCTCGGTTCCGGTCCGCTTTCTCTGGCGTCCGGGCTATCAGATCGTGCGCAGCCGCAAGCACAACCATCCGGCGGAGTGAGCGCGATGAAAGAACTTTTACCCGCTATCACCGTCAACGGCACCCGCATCAGCGCCGAACGCATTGCCGCCGAAGCCCAAAATCACCCGGCCCCGAAGGAAAAGCCGGGACTGGCGTGGAAGGCTGCGGCGCGGGCGCTGGCCACGCGTGAACTGATGTTGCAAGAGGCACGTGCGCGAGGGATCACCGCCGCTCCCACCGAGATCGCCCCGGGTCAGATCGAGACCGAAGATGAGGCGCTGGTCCGCCAGTTGCTGGAGGTGGCGATTACCCCGGAACCGGCCAGTGATGACACGCTGCGCGAACATTATCTGGCCCATCCTGACCGCTTTCGCGCCCCCAGCCTCTATGAAGCGGCACATATTCTGATCGCTGCGCCCGAGGGTTCGCGCGATCCGGCGCGCGAAAAGGCGAGGGCGCTTTGCGCGGAACTGGCGCTGGCACCGCAGCGATTTGGTGAACTGGCGCGTGGTCACAGTGCCTGTTCGTCCAAGGGCAATGGCGGGTTGCTGGGGCAGCTGACGTCGGGCGATACCGTGCCGGAATTCGAGGCCGCGCTTGAGCGTCTTGAACCCGGCACCGTCAGCGCCGAGCCGGTGGAAACCCGCTATGGCTTTCACATCATCCGGCTTGATGCCCGCGCCGAAGGGCAGGTGCTGCCCTTCGAGGCGGTTCTGCCGCGCCTGCGTCATGCTGCCGAAAAGGCCGCATGGCTGCGCGCGGCGCGGGACTTCACCGCCGATCTGGCCGCGCGCGCCTCGGTGACCGGCGTCAATCTGTCTGCGGCCTGACCGCCAGTTTCCGGCGCTGCACAATTCGAAAGGAGAAGATCATGGACCTGGGATATGTGACCTTGCAGGGCAGGGGGGCGACCGATGCCTGTCTGATGCTGGCAGTGGCGCAACTGCGCAAAGCAGGGCTGGCGATGGCGGGAACGGTGCAAACCAATCCGGGCCGGGCGGGGCGCGACGCTTGCGATATGGACCTGCATGTGCTGCCTGACGGGCCGGTGTTGCGCATCAGCCAGGATCTGGGTTCCGGCGCGCGTGGCTGTCGGCTGGACGGCGATGCGCTTGAAACCGCCGTGGCCGCCTGTCTGCAACGGTTGGATGGTGCCGCGCTGGTGGTGATCAACAAATTCGGCAAGCAGGAGGCGGGCGGGCGCGGCCTTGTGCCCGTGATCGCCGCAGCACTGGAGCGTGGGTTGCCGGTGCTGGTGGGGGTCAACGCGCTGAACCTGCCGTCCTTCCTGAGCTTTGCCGACGGGCTGGCACAGCCGCTGCCGACTGATCCAGTTGCGATCGCACGCTGGGCGCTGGCCGCCGCACAAACTCGCGCCATCGCAGCCGAATGAAGGCGGCGCGGATCGGCATACTTACCGTCTCGGATCGTGCCAGCCGGGGCGCGTATGAAGACAGGGGTGGCCCGGCTGCCGAGGTCTGGTTGCGTGCCACCGTTACCTCACCTGTCGAGATCCGGCGTGAGATCATCGCCGACGGTTGCGACAATGTGGGGCGGGCGCTTATCGGCCTTTGCGACGGCTGGCATGCCGATCTGGTTCTGGTCACCGGCGGCACGGGCCCTGCTCCGCGCGACCGCACACCCGAAGGTGTGTCAGGGGTAATCGATTTCGACATGCCGGGCTTTGGCGAGGCAATGCGCGCGGCCTCAATGGCCGAGGTGCCCACCGCGATCCTGTCGCGCCAAAGCGCTGGTGTGCGTGGGCAGTCATTGATTGTTACTTTGCCGGGCAAACCCGCCGCCATCGCCACCTGTCTGAACGCGGTGTTTGCTGCCGTGCCATATTGCCTTGACCTGATCGGTGCCGCCCGGATTGAAACTGATCCCGCACGCTGTCGCGCGTTTCGTCCGCCGGGGGAGTGACTTGGGGTGTTACTGTGTGGCTGAACGCACGGCACCTCCTGCAATGCAGGAGATGCCGCACTAATGGCGATCTGGAAAGGGAACATCAATTCATTGAGAGTACAGTTTGCCCGCCCCATCGCGCAACTGTGAGAAGTGACAGGTTAAGGCGGCAACAAGTGAAGGTTGATTGCGGTTGCAAGGGCTTCGGACCGGCTGCGCGCCTGGAACTTGCGGCGGACATTGTCGAAATGAAAGCGCACGGTGCGCACGCTGATCCCTGAGGCGACAGCAATTTCCTCGTCGCTGAGGCCGCGCCGGGCGAGGGCCATCAACTCTGTCTCGCGCGCGCTCAGGATCGGGCCGTTGCCAGAATTTGCAGGCACGAAGAGCTGGCGCATCCTGTCATGCGCGTGTTCGGCCAGAAAGCGCAGAACCGCGCGGACCGCGCCCACCGGGTCCGGCCCCGGGCCGGTCAGTGCAACCAGGCCCCGGTAGCCTTGGGCGCGGTAGATCGGCACCACCAACCCATGCGGCTGACCGCAGGAGGCGGCAAGCTCCAGAACCGCCAACTCATCCGAATGTGGCACAAACCCCCCTTCACCTTCGCGGATGTCGCTGAAGGATACAGGGGCGCCAGCCATGTTGATCGCGCGGAACGTGGGGTCGCGTTCGGCCATGCCCTGCGAGAGATAAACCTCCCAGAACCGGGGTGCGAGATTATCCACGGTAAACGGGGTCGGAGAGGGGTCATCCGGCGGCGGCATGGTTCCGACCACATAGGTATCAAAGCCCAACGGGCGGGTACGGCGCAAGATCGCCTCGCCGACATCAGCCATTGACCGGAGCGCCGCGATTTCACCGGGAAAGCGGAAGAGATCCAATTCGGTCGACGATATCCCGGGGATTCCGTCGGCTGGTAGGCTGCCGGGCATACTGACAGACTACCCGGGAACTGTTTTGTTTCAATATGTGCAATGGTCTTGGTTTCTCAGTGCCCGTTTCCGGGGGGCGTTGTTTTCGGTGCGCTCAACCTGACCGGTAGGGCAAGGTGACCATGCTGGAAGTGCGCGCGAAGAATGTTGACTCTGTGATCAAAGCATAGAACTGTGAACGCATTGCGCGCGGGTTGGTCAAGCGCTGACCCGCACTAAACGCATGAAAAACAACAAACGAATGGGAGCCTGTCATGTCCATGACAATCAGGATGAAATCGCTGCGACTGAGCCTTATGGCCGGTGTCGCTGCTGCGGCCATGGCCTTTGCCGCCGTGCCGACCGAGGCCGAAACGCTGCGCTGGGCGCGTGTTGCCGATGCCCTCACACTGGACCCGCACAGCCAGAACGAAGGGCCGACCTCGACCCTTCTCCATCACATTTATGAAACCCTTGTCAGCCGCGCCACCGATGGTTCGCTGGAGCCCCGGCTCGCGACCGAATGGTACATCCACGAGGACGATCCCACCATCTGGGTGGTCAAGCTGCGCGAAGGCGTGACTTTCCATAACGGAAATGCCTTCACCGCCGATGATGTCGTCTTCTCGCTTGAGCGTGTGCGCCACGAAAGCTCAGGCTTCCGCGCGCTGCATTCGGCCGTGACCGGTGCCGAGGCGATCGACGATCACACCGTGCATATCCAGATGTCCGGCCCCTCGCCGCTCTATGTTCAGAACCTGACCAACTTCTTCATCATGGACAGTGACTGGGCTGCCGAGAATGACGTCGAAGTGCCGCAGAACTTCGCTGCGGGCGAAGAGAACTACGCTGTGCGCAACACCAACGGCACCGGCCCCTACACTCTGGTCGAGCGTGACCCCGAGGTGCGCACCGTCCTGAGCCTGAACGAAGACCACTGGGGCGACACGCCACAGGTGACCGAGATCATCTACACCCCGATCTCCGAAGCTGCGACGCGCGTTGCCGCGCTTCTGTCGGGTGAGGTTGATCTGGTGCAAGACGTGCCGGTGCAGGACATCGCGCGGCTTGAGCAGACCGATGGTGTGTCTGTCACCACCGGGCCGGAAAACCGCAACATCTTCTTCTCGTATGACATGACGTCCGAGACCCTGGCCTCGGCCAATGTCGACGACAACCCCTTTGCCAAGCCCGAAGTGCGCGAAGCCATGGCGCTGGCCGTCGACCGTGAGGCCATTCGTCAGGTGGTGATGCGCGGCCAGTCGCAGCCTTCGGCCGCACCGCTGCCGCCGTTCGTCAACGGCTGGACCGAAGAGATGCACGAGTTTTCGGCCCCCGATATCGAGCGCGCGTCGCAACTGATCCGCGATGCGGGTTATGAGAACGGCTTTTCGGTGGACATGCACTGCCCGAATGACCGCTATCTGAACGATGAGGCCATCTGTCAGGCCGTTGTCGGCATGCTGGGCCGCATCGGCATGAACGTGAACCTGGTGTCGCAAACCCGCTCGCTGCACTTCCCGCTGATCGAGAACTGGGACACAGATTTCTATCTGCTGGGCTGGGGCGTGCCGACCTTCGATTCGGCCTATGTCTTTGATTTCCTGGTGCATACGCGTGAAGGTGCCTATGGCAGCTTCAACGGTTCGCGCTACTCGAACCCTGATCTGGATGCCAAGATCGAAGCCCTTGCCACCATGACCGACCTGGAAGAACGCGATGCACTGATCGCCGAAATCTGGGACGAAGTGATGGAAGACCGCGTGTTCCTGAACATTCACAACCAGTTGCTGGCCTATGCCACGCGCTCGGGCGTCAATGTCGAGGTTCATCCTGAGAACCAACCGCACATGGCGAACGTGACGTTCGACTGAGCGATGACTTGACGCATGCGCCTGCGCGGGGTACCCCGCGCAGGCGCTTCCATTTGGGTCTGTAGTGCTGACCCAAATTGGGCGCACCCCTTTCGGAGGTCCCCCAGATGCTCGCCTTCATTATCCGCAGGGTTTTGCAATCGGTCCTCGTCATGCTGGTCGTGGCGCTGGTCTCGTTCTCGCTGTTCCGCTTTGTTGGCGATCCGATCAGCTCGATGGTCGGGCAGGAAGCGTCGATCGCTGACCGTGCTGCTCTGCGCGATGCGCTGGGCCTCAACGATCCGTTTCTGATCCAGTTCGCCCGCTTCGTTGGCGATGCGGTTCAGGGCAATTTCGGCATTTCCTATCGGCTGCAACAGCCGGTGATGGAGCTGATCATGTCGCGGCTGCCCGCCACGCTGGAACTGGCGTTGGTCTCGGGTATCGTCGCGTTCATCTTTGGCGTGGGCTTTGGCGTCTACACCGCCCTGCGCCGCAAGGGCTGGGCATCGAACACCATCATGACTGTCTCGCTGATCGGCGTGTCACTGCCCACTTTCCTGATCGGTGTTTTGCTGATCTGGGTCTTCGCGGTCGAACTGCAATGGCTGCCCTCATTCGGGCGCGGCGAGGTGGTCAGTGTTGGCAGCTGGTGGCGCACCGGGTTTCTGACCCATTCAGGGCGGCTGTCGCTGATCCTGCCGGCCATCACGCTGGGGCTTTATCAGATGACGCTGATCATGCGTCTGGTGCGCGCCGAGATGCTGGAGGTGCTGCGCACCGACTACATCAAATTCGCCCGCGCCCGTGGCCTGACCAACCGCGCTGTCCATTTCGGTCATGCGCTGAAGAACACCATGGTGCCGGTGATCACCATCACCGGGTTGCAGTTGGGCTCGATCATCGCCTTCGCCATTATAACCGAGACCGTGTTTCAATGGCCGGGCGTTGGCGCGCTGTTCATCAACTCGGTCCGCTTTGTCGATGTGCCGGTGATGGCCGCCTATCTGATGCTGATCGCGCTGATTTTCGTGGTGATCAACCTGATCGTCGATTTGCTTTACTACGCTGTTGACCCGCGTCTGCGCGTTGACCGCGCCAAGACCCGCCACTGAGGGGGCCAGAATGAGCGACAAGACCCAGATACCCGCACCCCGCAGCTGGATGTTCCGCGCATGGGACAGCGATGTGGCCTATTCCTTCCGCACTTCGCCCGTGGCTATCGTGGCCGGGGCGGTGTCGCTGCTGATCATCCTCCTGGCTGTGCTGGCGCCGTGGATCGCGCCGCACAACCCCTATGACCCCTCCAGCCTGAACCTGATGGATGGCTTTACGCCCCCGATGGAGCCAAACGCCTTCACCGGCAACGTCTATTGGCTGGGCACCGACAATCAGGGGCGCGATATCTTCTCAACCCTGCTTTACGGCGCGCGGATTTCGCTGTTCGTGGGCTTCGCGGCGGTGCTGTTTGCCATGGTGCTGGGCATCTCGGCAGGTCTGGCCGCAGGCTATCGCGGTGGCTGGGTAGACAGCCTGCTGATGCGGGTGGCCGATGTGCAGCTTTCCTTTCCGTCGATCCTGATTGCGCTTCTGATCTTTGGCGTGGCGCGTGGCTTCATCCCGCCCGCCTATCGTGAAACCATGGCGATCTGGGTGCTGATCGTGGCCATTGGCCTCAGTGACTGGGTGCAATACGCCCGCGTGGTGCGCGGGGCGACGATGGTGGAGAAGAACAAGGAATATGTACAAGCGGCCCGCGTGATCGGGGCGCATCCGCTGAAAATTCTGGTGCGCCATATTCTGCCCAACGTCATGGGGCCGGTGCTGGTGATCGCCACGATCGGCCTTGCACTGGCGATTATTGCCGAGGCCACGCTGTCATTCCTGGGGGTCGGTGTGCCGCCGACCCAGCCCTCGCTTGGCACGCTGATCCGCATTGGCCAGCAATACCTCTTCTCGGGCGAATGGTGGATATTGCTGTTCCCGTCCTTAACCCTACTGGCGTTGGCGCTGGCTGTGAACCTTTTGGGCGACTGGCTGCGCGATGCACTGAACCCGAGGCTTCGCTGATGGCCGAACCGCTTCTCTCCGTTCGCGACCTGATCGTGGAATTTCCAACCCGCCGCGGCACGCTGCGCGCGCTCGACAAGGTGTCGTTCGACATTCAGGAGGGCGAAGTGCTGGGCATGGTTGGCGAATCCGGTGCTGGCAAATCCATTACGGGTGCCGCCATCATCGGTCTGATCGAGCCGCCGGGCCGTATTGCCGGCGGCGAGATCTGGCTGCGTGGCCAGCGTATCGACAACCTCTCGCCCGAGGCAATGCGCCGCATTCGCGGCAAGCGGATCGGTATGGTGTTCCAGGACCCGCTGACCTCGCTCAACCCGCTTTATACCGTGGCCCAACAACTGATCGAGACGATCCGCACGCATATGGATATCTCGGAAAAAGCCGCGCGTGCGCGTGCCGTGGCGCTTTTGGATCGCGTGGGCATCCCCGCCGCCGCCCGCCGGATTGATGACTACCCGCACCATTTCTCGGGGGGGATGCGCCAGCGCGTGGTGATCGCGCTTGCGCTTTGTGCAGAGCCGGAACTGGTGCTGGCCGATGAACCCACCACCGCTCTGGATGTCTCGGTGCAGGCGCAGATCATTGATGTGCTCAAGGAAATCTGCGCAGAGCGGGGCGCGGCGGTGATGCTGATCACCCATGATATGGGTGTGATCGCCGAAACCGCTGACCGGGTGGCGGTGCTTTATGCCGGGCGTCTGGCCGAGATTGGCCCGGTGCGTGAGGTGATCACAGCGGCTGAACACCCCTATACGCAGGGGCTGATGGGTTCCATTCCCACGCTGACTCAGACATCGGACCGGCTGGTGCAGATCCCCGGCTCCATGCCCCGGCTGAACGCCATTCCGCAGGGCTGCGCGTTCAACCCGCGCTGCCCCAAGGTGTTTGACCGCTGCCGCGTGGACCGGCCCGAGGCGATTGACCGGGGTGGCAGGCGGCGGGTGGCCTGCTGGCTCTATGACGGCGTGAAGCAGGAGGCAGGCAATGTCTGATGTGCTGCTCAAGGTCGAAGGGCTGACCCGCTATTTCGATGTCTCCAAACCGTGGCTCAACCGGGTGATCGAGCGCGAGGACAAGCAGTTTCTGACTGCCACCGCCGATGTGAATTTTGAGATCAAGCGCGGTGAAACCTTCGCCCTGGTGGGCGAGTCCGGCTCTGGCAAATCGACCATCGCCAAGATGATCGTGGGGCTGCTGGAGCCGTCCGAGGGCAAGATCACCTTCGACGGGCAGGAGATGAATTTCGCCTCAGGGGCGGCCATGCGCACGTTGCGCCGCCGGTTCCAGATGATCTTTCAGGACCCCTTCGCCAGCCTCAACCCGCGCTGGCATGTGGGCGACATCATCGCCGAGCCCATCCGCACCTTCGGGCTGGCCAAAGGCCGCGACGTGATGCGCGAGGTGGGGCGGCTGCTGGATACGGTGGGCCTGTCGGCGGCTGACGCTGCCAAGTTCCCGCATGAGTTTTCAGGCGGCCAGCGCCAGCGCATCGCCATCGCCCGTGCGTTGTCGTCCAAGCCCGAATTCATCGTCTGCGATGAGCCGACTTCGGCGCTGGATGTTTCAGTGCAGGCGCAGATCCTGAACCTGATGCGTGATCTGCAGGATGAGTTTGGCCTGACCTATCTGCTGATCTCGCATGATCTGTCGGTCGTGCGGCATATGTCGAACCGGATCGGTGTGCTGTATCTGGGCCGTCTGGTCGAGGTGGCTGAGGGCAAGCGACTGTTCACCAACCCAAAGCATCCCTATTCGCGCATGCTGCTGGATGCGGTGCCCGATCTGGCGCTGTCAGGGCGTCGACGGCAGCAGGTGGAAGGCGAGATCCCCAACCCGATCAACCCGCCCCCCGGCTGCACCTTCCACCCGCGTTGCCCGCATGCGTTTGAGCGTTGCAAACGCGAAATTCCGCAACCTGTCGCAGCCGATGGCAGCCTCACCGCTTGCTTCGCTGTCGAGGAAGGCCGCATCTGACCGAGGCGTCGCGCCCTTCGTGTTGCAAAATGCACCAAAGCGACTAACCTGAGGTGCAGCCGGAGGGTTCCATGCCTCACGATCATCATGACCATGATAACCACCTGGACCCGATGGAGGCCCGTACCCGCGCGCTGGAAACCATTCTGACCCGCAAGGGACTTGTTGATCCCGCCGCTATTGACGCCATCATCGAGACCTACGCTGAAAAGGTTGGCCCCCGCAACGGCGCTCAGGTTGTCGCCCGTGCCTGGGATGACCCCGCGTTTGCCGAATGGCTCGCCCGTGACGCCACCGCTGCCATTTCCGACATGGGCTTCACCGGACGTCAGGGTGAACATATGCAGGCAGTGTTCAACACCGATACGCTGCATAACATGGTCGTCTGCACGCTGTGTTCGTGCTACCCGTGGCCGGTGCTGGGCCTGCCGCCGGTCTGGTACAAATCTCCCGCTTACCGCTCGCGCGCGGTGATCGAGCCACGCGCGGTGCTGGCCGAGTTCGGTCTGACGCTGCCTGAGAGTACGGGCATCCGTGTCTGGGATTCCACGGCCGAGCTGCGGTATCTGGTGATCCCGCAACGCCCGGCCAACACTGATGGTTTCACCCGTGACGCGCTGGCCGATCTTGTCACCCGCGAAAGCATGATAGGCACCGGCCTGCCCCGGGTGCCTGCATGAACGGCCCGCAGGATCTGGGCGGGCAGATGGGCTTTGGCCCGGTGCGCCCTGAACCCGCCGAGCCGCCCTTTCACGCAGACTGGGAGGGGCGGGTGCTGGGGCTGACGCTCTGCGCGGGCGCGCTGGGGCTGTGGAACATCGACGAAAGCCGCCACGCACGCGAAAGCCTGCCCCCGGCGATCTATTACAACGCCAGCTACTATGAAATCTGGCTGCGCGCGCTGGAGGCGCTTTTGGCGCACCACCAGCTTGTCAGCGCACAGGAACTGGCGCAGGGCGCGGCTGAGCCCGCTCCCGCGCATCCACGCCGCCTTGACGCGGCGGCGGTGCCCGCGGTGCTGGCGACCGGCAGCGACTACCTGCGCCCGCTGACCACCCAGCCGCGCTTTCGCCCTGGTGACCGGGTGCGCGCGCGCAACATCCATCCGCGTGGCCACACCCGCCTGCCGCGCTACGTGCGCGGCCATACCGGCGTGATCGAGGCGGCGCATGACGGCTTCATCTTGCCGGACACCAACGCCCATCAGCGTGGCGAGAACCCGGAGTACCTTTATACTGTGGTGTTTGATGGCGCCGCGCTCTGGGGTCCTGATGCCGAGCCCGGCCTCACGGTCTCGGTCGATGCCTGGGAGCACTATCTTGAACCCGCCTGAAAACCCCTTTGATGCCCCCTGGCAGGCGCAGGCCTTCGCCATGACCGTCGCGCTGCATCAGGCCGGGCTGTTCACCTGGACGGAGTGGGCCGCTACGTTGAACAAGGCGTTGCAGGGTGCTGCGCCAGATGGGTCAGACTACTACACCTGCTGGCTGCGTGCGCTGGAAGCGATTCTAACCGAAAAGACCGCGACCACCCCCGCCGAGGTCGATGCCCTCGCGCAGCGCTGGCAGGCAGCGGCCCATGCCACGCCGCACGGTCAGCCGATCCTTCTGGAAAACGCGGGCTGAGGGCATCGGTCAGCGTGCATTTGCCCGCTTCGTCGCCGTCTTGGGCTGCGTCAGGATCGGCCAGTACAGCACGGCAAAGCCCGCCATTGCAGCAATCCATCCTGCCGCCGCCAGATGTGTCAGCCAGACGGCTCCGGGCCACCAGCCCGCCGCGAACCGCGCCAAGACCGAGGCGATCAGCGCCAAATAGATCGAGCTTACCCCCACGCCCGCTGTCAGCGGCAAGCCGGAATGGCCGAGGCTCGCGCGTGTCATCACCGCCAGTGTCATCAACCCCACCGCGCCTGCCATCCACAGATGCTTGGCCGCGCTTTCCGCTCCGATCCCCATGGCGGCCAGCCCGACCACGGCAAACCCCAGCGGGACGAACAGATATCCCGTATGCAGCACCCAGACCAACGGCTCAGACAGGCAGCGCGCCCCCTGCCATCGCGCCAGCCGCCACAGATTGGCCACCGCCGCCAGCAGGCACAGCGCCCCCACCAGCATTTCCCCCGGCCAGATTACCCAGCCCGCCAGTGCCACCACACTTACCGCCATCACCCCGATATCGCCCCGCCCCAGTGGCGCAGGCAGTACCGGGGATTTGCGCGCGGCCAGCCAGTTGCGGGTAAAACTGGGCACGATCCGCCCGCCAATCAGTGCGATCAGCATCACCAGCGCCGCCAGCGCTGCGCGTGCCGAATATCCCCCGGCAGCGTAGCCTGTCGCGGCCTCGGCGTGGTAACCCGCGTTGGCCACCAGCAGGATCGCCAGCACAACCATGACCCGCAGGTTTCGCCAGTTCTTTCCGGCCACGATCTCGCGCACAATCGCCGCGCTCAGCACCACCGGAAAGGCCAGATCGGTCCCCACGACCAGCCAACCCGGCAGCAGCCCTGACACCGACATCGCTAGCCGCCCGGCCAGCCACAGCACCACGAGCCCGGCCAAGGGCCAGCCGACGATGGGAAAACGCCCCGTCCAGTTCGGTACGGCGGTCATCAGAAACCCGGCGATCACCGCCCAGCCATAGCCAAACAACAGCCCATGTGCATGCCACGAGACCGGGTCCATTGACACCGGCAACGGCGCGCGCCCCGCCAGCATGAAGACCCAAACTGCCATCGCCAATGCCGCCCAGATCGTGGCCAGCAGGAAGAACGGGCGATATCCGTAGGACAGGATCGCAGGCCCTGTCCAGTTTCGGATCTGTTGCGCCGATGTGGTCATGTCATTCCCTTGCAAAACCCGACTCTGACAATCAGGCGAGAATAACCAGCATAGCCGTTGCATGAATTGATTTATGTCAATTAATGGACGCTTCTCAATGATATTGAAAGGAAAAACCGCATCTTCCTGGAAGTGTCGCCTGCCCTTGTTATCCGGCGCGCCACTTGATCGAGCAGCCCACCGACGGGGCCTGTTCGCGCGGCCCTTCGCCGGTCTGGGCGATCTGGCGCATGGCCTCGTACAGCTCGCGCTTCGCATCTGGCGGAGGGGTGTCGCGGCCATAGGCATCCAGTCGGCCCCGATACTGCAACTCGCCGGCCGCGTTGAAACCGAAAAAGTCAGGCGTGCAGACGGCCCCATAGGCACGCGCCACATCCTGGCTTTCGTCATGCAGGTAGGGAAAAGGAAACGCGTGTTCCTGCGCGAGTTCCCGCATCCGTTCAAAACTGTCAGCGGGGTAGGCGGTTGCGTCGTTCGAGCAGATCGCGGCCACGCCGATGCCCAGCCGGTAAAGGTCACGTGCGTCGCGGATGATGCGTTCAAGCGCGGCCATAACATAGGGGCAGTGATTGCACAGGAACATCACCAGCGTGCCCTTCTGGCCCGCGATATCAATGTAACTCAGTGATTTGCCATCGGTCGCGGTCAGCCGGAAGTTGGGCGCTTTCCAGCCAAAATCGCAAACGGGCGGCGAGGCGTTCATGTTCTGCTCCTTGCAATTTGCAAAGAATGAACTTGGCGCTTCAGCCCGGTTCCTGTCAAGCGGCTTGCACGGTTCAGGCAGCCAGCGCGCGCTCAATGGCGCGCGACAGTTTGCCGGTCAGCTCGCCGATCTGATCTTCGGTCAGGATGAAGGGCGGGGCAAGCAGGATATGATCGCCGTGCATGCCATCAATCGTGCCGCCCATCGGATAGCAAATCAGCCCCTCATCCATCGCTGCCGCCTTGACCTTGGCATGCAGCTTGCGCGCGGGATCGAAAGGGGCCTTGCTGTCGCGGTCAGCGACCAGTTCCAGCCCGCGAAACAACCCGCGCCCCCGGATATCGCCGACATACGGATGCTGGCCGAGCGCGGCCTGAAGCGCATTGTGCAACTGCGCACCGCGCGTGCGCACCTGCTCAAGCAAGCCGCGCTCTTGGATCACGCGGAGCACCGCGCTCGCCCCGGCTGCGGCCATAGCGTGGCCCATATAGGTGTGCCCGTGCTGGAAAAAGCCTGAACCGGCGTCGATCGCGTCGAATATCCGCTTGGACGTCAACAACGCGCCGATCGGCTGATAGCCCGCGCCCAACCCTTTGGCGATGGTGATCAGGTCGGGCGCGACCCCGTCCTCGGCGCAGGCAAAGAGGTGCCCGGTGCGGCCCATCCCGCACATCACCTCGTCGAAAATCAAAAGCACGCCGTGCCGGTCGCAGATCTCGCGGACACGCTTGAGGTAGCCGGGCACGGCGGGCACGGCACCCAGCGTCGCCCCAACCACCGGCTCGGCGATAAAGGCCATGACGGTTTGCGGCCCCAGACGTTCAATCTCGGCCTCCAGTTCGTTCGCCACACGCTGGCCGTATTCCCACTGGCTTTCACCTTCCGTGCGGTCGCGATATTCAAAGCAGGGCGCGATATGGCTGACCTCAGCCAACAGCGGCGCGAACTGCGCGCGGCGCCATTGGTTGCCACCAGCTGCCAGCGCACCCAGCGTATTGCCGTGATAGCTTTGCCGCCGGGCGATGACCCGGTGGCGCTGCGGCTGGCCGATTTCAAGGAAATACTGCCGCGCCAGTTTGATCGCGGCTTCCACCGCCTCGGACCCGCCGGACAAAAGATACACCCGGTCGATCCCTTCGGGTGCCTGTTCGATCAGCATATCGGCCAGTGCCTCAGCGGGTTCCGACGTAAAGAAGCCGGTATGGGCAAAAGCCAGCCGGTCCAACTGATCATGTAGCGCCGCGCGTACATCCGGGTCGGAGTGGCCCAGGCACGACACCGCCGCCCCGCCCGAGCCATCGAGGTAGCGCTTGCCGTCGGCGTCGATGATGTAGCAGCCCTCGCCTTGCGCGGCGACGGGCAGTCGGCCCCGGGTCGTACGACCGAAAAGATGGTCAGGCATCTCAGTCTCTCACGACGTAAACGGAGCAGGGCGCATGACGCACCACGCGCGCGGCATTGGGCCCCAGCAGATAATCCTTCAGCGCGGGTCGGTGCGAACCCATGACGATCACATCGGCCTTCAGCTTCTCGGCGGCGCGCAGAATCTCGTCATAGACCGTGCCGTGCAGCACATGGGGATGAACCTCCACTGCCTCAGGCACATTCTTCACCACCCAATCCGACAGGCCCTCACCCAGTGCATGCAGGGCCTCGCGCTCGAAATCCTTGCGAAAGTAACTGCCAACCTGCGCCACGCCAAAATCAGGCAGCACGCTGACCACATGCAGCACGCCCTCCGCACCAAGAATGGCCAGCGCCTCATTCAACGGCTTGCGCCAACTGGCGTCATCCGACAGGTCGATCGGCATAACAACGATGCGCGAGGTGGGCATGGTCTGGTTCCTTCTCAAAAAGCGGGCTCAGAAGGCCGGTTTGGTCTGGCGGCGGCGCTGGAACAGGATCACCAACCCCAGCAGCAACAGCGCGGGGATATAGAACACCTCTTTTGGCATACGCTCGGCCCGGCGTTGGACCTGGATGATCTCCACCATATCGGCACCGTAGAAATCAAAGCCCGAAAGCGCGTCAGCGAAGGGTGTGGCGGGCATCGGCTCGTCCATGATCATCTGCTCGCCCTCTGGCATCAGCCACAGGCCGGTGGCATCCAGCCGTTGCTCTGGCGGTGTTTCATCAACGTGCAGAACCAGCGTGGTGCGGGTAGGGGCCCCGGTGGTGAAACTGGGGCCGGTGACGACGAAGCGCAGCTCATCGCCCGTTTGCGCCTGCTCAAGCACCTGTTCGAACTGCGTGGGGGCCAAGGTTTCAAAGGCGGGCTGCACGCGGTTGAGCCAGAAGTTCGGCACAAACAGCGTGAACGCCACCAAAAGCAGCGCCGCCGTTTCCCAAAAGCGCGAGGGGGCCAAGAAATAGCCCTGCGTGGCGGCGGCAAAGAGCAGCATGGCAAAGGTTGCCGTGACAAAGACCACAGCGGCCTCGAACAGGCCCGCCGCTGTGCCCAGATCAATCCCGTAAAGGATCAGCGCTGGGTTGTAGATGAACAGGAACGGCAGCGCGACGGTGCGCAGGCTGTAGAAGAACGCGATGAAACCCGTCTTGATCGGATCACCGCCAGACACGGCGGCGGCGGCGAAACTGGCCAGTCCAACCGGCGGCGTTACATCGGCCATGATGCCGAAGTAAAACACAAACAAATGCGCGGCGATCAAGGGCACGATCAACCCTTCCTGGGCGCCGAGGCTGACAACCACCGTTGCCATCAGCGATGACACCACGATGTAGTTGGCCGTGGTCGGCAGCCCCAGCCCCAGGATCAGCGAGAACACGCCCACCAGAAGCAGCATCAGGAACAGGTTGCCCATGGCCAGCAGCTCCACCAGACCCGCCAGTTCGGTGCCGATGGGAGTACGGGTAACAGTGGCCACGATGATCCCGGCCGCGCCCGTAGCGACGGCGATGCCGATCATGTTGCGCGCCCCGGCGATCAGGCCATCCACCAGATCGGCCCCGCCCGCGCGCAGCTCTGGCAGCCAGGCGTTGCGGCGCATCAGTGCCTTGATCGGGCGCTGGGTCACGATGATCAGCAGCATCACCATGACCGCGTAAAACGCCGATTTTGCGGGCGATTGGCGCTCGACCATCAGATACCAGACCAGCACCACGATCGGCAGGATGTAATGCAGGCCTGTCGGCACCACCTCGGCCATGACGGGCAGTTTGATGCGCTTTTCATGGGGGTTATCCAATTCCAGATCAGGCTTGCCAGATGCGACCCAGAGCGCCCCAAGGTAGAGCGCCAGAACCACGCCGCCGACAATCCAGCCCGAGGCCGCCGGGACCGTCGCGCGCAGCATGCCCACGCCCCAGATCGCGGCGTAAAACAGCACACCGGCCACTGCAAAGCCGATCACCGCCTTGAGGAACATCTGCAACAGGCTTTTGGATTCGCCCAGTGCAGGCATGTCCTTTTTCAGCGCCTCAAGATGCACGATATAGACCAGCGCGATGTAGGAAATTACCGCCGGGATAAAGGCGTGCTTGATCACGTCCAGATATGAAATGCCGACGAATTCGACCATCAGGAAGGCTGCCGCCCCCATAACCGGAGGCATGATCTGACCGTTGACCGAGGATGACACCTCGACCGCACCTGCCTTCTCGCTGGAGAACCCCACCCGCTTCATCAGCGGGATGGTAAAGGTGCCTGTGGTCACCACATTGGCGATGGATGAGCCGGAAATCAGGCCGGTCGCTGCGGAACCCACCACAGCCGCCTTGGCCGGGCCGCCGCGCAGGTGGCCAAGGCCCGCAAACGCCATCTTGATGAAATAGTTGCCTGCCCCGGCCTTGTCGAGCAGCGCGCCGAACAGGACGAACAGGAACACAAAGGCAGTGGACACCCCCAGCGGAATGCCGAACACCCCTTCGGTGGACAGCCATTGCGTGTTGATGATCGAATTCAGGCTCAGCCCGCGATGGCCGATCAGGTCAGGGATCAACCAGCCCTCGCCGAACCAAGCATAGGCCATGAAAAGCGCGCCGACGATGGTCAGCGCCGGGCCAAGCGCGCGGCGTGAGGCCTCAAGCAGCACAATGATGCCAACCGCGCCGACATAAATCTGGTTTTGCGTGGGCAGGCCCGAGCGCGCGGTCGCCGCCAGTTCGCGCGAGAACCAGAAGATGTAAAGCGCACAGCCCGCGCCGATGAGAGCCAGTGCCCAGTCATAGAGCGGTATGCGATCCCGCGGTGCAGACTTGAAGGCCGGATAGGTCAGGAAAGCGAGCGTCAACGCGAAGGCCAGATGCATGGGCCGCGTCTGGTCCGAGCCGATGATGCGAATGAACGGAATATCCGAGGCAAACCAGAATTGCGGCTCTGCAATCCAGATCTGGAACAGCGACCATGCCAGCGCCAGACCGGCGATCAGCCCGGCCACCAGCCGGTTGCGTGGCGCGCGCGCACCGCTGTCAGCGCTGGCGACCAGATCCTGCAGTTCCTCTTCGGTGAACTTGCGATCGCTCTCGGTTCTGACATCGGCCATGATCTTCTCCCCGTTATCGCTGCTTTGCGCAGGCTTTTCACCGACTTGATGTTCCGCTCAAGAAAGGGGCCGCGCAAGTCTTTTGTCCTGCGCGGCCCCAAGTTCTGTCAGCGAATGTGGATTACTCCAGCAGTCCGGCCTCGCGGAAGTAGCGGGCGGCACCATCGTGCAACGGTGCAGAAAGGCCGTCACCAACCATTTCGGCCGCGTCCAGATTACCCAGCGCCGGGTGCAGACCGCGGAACTGGTCAAGGTTTTCAAAGATCGCGCGGGTGACGTAATAGGCCACGTCCTCCGACACATCAGCCGAGCTGACGAAGGTTGCGCCCACACCAAAGGTGGTCACATCGCTGTCGGTGCCGCGATACATGCCGCCGGGGATGACGGCCATGCGGTAATAGTCACGCTCTTCGACCAGGGCGCGGATGGCATCATTGTCCACATTCACGAGCACGGTGTCACAGGCGGTCGTCGCCTCCTGAATCGCGCCCGACGGGTGGCCGACGGTGTAGACCATCGCGTCGATGTTGTTGTCGCACAGGGCCAGCGCCTGTTCGGCGGGCGGCAGTTCTGATGCGACGGCAAAGTCGTCAACGGTCCAGCCCATGGCTTCCAGCACCACGTCCATCGTGCCACGCTGGCCTGAGCCGGGGTTGCCGATGTTCACCCGTTTGCCGCGCAGGTCATCAAATGTGGTGATGCCGGAATCGGCGCGGGCAACCACGGTGAAGGGTTCCGGGTGAAGCGAGAAGACCGCGCGAAGGCCCTCAAACGCACCGGTTTCCTCGAACTGCGAGGTGCCGTTGTAGGCGTGATACTGCCAGTCAGACTGCGCCACGCCGAACTCCAGCTCGCCCGAGCGGATGGCGTTGAGGTTGAAGATCGACCCGCCGGTCGATTCCACGCCGCAGCGGATGCCATGCTCGGCACGGTCGCGGTTGACCAGACGGCAGATCGCGCCGCCGGCCGGGTAGTAGACACCGGTCACGCCGCCGGTGCCGATTGCGACGAAGGTCTGCTGGGCAAAGGCCGGGCCAGTGGCCAGAAGGGCCGCGGCAGCAAGGCCGGAAAGAAGCGGTTTGTTCATAAAAACCCCCCAAAGGTTGATTGTCGGTTCGATTTCACCCGTTCGTCAGGCAGGACGCCGCAAACGGATCACCCTTGAAAAGAAACAAATGTGTTGCGAAAGTCAACTTGATATTCAAATGTATCTCCCCCATTGGTCGCCTTTGCCGCAACTGCCCGCGATACACGCATGCCCGCCCCGCCAGCCATTCCGCCACTGCCTGCCTTTGCCGATTCCGACGATCTAGTCGCCCGGCTGCGGCAACTGGCCGAATCCGGCTCGCCGCAGGTGGGGGCGCTGGCAATCTGGCTGGCGGACCGGCCCGAGGAGCTTGCCTTTCATTCTGTGCGCACGCTGGCCACGCGGGCCGGTGCAAATGCCAATACCGTAATCCGGCTATCCCGTGCACTGGGTTTCGCCGGGTTTGAGCCCTGCCGCGCCGCCGCGCAGCAGGCGCTCCGCAGCCGGGCGCTGACCTATGGCGCGCGGGTGGGGGCGCTGACCGGGCGCAGCGATGCCGAACTGAGCGCTGAGCTTCACCGCGCTGCGCGGGACACGGTTGAGGCCGTCTTCGCCCCGGATCTGAGCGCGGCGCTTCTGTCGTGCGTGCCGCTGATCCGCAACGCCCGGCAGGTGCATTGCATCGGGGTGCGCGCCTGTTTCGGGCTGGCCAGCTGTTTCAGTTATGTCGGCGCGCTGGCGCATGCAAACTTTGTACCCACGCCCGCGCAGCCGGGGTTGATCATGGACACGCTGGCAGATTGCGGCGGGCGCGATGTGGTGGTCGCCATAACCTTCGCGCATTACTCGGCCGAGGTGGTGCGCGCGGCTGATGTGGCGCGTGCACAGGGTGCGAAGGTGATCGCGATCACCGACAGCCACAGTTCGCCGATTGCGCGGGGGGCTGCGGCGGTGTTGCGCCCGCCGATGCTGGGGCCGCATGTCATGCCCAGCCTGTCAGGGGCCTTTCTTCTGATTGAGACCCTGCTTGCGCATTTGGCGGCGCAGGATGAACAGGCCCAGACCCGCGTGCGTCGGTTCGAGGACCGGCTGTTGCGGCTTGGGGCCTATGTGCCGGGCGCACCGGATCAGACTGGTTGAACGTAAGTCACCGGCTGGCCCTGCACCGGCTGTCCCTGCGCGGACGGGGCACGGCCCGGGCGCTCAGTGCGCCTGACGTTCCAGAAACTCAACGAGGGCTGCGCGATCCCGGGGGTCAGGCAAGCGCTGTTCGGGCATGCGGCTGCCGGGTGTATAGGCTTCGGGGCCATGCTCGAACAGTTCCGCAACGGTGCGTGGGGACCAGATGATATCGAGGTCGCGCAGCGCCTGCGAGTAATCATAGCCCGGTTCAGTGCCGATAGGTCGGCCAAAGATGGCGTGAAGTGTCGGGCCGGCGCGATTGTTGTCGCCGGGGTCAAGGCTGTGGCAGACCGCACAGGCGCGCCAGACCTCGGCGCCCCGGCTGCCATCGTCATAATCGTCCGGCGCGGGGGTGTCGGCACGGCCCAGCCGCTCGCCGGTTGCGATCGACCAGCGCCGGATCGTGCCATCGCCACCGCCAGTCAGCAGCGCCCTGTCGTCCAGCGCCAGCGACCAGACCGGCCCTTGCCCGGCGCTGACCATGACGCGCTGCGCCAGATCGGCGCCTTCCAGCAGCCAGACCGTTCCGTCAATCGCTGCGGCGGCCACCGTGCCGCGATGGGCCGCCACTGCGATCAGCGGACGGTCGGTCAGAAACCGCTCAGGCAGCAACGCGCCCTCGGGTGAGTAGAGCCTAAGCGCGCCTTCGGCAAAGACCACGGCCACTCGCCCCTCGGAGATTGTCAGCGCGTTCGGCAAATCCGGCAGGTCGGCGCGGGCGACCAGTTGCAACCCGCCATCATGCACGGCAAGGCGCAGATCCTCGCCCGCGCTGACCAGCCGGGCGTCGGGCAAATACCCAAGCCCGGTCAACCGTCCCTGATGCGCCTGCACATCGGTCAGGGTGAAGCCATCCAGGTCCAGAAGGGCGATCCGCCCATCGCGAAACCCCGCCGCCAGTGCCGCGCCCCCCGGTGCCAGCGACAAGGCCGCGACGGGGGCCACCCCATGCGGTGTGGCGAACAGAGGTTCGCGCGCCTCCACCTGCCACACAGCGATCCGCCCGTCCTGCCCACCAGTCGCCAGCCGGTTATCGGGCAGAAAGGCGACAGCGGTGACATTGCCTTCGTGAAAGCGTTGGACCAGTTGCGCCGCGCCGCTGTGCATGTCCCACAGGATCGAGCGGGTATCGAACGCGCCCGACAGCGCCGCGCCATCCTGCACGGCCAGCGCACCGACCGGCCCGCCATGCCCCAGCAGATCCTGCCCGGCAGCCGGGCCCGCCAAAAGCAGGGCACAGCAGGCAAGCCTGCGCAGCGCAGTCACGGTCGCCACCCGGCCTCAGTATCCGATCAGGTTTGACCCGGGATCACTGACGCGCGCGCCTTCGGTGGTAAAGACGGCGTGTGAGGGCTGCTGATAGGTCTGGTCCAGAACATAGTAAGCCCCGTAACCCAGAATAACGGCGATGACGGCGGCAGAGAGAAAGGCTTTCATGGCAGGTTTCCTCCTGTAGGACAGAATACGCATTCGATTCACTTCAGGCTACGGTTTTCGGTGCTCCAGCGCGTGCAGCACGTCACGCGCAATGTTCTGATAGGTTTTGCCCAGCACCCCTTCGGGGTCGCGCGCCACCACGGGCTGCCCGGCATCAGAGGACTGGCGCAGTTCCATAGTCAGCGGCACGGCCCCCAGAAAGGGCACGCCCAGCCGCGCGGCTTCGGCTTGTGCACCGCCCTGGCCAAAGATCGCGTGCTTTGCACCGCAATCAGGGCAGATGAAATGCGCCATGTTTTCGATGATGCCAAGGATCGGCACATCAACCTTGCGGAACATTGTGATGCCGCGCCGCGCGTCGATCAGCGACAGATCCTGCGGGGTGGAAACGATGATCGCGCCCGCCAATTGCGTGCCCTGTGCCAGTGCCAGCTGCGCATCACCGGTGCCCGGCGGCATGTCGACCACCAGCACATCCAGAACGCCCCAGTCAACATCGGCCAGCATCTGGGTGATCGCCGACATCACCATCGGCCCACGCCAGACCATCGCGGTTTCGGCATCGACCAGCAGGCCCATCGACATCGCTTTCAGCCCATAGGCATCCATCGGCCGCAACTTGCGCCCGTCAGCCATGCGCGGTTTGCCGTGCAGTCCCAGAAGCGTGGGCAGCGAGGGGCCGTAGATATCAGCGTCCAGTATCCCCACCTTGCGCCCCTGCGCGCGCAGGGCCAGCGCCAGATTGACGGCGGTGGTGGACTTGCCCACGCCGCCCTTGCCTGAGGCCACGGCGATCACATGTCGAACCCCTGCCAGAACCTTGACCTGCGGACCGGGGGCAGTTGCCTTGAGGGTCGGCGGGGTCTTCGGCGAAGCTGAGGTTTCGGCGGTCAGCACCACCATGGCCTGTTTTACGCCGGGCAGGGCGCGCAAGGCGGCCTCGGTTGCGTCGCGCACCGGGGCAAAGGCTGCGGCCTCTTTCGGGGTGACCCGGATCGCCAGGCTGACCTTTCCCGCGCTTGCTGTCAGCCCTGCCAGCCGCCCGGAACCCGCCAGCGTGTCGCCATCAGGCAGGTGCACGCCAGCCAGTGCGGCGAGGGCACGATCAGCAAGCGAGGGCGCGGGGGTGGTGGTCATGCGGGGTTCCGGGGTTGCGAAGAAAAGGGGGCTGCGAAGAAAGGGCCCGGCACATTACGGTGCCGGGCCGTCAGAATTTGCCGGGCGAAACCGGAAAGGGCAGGTCTATTCAGCGGGCTTGATCTGCGCATCATTGCGCGCCTGTGTGCCCTTCACCTCATCAACCCAGAGCGAGTGATGCTCCTTGGCCCAGTTTTCATCCACCTCGCCGGTGCCCATGGCGTCAAATGCGCCTTCCATCCCGACGGTGCCGATATAGATATGGCCCAGGATCAGCACTGACATCGCCGCCGCTACAAGGGCATGGATCACCTGATAGAACTGCCAGTCGGCGGCGCTTCCAACGTCGGCGGGAAACAGCAGCATGATGCCGGTGTAAGACATGGCCGCCCCACCCAGGATCACCGCCCAGAAGACGATCTTCTGGCCAAAGTTGAACTTGCGTGCGGGCGGGTGGACACCCTTCTTGAAGATCCCGCCGCCCTGTTTGATCCATTCCAGATCAATCTTCGCAGGGATATTGTGGATTACCCAGAGCACGAACACCATGATCAGCGCGGCCATGAAGGGCCAAGCCAGGTAGTTATGCGCGATCTTGCCCCAGGCGGTCAGCGTGCCAAAGGCCCCTTCGCCGACGAGTGGCAGGATGACGGTGCGACCGATGATCAGGTTCAGCCCGGTCAGCGCCAGAATGATGAAGGTTGTGGCCAGCAGCCAGTGGGCAAATCGCTCAACTGAATTGAAGCGCAGGATCTTGCGGCCAGACCACCCACCCTCGATGCGGATGCGGCCACGGATCAGGTAGAACAGCACCAGCAGCGCAAGCGTGCCCAGCACGGCCACAATTGACAGGGTCTGCAGAGTGCTGCCTTGCATGGTGGCCCAAAGCTGGTTGTCGGGCGCGATCAGCGCGCTGGCCTCTGGGTTGGGGATCGAGGCGCGGCCACTGACCGCCTCACCCGATTGCAGGGCGCGCAACAGCGCCTCTTCATTGACCGAACTGGCGGTGGGGTTGACCTGCGCCAGCGCGGTGCCGGCCCCGGCGGCTGCCAGCCCCGATGCGGCGACAAGGCGGGATAGTGTCTGTCTCATGGTTCCATCCTCCCGTTTGCGGCCTAGACCGAGACCGTTTCACCATAGGCCGTGCGCCAGCCCCATGCGCCTGATCCATAGCCGCGCGTGACCACACGCTCGCGGTAGATATCGGCGATGATGTCGCCATCCCCCGCCAGCAGCGCCTTGGTCGAACACATCTCGGCGCAGAGCGGCAGCTTGCCTTCAGCCAGACGGTTGGCACCGTATTTCTGATACTCCACGGTGCTCAGATCGGCCTCTGGCCCGCCTGAGCAATAGGTGCATTTATCCATCTTGCCGCGAGTGCCGAAATTGGCCATCTGCGGATACTGCGGTGCGCCGAATGGGCAGGCGTAGCTGCAATAGCCGCAACCGATGCAGGTGTCCTTGTTGTGCAGCACCACCGCATCGGCGGTGGTGTAGAAGCATGACACCGGGCACACCGCAGCGCAGGGCGCGTCGGTGCAGTGCATGCAGGCCATGGAAACCGAGCGCTCGCCCGGCAGGCCGTCGTTGATGGTAACCACCCGCCGCCGGTTGATGCCCCAAGGCACCTCGTGCTCGTTCTTGCAGGCGGTGACGCAGGCGTTGCATTCGATGCAGCGGTCGGCGTCGCAGAGGAATTTCATCCGTGCCATTTTATCCTGCCCTCCCTTACGCGGCTTCGATTTGGCAAAGCGTGACCTTGCCTTCGTGCATGCCGGTCACCGGGTCATAGCCATAAGTTGTGATGACGTTGACGGATTCACCCAGAACGATGGGATCGGTTCCCTCGGGGTAATTGCCCCGCTGATCCTCGCCCTGGAACCAACCGGCGAAGTGGAAGGGCATGAAGGCCAGACCGGGGTTGACCCGTTCGGTGACCAGCGCCTTGACCCGCGCGCGGCTGCCGCCTTCGGCCCCCGTCACCCAGACCCAACCGCCATCGACAATGCCGCGTGCGGCAGCGTCATCGGTGTTGACCTCGACAAACATATCCTGCTGCAACTCGGCCAGCCATGGGTTTGAGCGGGTCTCTTCACCGCCGCCTTCATACTCGACCAGACGACCCGAGGTGAGAACGATGGGGAACTGCTCGGCCACCCGGTTTTCGACATTGGCCATCTGGATGGTATGGCCGATGTTGGGCATGCGCTGGGAACGACCATCCTCGCGGGTGGGGTAGTCGGCCACCAGATCGGGGCGCGGCGAATAGATCGGCTCGCGGTGCACCGGAATGGGATCAGGCAGGTTCCAGGCCACGGCCCGGGCCTTGCCGTTGCCGAAGGGCACACAGCCATGCTCGATCGCGACGCGCTGGATACCGCCCGACAGGTCGATCGACCAGCTGACACCGCCTGAGTTCTCGCCGCCGATCTGTTCGATGGTGGCGCGTTCGTCATCCGTCAAGTCAGCATCCCAGCCAAGCTGTTGCAGCAGGGCGTAGGTGAATTCCGGGTATCCGTCCTGGATTTCCGAATCCACCGGCCAACTGCCCTCGGCCAGCATGGTCTCGCCATCCCGCTCCAGCCCAAAGCGGGGGCGGAAAGCCCCGCCGCCATCCTTAACCGCGATGTTGGGGTTATAGAGGATGTGCGTGCCGGGGTGGCGGAATTCAGGCGTGCCCCAGCAAGGCCATGGCAGACCATAGTAATCGCCCCGCACCTCTTCCGGCGCATCGGGGCCCGCGCGCAGGGTCACCAGATCAAAGTGCTGCTGGTTCTCCATATGGGCCTTCAGCCGCTCTGGCGACTGACCGGTGTAGCCGGTAGACCAGCCGCCGCGGTTGATCTCGCGCAGGATGGATTCGGCGGTGGGTTCCATGCCGAACTTGCCTTGAACCATCTCATAGTTCTTGAACATTTCATCGCCAAAACCCAGCCGCTCGGACAGCGCATATATGGCCGCAAAATCGTTGTCCGACTCAAAGATCGGTTCAACAATCTTCTCGCCCCACTGGACCGAGCGGTTTGAGGCTGTGCGCGAGCCATCGACCTCGAACTGCGTGCAGATCGGCAGAAGGTAGGTGTTCTCGGTGCGTGAATGCAGGGCTGCAAAGGTGGTCGGGTGCGGGTCCGCCACAACCAGCAGGTCCAGCGCATCCATTCCGCGCTGGGCGTCCTGCATCCGTGGCACGGTGTTGCCGCCGTGACCAAAGACGATCATCGCTTTGATATTGTCGCGCTGATCCACCTCATCGGCGTCCATCAGTGTGGCATCGAACCAGCGGGTTGAGGTGATGCCCGGCACGCCCATGTTCTGCTCGGCCGTGCGGGCCTCGCGCCCGGCCTTGGCCGGAACATCGTCAAAGCGGCTGACGAAGTAATCATAAGGCACATCCCAGACGCGGCCCCAGTGGCGCCACGCGCCTTCGCCAAGGCCGTAGTAGCAAGGCAGGTTGCCCACATCGAGGCCGAAATCCGTGGCACCCTGCACGTTGCAGTGGCCGCGGAAGATGTTGGCCCCGGTGCCGGGGAAGCCCACGTTGCCGGTGGCCAGCAACAAATCGCAATAGGCGCGCACATTGGCGGTGCCCACGGTATGCTGCGTGCCGCCCATACACCAGATGAAGGTCGAGGGCTTTTGCGTGGCAAAAGTCTCGGCCACGCGGCGAAGGGTGTCGCCCGGTATGCCCGAGATGTTTTCGACCACATCGGGTGTGTAGGCCTGCACCGCTTCGCGGATCTGGTCCATCCCATGAACGCGCTGGGCGATGAATTCGTCATCCTGCCAGCCGTTTTCAAAGATGTGCCACATGATACCCCAGATGATGGCGATATCGGTGCCGGGGCGCATACGCACAAATTCGGTTGCATGCGCCGCGGTGCGGGTGAAGCGCGGGTCGATGACGAAGACATTGGCGCGATTGATTTCTTTGCCCTCAAGGACATGCTGAAGCGACACCGGGTGCGCCTCGGCCGCGTTCGAGCCCATGACGATGATGGTCTTGGAGTTGCGGATGTCGTTGTAGCTGTTGGTCTGCGCGCCATAGCCCCAGGTGTTCGCCACGCCCGCCACGGTGGTCGAATGGCAGATGCGGGCCTGATGGTCCACGTTGT
>JAFIEK010000016.1 GCA_020832545.1 Pararhodobacter sp. | reverse complement strand
GAAGCCAAAGAGGGGGGCAGACTGCCCCCCTCACCCGGTTCACTCTTCAGCGCCGACGGCGGCCTTTTCGGCCCGCTCTTTAGCGCGCTCAACCGCTTTCTTGCCCGGCTGGGCCTTTTTGGGGTTCGAGCGTTCGGCTTTGGCACGCACACCAGCGCTTTCCAGAAAACGCGCGACCCGGTCGGTCGGCTGCGCACCGCGCTCCAGCCAGAACTGCACGCGCTCCAGGTCCATTTTCACGCGCTCTTCGTTGTCTTTGGCGAGAAGCGGGTTATAGGTGCCGATCTTCTCCAGAAAGCGGCCATCGCGCGGCATGCGGCTGTCGGAAATGACAATCGCGTAGAACGGGCGCTTTTTCGAGCCGCCACGGGCGAGACGGATTTTGGTAGCCATGGGTGTTTCTCCTTTGGATGGCTGTTGCGGCGCGCCGGATTGTCCGGGCGGGCCAATTTGGGGTCAGTTCTGCAACCTCTCGTGGTGACGGATCACCTCGGAGATGATGAAGGCGAGGAATTTCTTGGCAAATTCCGGGTCTAGGTCGGCTTCCTTGGCCAGCCATTCCAGCCGCTCGATCTGCTGTGCCTCGCGTGCGGGGTCCGAGGGCGGCAGGGTGTGTTCGGCCTTCAGCCTGCCAACGGCCTGCGTATGCTTGAAGCGTTCCGCCAGCGTATAGACGAGGATCGCATCCAGCCGGTCAATCGACTCGCGGTGCTCGCGCAGCAAATCGGCCGCGCGTTCGATGGCATCGCTCATACTGTCCTCCCGGAACGGCTGCAGGTTTTCAGGCCGCTGCGGCAAATGGCCGCCCTGGCAATTATGTACGGAGTAGTCATGCCGACCCTCCCGGCGCGTGACGCCAGATTTCGGCCGGCTCAGGATCGTCGTGATCGCCGACTGTCCCTTCAAGCCGCGCCCCCAGCCGTTCCGCCAGCCGCCGCGATGCGGTGTTGCCCGGCGCGATATAGCTGACCAGAGACGGCAGGCACAGGATCTCCAGCGCGTAGGTTCTTGCCGCTGTTGCTGCTTCAGCGGCAAGGCCCCTGCCGCGCGCGTCTTCGCAGAACAGAAAGCCCAGCTCAGGCTCTTTGTCGCCCGGCTCGAAACCCAGCAGTACAAACCCCAGAACCGTGCCTGCCTTGTCCGTAACAGTCCATAGCCCGTGCCCACGCAGAAGCCACAGGCCCACCGTCGCCGCAAACTCCTTGAAGGCGTTATCCGGATCAAGCGGACCGCCGATATGCCCCTCGGTATCGGCAGCCATGATCGTGATCCATGCTGTCGCATCGGCCAACACCGGCGCGCGCAGAATGCAGCGCGCCGTGTTCAGCACCGGCAACCCATCGCTCAGGCGCGTGCCGAGGTCAGCTGCGGGACCGGGTATCGGTATCAGATGCGGGGCGGCGGTCATGCGTAAGCCTCCATTCCGCCATCCGTCAGGACATCGGGCGCGGGGTGGCGCCAGATCACGCAGGGCTTGCCCAGCACCTCGCCCGGCCCCTCGGGCACGCAACCCAGTCGCCTGGCCAGCGCCTGACTGCGGGTATTGGCCGCGTCGATCAGGCTGATTGCGGTGGGCCAGCCAAGCACATCATAGGCAAAACCACGCGCCGCGCGGGCGGCCTCCAACGCATAACCCTTGCCCTCTGCGGCATCGATCATCACGCTCCAGCCCAGCTCGGGCTCGGGCCAGCCTTCAGGGAACCATGGCCCGGCGAAGCCCAGAACGTCATCACTGGTCTTGTCGGTAAAGAAGAACATGCCGTAACCGCGGAGCACCCAGTGGCCGGTCATATGGCAAAATGCCCGCCACGCCATCGCCCGGTCCTGCGGCCCGCCGGTATAGCGCGCCCGGTCGGTCGCAACATGTGCGGCAAAGGTCTCAAAATCGGCCGCCACCGGCGCACGCAGGCGCAAGCGTTCTGTTTCCAGAACAGGCGTGCCGGTCAGTGCGGGGCGCGGCGTTGCAGACATCTACCGCTTCTTTCCAAAACCCAGGCCGGAAAGCCCGCCCGGCAACCCGCCACCGCCCAGACCAGGCAGGCCGCTGCCACGCTGCATGGCCATCTGCGCGGCTTTCATCGCCTCAGGGTCGGCGAGTTGCTTTTGCATGTCAGCCATGTCCGTGTTCTTGCCGAACATCGACTTCATGGCTTGCTTGAGCATGCCACCCTTGCCCATCTTCTTCATCACGTCGGACATCTGCTTTTGCATCTTCAGAAGCTTGTTCAACTCAGACACTTCAAGCCCGGCACCGGCGGCGATGCGCTTCTTGCGGCTGGCCTGCAGCACGTCCGGATTGGCGCGCTCCCTCTTCGTCATCGACTGGATCAGCGCGATCTGACGCTTGAGCATGATGTCGTCAAACCCTGCGGCCTCGGCCTGTTTCTGCATCTTGCCCATGCCCGGCATCATGCCCATGACGCCCTGCATGCCGCCCATCTTCAACATCTGTTCCAGCTGGGTTCTGAGGTCGTTCATGTTGAACTGACCCTTCTGAAAGCGCTTCATCATGCGCTCGGCCTGCTCGGCCTCCAGCGTGGTCTGGGCCTTTTCGACCAGCGCAACAATGTCGCCCATGCCCAGAATGCGGCCCGCGATGCGCTCCGGCTCGAATGTTTCCAGCGCCTCGGTCTTCTCGCCAAGGCCCACAAAGCGGATCGGCTTACCGGTGATCGCGCGCATCGACAGCGCCGCACCGCCGCGCCCGTCGCCATCCATTCGCGTCAGCACCACGCCGGTGATGCCCACCTTCTCGTCAAACTCTGTCGCCACATTGACGGCGTCCTGTCCGGTCAGGCCATCGACCACGAGCAGTGTCTCGCGCGGATTGGCAACGTCGCGGACGGATTGCACCTCATCCATCAGCACTTCGTCGATATGCAGACGGCCCGCGGTGTCCAGGATATAGACATCATAGCCGCCCAGCATCGCCTGGCTTTTTGCGCGTTTCGCAATCGCAACGGCGTTCTCGCCCTTGACGATCGGCAGAGTATCCACCCCGATCTGACCGCCAAGAATGGCCAATTGCTCCATCGCCGCCGGGCGATTGGTGTCAAGCGATGCCATCAGCACGCGCTTGCCCTCACGCTCTTTCAGACGGCGCGCCAGTTTGGCGCTGGTGGTGGTCTTGCCCGAGCCCTGCAAACCGACCATCAGGATCGGCGCGGGCGGGTTGTCGATCTTCAGCTTGCCCGGATCCCCCTCACCGCGCAGCATGGTGATCAGTTCGTCATGGACGATCTTGACCACCTGCTGACCCGGCGTGACCGATTTGGTCACCGCCGAGCCCGTGGCCTTGCTCTGCACCCGCTTGATGAAATCACGCGCAACCGGCAGCGAGACATCTGCCTCCAGCAATGCCACCCGCACCTCGCGCAGCGCGGCGGTCACGTCATCAGCCGACAGCGCACCCTGCTTGGTCAGACGGTCGAAAACACCGCCAAGGCGTTCTGACAGATTCTCGAACATGGGCTCGTCCTTTGTGACCAGTGCGGGCTTTGTGACCAACGCGGGGTGCCAATGCGACGCGGCACCCGTGGGCGCAACGCGCTGACGGATGGCGATCCCCGCAAAAGCGATGGGACCGGAAGCAGAAAGGCCTCCGGGGAATTGGCTGGCAGGTATGGCAGGATGCGCACAGAGTCAAGCAAAAGCAGGCGTGCGGGCCAAGGTTGCGCTTGCCAACCGGGTCATGACCGGCTGAACTCTGCAAATCAGACCCAACCGGACGCGCCCCCCATGCTGGTCATTGCCGACAACAACCCGGTCAAGCATATCCGGCGGGCCTATGTGAACTATGCGCTGATCCTGCTGTGCGTGGTCCTGTTCTTCCTCGATCCGCCCTACCAGCACTACGGCTTCACCCCGGCCAACCTGCATCTTGTCGGTGGCCCCAAGGCGCAAACCAGCTGGGACATGATCGCCCTGCAGAGCGTCAGCTATATCTTCCTGCACGCCGATATCCTGCATCTGGCCGGAAACATGATCGCTCTCTGGGTCTTTGGCAACAACATTGAGGACAGTATGGGCCATGCCCGCTATCCGCTGTTCTTTGTCCTGTGCGGCGTGGCCGGGGCGGTCTGCGAGGGGGTGATGTCCGCCACACCCATGGTGCCGGTTGTCGGCGCCAGCGGGGCGATAGCGGGGGTGATGGGGGCCTATCTGCTCTTGCACCCGCGCGCCCGGGTGCTGGTTCTGGTGGCGTTCCGCATCCCGGTTCTGGTGCCGGCCAGCGTGTTCGTGGGGCTGACAATCGCGCTGGACGTCTTCTCGGCACTGCTGCCGAACCCCGACAGCGAGATGCTGATCGCCTGGTGGGCGCATATAGGCGGGTTTGCCGCAGGGATGGTGTTGATTCTGGCGATGCGGCACCGCGATGTGGCCCTGTTCCAGCCCGCCGCGATCTACCCGGAGAACGGTTTCGGACGGTTTCGCTGGCTGATGATCAATCTCGCGCCCCGGCCCGGTTCAGACACGCAGACAGCCAGCCGCTGGCGGCAGGGGTGGTTCGCCTTCAAGACGGTGGCGTTTTTCGTGACCATTGTGGTGATCGTCGAGGCGTTCTTTGCCTGACCGCCCCCTTGCCCTGCGGGCGATTCGGGTGCAACAGAGCACCATGCTCACCATTGCCGCACTCTACCACTTCACCCGCTTCACTGATCCCGCCTCCCTGCGCGGACCGCTGGCGAAACTGGCCTGCGGGCTGGGGGTCAAAGGCTCGTTGCTGCTGGCTCCTGAGGGGATCAACGGCACCATCGCCGGCACCCGCGAAGGCATCGATGCGGTGTTAGCGCATATCCGCGCCCTGCCCGGTTGCGCAGACCTTGAATGGAAGGAAAGTGCCTCAGAAGCCATGCCCTTCGGGCGCATGAAGGTGCGGCTCAAGCGTGAGATCGTCACCATGGGCCAGCCCGACGTGGACCCCCGCGCACGGGTGGGGCATTATGTGGAACCGGCGGACTGGAACGATCTGATCTCAGCCCCCGATGTGGCGGTGATCGACACCCGCAACGACTATGAGGTTGCGATCGGCACCTTTGAGGGCGCGATCGACCCCGGCACCACCAGCTTCGGTGATTTCCCCGCGTGGTGGGAGGCCAACAAGCACCGCTTCCACAACAAACGCATCGCCATGTTTTGCACCGGCGGCATCCGGTGCGAGAAATCGACCAACTATCTGCTGGGGCAGGGTGTTGATGAGGTCTATCACCTGAAAGGCGGGATCCTGAAATACCTTGAAGAGGTACCCCGGGATCAAAGCCTCTGGCACGGTGGTTGCTTTGTCTTTGATCAGCGCGTGTCGGTCGGGCACGGGCTGGTGCCGGGCGATCACCGCATGTGCCACGCTTGCCGCCGCCCGCTTGAACCCGTTGACCGCGCCCGCCCTGAGTATGAAGAGGGCGTCAGTTGCCACCATTGCATCAATGAGTTCGACAGCGCCCGCCGCGCCCGCTTCCGCGAACGCCAGCGCCAGATCGTCCTGGCTCAATCACGCGGCGAACGGCATCTGGGCCAGTAAGGGGGCTTTGCCCCCTCTGGGCCTATGGCCCATTCACCCCCAGGATATTTTCAGACACAAAATGGGGAGAGAGAGCCGGTTCTTACATTTTGTGTCTGAAAATATCCCGGGGGAGTCGCCCGAAGGGCGGCGGGGGCAGCGCCCCCTTACCGGCTGCGGGGCTTGGCGCGCAGTGTCGGGTCTGCCTCGCGCGGGTTTTTCGGCCAGGGGTGGCGGGGATACTGGCCGCGCATGTCCTTGCGCACATCGGTGTAGCTGGTGTCCCAGAACCCCGGCAGATCGGTTGTGATCTGTACCGGGCGATGGGCCGGTGAGAGCAGGGTTACCTTCAGCGGCAGGCGGCGGGGCCCGATGACCGGGTGTTCGGTGACGCCGAACATTTCCTGCAGGCGCACAGCGATTGCGGGTTGGCCGGTGCTGTAGTCGATCGCCACCTTGCGGCCCATTGGCGTGGTGAAATGGGCGGGCGCGAGGCGGTCGAGGGCTTGTTGTTGTTCCCAGTCCAGAGCGCTGCGCAATGCCTCGGTCAGGTCGAGCGCGCGCAGGTCGTCAATGGATCGCACCTTTCCGAGGAACGGTAAAAGCAGGTCTTCGGCCCGCGCCATGATCCCTGCATCGGAAAGGTCCGGCTGCGCGACCCCCTCGGCGCGCAAGAGTTCCACACGGGCCTGAAACCTGCGCGCGGCATCGCTCATGCCGCATTGCGCCAGCCCCAGATCGCGCATCCCGTCCAACGCGGCGCGCGCGCGGGCCTCGGGCGGGGCATCCCATTTGCGATCAGCCAGCACCAGCGCGCCAAGGCATTCTCGCTGACGGGCCACCACCCGACGCTCACGCGGCGACCATTCGCAGGTATCACGCCATTCGATCTGGTCGGAAAAGAGCGCACGCAGGGCCGATTCGGCGATCGGTATCGCCTGCCGGATGCGCGCCTCGCGCGGGTCGCCGTCCAGATCGGTGGCCACCAGCAGCCGGGATTGTGCCAGCGGGTCGGCACCGTCCAGCACCGCCCCCTTGCCGCCTGACAACAGATAACGCGGCGCGTCGCCCTTACGGCGCAGGCCAATGCGGTCCGGATAGGCCAGCGCGGCCATCTCGGCGGGCGAAAGGCCGGTATCGGCGGGTGCCAGCCGCGCCAGCCGTTTCGCCTCGGTGCGGATACGCTCCAATGCATCGCGCCGGACGGGCCAGGGGTGGTTGTCGGCATAGGCGCGCGGGTCTTTCAGCGCCGCCAGACGCAGTGAAAGATCGGCAGGCGCGCCGGTCAAAGGATCGCGCGATTCCAAGAGCGCGGCCAAGGGCGCCGCCCCCCTTCCCGCCGCAAGCAGCATATGCGCCAGCCGCGGGTGCAGGGGCAGCGCCGCCATGGCGCGGCCCTGTGCAGTGATGCGCGCGGCCCCATCAAGCGCCCCCAACCCTTGCAACAGCCCCTGCGCCTCGGCCAGTGCCCCGGCGGGTGGCGGTGTCAGGAAAGCCAGCCCGGCCCCGTCGCCCGCCCCCCAGACCGCCAGTTCCAGCGCCAGCGCAGTCAAATCAGCAGTTTCAATCTCAGGTGGGGCAAAGGCGGGCAGCGCGCCCTCCTGCCCCTTTGTCCACATCCGGTAACACACCCCCTCGGCCACACGCCCTGCCCTGCCCCGCCGCTGCTCGGCCTCGGCGCGGCTGACGGGCTCAGTTACCAGCCGCGACATGCCCGAGCCGGGGTCATAACGCGCCCGGCGCGCGCGCCCGGCATCGACGACCACGCGGATGTCGGTGATGGTCAGCGAGGTTTCGGCAATGGCCGTGGCCAGAACCAGTTTGCGCCCTGAGATCGCCGGGGCGATGGCTGCGCGTTGTTCGGCAAAGGGCATCGCGCCATAAAGGGTGTGCAGTCTTGTGTCGGCGGGCAGGCGACCTGCCAGCGCAGCGGCGGTCTGGCGGATTTCGCCTTCGCCGGGCAGGAACACCAGCACGCCGCCCCCGGTCTCTGACAACGCTGCCAGCACCTGATCGGCCACCGCCTGCGGCAGGCGCGTGCCCTTTGGCACCGGGCGATCCAGCCAGCGGGTTTCCACCGGATAGGCGCGGCCTTCGGCGGTCAGCATCGGCGCATCGCCCAGCAAAGCAGCCACCGGCGCGGCATCGAGCGTGGCGGACATGACGATCAGCTGCAATTCAGGGCGCAGAGCGGCGCGGACCTCCAACACCAGCGCCAGCCCCAGATCGGCGTTGAGCGAGCGCTCGTGAAACTCGTCAAAGATCACCGCGCCGATGCCGTCCAGCGACGGGTCGGTCTGCAACATGCGCGTCAAAATGCCCTCGGTCACCACCTCAATCCGGGTGTCGCGGCTGACCTTGGCCTCGCCGCGAATGCGGTAGCCGACACGCGCGCCCACGGGTTCACCCAGCGTCTCGGCCATGCGTTCGGCAGCGGCGCGGGCGGCAAGGCGGCGGGGTTCCAGCATCAGGATGCGGCCCGGCACCTGATCCAGCAGCGCCAGCGGCACACGGGTTGTCTTGCCTGCGCCCGGTGGGGCCTGAAGCACGCACTGGCCCTTTGCTGCCAGCGTGGCGCAGATTTCGGGCAGAAGGGAATCGATGGGCAGGTCCATGGGCCAACGTTATGCGGCGTGGCGGGTGCGAGTTCCAGTGCCTCAGGGCCGCGCGGTACTGGACAGCATCGCACGGGCAAGGCAAGACAGGCCACGACGGAGTGACGAGGGCAACATGAGCGATCTCGCCAATCACATTCTGGCAGCCGACAGGCGGGCGCTGGCCCGTGCCATCACGCTTGTGGAAAGCACCCGCCCTGATCATCGTTTGCAAACCACGGCGTTACTGGAACAATTGGCCGGACATGGGCGCGAGGCGCTGCGAATCGGCCTTTCCGGCACCCCGGGCGTGGGGAAATCCACCTTCATCGAAGCGTTTGGCATGGCGCTGTGCGAACAGGGAATGCGCGTGGCCGTGCTGGCGGTGGACCCGTCGAGCACCCGCACCGGTGGCTCAATTCTGGGTGACAAGACCCGGATGGACCGGCTGGCACGCCACCCCAACGCCTTCATCCGCCCCTCACCCAGCCAGACCCATCTGGGCGGCGTAGCGCGACGCACCCGGGAGGCCGTGGCACTGTGCGAGGCATCCGGCTTCGATGTGATCTTGATTGAGACGGTTGGCGTGGGCCAGTCGGAAACCGTGGTGGCTGAGCTGTGCGATGTCTTCCTGTTGTTGCTGGCCCCGGCAGGCGGCGACGAGTTGCAGGGCGTCAAGCGCGGGATCATGGAAGCCGCCGATATCATTGTGGTGAACAAGGCCGATGGCGACCTGAAGGCAACGGCTACCCGCACCTGCGCCGATTACGCAGGAGCGCTCAGACTGCTCCGCCGCCGCCCTCAAGACCCGGAGGGCTTTCCCAAGGCATTGACCGCCTCGGCGCTAGAGGAGCGCGGGTTGGAACAGGTCTGGTCCGAGATCCGCGCGCTGATCGACTGGCGGCGCGAAAAGGGCCACTGGACAGCGCGGCGCGCGGCGCAGGCGCGGCACTGGTTTGGCGAAGAGGTGCGCCGGGCGCTACTGGCGCGGCTGGAAACCCCGGCGGCACGGGCGCGGATGGCAGAACTGGCCGAGGCCGTGGCGCAGGGCGAGGCCAGCGCCGGGGCGGCCGCGCGTGCCCTGCTGGACGAGCTGGAAGACAGTGGCGCGCGCCACTCTCCCCTTGACGCCACGCAGCAATCCACCTAATAGCTCCCAATCAGATTTCCGGGCGCTGCCAAGCGGCGCCCATTTGTGTTGACGGGCGACGCCAGCCCACCCGAACAAGACGAGGACAAAGACATGTCGCGCCGTTGCGAATTGACCGGAAAAGGCCCGATGTCTGGCAACAATGTCAGCCACGCCAACAACAGATCCCGCCGTCGCTTCCTGCCAAACCTGGTAGATGTGACACTGGCCTCGGAAACGCTGGGAAAAGCCTTTTCGCTGCGGATTTCTGCCGCTGCGCTGCGCACAGTCGATCATCGGGGGGGCTTTGATGCCTTCCTCGCCAAGTCCCGTGACGAAGAACTGTCGTCGCGCGTTCTGAAGATCAAGAAAGAGATCGCGAAAGCTGCGCAGGCGGCACAGGCAGCAGCCTGAGCCATTTGGCGCTTCGCTGAGAAAGCCCCGCTTCGGCGGGGTTTTTGTTTTGATGCGGCTGCGTGTCTGCGCCGTTTCAACCGTTCTCGCGCAGAATCGCCCCTGCCAGATACAGCGAGCCGCAGATCAGCACACGGGCGAAAGGTTCACGCGCAGCGATCTGTGCCAGAGCGGCCGCAACTGATTCGGCCTCATGGGCGGACAGACCGGCCGCGGTTGCGGCTGCAGCCGTTGTGGCAGCAGGCAGCGTATTGGCCTCACCCGGGATCGACACGGCCCAAAGCCCTTCGGTCAGTCCGGCCAGCGGGGCCATGAACCCCCGCACATCTTTTGTGTTCAGCATGCCACAGATCAGCCATGTGGGCCTGCGGGGCAGCCGCGCTAGCGTGGCCGCAATCGCCTGCCCCGCTGCCGGATTGTGCCCGCCGTCCAGCCACAGCTCCACCCCCGGCGCGGTTGCAACTAGCGGGCCATGGCGCAGGCGCTGCATCCGGGCGGGCCATTCAGCGCAGGTCACCGCCGCCTCAAACGCCGTTTCTCCTGCCCCCAGAAACCGAAGCGCCGCCAGCGCGGCACCTGCGTTGTGCAACTGATGCGGGCCGGGAAGGTTGGGCAAGGGAAGGTCCAGCAGGCCGGTTTCATCCTCAAAAACCAGCCGACCCATTTCCTCGGAAACATGCCAGTGCTGGCCATGGGCGATCAGCGGTGCACCCAGCCGGGCCGCGCGGCGCTCGATCGCCTCAAGCCCGTCCTCGGCCTGTGGCCCGACGATACATGGGACACGGCGTTTCAGTATCCCCGCCTTCTCTCCTGCGATCTCGGTCAGCGATTCGCCCAAGTATTGCTGATGGTCCAATGAGACCGGCGTGATGATGGTCAGCGCGGGCTGGTCGATAACATTCGTGGCATCCAGCCGCCCGCCAAGACCGACCTCCATCAGGGTATAATCGGCGGGGCTGCGGGCAAAGGCCAGCAACGCAGCGCAGGTGGTGATCTCGAAATAGGTGATCGGGGCGCCTGCGTTGGCAGCGTAGCATTCATCAAGCACTGCGCTTAGCGCGTCTTCCGCGATCAGGCTGCCAGCCACGCGAATACGCTCATGAAACCGCGCCAGATGCGGCGAGGTATAGGCATGGACACGCTTGCCTTCCCCCTCCAGCCCAGCGCGGATCATCGCCAAAGTCGAGCCTTTGCCATTTGTACCCGCGATATGGATGACCGGCGGCAGATCACGCTCAGGATGGCCCAGCGCGGCCAGAAGCCGCCAGACCCGGTCCAGCGTCAGGTCGATGATCTTGGGGTGCAGCGCCATCATCCGGGCGAGGATGGCATCCGAGGCAGGCGCGCTCACGTTTTGGTGTCTGGCGAGGTGTTGGGCGGGGCGACGGATGGGGCGACGGGCGCCGGTTCCGGCTCTTGCTCAATTTCAGGCGCGGGCAGATCGCCCGCCACAGCAGGCGGCTGGCCAGTCAGCATGCGCAGGATCGTGACCAGTTCGCGGCGCATGTCCTTGCGATGGGTGACACGGTCCAGCATACCGTGGTCCAGCAGGTATTCGGCGCGCTGAAACCCCTCAGGCAGCTTTTCGCGGATGGTCTGCTCAATCACGCGGGGTCCGGCGAAACAGATTAACGCGTTCGGCTCGGCAATATGGACATCGCCCAGCATGGCATAACTGGCGGTCACGCCGCCGGTGGTGGGATGTGTCAGTACGCAGATATATGGCAGGCCTGCTTCCTTCAGCATCTGTACCGCCACTGTGGTGCGCGGCATCTGCATCAGCGAAAGAATGCCTTCCTGCATCCGCGCGCCCCCGGCGGCCGAGAACAGCACCAACGGGCGCCGCGTTTCCACCGCACGCTCGCAGGCCGCGATGATCGCATTGCCGACATACATTCCCATCGAGCCGCCCATGAAGGCGAAATCCTGTGCCGCGGCGATGATCGGCGTGCGCCCCATCTCGCCCTCGGCCACCAGCATTGCCTCGCGCTCACCGGTGGTTTTCTGCGCGGCTTTCATTCGGTCCGGGTAGCGCTTCTGATCCCGGAATTGCAGCGGGTCAACGGTGGGTTCGGGGACCGCAACCTCGGCGAACACCCCGGCATCAAAAAGCCGGGTGAAGCGTTCGCGCGGGGTTATCGGCATGTGATGGTTGCAATTTGTGCAGACCTGAAGATTGTCGCTCAGCTCACGGTGGAACAGCATGGTTCCGCATTCCGGGCATTTCGTCCACAAATTCTCGGGCATCTCGCGGCGCGAGAAGAGCGAGTTGATCGTCGGACGGACGTAATTGGTAATCCAGTTCATGCCCATGGCCCCTGTTTGGCTGGGTGTTCAGATAAGCGGGCTGGCAGAGAAATGCAATCCGATGCCACGTTAACGCCTGCGCAACCACAACCGGCACGCCGCCCAAACAACCCCCATCAGTGCAATGTCGGCCAGCAGAAGCGGGCGCAGCACCTCGGCATGCGCCGCACCCTCGGGCAGTTTGAATAGCGCCAGCCCATCCAGCCCCCCCATGGCCGACACCAGAAGAATTGCCAGACAGTTGTTGGCAAAATGCAGCCCCCAGGCCAGCCCCAGCGCACCGGTGCGCGCCGTCAGATCGGCGGCAATCAGTCCAAAGACGCCGGTCGCGGCGACCACCAGCCAGGCGCTCTCGCCCATCTCGGCCGGGGCGAAATGCGCCATCCCGAACAGAATTGAGGGCAGAACCATCCACACCAGCGGCGAGGTAAAGCGCGCGGCCAGTTGCTGTTGCAGATAACCGCGAAAAACCATTTCTTCCGCCCCGGTCTGCACCGCGATGCCCAGCAGCGCAAGCGGCAGGAAGGTCAGCCAGACAGCCAGAGGCGTGGCCGGCTCCAGCGCAGGCGTGAACGGCAGGAACATCAGGCCGAGCCCCCCGCCAACTATCAGCATCACCACCACACCCAGCACAAAATCGCGCAACACAACGGACGGGCGCCCCACAAGGCTGCGCAGCCCTCGCCGGTGCAGCAGCCGCGCCGCAGCCCAGGCCCCAAAAGCCATGCCGATGAACGTGGTCAACAGCAACAGCAGCGACCACGGGTCAGAGCCCCGCCCGATCGTGTAGAGCCGCACATCCAGCCCCTCCAGCCCCGAGGCCAGCCACAACAGCCCGCCCAGAAGCGCCATCCACAAGAAATAAACCCCGGCGATCAGGGTCATCCCCAGAAGCAGCCGCCAGATCTGCGGATAGGCACGCGCGGGGGCAATGAACGCGACAAAAGGTGGTGGCAGCACGCTATGACTTTCAGGCGGTTGCAATTGCGCGGCATCATGGCGCAGTGGCGCGGCGGGGGCAATGCAGGGGATGGCATTGGCGCGCAGCGCGCCTTAACTTTGGCGCGATCAAGGGGGATCAGTCATGGGTGCATGGGCGGAATTTGTGGCGGTGCTGGGGGTCTTTTTCCTGTCGCATGCGCTGCCGGTGCGGCCCGCAATCAAGGGGCCAATCGTGGCGCGACTTGGCGCGCGGGGCTTTACGATGGGCTACAGCCTGTTGTCGCTGGCGGTGCTGATCTGGCTGATCGCAGCGGCAGGGCGGGCACCGTTTGTGCCGCTCTGGCCCTATGCGCCCTGGCAGGCCTGGCTTGCGCTCATCGCCATGGCCCCGGCTTGTGTGCTGGTGGCTGTGGCGTTGGTGTCGGTCAATCCGTTTTCCTTTGGCGGGCGCGCCGGGCCGTTCGACCCCGATGCCCCGGGCATTGCCGGGGTGTCGCGCCACCCGCTGTTGCTGGCGATTTTCCTATGGGCAGGGACGCATTTTCTGGCCAATGGCACACTTGCGCACGGGGTATTGTTTGGCCTTTTTGCCGCCTTTGCACTGGCGGGCATGGCCATGCTGGACCACCGACACCGGCGCAGCATGGGCGACCGGAACTGGCACGAGGCCACGCGGGCCACATCACTTGTGCCATTTTCGGCGCTGTTCTCAGGGCGCTGGCGGCCAGGCATGGCCCTGCCATGGGGCGCTGTCGTTGCAGGTCTGGTGGTATATGCGGCACTGATTATTCTGCATCCGCTGGTCATCGGCCCCTCGCCGCTGCCGTAAGCGGCCCGGTCACTCCTTGCCCAGTACCCGCTTGAACCACCCCTTCTTCTCGCCCGACCCGGCCTCCTCCGCGGCCGCCTCTTCGCCTGCCGATTCTTCTGGACCTTCGACAGCCGCTTGAAAGCGGGCAAAGAAATCATCCGCCATCTTGCGGGCAAAGCCATCGATGATCCGACTGCCCAGTTGCGCCAACTTGCCGCCGACCTTGGCCTCGACATCGTAGTGCAGAAGCGTGCCGCCTTCGGCGGGCTCCAGTTTCACCTGTGCAGCACCGCGCGCAAACCCGGCCGCCCCGCCCTTGCCTTCGCCAGACAGCGTCAGGCTCTCGCCCTCGACAATATCCGTCAGCGTGACCACGCCGGTGAAACGCGCCTTTACCGGCCCCACTTTCTGCACGACCACTGCCTCGAACCCCTCCTCGGGCGAGCCGGTCAGAGACTCGCACCCCGGCACCGCAGACTTGAGGACCTCAGCATCCAGAAGCGCGGCCCAGACAACCTCGGGCGCGGCGTCGATCTGGCGGGTGTCATTCATCTTCATGTCGTGTCCTCCCTCATCCCGGCAATCGCGCGCAGCATAGGCAGAAGGGGCGCGATGGAAAAGACGGCTTTCGTCTGTCAGACCTTTGTCGCATGCTCAGCAGGGTTCTGCCCTGTTTCAGGGCAGGCCTGCGGGTGCTATTCTGCATCCAGTTGCAGGGAAGCTAGACAATGACCGCCACCCGGCCGGAAACCCACCTCACCGCGCCACCCAGCTATATTGCCCGGGCGCTGATCGTCGATGACCACCCGCTGTTTTGCGACGCGCTGGCACTGACGTTGCGCGCGCTCGCCGGGGTGGGAGAGGTGGAAACCGCGCATACGCTGAGCGCGGCGCTGATGCGGATCGAGGCCCCACCCTCGCCCGATCTGGTGCTTCTGGATCTGGACCTGCCCGATGTCGAAGGGCTGGAGGGGCTGTTGCGCCTTCGGTCAGCCGCGCCGGGTCTGCCGGTGCTGGTGGTTTCTTCCATGACCGATACACGGCTGATCGAAGCTGCACTGGCAGCGGGGGCTTCGGGCTTTGTGCCCAAACATTCAGGGCGTGACGCGTTCCGCGCCGCAATCGATGCGCTGGCGGCCGGGCAACGCTACCTGCCGGATGACTTTGTCCCCGGCATCGAAACCAGCGAAGCGCAAGAAACAATCGCCCGCCTGTCGCAACTGACACGCCAACAGGCCCGCATTCTGGAACTGCTGTGTCAGGGCAAGCTGAACAAACAGATCGCCTGGGAGCTGTCGATCGCTGAAACAACGGTCAAGGCGCATGTGACGGCGATCATGCGCAAGCTGGGCGTGCAAAGCCGGACACAGGCCGTGCTGATCGCTCAACAGGCAAGGTTCGCGGCCTTTGTCCCCGAGGGATAAAATGCCTGCGACGCGGTGGGGCGACATCGCGGCTGCGGTCAAACGCGTGGGCGCGGCAGATTATCGCTGATGCGAAATCCCTCTGGGATAGTGTCACGGTCCTCCAGCACAAGGTCGGCCATGACCTCGGCCAGTTTCGGTGCCATGCCAAAGCCGATCTTGAACCCGCCGTTAAGCACATACTGCCCCGCCCGCCCGGGCCATGCCCCCAGCATCGGCGCACGCGACGGGCTGCGCGGGCGCAGCCCCGCCCAGCGCTCAAGAACCGGGGCAGCTGTCAGGTCAGGCGACAGGGCGCGGGCGCGGGCGATCAGGGCCTCAAGTTGGTCATCGGTCGCGCCGGGATCGGCAAAGCCGCGCTCGGATGTCGAACCGATCGCCAGTGTCCCGTCGGCTTGGGGCACCAGATGCAGGCCCTCGGCAAAGACCTGCGGCGCGTCGCGCCAGTCAGCCCGCAGCAACGCGGCCTGCCCCTTGACCGCACCACCCATCGGCACGCCCAGATCGTGGCCAAGATCGGTCAGGCCCTGCGTACCCGTGGCCCAGATCACCCGCGCACCCGCAGGCGGCGCAGTCCCACGCTTGATCTCGCAACCCATCGCCGCAAGGGCCGACACCAGCGCCGCCCCTGCACGGCGGGGCGACAGGCGGGCGCTCAGCGTATCATGCACCACCAGCCCCGAGGGGCTGTGCAGCCGCAGCCCGAGCACCTCTTCCACAGCGCAGACACGCCACGCGGCCAGCCCCTGCCATAGCGTTTGCGCAGTCTCAGCGCGCGCGCGCGCCAGCGCCACAGCAGCGGCATCAGACAGCGGCTGCACCCGGCCAAGGCGCGCATACCCGGGGTCCCGCCCGCCGGTGCGCGCGACATCGGACCAGAAGCCTTCCGCCATGATCAGGCTGTCAAACTGAAAGGCCTTCTTGGAATTCCATTGCTCTGGCACATGGGGCGCCAAGGCCCCGACCAGCCCGCCCGAGGCCCCTGCACCGACATGATCGCGCTCGATCACCACCACCCTCGCGCCGCGTCGTGCCAGCGAAAAAGCCGCGCTCAGCCCGAGAACCCCCGCCCCCATCACTGCGATTTCGGCCATTGCCAATCCCTTTTATGCGCGCCATGGTCCCGCCAGCCCTAGCCGAGACGCAGCCCATGCGCCACCCCACCCCCATTTCATGGACCGAAAGCGGAACGCCGGTCAGCACCCGCTTCGACGACCCCTATTTCACCATCGGCGCTGGATTGGAGGAAACGCAGCATGTTTTCCTGACCGGAAACGACCTGCCGGGGCGCTACCGTGAAGGGTTCCACATCGCCGAACTGGGCTTTGGCACCGGGCTGAACCTGTTGGCCGCTGCGGCTTGCTGGCAGGGGCCCGGACAGCTGCACTTCACCTCGTTCGAGGCCTTCCCCCTGCCACCCGAGGACATGGCACGCGCGCTGACCTGCTTCGCTCTGCCCGGCACGGCGGCGCTGGTGGCAGCCTGGGCGGCATCGTCAGGGCCGGTGCGGGTGCTGGACCTGCCCGATGTGCATGCCGAAATCCACATCGGTGACGCGCGCGAGATGCTGCCACGCTGGCAGGGCCACGCCGATGCCTGGTTTCTTGACGGTTTTTCCCCCGCCAAGAACCCCGAACTCTGGACCCCGGCCCTGATGGCCGAGGTTGCAAGCCACACTGCGCCTGACGGCACATTCTCCACCTATACCGCCGCCGGGCATGTTCGCCGCGCGCTGGAAGATGCAGGGTTCACGGTCACCCGCCGCCCCGGCTTTGGCCGCAAGAAACACATGAGCGCCGGGCGGCTGGCCGGGTGCGTGCAATGACTGACCAGAACACCCGGCTTGGCATCTGGCTGATGATCGCCACAACCTTTGTCTTTGCCGTGCAGGATGGCATTTCGCGCCATCTGGCGGGGGAATACAATGTTTTCATGGTGATCATGGTCCGCTACTGGTTCTTCGCGGCCTTCGTCATCACCATCGCCAAGCGCAAGGCAGGCGGCATTAGGCAGGCGGCGCGCAGCAAACGGCCACTGACCCAGATATTTCGCGGGCTTCTGCTGGCCGCCGAAGTCTGTGTGATGATTTTGGCCTTTGTGGCCCTGGGGCTGGTCGAAAGCCACGCGGTGTTCGCCGTCTATCCGTTGCTGGTTGCCGCACTGTCAGGGCCGGTGCTGGGCGAAAAGGTAGGATGGCGGCGGTGGGTGGCCATAGGTATCGGTTTTGTTGGCGTGCTGATCATCCTGCAACCGGGCTTTGGCGTCTTTCACCCGTCGGCCCTGATCCCGCTGCTGGCGGCCTTCATGTTCGCACTTTACGGTCTGCTCACGCGCTTTGTCTCACGCGACGACAATGCAGCGGTCAGCTTTTTCTGGACTGGGGTAGCGGGTGCAGCCGTTACCACCATGGTGGGTGTCTGGTTCTGGGAGCCAATGATCCCCGCCGACTGGGTCTGGATGGGGCTCTTGTGCCTGACCGCAGCCCTCAGCCACTGGCTTCTGATCCGCGCCTATGAGGTGGCCGAGGCCAGCGCGATCCAGCCTTTCGCCTATCTGCAACTGGTCTTTGTCAGCGTCATCGGCATCAGCGTTTTCGGCGAGACCCTGCGCCCGAACGTGGCGTTCGGTGCAGCGGTCGTGGTTTGTGCGGGGTTGTTCACTTTGTGGCGGGCACGGCAGAAAGAAAAGCAATGAGAGTTCTTCTGCTCTGTCTGGGCAATATCTGCCGCTCACCTACCGCACATGGCGTGTTGCGCGCTATGGCCCGTGAACGCGGGATGACGGTCGAATTTGACAGCGCGGGAACCGGCGACTGGCATCTGGGTAGCCCGCCAGACCACCGCACCCTCGCTGCAGCGCGCAAACGCGGCTATGACTTCAGTGATTTGCGCGCACGCCAGTTGACGCGTGCAGATTTCACCCACTTCAACCTGATTCTGGCCATGGACGCAGCGAACCTGCGCGATGCCCGGGCGCTCGCACCCGAAACGTCAACGGCACACCTGACCCGGTTTCTGGAATATGCTGGGCTTGAGGGCGATGTGCCGGATCCCTATTTCACGGGGTCTTTCGATGCAGTTCTGGACCTGATCGAACGGTCCAGCATCGCCACGCTGGACCGCCTGTCACGCGATGATCTGCCGTAAAAGGGTGGGCGTCAGCGTACGCAGCTGCGCTCTGCCGCTTCACCGAAGGCACGGTAACGGCGCCAGAATTCGTTGTCGGCGGCAGTTCGCGACATGCGCACCGACTGCGCCTCATCGGGGTTCGCGAAGAAGCGCGCGGCCCGGCGTTGCTCGCTGCGCGTCAACGTCTGGCTGGCCACGGCATCAATGCAGCGGCACATTGCCCGATCAGCGGTCGGACGGTCCGAGCGGTTGCAAGCGTTCTCGATAGGTCCGGCCAAGGCCGCGCCAGGAACCAGAGCGATCAGCGAAATGATCGCGGCGAATAGGGGGGTTTTCATGTCTGCCTCTGTCCTTCTGCTCGGTGCTCTGCGGCCTAGGTAGCCGTCTTCACGCTCATGCGTAACACCAAGAGATGCGTAACAAAAATCGTGCGATTCGACAACCGCTAGCCCTTGCGTAAGAGTGCCGCACTGCCGCTAAACCTGCGATGCGTGCCATTGCAACAGCGCCGCGAGGTGCTAGGGTGCCAGCGGGTTCGCGCAGGCATGGCGGCGAGGGAAAAATGGCGGATTGGGACTACATTATCGTCGGGGGCGGCACCGCAGGTTCGCTTCTGGCCAACCGGTTGAGCGCTCGGGGCCGTGTGCTGCTGCTGGAAGCAGGGGGTCGCGACAACTACCTTTGGATCCATGTGCCCATCGGTTATCTGTATTGCATCGACAACCCCCGCACCGACTGGCGATTTCGCACAAGGGCCGAGCCAGGGCTGGGCGGGCGCAGCCTGCTGTATCCGCGGGGCAAGGTACTGGGCGGCTGCTCTTCGATCAACGGCATGTTGTATCTGCGCGGGCAGGCGGCCGATTATGACCACTGGCGCCAGATGGGCAATACCGGCTGGGGCTGGGATGACGTGTTGCCCTACTTCCGCAAGCACGAAGATTACGCAGCCGGACCCGTTGATCCTGACATACATGGAACCGGCGGCGAGTGGCGGGTGGAAAATCAGCGCCTGCGCTGGGAAATCCTGGACGACTGGGCGCGTGCGGCGCAGGCCACCGGCATCCGCGCCAGTGATGATTTCAACACCGGCGACAACGAGGGCGTGGGCTATTTCAAGGTTAACCAGCGCGGCGGCTGGCGCTGGAATTCGGCGCGCGCCTTCCTGTTGCCGGTCCGAGCGCGCCAGAGCCTGAAAATCGAAACCCATGCTCAGGCACAGGGGCTGATCTTCGAGGGTTCGCGCTGTGTCGGAGTGCGCTATCTGCGCGATGGCACCGCGCAAGAGGCCCGCACGAAGGGAGAGGTAATCCTGTGTTCGGGTGCGATCGGCTCTGCGCAACTTCTGCAACTGGCCGGTATCGGCCCGGCATCGGTGCTGCAAAGCCTGGGAATTGACCTGCGCCACGATTGCGATGCGGGCGAAAACCTGCAGGATCATCTGCAATTGCGCCTGTCCTACAAGGTCACTGGGGCAAAGACGCTCAATACCATGACACAAAGCCTTTGGGGCAAAGGCAAGATCGCGCTGGAATATGCGCTGCGACGAACTGGTCCGATGTCGATGGCCCCCAGTCAGTTGGGCGCCTTTGCTCGGTCCGGCCCGGATATCGATCGCGCCGATCTGGAGTATCATGTTCAGCCGCTCAGCCTGGACGCCTTTGGGCAGAACTTGCACCCGTTCCCGGCGATCACGGCCAGTGTTTGCCAGCTGCGCCCCAACAGCCGCGGCCATGTGCGCCTGATATCGCCCGATCCGATGGCGGCACCCGAGATCGCTCCGAACTATCTGTCGGACGAGGCAGATCGTCGCATCGCCGCCCGCGCTATCCGGCTGACTCGCAAGATAATGTCCGCAGAACCCCTGGCCCGCTATCACCCTGAGGAATTCCGGCCCGGGCATCAGGCCCAGACAGAAGACGAACTGGCCCTTGCCGCCGGGCAGATCGGGACAACGATCTTTCATCCGGTCGGCACGGCGCGGATGGGCACCGATACCCGCGCTGTGGTCGGGCCGGATCTTCGGGTGAACGGGGTGACCGGTCTCCGAGTGGCAGATGCATCTGTCATGCCAACCATCACCAGCGGAAACACCAATTCGCCCACCTTGATGATCGCCGAAAAGGCCGCTGAAATGATCTTGCGCGACGCCACGACGGTCGCCGGTGGATAGGACGGCAGCCACGTTCACCGGACCACCAGATCGGCATGCAACGCACCGGCTGCGTTGATTGTGTTCAGGATGTCGATCATATCACGCGGCCCGACGCCAAGAGCATTCAGCCCCTCGACAACCTCGGCCAGAGTCGCGCCGCCCTGAACTTCAGCCAGGCCAACTCCCGGCATCTGCTCGATTTCTGCATGCGTGCGCGGCACCACAACGACTTCGCCCGGGGTGAAGGGATTGGGTTGAACCGCGATCGGTGTCTCTTCCACGCGCAGGGTCAAACCTCCCTGCGCCACCGCTACCCGGCTGATCCGAACGTCTTCGCCCATGACAATAGTGCCCGATCGCTGATCAACGACCACCCGGGCGCGCGCGCCCGGCGAAACAACCAGGTTCTCGACCTGGCTCAAGGCATGTGCTGCTGAGGGTTGACGCGTGGCGGCGATATCCAGAACAACTGTGCCTGCATCCTGCATTGTTGCCGTCCTGCGCCCAAAATGCCCGTTGATGACCTGTTCGATCCGCAATGCCGTTGTAAAGTCTGCCACGCGCAGCGCCAGCCTGACGCGCGTTAGTGAAGCCAGTTCAAATTCGACCTCACGCTCAACCCGCGCGCCCCCAGGTATGGTGCCGGAGGTCGGAACCCCTTGCACCACCTGCGCAGCTTCGCCCCGGGCCGCAACACCGCCGGCGATCACCGCCCCCTGCGCAACTGCGTAGATCTGGCCGTCGGCCCCATTGAGCGGCGTCATGACCAAGGTGCCGCCATAAAGACTGTCGGCATCACCAATTGCAGACACAGTCACGTCCACGCGCGATCCGGCGCGTGAAAACGGTGGCAGCGATGCGGTCACCAGAACAGCGGCCACATTGCGGGGGCGAAACTGCTCTCCCGTCACATTGACCCCGAGACGCTCCAGAATATTGGCCATGATGTCTTCGGTGAACGGCGCGTTCCGCAACCCGTCGCCGGAACCATTCAGGCCCACCACCAGACCGTAGCCGATAAGATCATTGCCACGCACGCCATCAAACTCCACCAGGTCCTTCAGACGGATTCCAGCTGAAGCTGCGTGCGCGAGCATCGTGATCAAAATGACGGCAAGCGCCCGGATGATCAACGCAAATACTCCAGCAAGGAGAGGCGCGACACCCGCGACGTAATCGCATAGAGGGATTCAAGACGATGGCGCGTTTCTTCCAGCAGACTGGCGGATTCGAACGGATCAGTGCCAATGAGGTTGTGGCGTGCACGGACCAGCGCGTCCTTCTCATGGGACAATCGGTGCGCTCGTTGCTCCAGAAGCTCCTGACCGAAACCGATCTGCGCTTGTAGCGCGGTCAGCGCGACGCCATTGGATTCAATAAATTCCATTGTCTTGAAAGCCAGATTTCGGATTTCGGTCCGGCTCAGGTTCATATCCGGTTCATCCAGAAGTGCCCCCATTGCGGCCGCCATAAGATGCCCGCGAATCGCCGGGTCGGCGGCATCAGGAATCGTGGGCCCGCTTTCGAAATCATCGATGGCCCCACCCGGCGACGTTCCGGTGCCTTTGTAGATCAATGCCTCGAATGGTCCGCCTGGATCGAAGAAAAAACTTTCAAGGGCATCTGAAATGTCATCGGCCGTGGTGAGACCGGTTACTGCCGTGCGCACCGCCGCCATAATATCCTCAACTGGCAGAAGCGGGCCGCGATCAACTGCGGCACCTGAAAACAAGGCGCGCCCTGCCACACTTGTCGACAAGACCGAAACCATATCGCCCAACGCCACACGCGCTGAGGCCCCGACGGATTCGTAGCTTTGATCGCCCGAGTCGGCGAAAGCTGCGGTCAGAACCTGATTGGAGAGCAGTGAACCCAGCGAAGACAGCCGCTGCAAGGCGGTTTGAGCGGCTTCCTGCAAGGTCTGGTTCTGGCCAATCACTGTTTCATAGGTTGTGATTCGTGTCAGCCGCGATTCAATCACGGACAGCTCGCCCAAATCGCCACGCAGGTGACGCTGTGGCGCCTGAACCTTACCGGTAGTCAGTTCGCTGCTGTGTTGCGCCATTTCGAGGCGCAACTGCACTCCGTTGCGCTGCATCTGAAAGGGAAGGGAAAGGCTGCCGAGCGATACCCAGGACATGATCAAATCTCCAGAAGCTGGCGTAGCAGATCGTCGGCGATCTGAAGCACGCGCGCATTTGCTGCGTACGCTTTTTCGACCAGCAGCAGACGCTGCATCTCGGAATCGACATCAACACCCATTGCCAGTGCCTGTTGCTTCAGCTCGCCACTATAGGCTTGCGCATAGCTTGCCCTGTCTTCGGTTGCCTGACGTGCCTGGCTAATGCCAGAGATGGTTTGTCCGACGCTGTCGGCAAAGCTGCGTGAAGCGCTTCCGGTTGCGCCGGGCAAGAGGCGTTGTAAGGCTTCGACCCATCGCTGTAGTTGCGCCTCGCCACCGACCGGGCCGGGAGCTACTGCACCAAGTCCGTCGCGCAGTTTCCACAAATCGCCGCCAGCGCCGGGCTGAACCGCGCTGTTGAGCGCGATTCGTCCCGCCAACCCCACCGACGACGCCGGATCCAGCGGAAGGCCAAGATCCGTGAACAACCCAGGTTGACCAGGGGTCATGGTGGGATCGGTTGCGGTGTCCTCGAACCGCAGGATGAGGTTTTCGGCGATCTGGTCCAGTGCCAATTGGGCAGCGGGTGCATCGACATCGCGGATCGCGAAGTTCGCAGCCAGCCGCCCGCCCGCCATGGGACCGCTTGGCGACATTGACAATGCAATACCATTCACTGTGAGCCCGGACAGGGTACCAGCACCAACGCTCATGGTCGCGTCCATACCCGGGCTGGGAGTGAAGGCCAGGACCGCCGGCTTGGAGTCGAGCAGAAGATGCCCCCCTTCGGTGTAAAGTGCGATCCGGCCATCCGGATGCTGGAACTCACGGATCGGCACAATCTCGGACAGCGAGTCAATCAGCTTCTGGCGCTCATCCATCAAGCCCAGTGGGTGTTGCCCCTGAGCCTGTAATTTGACGATGTCACTGTTGAGTTTGGCCACGCGCTCCAGGCCGATGTTGAGCGCCTCGACGTCATGACCTATCGAGGCATCGGCGTTCTGGCGAAGAGTCTGAACCTGATGCTCCAACTGGTTGAGCTGGCGAGTGAGATCGCTCGCGGCATCGCCAACCGCTGCAAGCCTGTGATCGAGATCAGGCCGCGCAGCCGCCGAGATTAACGCATTCTCCAGAGTCGCGACCTTGCCGGTCAGACCGTGTGGATCGCCGGGCAGGCCGATGGCCTGCTCGATCCGGCTCCAGAATTCGAACTGCGCGCCAGTGCCAGCAGTGGCGCCGCTGGCCTGGCGCATCAGACCCGCGAGGATCGGATCGGTCTGCCGATCCACACCAACGATCCGGACACCGCCGCCCACACCGCCAATGACCGCCGAGCTCAGCGTCATGAGCCGCGAGGCATAGCCCTCGGTCATGGAGTTGGCGACATTGGCCGAGATCACTTCAATGGCGCGCGACTGGGCAGTCAGCCCGGACATCGCGGCCGATATGGCGCTGTTAATACTCATCGTTTACTCTTTCCGGTTGCCGGATCAGCGTTTGATATTGGTGGTTTCCTGTAGCATTTCATCAACAGTCTGGATGACTTTGGCATTCGACGAATAGGCACGCTGCGTCTGGATCATGTTGGTAAGTTCGTTGGCGATATCGGTCGCCGATTCCTCACGTGCGAAACCCAGAAGATCCCCTGTAGGGCCATCCCCCGCATCCCAGAGGAACATCGGACCGCTGGCTTCGGATACGCGATAGGTCTGGCGATCCAGTGAGATCAGCCCGTTCGGGTTTGGCACATCTATCAATGGGATCTGGGCGATTGCGCGGACAAGGCCTGAGTCATAGATGCCCCGCAGCATACCATCCGGGTCCACCTGAACACTGAGAAGCGACTGGACGGGTGAGCCGTTCTTAATGATCGACACGGGCGTGAAACTGGAGGCCATCTGCGTCACGCTATCACCATCGCTCAGTCGGCCGATGTTCAGGTTGAGTGTCTGTGTGCCAACAGTAACAGCAAGCTCACCAGTGGCCGGGTCATAGGGCGCGCCCTCACCCGCCGGGGGCTGTGTCACCGACTGAATTTGCCCTGCGTTGGGCCCCGAATCATAAAACTGGATGACGTAGTCGCCAACCACCGCTCCGCTGGACGAATCGGTGATTGTCACGTTCCATTGGTTGGAGGTTCCCGTTGCCGGAACAACCGGTGTCAGCCGCATGTTGAGCGCTTCGGACGAACCGAGAGCATCGAAGTATTCCAGCGTTACATCATGTGGATCGCCACTGGCACCCTCACGTGTGGCCGTTGCCGGGACATTGAGCCGGAGGTTGATTTCACTCGTCGGATCCGAGTTGAATTGCGTCCGGTTGATCTGGACAGGTTGCAGGCCGCCCGCTGTATCGCGCGAGTGGGTTCCGACAGTGCCATCGGGGTTTGCGGGCCAGCCAAGCAACACCAGACCATGCTCATTGCGCAGAATGCCTTGCGAGTCAGGCCGGAAGGAACCGGTGGTGGCCAACATCAACGGTGTATTGCCCTGACTGTTCGAGGTGACTGGCAGGAAACCACGACCGCTGATCGCAAGGTCGGTAGGATTGGAGCTTGGGCTGAGTGCGCCGCGCTCATCAATCAGGCGCATGGTCGAACTGCGTACGCCGCCAGCCATGTAAGCACCCGCGCCGCCCGATGACAGGATCATCGCCTGAAACGACACGCTTTGGCGCTTGTACCCCGCCGTTGCCGAGTTGGCGATGTTGTCGGAGATGACCGAAAGCCGGGTCGAATTGGCGTTGAGCCCCGAGATCCCCGCGTTGAAGGAAGAGTAGAGGGTGGACATTGACGAACCTTTCAAGCATGTGCCGATTGCATTCGACACTGCACGATCGGTGTTAATGCCCCCCTAACGCCCGCCGGGTTTCTCGCCCCCCCCCTCAGCCGGGACTTCGCAGCAGTATCAACTCCAGCCGGTTGTTGCGCACCGACATGGGGTTTCGCATAACCCGCCGTCGGTCAGCATGCCCGGTGACGCGTGCCACCCGCAGCGGGTCAAAGGCCTGATTTTCCAGTAAAACGCGCATCCGTTCGGCCCGCGACAGCGACAGTGACCAGCGTGGGTCCGTCATCTGCACCATGGTATAGGTCCGGGTGTGGCCTTCGATTGCAATCGGATTCTGTGCCAGCCGAAACACTTCGACCAGAATGGACGAAAGAACTGCAAGAATCGGTGCCGGCTCGTTGGTCTCCCCTTCGAAAAGCGGGGCATCCGGCAGGTCGAACAGCTCGATCACCAGGCCTTCATCGGTGACCCGTGTCCGAATGTGACGCAGTGCCTCGTTCATCACCCCACTGTCCGCACCCAGCCCCTCCAGCCGGTCCTGAACGGCCTCGAACTCATCGGCCTCAGAGCGGTCGTCCGAGGCCTCCATCGTGTTGCCCTGATTGGTCTCGGGCCCCAGATCCTCGCTGGAGTGAATGTCGTTGCCGCCAAACATCCCGCTCCCGCCTGAAGAGCTTCGGTTGACCGGTATCGAGGGCGTGAAATAATCCGCCAGCCCTTTGCGTTGCGATTCTGTCGTTGCACCCAATAGCCACATCATCAGAAAGAATGCCATCATGGCGGTGACGAAGTCGGCATAAGCCACCTTCCACGCGCCACCATGGTGGCCACTTTTGGCCACGACTTTCTTTCTTTTGATGATGATTGGCGCGGCTTGATTTTGCCGGCTCATCCCACCACCTGTTTCACTTCACCCGTTTTCAGGAATAGCGAACAGATGTGAAGCGCCAGTTAACAGGAGCGCGATCAGGGCAGAAGGCGACGACGCCCCTGGGGGCCTAGGGTGAAAACGCGCGTGCCTTCAATCACCACTGCGGTCAGCGGCCCGCCATAGGCCGCGCGTGTATCGATATTGACCCGGTTGCCGTAGTGGCACGGCGCGTCAATGGCCGTGTGCCCGTGCACCACCAACCAGGGATGGGGGGCGGTGTGGTCATGAAACGGCGCGCGGATCCACAGAAGATCGGTCTCGGTCTGATTCTCCAGCGCAATGCCGGGCCTGATACCGGCATGAACAAACAGCACCTCGCCACGCTGGTAGAAAGTCTGCAGACCGGCCAGAAAGTCACGATGCGCATCTGGCACCCGGGCCATGGCTTCGGCATGAACGGGGGCGATCGGACGGTCAGCGGCATTGGCTACGCCGTACGAGATGAGTGTGGCGCCGCCGCCGATCGCCGGATGCAAATAGCTGAATTGCGACCGCAGTCCCGGGTCGCGCGCCTGCGGATCGTTCAGAAAGGTGGCAAGCATACGATCATGATTGCCTTTCAGTACCACCCAGTTCTCGCCCGCCTCCTGCCCGCGCATCAACCAGTCGATAACCCCGGCTGAATCAGGCCCGCGATCAACCAGATCGCCCAGATGCACCACCGGGGCCTCGCTGTCACCGGTCTGCGCACGATCATCCGCGATCCAGGCATGCGCCTGTTGCAGCAGCGCGAACTGCCCGTGTATATCGCCGATCGCATAACTGCGTGTCATCTTCGCGCCCTTTCATCTTGCCCCAAATACGCTGGGGGTGAATTGGCGAAGCCAAGAGGGGGGCAAAGCCCCCCTGTCCACCGCCCCTCAGGCCACGTCGAATTGCATCGGCCGGACTTGCCGGAACATGCCGGTGTTGCGCAGTGTCTCCACCACTTTGGGGTCGAGCACCTGATCAAGATACAGCAACGCAATCGCATCCTGACCTACGCCCGAACGCCCCAGGGTAAAGTTGGCGATGTTCACGCCGCTCTTGCCCATGGTGTTCCCCAAAAGCCCGATGATACCCGGCACGTCCTCATTGGTGGTATAGAGCATATGCGCGCCGATCTCGGCGTCAATGGTGATCCCCTTGATCTGGATGAAGCGCGGCTTGCCGTCGCTGAACACCGTCCCTGCGACCGAGCGTTCGCGCGTGTCGGTCACGACGGTCAGCTTGATGAACGCATCAAAAACGCCGGTTTTTTCCTGCTTCGTCGTCGACAGCTGAACACCGCGCTCCTTGGCCATAACCGGGGCCGACACCATGTTCACATCCGGGTTCGAGGCCTTCATCACGCCCGAGATTACCGCGCAGTTCAGCGCGTTGAGGTTCATCTCGGCCACCACGCCATCGTACAGCACGTTGATTGCGCGGATCGGCTCGTCAGTCAATTGTCCCACGAAATCGCCCAGATGGCCCGCCAATTTCAGCCACGGGCCCATCACGGCAGCCTCTTCGGCGCTCACAGACGGCATGTTGAGCGCATTCTGCACCGCGCCCGTCAGCAGATAGTCCGACATCTGCTCGGCCACCTGAATGGCGACGTTCTCCTGCGCCTCGGTGGTGGCCGCGCCCAGATGCGGGGTCACCACCACGTTAGGCAGGTTGAAGAGGGGCGATTCGGTGGCCGGTTCGACGGCAAACACGTCAAAGCCCGCGCCCGCCACCTGGCCGGATGCCAGCGCTTCGGCCAGCGCAGCTTCATCAACCAGCCCGCCGCGTGCGCAGTTGATGATCCGCACGCCCTTTTTCGTCTTGGCAAGGTTCTCGGCATTGAGGATGTTGCGGGTCTTGTCGGTCAACGGCACGTGCAGGGTGATGAAATCGGCGCGCGCCAGCAGCTCGTCCAGCTCCACCTTCTGCACGCCCATCGCCTTGGCGCGCTCTTCCGATAGGAAGGGGTCATAAGCCACAACCTTCATCTTCAGCCCCAGCGCCCGGTCGCAGACAATGCCACCAATATTTCCGGCACCGATCACGCCCAGCGTCTTGTTGAACAGCTCGGTCCCCATGAAGCGGTTCTTCTCCCACTTGCCTGCATGGGTCGAAGCCGAGGCCTCGGGCAACTGGCGGGCGACGGCGAACATCATGGCGATGGCGTGTTCGGCGGTGGTGACCGAGTTGCCGAAGGGCGTGTTCATGACGATCACACCGCGTTTGCTGGCGGCGGGGATGTCGACATTGTCCACCCCGATACCGGCGCGGCCGATGACCTTGAGGTTGCTGGCGTTTTCCAGAATTTTCTCGGTCACCTTGGTGGCCGAGCGGATGGCGAGGCCATCGTACTGGCCGATGATTTCGGCCAGCTTTTCCTTGTCCTTGCCCAGATCGGGCAGATAATCGACCTCAACGCCACGGTCGCGAAAGACCTGAACAGCGGTTTCGGAAAGTTTGTCGGATACGAGAACGCGGGGCGCCATGTGCGGGCTCCTTCTGAAAGGGTTTGGCGGCCCCCGCAGAATTTGCGGGGGCTAGGATCAGGGGTTCAGGCCGCTTGCAGGGCGGCGATCTCGGCCTCAAAGGCCCATTCGATCCAAGGCATCAGCGCGGCCACGTCAGCGGTTTCCACCGTCGATCCGCACCAGATCCGCAGGCCCGGTGGGGCATCGCGGTAGGCGCCGATATCCAGCGCCACGCCTTGCTGCTCCAACCGTTTGGCGACGGCCTTGGCAAATGCTGCACCATCACTGATGCGCGGATCGGTGAACTTGAGGCAGACGCTGGTGGTGGACGCTGTCGCGGCGTCTTCAGCCAGATTGGCGATCCAGTCGCGGGTAGCGATGAAATCCCACACCGCTTGCGCATTGGCATCGGCGCGGGCAACCAGCGCGGACAAGCCGCCCAAGCCCTGCGCCCATTTCAGCGCCACCAGATAATCCTCAACAGCCAGCATCGAGGGCGTGTTGATGGTCTCGCCCTTGAAGATACCCTCAATCAGCTTGCCGCCCTTGGTCATGCGGAAAATCTTGGGCAGGGGCCATGCGGGCGTGTAGTTTTCCAGCCGCTCAACCGCGCGCGGGCTGAGGATCAGCACGCCATGCGCACCCTCGCCGCCCAGCACCTTCTGCCAGCTGAAGGTCACCACATCCAGCTTGTCCCACGGCAGATCCATGGCAAACGCCGCCGAGGTGGCGTCACAGATCGTCAGCCCCTCACGGTCAGCCGGGATCGCATCGCCATTCGCCAGCCGCACACCCGAGGTGGTGCCGTTCCAGGTGAACACGACATCGCGGTTGAAATCGACCTCCGCCAGATCTACGACCTGCCCATAGGGCGCCTTGCGCACCGTGGCGTCCAGCTTCAGCTGTTTGACAACATCGGTCACCCAGCCTTCGCCAAAGCTTTCCCATGCCAGCATCTCGACCGGGCGCGCGCCCAGCAGCGACCACATCGCCATCTCGACCGCGCCGGTATCCGAGCCGGGGACGATGCCGATACGATAATCCGCAGGCACACCCAGCACCGAGCGCGTCAGCTCGATGGCTTCGGCCAGCTTGGCCTTGCCGACGGCTGCACGGTGCGACCGGCCCAGCGGGGCGTCGGCAAGCATATCCAGCGAAAAGTTGGGGATCTTGGCACAGGGGCCAGAAGAGAAACGCGGATTTGCCGGCCGCGTGGCCGGGGTCTTGGGGTCTGTCATGCTATCCTTCCAGATAAATGCCCCTCGTTGGGGAGGGGTGTCCCATCGCCGCAGATACGGGGCGCGCGCCTCTGGCACAAGGGGAAAATTTACACTAAGGCGGCGTTTGAACCCGCAAAAGCGACACCCCTGTCCACGATAGGAAACAGCCAGATGTTTGTTGTCACGCTCCTTTCAAACCCGGCGCACCCGGTTCTGGGACCCACGCTGGTGGAATCGCTGCGCAATGCCTGGGGCGGCGGCTATGCCCGCTGGCTGAACCCGGGCGTAGCGGCCGAGTTCGATCTCGTTGAAATGCCGGGGAACCGCTGGCAGGTCTGGGAAGAGATGCAGGCGCTTGGCATCGATCTGGCGCTGCAACCAGCCGCCGGGCGGCGAAAGCGGATGCTGCTGGCGGATATGGACAGCACGATGATCGAGCAGGAGTGCATTGACGAACTGGCCGATATGGCCGGTTTCGGTGCGCAGGTGGCTATGATCACGTCGCGTGCAATGAATGGAGAGCTGGAGTTTGAACCGGCGCTGCGTGAACGCGTGGCACTGTTGAAGGGCCTGCCCGCCAGCGTTATCGACCGGGTGCTGACTGAGCGCATCACTTACACCCCCGGCGGGCGGGTGTTGATTGCCACGATGAAGGCACAGGGCGCGTTCACGATGTTGGTGTCAGGGGGCTTTACCGCGTTCACCGAGAAGGTCGCCGCGCATCTGGGTTTTGACGAACATCGTGCCAACCGCCTGCTGGCCGAGGGCGGCACCCTCACCGGCACCGTGGCCGAGCCGATTCTGGGCCGTCAGGCCAAGATCGACACATTGGCTGAAGTCAGCTCCCGGCTGGGGATTTCAGAGGCCGAAGTGATTGCGGTGGGCGATGGGGCGAATGACCTCGGCATGCTTCACCGCGCCGGGACGGGGGTGGCGCTGCATGCCAAACCCGTGGTGGCCGCGCAATGCGATCTGCGCATCAACCACGGCGATCTGACGGCGCTTTTGTACCTGCAGGGCTATGCAGTGACGGATTTCAAGGGCTGAACCCGGCCAGACATCGCGCCGCTCCCGGGTCAAATCATCCGCAGTACGTCCTTATCGATTGCCAGCATATAGCCCTGCCGCGAGATGTTGCGCACCAGCAGCTCGCTGACGATCTGGTTGCCCAGACTGTCGCGCAGCCGCTTGATCCGCGTGGCCCCGGCTGCCTCGTCGCAATCGGTTTCGCGCCGCCCGGTGATCACCGACTCCAGCTTTGTACCCGTCATCATCTCACCATCCATCCGCGCCTCGGCCAGTGCCGCAAGCGTTTCCACCGCAGCCTCGGTCAGGTTGAACTCCATGTCATTGAGATAAACCTTGCGCTCGGCGCGGCTGATCACCAGCGATGACACCTGAATGCCCGCCTTCTGAACCTGCGCCAGCCGCCGGTTCAGCGCGATCAGCGCCAGAACCAGTACCAGCGCGGTGATCAGCAGCAGGCTTGCAAAGACCATCAGCACAAAAATGACCGATCGGTAGCTCACCAGCACTTCGGCAAAGGTGGTGCCCGACTGCGCCAGAATTTCCAGAAGCCGCAACTCAGCCTGCTCGGTCAGGTTGGCATTCTCAGCAAACAGCCGCGCCACCCGCGCATTGAAGGCGTTGGTGTCGGGCAGGTTCTTGAACAACAAAAAGGCAGCCAGCCCCAGAATGCCGACAATGGCGGCCAGACCGATGACGATGGCGCGCGAGCCCGCGCGCGTCAGATCAGAAACGGAGGTGGAATTGTCCAGCACGCTCTCTCCTCGAGTCCAGTCCCTCTGGACCGAATGTGGACAAAACGTCAACTAGAATCCAGCCATGTTGTTGCAGGCGCGGCCGAAGGTGGCTGGCCGCCGCCTGCGCATTACCACAGGCGGACGCCGGCAACTCTGACACACCGTAGTGGAATCGCACCGGGTTGCCCTGTTGCGCGCGGTAATCGGCATAACACTGGGCCGAGGCCGGCAGCGCCAGCAGCAAGGTGGCAACAAGGGCCTGAACTAAAATACGCATGTGGGGCTTTCCGGTCCTGTAGGGTTTCGCTGAACCTGAAACTGGCCGCTTCCGCCCTGTTATGCAATATCCGGCGACAGCGAGGCGGTTTTTCGGAACCGTTATCAGATAACCGCATTGCGCTATTGCCTGTCAGACCCGACTGCGGCGACCCTTTGTTCCATGCTAGGGGCTGACACGTTCCCTGCAACAGCAATCGCTCGCACCCGGAAAACCACATCCCACACCCCGTTGCGAGCCCGCATCATGGAAAGGACTGACCATGTCTGCCCTCGCACCCGGCTTTGGGGCCGTAACGCAAAAAGCCTCCCGGCGCCTGCTTGCGCTGGTCGCCGCAAGCGCGCTGATTCTGGCGAGCCTCGGGGCGACGGCAACGCCCGCGCGATCGGATACCACTGATGATCTGTTGCGCCTGTTTCTGGGCATTGCCGCAGTAGCAGTGATTGTCAGCGCCATCGACGAAAGCCGCACGCCGCGCCACATTGACCGCTGGACCCTGCCTGACGATTGCCGTGAAACCGTGCGGTTGCGGGGTCGCCATATAGATACCTACAACGCCAGTTGTCTTGAGCGCGCGCGCTATCGCGGCCTTCCGCAGCATTGTCGGCTGGCCATGCGCACGGATCGCGGGCAACGGCCCAGCTTTCTGGCGCAATGCCTTTTTGACGAAGGCTATCGCGCCGAGCGCCACCATTACCGCCCCGGCAGGCCTTTCCCGCAGCCCGGCTATGGCCCGCGCCCCGGCCCTGAACGCCCGGCCATCCTGCCAAGCCGCTGCGAAATGGTCTACCGCGAGGGCAACCGCCGGGTTGAGGGCTACGACGGTCACTGCCTGGACCGCTATGGCTTTCACCGCCTGCCTCGCCAGTGCCGCGTCAGTGATCGGGCGGGCAACCACTATTACAACGCGCAGTGCCTCACCAATGCAGGCTACCGCCGCGCGCGGTACTGAGTTTCCGCAGCCGCCCGGCTGGTCCGGGCGGTTACGGAAAACCCCGGCACCCCCATGTCGGGACAAGGGGCAGGCCCAGCGCCTGCCCCTTTTTGCTTGTCGCATGTCGCGCCCGGTGGCACATCCGGGGGATGAAGATCCACCCTGCCCTGCCCGATTTCACTTTTGAACAGGCTGCGATGGCGCGCGGCGCACGTGCGGTCGCCGGGGTGGATGAAGTGGGGCGCGGACCGCTGGCCGGGCCAGTGACCGCCGCAGCCGTGGTGTTGGACCCCGCGCATATCCCGGCGGGGCTGAACGATTCCAAACGCCTGCCACCTGCCGCGCGTACAGCACTGGCCGAGACCATCTGGCAGCATGCCCGCGCCGCCGCTGTCGCCCATGCCAGCGTCGCGGAGATCGACGCGCTGAACATCCTGCAAGCCAGCCACCTTGCCATGCGCCGCGCACTGGCTGCCCTGAACCTGCCGCCCGACCACGCCATAATTGACGGCAACCGCCTGCCGCGCGACCTGTGTTGCCCCGCCGAACCCCTGATCAAGGGCGATGCGCGCTGTCTTTCCGTAGCCGCCGCATCAATCTTGGCGAAGGTCGCGCGCGACCGGATCATGGCCGATCTGGCCCTCGACTGGCCCGGCTACGGCTGGGAAACCAACGCCGGATACCCCGCCCCGGCGCATCTTGAGGCCCTCAGACGCCTTGGTGTCACCCCACATCATAGACGAACCTTCGCACCCGTGCGCAATATCTTGTGTGAAGAAAATTAAATAAGGCGCTGATTCAAAAAGAAATTGACGCCGAATCAGCTTTGACTCATCTTAAGAGAACAAGAAGCGCCCGACCTAAACAACAACAGGGCGCACAACGAGGCAGACATGGCAGTGAAAACGCGGACGCAGGAGGCAGTGGTGCTTCCGGTGAACCAGATACTTGCGGGCGATTGTATCGAGGTGATGAACAGCCTGCCTGAGGGCAGTGTGGATCTGATCTTCGCCGACCCGCCCTATAACCTGCAACTCAAGGGTTCGCTGCACCGGCCGGACAACAGCCTTGTGGATGCGGTTGATGACCATTGGGACCAGTTCTCAAGTTTCTCCGCTTATGACCGTTTCACCCGCGAATGGCTGACTGCCGCACGGCGGCTACTGAAACCCAACGGCGCGCTGTGGGTGATCGGCAGCTATCACAACATCTTTCGCGTGGGCGCGGCGCTGCAAGATGCGGGTTACTGGATCTTGAATGATGTCGTCTGGCGCAAATCGAACCCGATGCCGAACTTCAAGGGCAAGCGGCTGACCAATGCGCATGAGACCATGATCTGGGCCTCGAAATCGGAAGCCGCGAAATACACCTTCAACTATGAGGCACTGAAAGCGCTCAACGAGGGGATTCAGATGCGCTCGGACTGGGTGCTGCCGATCTGCACCGGGCATGAACGGCTGAAGGATGAAAACGGCGACAAGGCCCACCCCACACAAAAGCCCGAGGCGCTGCTGCACCGCATTCTGGTGGGCACATCCAACCCCGGCGATGTGGTGCTGGACCCGTTTTTTGGCACCGGCACCACCGGTGCGGTGGCCAAGATGCTGGGGCGCGATTTCATTGGCATCGAGCGCGAGGAAGGCTATCGCAAGGCCGCCATCGCCCGGCTGGCAAAGGTGCGCAGGCTGGATACGTCAGCGCTTGAAACCTCGGCCTCAAAACGGGCCGAGCCTCGGGTACCATTCGGCCAGTTGGTTGAGCGCGGAATGTTGCGCCCCGGTGAGGTGCTGACCAGCCCGCGCGGCCAAATCGCCAAGGTCCGCGCCGATGGCTCGCTGGTGACAGCAGAACATCGCGGTTCGATTCATCAAGTGGGTGCAGCGCTGGAGGGCGCGCCCTCATGCAATGGCTGGACTTACTGGCAATTCAAGCGTGAGGGTCGGCTGATCCCCATAGACCTGTTGCGCCAGCAGATCCGCTCAGAGATGGAAAAGACTCTCTGAGCACTACGGTTTACCGCCCGCGTCCGTGATCCCAAGACCACGGACGCCACTGCGCCCCGCCAGCTTTGGCGGGGCTTTTTTTTACACGGCGGCGTTGTCCTTGCCCGCCTTGCGCGCTTCGGCAGCGGCCTTCATGCGCGTCAGCAGTTCTGCCTTGGCATCCGTAGCGCGATACGGGTTCTTCGCTGTGCCGCGCTCATTATGTTCTTTGTGACGCGGCGCCTTGGCCTCTTGTCGCACGCCGCCCGATTTGCCGTAATTCATGTTCAACCTTTCGATGTTGCCGCCCGGCCCGTAGCCCGTTGCTTCGCCGCATTCAATCCCGCGCAAGTTCATGCTGGTAGCGCATTCGCGCGATTTCTTCATTGCGCTGCGCCTTGCGCAGATCGCTCAAGCTGCTTTCAACATAGTTCATATGGGCTTCGGCAGCATGCCGGGCTTCCAGCGGGTCGCGCGCCTGAATGGCGTCATTGATGGCGCGATGTTGCTGTAAAAGCTGGTCGCGCGTGGTGCGCTGCTTGAACATCTGCTGGCGGTTGTAGAAAACGCCTGCGCGCAGCAGATCGAACATGGCGCGCATCATGTGCAGCATGACAATATTGTGGCTGGCCTCGATGATGGCGAGGTGAAATTCGGCATCCAGCGCGGCCTCGTCGGACGGATTGCGCTTGGAATGCGCTGCTTCCATCTTGCGAAACACCGTGTCGATGACCATCAGGTCAGTATCCGAGCCAAAGCGCGCCGCGCGCTCGGCGGCCATGCCCTCAAGATCACGGCGAAAGCTGACATAGTCAAAGACCGCTTCTTCATGGCTGGCGAACAACTGGATCAGCGCATCGGAAAAGGCAGACCCCAGCATATCGGCCACAAAGATACCGGCCCCGGCCTTGGTGACCAGAAGCTCGCGACCCTGCAACTCGGCGATCGCCTCACGCAATGATGGGCGCGATACGCCGAAACGCTCGGCAAGTTCGCGCTCGGCAGGCAAACGCTCTCCCGGTCGCAGAAGCCCCCGCAGGATCAGCAATTCAATTTGCCGAACCACGCCTTGCGACAGCTTTTCCATCTGAACTGGTTGAAATGGCATCGCTCTCCCCTGATTGGTCAAAAGATATGACCGCTCAGGGGAAGAAACAACAGCCCTTTTCCAGATCTTACCCTGTGGGGCGAATGACGATTTCCACGCGGCGGTTCTGCGCCCGTCCCGCTGCAGAGTCATTCGAGGCCACCGGACGCGTCTGTCCGGCCCCTTGCGCCACAACCCGGCGCGATGACACGCCCGATTCGATCAGCACAGCCGCCACCGAATCTGCGCGGCGTTCGGACAGGCTCTGGTTATAAGCCATGGAGCCGGTGCTGTCGGTGTGGCCGGTCACAACAATCGCGCTGTCCGGGTAACGCTGAAGGTTGGCGGCGATGGCCCGCAGATCGCTGCGCAGGTCCGCGCGCAGCGTGGCGCTGTCAGTGGCGAACAGGATGTCCTGCCCCATGGTGACGACGATTTCGTCCCCGGTATTGCGCACATCGATTTCGCTGCCCAACTGCGAGCGCAGTTCGGCCGCCTGGCGATCAAGCGCCGCGCCGATGGCGCCGCCGGCAATCGCGCCGACACCCGCACCAAGGATCGTCGCCGCAGTCCGGTCGCGTGACCCCGAGGCCGCGCCAAGAACACCCCCGGCAACGGCACCGGCAGCCATGCCGGTCGTCGTGCGATTGGTGTCGCTGTATGGGTCGACGCAGCCAGCCACCAGCAGGGCAGAAGCGGCAAGGGCGAGAGCAGGTTTGAATGACATACCGAAATTCCCATTTGTTGAGTTCACGTTCGCGCGACCATAGCGCCAATTTGGAACGCACAACAAGCCAATGGGTTTCTTTTGATGGTCACGTTTCAATGATCCGCCACGCGCGCGCGGCTGCTTTCAGGCCTCGGCCCGCGCGGCTTCCCAGGCCAGCATCGCACGCTTGACGGGCAGCCCCCAGTGGTATCCGCCCAAGCCCCCGGATTTGGCTATGGCCCGGTGACAGGGGATCAGCCAGCTAACCGGGTTGCGGCCCACGGCGGTTCCCACGGCGCGCACTGCGCGCGGATTACCTACGGCGCGGGCGATTTCCGAATAGGTGGTGACATGGCCAGAGGGAACGCTCAGCAATGCCTCCCAGACCTTGATCTGAAAGGGAGCGCCGATCAGATGCAAAGCCGTTTCGCCTTCGCTGCCAAAGGCCGCGCTCAGCCATGGGGCCAATCGCGCCGGGTCTTCGCGAAACTGGGCGCGCGGCCATCGGCGCGCCAGATCCTCAAATGCCTCCGCAGCGCCCATCTCGGCCGCAAAACCCATCCCGCACAACCCGCGCGCGGTGCCCATGGCGATTGCCGGGCCAAAGGGGCTGTCGAACCAGCTCCAGTCGATCTCCAGCCCGGCACCGCCTTTCGCATACTCGCCCGGCGTCATTGCCTCCCATCGCAGGAACAGGTCATGCAGCCGTCCCGTGCCTGACAGGCCTGATGCCATCGCTGTCTCCAGCACACTGAACCGCTCGGTCAGCAGCCGCCGCGCGTGACCCAGCGCCAAGTACTGCTGATAGCGTTTCGGCGAGACGCCCACCCACCGCGTGAACACCCGCTGGAAATGAGCCGCACTCATCCCCAGCCGCGCTGCCAGTTCCTCCAGCGCGATCCGCTCCCCCCCGGCGGCGTCAATCTCGGTAATGGCGCGGGCGATCACCTGATAATGATAGCGCGCATCCTGATCTTGATTCGAAGCCATCATTCCGGCCTGTTGCATTTTCTGTCCTCAAGTATCCTCCGGGGGGTGAATGCGCGCAAGGCGCACTGATGGGGCGGAAAGCCCCGCTTCGTCCCCGTCCATAAGGACTTACCGCCGCGCCCGCACCCGCGCGACCCGAAACCTGCGCATTTCATCACTCTCCCGGTCAATACGGGCTGGACCTTGCAAAGCCTTTGCGATCACTCTCGCCCTGACACTCAGCCCGGTTCGCCCGCCATGCGCCTGCTTATTTCCTTCGCCGCTCTCTTCGTCTCGGTCGCCCTGTTGCAACTGGGCCTTGGTGGTGTGGTGCCGCTTGATGCGCTGTCGGGCGCGGCACTGGGGTTTTCAGCCTCGGAAATCGGGATGCTGGGTTCGGCGCATTTTGTGGGCTTCTTCATCGGCTGCTGGTGGGCACCGCGTCTGATGGGCGAGGTGGGGCATTCGCGTGCCTTTGCCGCTTTCACCGCGGCGGGTACCATCGGCATTCTGGCGCATATGATGGTGACGAACCCCTACGCCTGGGCAGTCATGCGGGTGTCATCGGGCCTGGCGGTGGCGGGGTGCTACACGATCATCGAGGCCTGGTTGCAGGCCAAGGTCACCAACGCCACTCGGGGTCGCGCGATGGGCGTATACCGGGTGGTCGACATACTCGGCTCGCTGGGCGCGCAGCTTCTGATCGGTGTGCTGGAGCCTGCCGCCTATGTCTCCTACAACCTCCTGGCGCTGATCTGCTGCGCGGCGCTTTTCCCGCTGGTGCTGTCTCGCGCCGAAGCGCCCGAGACCGGGCCCGCCCCCCGTCTGCGCCCGGCCATGGCCTGGCAACGCTCGCCGCTGGCCGCCGCGGGGGTGGTGGTCTCGGGCATCACCGGTGCCGCGTTTCGCATGGTGGGGCCGCTTTACGGTCTGGCGGTGGGGCTGGCCGCCGACCGGATCGCGCTGTTTCTGGCAGCCTATGTTCTGGGCGGGGCAGTGGCGCAGGTGCCGATCGGATGGTTGGCCGACAAATTCGACCGCCGGGTGGTGCTGATCTGGCTCTCGGTCGCCTCGGTCGTGGCCTGCGCCTTGACCGTGGCCAGCATCGGTGGCGGGATCGTGGCAATCTTTCTGGCGGCGGGCCTGTTTGGCTTCACGACATTTCCGATCTACTCGGTCTCGGCCGCACATGCCCATGACTTTGCTGATCAGCTTGAACGGGTGGAACTGTCGGCGGCCTTGATGTTCCTCTATGCCGTTGGTGCTATTGCCAGCCCGATCATCGCCTCAGTCCTTATCGAATTCTTTGGCCCGCCGGGCATGTTCGCCTTTATCGCCGCCGCGCATGTGGTGCTGGTGATTTTCGGCATCATCCGCATGCGCGCCCGCCCCGCACCCGGAACACGCACCCGCTATATCTATGTACCGCGCACCTCGTTCCTGATCGGGCGTCTGCTGCGGCGAAACAACAAGGACTAGGCGTGGGTGACTGGTAAGAGGATCGGCACGCTCAGCAAGATCATCCACAGGCTGCCCCCATTGACATCTTGTTTTTCGGGTGCATCTTGGGGCGCACAGACGGGGGCGTCCGCGTGCTGCGGGCTGAGATGCACCCTTTGAACCTGAACCAGATCATGCTGGCGTAGGGAGTCTGCAAGTCGGTGCAAGCGTCCGGGTCGGGGCAGTTCGCATCACCTTGCACCTCCCCGCCTGTGGGAGGCCCCATGAAACACCCAGAAACCCATCTTGCACATATACGCGCCATCGCGCCGCTTGTGTGCAGTAACACCCGTTTCGTTGCCAGAAAGCGCCGGGCCGCAACATGTGCACGGGTTGAAGCAAGGAGCCGTTCATGATTCCCAATATTCTCTCAATCGCCGGGTCAGATCCGTCCGGCGGCGCGGGTATTCAGGCTGATATCAAGGCGATCTCTGCCAATGGCGGCTATGCCATGGCAGCAATAACCGCGCTTACCGCACAGAACACGCGCGGCGTCAGCGCGGTGGAACTGGTGGCGCCGGCGATGGTGGCGGCGCAGATCGCCGATATCCGCGCCGATATCCGGGTGGATGCGGTCAAGATCGGTATGCTGGGCTCGGCGGCGATCATTCATGCCGTTTCGCTGGCGTTGCAGGGGCTTGAGGTGCCTGTGGTGCTGGACCCGGTGATGGTGGCGAAAAGCGGTGACCGGCTGTTGGCCGCAGAGGCCGTCGCTGCCCTGTGCACAAGCCTGTTGCCGCTGGCGAGCGTCATCACCCCCAATCTGCCCGAGGCTGCTGACCTGCTCAACCAGCCGCCTGCTACCGACCTGCCGGGGATGGAACGTCAGGCACGCGCACTTCTGGCACTGGGGCCAGGGGCAGTGCTGCTCAAAGGCGGGCATCTTGTCGGCGGGTCCAGCCCCGACCTGCTGCTGGATGGCAGCGGAACGCACAATTTCGATGGCCCGCGACATACCACGCGCAACACCCACGGCACGGGATGCACGCTTTCGGCGGCGCTGGCGACACAGCTTGGACTGGGCCGTGCCCTGCCTGAAGCCGTTGCCCGTGCCAAAGCCTACACAGCCGCCGCCATAGCCGCCGCAGACCGTCTGAGCGTTGGCACCGGGCACGGCCCCACCCATCATTTCCACGCTGTCAACACCTGGGATCGACCGGCATGACCTGCCGCTGCTTGAGGCCGAAGTGGTGCAACCGGGCTGGGTCACGCCCGATGCCTTTCTGGCGGGGTATGGCGCAGCGCAGGCCGTGCCCGGCCCCCTCTTCACTTTCGCGGCCTATCTGGGCGCCGTTCTAGGCCCCGCGCCGAACGGATTGGTCGGGGCCGCGCTTGCCCTCGTCGCGGTCTTTCTACCCGGTTTTCTGCTTCTGGTCGGCGTTCGGCCCTTCTGGGACCGGTTTCGCGCCATGTCCTCGGCACAATCGCTGATGCAGGGGCAAATGCAGCTGTAGTCGGCATTTTGGGCGCAGCGCTTTAGTCACGGTTTTCACCAGTGCAATCAGCGATATGCGCGATTTCGCGCTGGCGCTTGCCTGTTTCGTGCTGCTGATCGCTTGGAAAGCGCCACCCTGGCCGGTGGTGATCGTGGCTGCGTCCGGCGGGGTGATACTGGCGATGATGTGAAGCCGTAGGGGCCCGGGATCGGTGAACCGGGTTTCGAGAATCGGGGTTTTTCAGCTAGAATGGCTCTGCAACAGCCCCAATGGACAGCTCAGCCATGCCCCGCCTGCCACTTCGCTTTGCCATTCTCGCCACGGCTCTGACCCTTCCGGCCGCCGCAATTGCTCTGCCCGAGGGCGAGGGGCGCGACATGGTCGAGGCTATATGCACAGCCTGTCACGCGACCAATCTGATCGAGCGCAGTTCGGGCTACACGCGCGACGAGTGGCAGTTTCTAAGCGCGACCATGATCGATCTGTCGGATGATCCCGCGCTTGAGGACGAGATCCTTGATTACCTCGCCGCGCAGTTTCCGCCCGGCAACAACCGGGCCGCAACGCCAGCAGACGGGCCGCTGCAGATCCATGTTGAGGAATGGATGGTGCCGACGCTCGGCCAGCGCTCGCGCGACCCAGTCGAAGCGCCGGATGGCAGCATCTGGTGGGTCGGCCAATGGCTGGATATCCTTGGCCGTCTGGACCCCGATACCGGCGAGATGGAGGAGTTTGATTTGCCCGCAGGGGCGCGACCACATTCAGTCAATATCGGGCCGGACGGCGCGGCCTGGTATACCGGCAACCGCAATGCCACCATGGGCCGGTTTGACCCCGATAGCGGCGAGATCACTGAGTTTCCGATGCCGGACGAAGCCGCGCGCGACCCGCATACCGCCGAATTTGCCGCCGATGGAATGCTGTGGTTCACCCTGCAACAGAGCAACATGATCGGTCGGCTGGACCCTGAAACCGGCGCGGTGGATCTGGTCACCAGCCCGCGAGAGCGGTCGCGCCCCTATGGGCTGAAGGTTGCAGAGGATGGCACTATCTGGGTGTCGTGCAACGGGGCGAACTGCCTGCTGCGCATCGATCCACACACAATGTCGGTAACCGAAATTCCGCTGCCTGAAGAGGGCACCACCGTGCGCCGGCTGGATCTGGACGCGGATGGGATCATCTGGTGGGTGAATTCCGGCCTTGGGCGGCTTGGTCGGTATGACCCGGCCACAGGCGACATTCAGGAATGGGCCTCGCCCAGCGGCCCGCACTCTCACCCATATGCGATTGCCGTGTTTGACGGGGCGGTCTGGTACAATGAAAGCGGGGTGCGCCCGGACATGCTGGTACGTTTTGACCCTGAGAGCGAAGACTTTCAAAGCTGGCCCATCGCCTCGGGCCCCGTTCACGCGGGCATCCTGCGCCATATGCGTACCACGCTGGGTGGCGAGGCGCTGTTGATCCATCAAAGCGGCACGAACCATATTGCCCGCGTGACAATTGAGCGGGACGGGTTGACGCAATAACACGCCATCGCCTGAGGGGCGCGCCTTGCCCTCAGCCTTGATCACCCTCACCCAGCACCGGGGCCGGAAGGTCCGAGGCGCAGCGCTCCCCGTCGATCACAAAGGGTGAGCGCACGCCCTTCATGGTGCCGAAATCCAGCTCCATTCCCCGTGCGATAACCTGCGGATCGGCAAAGACCTCATCCATGGCGTTGATCGGCCCGGCGGGAATGCCAGAGGCCTCGCAAGCATCCAGCAGGTCCTGCTTGCTGCGCAGCACGGTGGCTGCGGACAGCGCGGCGGACAGCGCAGGGCGATTGGCCACGCGCTCAGGATTGCGGCGAAAGTCCGGGTGCTCAATCAGCGCGTCCAGCCCAAGAACCTGACAAAGCCGCGCATATTGCGCGTCATTGCCGGTGGCGATGATGATATGCCCGTCCAGGCATTCAAACACCTGATACGGGGCCAGATTAGGGTGGACGTTGCCGGTGCGCCCCGGTGGAGTGCCGGTGGAAAGATAGTTCAGCGCCTGATTGGCCATGACAGACACCGCCGAATCCAGCAAACTGAGATCCAGATGCGCACCGCGCCCGGTGCTGTGGCGCTCATGCAGTGCAGCAAGGATCGCGGTAGAGGCATAGACGCCCGTGAACAGGTCGGTCACCGCCACGCCCGAGCGATGCGGCTCGCCCTCAGCCGGGCCGGTGATCGACATCAGGCCGGACATGCCCTGAATGATGTAGTCATACCCTGCGCGGTGGGCATAGGGGCCGCTCTGGCCAAAGCCCGTGATCGAGCAGTAGATAAGCCGTGGATTGACCAGCGACAGGCTGGCATAATCCAACCCGTATTTCGCCAGTCCACCCACCTTGAAATTCTCGATCACCACATCAGCGTCAGCCACCAGTTTGCGGACCTTTTCCTGACCCTCCGGCGTGCGAAAATCGGCCACGACCGAGCGCTTGCCGCGATTGGCCGAATGAAAATAAGCGGCGACCGGCTCGCCTTCGCGGTCGATGAAGGGCGGGCCCCAGCGGCGGGTGTCATCGCCCTCGGGCGCTTCGACCTTGATGACTTCGGCACCCAGATCGGCCAGCGTCTGCCCAGCCCAAGGCCCGGCGAGGATGCGCGCAAGTTCGATCACCCGCACGCCTGCCAATGGTTTCGCACTCATGGACTACTGCCCGCCCGCGTTTGAAATCGCCGTTTCGAATTCGGAATAGCTCATGTTGTTGTAAAGCCGGTCATTGATCACGAACGACGGGGTAGAGCGAATGCCATGGCGTTCGGCGTTGACGCGATACACCTCCATCAGAGCCGTCGCCATGTCACGGTCGGCAAGGCAGGCATTGAGTTCATCATCGCTCATACCGGCGCGGCGGCCAATGCGGCGCAGGCTGTCGGCCACTTGCGCCCCGTCCTGTGCGCCCGCCCAGTCGCGCTGGCCGCGATACAGCATTTCGACCACGCCATGATAGCGCTCAGCCCCGCCGCAGCGCGCCACCAACGCGGCCCACAGGCCATAGGCATCAAAATAAACTTCGCGCTTGATGTAGTGGACCTGCCCGGTATCGACATAATTCTCGATGATCTGGTTGTACACACCCTGATTGAAGGTTGCGCAATGCGGGCAGGTGAACGAGGAATACTCAACGATCGTCACCGGGGCATCGGGATTGCCAAGCGCCATGTCCACCACGCGCGAGACATCGGGCGCATCGCTGGCATCATTGGTGGACTGGGTGCTTTGCGCGGTGATCTCACTTGCGCTGACGGTCGTCTCCGCAGGCCGGTTGCCACCAAAGAGCGCAAAGCCCCCGACAGCAACGGCCGCCACGGCGGCGCTGATGATCAGCATGTTCTTCTGCATCTGAATTCCTCTCATTCGGACACCGGCTTGGGGTGGCCAGTGCCTTTTTGTCGTGTCAGGACGTTCTCGGCAAGCCGTTCGAGCGCCGATTTCAACCCGTTGTCGCCAACACCCTCTGTCAGCGTATTTACCACTTCACGCGCCCGCGCCACCGTCTGCGGCGAGGGGGCGGCGATATTGGACCCGCTGGTGAAAGGGGCCTGCGCCTCGGCAAAGCCTTGGGCTGCAGTCTGCGTGACCTGAATGCGGGCGATGGCGGCGTAGCCGTAGCAGGCATTCACCCGCTCTTTCAGTGCGGGCAACTGCATCTGCACCAGTGGCGCGGCAGCCCCGGAAGCCAGCACGGTCAGCGTTGCACCCAGCCCGCCTTGCCCATAACCAACCTTGACCGGCCGGCACAGGGCCGCCAGATCGCGCCCGGCAATCTCGGGCCAATGGGTCAAAAGTTTGGTCACGGCAAAACCACGCGATTCGCCGGCCTTGCGGATCGGTGCGCGCACAAGCCCGGCCGCCGACTCAAACCCGCGCATCCGCCGCGCCCCTTGCGTAGGGCGGAAGGGGATGGGCTTGCCGGGATCGGAGCGGTCGGACATAGAGGCGGAACCGGGAATTGGAGCGTGACTGGTGCCCGAGGGCGGATGCGCGCTATCTTACGCCTTTCGGCTGCCAAGGCCAGTGTCCGAAGGGTGGGACTCGCGTGAATGTGTGATACGGGAAACCGAAAAACCGACGGGGCGGAAATAGACGGGGCGGCCTGCGCGGCGGCGCTGCTGCGCTGGTATGATCAGGCAGCGCGCGTGCTGCCCTGGCGCGTCAGCCCGGATGACCGCGCCCGCGGCGTGCGGCCGGATCCGTACCGCGTCTGGCTCTCTGAAGTGATGTTGCAGCAAACCACCGTCGCGGCGGTGCGTGACTATTTCATCCGTTTCACGGCGCGCTGGCCGGACGTTCACGCGCTCGCCGCAGCGCCTGATACGGCCGTCATGGCCGAATGGGCAGGGCTGGGATATTACGCGAGGGCGCGAAACCTGATCGCCTGTGCGCGCGCCGTTTCGGCACGAGGTGGAGACTTTCCCGCTGATCGCCAAACCCTGCAGGCGCTGCCCGGGATCGGGCCTTATACCTCGGCGGCGATTGCGGCGATTGCCTTTGACGCGCCGGAAACTGTGGTGGACGGTAACGTCGAGCGGGTGGTCGCACGGCTCTTTGCCGAGACGATGCCCCTGCCCCGCGCCAAACCGCGCCTTGCCAGACTGGCCGCGCGACTGACCCCGCGCCAGCGCCCCGGAGATTTTGCGCAGGCGATGATGGATCTGGGCGCGACCGTCTGCACGCCACGTGCGCCCCGGTGCAATGATTGCCCTGTGCAAGGGTTTTGCCATGCGCAGGTCTTGGACATCGCCCCGTCCTTACCCGCCAGAACCCCGAAGGCACCGAAGCCGCACCGCAACGGCATCGCCTATATCGCCCGGCGAACAGATGGCGCGCTGCTGCTGGAAACCCGCCCGCCGCGCGGACTGCTGGGCGGCATGCCGGGATGGCCCTGCACCGAGTGGAGTGAAGCGCCAGCCCCCGCCCCGCCCCTTGACGCCAAATGGTGCCTGCTGCCCGGCACTGTGCGCCATACCTTCACCCATTTTCACCTGTCGCTTCAGGTGGCCGTAGCCGGCGTGGGGCCGAATGCCCGATCCGATCGCGGCGAGTTCAACCCCGGCTTCGACCCCACCGCGCTGCCCACCTTGATGCGTAAATGCTGGGATCATGCGGCGGACGCAATCATGGACCTTGGAGGCCCCTCGCCGCTGCGCTAACCTGTGCAGGATGCGTGGAGATACGCCATGTCCAAAGATCCTGCCCGCCTTGCCTCGGCCCTGCCCTTCTGGTTGTCGCTGGTCTTTGTCCCGCTGATCGCAGCCGGGGCGAACTGGGGTGGCTGGTGGTTGGCGCTAGCCCCGCTTTATGGCCTCGGGATGATCACGCTGCTGGACTATATCGCCGGGCTGAACCTTGAAAACCCCGATACAGAAACCCCGCTGACTGAACTGTTCTGGTATCGGTTGATCACGCTGATCTGGCTGCCGGTGCAACTGGTGCTGATCTTCGGCACGCTCTGGTGGGTCAATACCAGCGGCCATCTGGCGGTGCATGAGCTGGTTTTTCTGTTCTACGGCATCGGCGTGGCTTCGGGTGCAGTGGGGATCGTCTATGCGCATGAACTGCTGCACCAGAAGAACCCGATTGAAAGATGGCTGGGCGATTTGCTGCTGGCCTCGGTGCTTTACAGCCATTTCCGGTCTGAGCATTTGCAGGTTCATCACCGTTATGTCGGCACCCCGCGTGACCCGGTCACGGCGCGCTACAACGAAGGCTTCTGGCGGTTTTTCCTGCGGGTGCTGGTCAGTTGCCCCGGCTCCGCCTGGCGGGCTGAAGGCGCTATGTTGAAGCGCAAGGGGTTGAGCAGCTGGCACCTGTCCAACCCGTTCTGGCTATACGCTGCGCTGCAAGCCGGGTTTTTGGCACTGGCGTTCTGGATAGGCGGCTGGGCCGGGCTGGCACTGTTCGTCTGGCAAGCGTTCGTTGCCGTGCTGCACCTTGAGATCACCAATTACATCGAGCATTACGGCCTGACCCGGAAGCATCTGGGCGAAGGGCGGTATGAGCATGTTCTGCCGCGCCACAGCTGGAACGCGGCGCATCGGGCATCGAACTGGCTGCTGATCAACCTGCAACGCCATTCGGACCATCATTACAAGCCCGACCGCCGCTTTCCGCTTTTGCAGACCTATTCGCGCGAAGAGGCCCCGCAACTGCCGCTCGGCTATCCGGCGATGGTCCTGCTGGCGGTGGTGCCCCCCCTGTGGCGGCGGGTGATGAACCCGCGGGTGCGCGCCTGGCGGCGGCAATTCTATCCCGAGGTCAGCGATTGGGCACCCTACAAGGCGGGGGCCACACCAATTCCGCGCGGGGCGTCCTGAACCGGGTTCAATGGAAATGGGGGCCCCGGCTGCCCGGAACCCCCATCCTCCCCCACGTGCCCCTTCGCACTACCCACGGGAATTCGGTATCTGTTCCGGACCATCCTGGCCCATGAGACAAAGATGCCAGATAAGGCGTGTTGAGGCAAAAGCCGAATGCCTAGCATTTGAACTAACCGCGCCGCGCGTTCAGGCGTATACGCCTTCCTTGCCGAAATGCTTGCAGAGCAGGTAGTGAACGACCGGGCGATAGGTGCTGTGCTCGGACTGACCATAGATGCCAATAGCGGCACTGATGGCCGCGTCCAGATGCGGGCCATCAGTAAGGCCCAGCTTCTTGATCAGATATCCGCTCTTCAGGGCGTCCAGTTCGCGCGGCTGGCCGGTGGCAATCTTGGCCGCCTTGGCGTCATAGATCGCCGGGCCACAGCCGATGGTGATTTTGGTCAGCAGATCCATGTCAGGCTCAACCCCGCATTTGCTGCGCAGATCATCGGCATAGCGTTGGACCAGTTCATCGCGGCGTCCCATGGTCAGATTCTCCTCCGAGCCTGTAAACCCCAAGTGTAAGGTGCAATCCGGCGTTACATTAAGCCTTGAATTTCCATCACTCAGAACCGCTCGGCGCGCAGGATTTGCGTATCCGTGACGCTGACGACCCCGATGTGATCATCCAGCACCGGAAAGATCGCTTCCAGCAATGCGTCCAGCCGCGTTGGCGCAACCAGACAGATCACCGCGATCATACCGCTGGCACGGCTGACCGAGCCTTCGCGCGTCCATTGCCCTGATCGGCCCGAGCCACCCAGCACGGGAAGAATGGTAAACCCCGTCACCCCTGCGGCGGCAAGACTGCGGGTCACCTGACTTTCCATGATCGCCTCGATCATGATCTCAACGCGCTTGGCTTCATGCATCTTCATGGCTCAACCTCCGGCAAGGGCGCTGGCGACCGCCATGTAAAGCGGTATGCCCAGCGTCAGGTTAAAGGGGAAGGTGATGGCCAGCGCCAGTGTCAGGTACAGCGCTGGATTGGCCTTTGGCAGGGCAACGCGCATGGCCGCAGGCACCGCGATATATGATGCCGAAGCCGCCAGCACCATCATCAGCGTCACGCCCCCCGCACTCAGGCCCAGCAGCAGCCCGGCCAAAGCCCCGACGCTGGCCCCGACCAGCGGCATCAAGAGACCGAATGCAATGACCCCGGCTGAGATGACCCCGCGCGCATTGCGCAGACCCCGCCCGGCAACAATGCCCATGTCCAGCAAAAAGAGACACAGCACACCCTTGAACGGGGCGACGATCAGAGGCGCGATCTCGGCCAATCCGCGCTCGCCGGTGATCCAGCCGATGGTGAAGGCCCCCAGAAGCAGCACGATGGAGCCGTTGAGCATGATCTCACGCCACAGATCAGGGGTGATCTTTGTGCCAGAGCCGCCGCGCGTGGCCAGCCACAGCGCCGAGACGATGGCAGGTGCCTCCATCGCGGCGGCAACAGCGACCATGTAGCCCTCAAACGTTATGCCGCGCGCCTGCAACAAGGTCGATGCTGCCACGAATGTAACGATCGAGATGGAACCATAGTGCCCCGCCACGGCCGCCGCATCGGTGGCTGACACACCGCGCGCCAGGCTGCGCAGCAACAGATAAGCGGCAAAGGGCAACAGGAACGACAGAACCACGCCCACAAGCACCGCCATGCCCAGCCGCAGATCCGCGCCATGTTCAGCCACACTGGCCCCGCCCTTAAAGCCGATTGCAAACAAAAGATACAGCGACATGCCCTTGGCGATGGCCTCGGGAAAGGTCAGATCTGACCGCGCCAGCGCCGCGCTCAGCCCAAGAACGAAGCACAGAATTACCGGTGAAAGCAGGTTCTGCCCGGCAAGTGAAAGTATCTGATCCATTCAATATTCCCGGGCCACGCATGCGCGAGGCAAGTGACCAAAAGCAAGGATTTGTGCCGCATCTTGCCGCCTGAAGGCAACAAAAAACCCCCGGGCCGTTCGGTCCGGGGGGTAATTTACACAGCTCGCACGGTCAGTGCAGCCGGGCTTCGACCGTCTTGATCGAATCCTCGATCAGTTTTGCGGAATCGGCGGTCGCAAGGTTCTTGGCAATCAGGTCGCCCGCAGCAGCCACAGCCACGGCCACGGCCTTGTTGCGCACGTCGCGCAACGCGCTCGCCTCGGCAGAGGCGATCTGATCTTCGGCGGCCTTCAGGCGGCGCGTGATCGAGTCTTCCAGATCGACGCGCGCCTGTTTGGCGGCCAGCTCAGCATCGGCCTTGGCCTTGGCCACAATCCGTGCTGCCTGATCCTTGACCTCGGTCTTCTTGCGCTCGAATGATGCGCGCAGTTCCTGCGCCTCTTCGCGCAGCTTCCGGGCCTCTTCCAGTTCGGCGCGGATGGTGTCGGCGCGCTTGTCCAGAAGGCCGCTCAGCAGCCGTGGCACCTGAAAATAGACCAGAATGCCGACGAACAGCACAAAGGCGATCGCCACCACCATGTCGGTGTTGTGGAGCGAGAAGAAAGGCTTGCCCTCAACCGCCGCCAGCGCAGGGCTGGCGACCAGTGTGGCCATCAGTGCCAGACGCAGTTTCATGCCGCACCCCCCTTGATACGCGCGTTGACAGCAGCCGTGACCGAACGGGCATCGGCCTTGACGCCAAAGGCCGTCACGATGTCCTTGGTCGCGTCCTTGGCCACCACCGTTACCGCCTCCATCGCGCTGTCGCGGATCTCACCGATCCGGCGCTCGGATTCAGCCGAGCGGGCGGCGATTTCAGCATCGGCCTTGGCTATGGCGATGTCGAGGTCCTTCTGGATATCGGCGCGCGCCTCCTCGATCACCTTCGCCGCTGCGGCGCGGGCGTCTTCAAGCGCCTTGTGATAGGCGGCTTCGGCCTCGGCAGCCTGCATCTTGTAGGTCTCGGCCGCTGCGATGTCATTGGCGATGGTGCCCGTGCGTTCGGCCAGAACCGAGCCGATCCGGGGAAGCGCGACGCGCGACAGGATCAGATAGAGCACGACCAAAGCCACCACGAGCCAGAGAATCTGGTTCGGGAAGGTTGAAAATTCGAGTTGCGGCATACCCGCGCCGCCAGTAGCTTCAGCGTCCATGACGTCCTCCTTGGTCACCGTATCCGCCGGACAGGCGCACCTGCACCCGTCCGACTGTCAGGATCACGGGCGTTGAAGGATCAGACGGCGAACATCAGCAGAAGGGCAACGAGGAACGAGAAGATCCCCAGCGCTTCGGCGAAGGCGATGCCGATGAACAGCATTGCGGTCTGACCAGGGGCGGCCGATGGATTGCGCAGCGCACCCGAAAGGAAGTTGCCTGCCACGTTGCCCACACCGATTGCAGCACCACCCATGCCCATGCAGGCCAGGCCAGCGCCGATGTATGCACCCATTTGAACGATATCGCCAGTCATATCCGTAGCTCCTTACGTTTTTGGAATTGTCAGAAAGTTGTATCCGGTTCCGGTGTCAGTGATGCGGATGCAGCGCGTCGCGCAGATAGACACAGGTCAGAATGGTGAAGACATAGGCCTGGATGACCGACACCAGCAGTTCCAGCCCATAGACGGCGGTAACTGCGACGATCGGCAGGATACCAAAGATACCCAGCGCCCCGGCAAAGCCCGCAAACACCTTCACCACCGCATGCCCGGCCATCATGTTGCCGGCAAGACGAATGGAGTGGCTGAGCGGGCGCACAAAGTAAGAGATGATCTCGATGAGTGCCAGAACCGGGCGCAGGGCCAGCGGCGCAGACGAGATCCAGAAGAGCCGCAGAAAGCTCGCGCCATGCAGCACGAAGCCCAGCACCGTCACCGAAATGAACACCGCCAACGCCAGCACCGCGGTGACCGCGATATGCGACGTGGTTGTGAAGGCCCAGGGGATCAGGCCCAACAGGTTCGAAAACAGGATGAACATGAATAAGGTCATGATGTAGGGGAAGTATTTTACCCCGTCATGTCCCGCGACATCCTCGACCATCTTGTAGATAAAGCTGTAGAGCACCTCGGCGATGGACTGGCTGCGCGTCGGCACCAGCGCCCGGCCACGGCTGCCAAAGACCAGCACCGCCGACACGGCAAGCACCGTCAGGGCCATCCACAGCGTCACGTTGGTGATGGTAAACAGGCCGACCGTATCGCCGCCCAGAAGCGGACGCACGATGAACTGTTCCATCGGGTAGATGGCAAAACCGCCGGTTTCCTCAGCCACTATCCTTTTCCCCTCGATCACGGGCGGGTTTCGCCGCCTCTTCCTCGCTTTGGCGCTGGACCTCGGCGGCGGAGCGCATCATCACGCGTATCCCGGCCGCAAACCCCAGCAAAATAAACACCACCAGAAACAGCGGCCGCGTTCCGAAAAGCGCGTCCAGCCCCAATCCGATGCCCAGACCGATCAGCAGACCGGCAACAAGCTCTGTCACCATGCGCCAGGCGTGTTGCGCCATCACATGGCTGTCCGATTTCGGGGGTGGCGGCGCCTTGGCCGCTTTCATCTGCTCGATCCGCTTGTCGAGCGCCTGCAGGCGCTCAAGATCATTCGGGTCGGACATGTGATGGTCCCCTCAGGACAGTCGGGCGGAAACTAGGCGCGCGAGGTGACAGAGTCAAGCGCGATAATTTTAGGTTAATTGACTGTTATAAAACGATTAATTTCCCTGCGGCGCAACGCTGTGTGAGGGCTTGGGCACTTCTGGAGGCGGCACTGACGTTCAACCATATGGTTGACCAAGATCGCCGCCGCGCGCAAGGTGACGCCATGAGCACCCCCGGCGCCCCCTCCCTCGACGCAATCTTCATGGCGCTCGCCGATCCGACGCGGCGGGCAATACTGTCGATGCTGCTGGAAGACGACATGGCGGTGACCGATGTCGCCCAACCCCTGCCGATGTCGCTCGCGGCGGTGTCGAAGCATCTGGGACTACTGGCCGCGGCCGGGCTGATCAGCCAGGAAAAGCGCGGGCGGGTAAAGTGGTGCAAGCTGGAGCCGGACGCGCTGAAGGCGGCGTCAGTCTGGATGCAGGCGTTCGGGCAGTTCGAACCGGTCAATCTGGATGACTTCGAGCGCTTTCTCGAGGCAGAGTTCGGCGCTTCAGCCGAGGCCGCGCCGGACCAGCTTCATCTTGCCGGAAATACGCCCGGGGGGTGAATTCGGCGCAGCCGAAGAGGGGGGCGGAAAGCCCCCTGCGCCGCTTACCGCCGCCGCATCCGCTCCAGCAGCGCTATCGAGACATAGCCATCCGGGGCCATGCCATTCACCGCCTGCCAGTCGCGCACCGCGCCCAGCGTGCCCGAGCCCACGCGACCGTCGATCTCACCGGTGTAATGCCCGGACCGGGCCAGAACGCGCTGCAATTCCTCGCGTTCTTCGGCGCTCAGGGGCCGGTCATCACGCGGCCATGCACCCACAAACGCCCCGCCACCGCGCAGCCGGTCGGCCAGATGGGCGATAGCAATCGCATAGGCGTCAGCGTTGTTGTAGCGCTTGATCACGCCGAAATTTGAAAACGTCAGCAAAGCCGGGCCGCTGGACCCTGCCGGGAACATCAGCGTCGCCTCGCCGGATGTCGGCAGGCTGCTGCCCGTTTGGGCCTGCACGCCCATCGCCGCCCAATCCTGCACAGATCGTCGTTCGCCCGCCCGCTGCGCATTGAAGCCGCCGGGCAAGCGCACCTCCACCAGCGGCGGCTGCCCCTGCGTCCAACCAAAGCGCGCCAGATAGGCGGCGGCAGAGGCCAGCGCATCGGTCGGGTCATCGGCCCAGATATCGCGCCGCCCGTCGCCGTTGAAGTCCACTGCGTAATCCAGATAGCTGGTAGGGATAAACTGAGTATGGCCCATCGCCCCCGCCCAACTGCCGACCATATTGGCGGGCGCGACATCGCCTGATTGCAGGATGCGCAGCGCGGCCACCAGTTGTTCTTCAAAGAAAGCCGTGCGCCGCCCCTCATAGCTGAGTGTAGCCAGAGTCTCTATGATCGGCGTGGTTCCGCGCAATCGCCCGAAAGAGCTTTCCAGCCCCCAGATGGCGACCACAACCTCGCGCTCGACATTATATCGTGCCTCGATCGCAGCCAGCACGCTGGCGTGTTCGCGCAGCATCGCCTGTCCGTTCTCGATGCGGGCGTCGGATACCGCACTGTCAAGATAAGCCCAGATCGGGCGCGAGAATTCTGGCTGGTGTGCATCGCGGCGCAGCGAATCTTCGTTGAAGCTTACCCCGGCAAAGGCACGATCAAAGGTGCGACCCTCGATGCCCTGCGCCAGTGCACGGGTGCGGAACTCGCCGATCCAGCGCTCGAAAGTCGCGGGGCGCTGCATTGAGGTTGCAAGGCGCGTGGCCTCGACCCCGCTGCCGGATCGGTTGGCAAGCGCACCGCCGCAACCGGCGAGCGAAATCATAAGTACACCGAGGGTTGCGGCGCGAAACAACATGGGGTCACCTGCTCGTTGGTTTTTTTGTTTTGCTGATAATAGCGCAATCTGGCGCAGCAAAAAAGAAAAACGCGATCAGGTAAGCGGAACCACGCAATCACAAATACGCAGCCGCACCTTGGTGCCGATGGTATGGTCTGCACCGGGGCCGGAAATGACCATCATGCAGCGCTCGCCTTCCTGCACCCAGTAAATCTGATCATGGCCGCGAAACTCGCGCCCGGTGATCACGGCAGGGCCGGTCACATCGGCTTCCAGCATGATCTGTTCGGGCCGCACTGCCAGATTGACCGCCCCATTCGCGGCACGCGACAGGGGCAGGTTGCCGAACGCAGTCTGCACGTTCATTCCGCTGGCGTTGCCGGTCAGGATGTTGGAGCGACCGATGAAATTGGCCACAAAAGCGGTGGCCGGGTTGCGGTAAATCTCATCCGGTGTGCCGATCTGCACCACGCGGCCCTGATCCATGACTGCGATGCGGTCGGCCATGGCCAGCGCCTCTTCCTGATCATGGGTCACCAATATCCCTGCTGCCCCCGTGGATTTCAGCAGTTTGCGAACCTCCTGCCGGGTTTCGACGCGCATCTTGGCGTCCAAGTTCGAGAACGGCTCATCCAGCAAGATCAACTCCGGTGCCACCGCAAGGCTGCGCGCCAGCGCCACGCGCTGTTGCTGCCCGCCCGAAAGCTGGTGCGGTTTACGGCTGCCCAGATCGTCCAGACCTACCAGTTTCAGCATCTCATGCGCCCGTGCATCGGCTTGTGCGCGTGTCATTGCCCGCAAGCCGAATTTCACGTTTTCCAGAACATTGAGATGCGGGAACAGCGCGTAATCCTGAAACACAAAGCCGATGCCGCGTTGTTCAGGCGGCAGGTTGGTGATGTCGCGACCGGCAAGGGTGATGGTGCCTTCATCGGGCCGCTCGAACCCGCCGATCATGCGCAAGGTGGTGGTCTTGCCGCAGCCCGATGGCCCCAGGAGCGCCATCAACTCCCCCTCGCCCAGCGACAGGCTCACACGCTCTACCGCAGCTGACTCGGCATGGGGGAAGTGTTTTCGCAGGCGATTGACCTCAAGCACAGGCCTTGCCGGTTGCTGGCGAAAGCCCAGGGGCGAGGCCTCGGCAGGCATCTTGAAAGTCAGGGTCTTGGGCAGGTCGTTCATCGGTCATCTCCGGCGCTACGGTCATGGCGCAAAACGACGCCCACGAAAAGGGCGGAAAAGATAATGATGGCCGCAGCATAGGGTGCGGCCTCCATCAGCATACCCTCGGATGTGCGCGAGAACATGGTGATCGACAGCGGCCGAAAGCCGGTGGGGGCCAGCAAAAAGGCGATGGGCAGCTCTTTCATGGCGATCACGAACACCAGCACCATGCCTGCCACCACACCCGGGCGGATGGTCGGCAGCGTGACGCGGGCAAAGACCGAAAGCGGCCCATGGCCCAGTGCGCGCGCCGATTCCTCGATCGACGGGCGTGCCTGATAAAGCGCCGAACGGATCGGCCCCAGTGCCAGCGCAAGGAAACTGAGGGCGTAGACTGTGATCAGCAGCGCCTGCGTCTGATAAAGGAACCGCGCGGCGTTGAGCGAGAAGAAGACGAACGCCAGCGCAAAGGCCAGTGCGGGCACCGCATAGCCGACGAAAGCCAACCGGTTGATAAGCGTCGAAAGTGGCGAAGGGTAGCGCACCGCCAGCACGGCCACCGGCAGCGCCATTGCTGCGGCCAAGACCGCAGCAGGCGCCGCCACCGACAGCGATTGCGAGAACGCGCGGAACAAAGCGGGCAACACGGCGGGCAGATCATCCAGCCGCAGCATCCAGAAAGTCAGCACTGCCACCGGCAGCCCGATAGAGGCCAGCACCACCAGACCCGCAATCCCCCAGCCCAGTATCTGCCCGGTGCGCGACAGCCTGACGCGCTGACGTGCCGACCCCGCACCAGACCCGGTGCGCGCAAAATGCGCCCCGGCGCGCAGGCGGCTTTCCCACCACACAACCGACAGCGCCATTGCGATCAGGATCAGCGCCAGCCACGCGGCATAGACCCGGTCGAACATCGCAGAATACTGCAGATAGATCGCATAACTGAACACCTCGAACCGCATCAGCGCCACGGCGCCGAAATCACCAATCACATACAGCCCCACCACCAGCCAGCCCGCCATCAGTGCGGGCAGCAGGTGCGGAAGGGTGACGCGAAAGAACACCTCGCGCGGGGTGGCGCCAAGGGCCCGCGCGGCCTCTTCCAGCGATTGATCGAGGCCCGCGAATGCGGCACGCAGGTTCAGGTAGATGTACGGGAATGTATAAAGCGATAGCGCCAGTGTCGCCCCCCACAGTCCTTGCAGGCGCGGGATGGTGAAGCCGAAAAGCTGGTTCATGAAGCCATAGTTGCCCGAAAGGCCGATCAGCGCATAGGCCATCACATAGCCCGGCGTGGCCAGCGGGATAACCGCCAGAATATTGACCAGCCGTCGCCCCTTCAGGTCGGTGCGACTGACCAGCCATGCCAGTGGCAGCGCCAGCGCAGTGCTGAGCGCCAGCACACAGGCGACCAGCGCCAGCGTGTTGCCCAGAAGCTGGATCGTGCGTGGCCGGGTCAGCATGTTGATGACGGTGGGCAGATCAGCCTCGGCGGCGCGGATCACCAGCCAGATCAGTGGCAAAACCATCAGGCCCCCGATCAGCAGACCGAGGGCCGAAAAGATCACCCGGGCCCGCGGCATGCGCCAAAGGCCCGGGGAGATGGTCGTTGTCAGGTTCAAATCAGCCCTGCCTCGCGAAGCATTTCAAGCGTGCCTTCCAGATCGCCGATAGTGTTCAGATCAACCTCGGGCGCAACACGGATCACGTCATCAATGTTGATATCACGACGAGTGACGATCGTGCCCGGAACGATTGGGAATTCGGCAACTTCGCCGGTGAAATACTGCTGTGCGGCGGGCGACAGCAGGAATTCGATGAATGCCTGTGCCTCATCCTGATGATGCGAGCTGTTCAGAACGCCCATCCCCGCAACCAAGAGCAGGTTGCCGATATCGCCTTCATTGCTGAACAGCGTCTGGTTGACCGGGAAATCGGCATCGCGGTTCAGGAAGCGCGACAGGTAGTAGTTATTGGTGATGGCAATGTCGGCCTCGCCGTCGCCGATGGCCTGAATGCCGGCCGTGTTGTTGCGCACGGCAACCGGCTCGTTCGCCGCGATCCCCTGCAACCATTCGCGGGTCGCATCATCACCATGAACGACGCGCATTGCCGTCACATGGGCAAGGAACGAGCCATTGGTTGCGGGCAGCGCGATGCGGCCTTTCCATTTCTCGTCGGTCAGATCGAACATTGAGGCAGGCAGTTCACTGGCATCCACCCGCTCGGTCGAATAGGCAACGACGCGCCCGCGGCCTGAAGTGGCGACCCAGCGGTTCTCAGTGTCGCGATATGCTGCGGGGACATTGGCAACCAGCGCTTCTGGCAGGACGGCGAACAGATCCACGACCGCGCCCAGCGCCGCCGCATCCTGCGCCCAGTAAAGATCAGCGGGTGAGGCGTCGCCCTCTTCCTGCAACAAAACAGCCAGCTCGGCCGTGCCGGCATAGCGGACGTTTACGTTGATGCCGGTCTCGGCAGTGAAGGCATCGATGATGGGGGCGACAAGCGCCTCGCCACGGCCGGAATAAAGCGTGATGTCCGCCAGCGCGGGCATTGGCGCGGCAAGGGCCACAGTGGCGATCAGGGCATTGCGAAGAGTTTTCATGGCAGTCCTCATATTTCTGCATTGGCCAAAAGGCATCGCAGGAACCAAGTCTCGGTAACGCGCCCCAGCGCCTGCCTGTGCGGAAAGTCCGCGCAATTCCTACTAATGTAGTCGGTTATTATGGCGCTGAGGATTTGTCAATTCTCCTTGCACCATTCATTGCCCTTCGCGATGAAGGCTGGGAAACCCTGACCGTCCGGTCAACCACGGGGATTGTCAGCCCCTCGCGCCCGTCGCATACTTGCCACCAAACAAGCTTGGACCCCCCATGCCGCATGCCCGCAACCCCGGAACACCGCTTGCCACCGACTGGTTTGACGCGGTGCATATTAACCGCCCTGCGGCGGAGCGTCGCGCCGCCGCGCTGACCACGCGGCGCAGCGTCAAGAACGAACACCAGGCGGCGTGGCTGCTGAATGCCATTCGATGCATGGACCTGACCACTCTGGCGGGCGACGATACTGATGCCCGCGTGGCGCGGCTGTGCGCCAAAGCCCGTCGCCCGCTAGGCGATTCGATAGTTCGGGGGCTGGGGCTGGCCGCGATGCCGGTGGTCGGCGCGGTCTGCGTTTACCCGACAATGGTGGCGGGCGCGGTGCGTGCCCTGTCAAACTCGGGCATTCCCGTGGCCTCGGTTGCTACCGGCTTTCCCGCCGGGTTGATGCCGCTGGATCTGCGGCTGGCCGAGATCCGCTATGCCGTCGATCAGGGTGCGTCCGAGATCGATATCGTGATCACCCGCGGGCATGTGTTAGGGAGCAACTGGGCTGCGCTTTATGACGAGATTGCCGCGATGCGCGAGGCCTGCGGCGATGCCCATATGAAGGCCATCCTCGGCACCGGAGATCTGGTGACGCTGGGCAATGTATATGCGGCCTCGATGGTGGCAATGCAGGCGGGGGCTGATTTCATCAAGACATCGACGGGCAAGGAAGCCGTCAATGCCACGCTGCCTGTCAGCCTGATCATGGTGCGGGCCTTGCGCGATTACGGCGCACGGACCGGCGTGAAGATCGGTTTCAAACCCGCTGGCGGCATGAAAACTGCCAAGGATGCCATCGCCTGGCAGATATTGATGCACGAGGAGGCGGGGCGCGAATGGCTTGAACCCGCTCTGTTCCGGCTGGGGGCCTCAAGCATGCTGGGGGATATCGAGCGCCAGCTGGAGCATTTTGTCACCGGACGCTACGCTGCCGCCCATCGCCACGCCCTTGCCTGAGGTCATCATGCCCACCGTTACAGAGGCCCTGAACACCATGGATTACGGCCCCGCCCCCGAATCGGCTGCCATCGCGCTGAACTGGCTGACGCGCGGGCCGTTCGGGCATTTCATCAATGGCGCCTTCACCAAGCCCGGCGCGGTGTTCGATACCGTCAACCCCGCGACCGAGGCCGTGCTGGCGCAGGTCACGCAGGGCACCGAGGGCGATATCACTGCTGCCGTGAAAGCCGCGCACAAGGCGCAGCCCGGCTGGGCAAAGCTGCCCGGCCATCAGCGGGCGCGCTACCTCTATGCCCTCGCCCGGCTGCTGCAAAAACGCGAACGGCTGTTTGCGGTGCTGGAGGTGCTCGACAACGGCAAACCGATCCGCGAGGCGCGCGATATCGACGTGCCGCTGGCGGTGCGCCATTTCTACCATCACGCGGGTTGGGCCGAACTGCTGGATGATGAATTCCCCGGCATGGCACCGCATGGCGTTTGCGGGCAGATCATCCCGTGGAACTTTCCGCTTCTGATGCTGGCGTGGAAGGTCGCGCCCGCCTTGGCCGCGGGCAATACAGTGGTGCTGAAACCCGCTGAATATACGCCTCTGACGGCGCTTCTGTTCGCCGAGTTATGTATTGAGGCCGGGTTGCCCAAAGGCGTGGTGAACATCGTTACCGGCGACGGTAGCACGGGCGCGGCGCTGGTCGCAGCAGAGGTGGACAAGATCGCCTTCACCGGATCCACCGAGGTGGGCCGGTTGATCCGTCAGGCTACGGCGGGCACAGGCAAGGCGCTGACGCTTGAGTTGGGCGGCAAATCGCCGTTCATCGTTCTTGCAGGGGCCGATCTGGATGCCGCCGTTGAGGGCGTGGTGGATGCCGTCTGGTTCAATCAGGGTGAAGTCTGCTGCGCGGGGTCACGGATACTGGTGCAGGAATCGGTGGCCGCAGTCTTTACTGACAAGCTGAAAGCGCGCATGGCGCGGCTGCGGCTGGGCGACCCGCTGGACAAATCCACCGATATCGGCGCGGTGGTGCATCCGGTGCAACTGGCGCGTATCCGCGCGATCATGGCGCAGGCGGTTGAGGAAGGGGCGGAACTTCACCAGCCCGGCACCGGGGAAGGCTGTTTCTGCCCGCCCGCTTTGCTGACCGGGCTGGGGGCCGCAAATGTGGCAATGCAGGAGGAGATCTTTGGCCCCGTAGCGGCCCTGATGACCTTCCGCACCCCGGTCGAGGCGGTGGAACTGGCCAACAACACCCGCTACGGGCTGTCCGCCAGCATCTGGACCGAGAGTATCACCACCGCGCTGGACATTGCGGCACAAGTGAAGGCCGGGGTAGTCTGGATCAACGGCACCAATATGTTCGACGCCAACGCGCCCTTTGGCGGAATGCGCGAGTCAGGCTTTGGCCGCGAGGGCGCGCGCGAGGGAATGCTGGCGTATCTTCGCGCACCCGCCATCAAGGGCAAGGCGCGCGCGGTGTTATCCGTGCCTGCTGGGCTTCCGGGCGAAGCGGAAGGCGGCGATATTGACCGCACGCACAAGCTGTATATCGGCGGCGCGCAGAAGCGGCCCGATGGCGGCTACAGCTACAGCGCGCAGGGCGGCCAGATCCCTCTGGGCGGGCGCAAGGATATCCGCAACGCTGTCGAAGCCGCGCACAAGGCCGCAGGCTGGGGCAAGGCCACGGGCCACAACCGCGCGCAGGTGCTTTACTTTCTGGCCGAGAACATGGCGGCCCGTCAGGCCGACCTTGCGGCGCTCAGTTCAAAGACCGAGGCCGGGGCCGCCGTAGCGCGCGCTTTCTACTGGGCGGCCTGGGCCGACAAATACGACGGCAAGGTGCATTCCACCCAGGGCGCGCATCTGACGTTGGCGCTGAAGGAACCCTTCGGCGTGATGGGCCTGATCTGCCCCGAAGAAGCGCCTTTGCTGGGGTTCATCTCCACGCTTTTGCCCGCGATCGCCATGGGTAACCGGGTGGTTGCCGTGCCGTCGCAAGGCGCGCCCCGTGCGGCACTGGAGATGGTTCAGGTGTTCGATACCTCAGACATGCCGGGCGGCGTGGTGAATATCGTCACCGGCCCACGCGTTGATCTGGCGCGCACCCTTGCGCAGCATGACGATATCGCCGTGCTGTGGGTCTTTGCCGATTCAGAGACCTGTGCCATGACCGAGCGCGAAGCCTCCGGAAACCTGAAACCCGTCTGGTCAGAAAACCGCGCGCGTGACTGGGCCGGTTCCGAGGGTCAGTCGCGCGATTTCCTGCGCCGGGCCGTTCAGGTGAAAACCGTCTGGGTGCCCTACGGGGCCTAAGTGCCCCAACTCCGGGCGGCAAGCGGATGCATCGCCTCTCCCCACCAAACGGACGGGGCCAACGCACAGACCTTGAGCTAACCTGCCGCCAGAATGCAGGGCGTGGGTCTTGCACACTGGCACAGGGGTATTGGCGATGTGGGATTTCTCTTTTGGCCGCGCGATCGGGTTGATGATGCAGACCCTGCCCTTTGTGCTGTTGCGCATGGCCGTCTATTTTGGCGCAGCACTGGCCTATGTGCTGGTGACAGGCGTCGGTGCCGGGGTCGGCTGGGGGATCGGCGCGATGGGGACTGAAGCCTTTCGCGCCTCATCAACCATTGTCGGCGGGCTGACAGGGTTCGGAATTGTGCTGCTGGTGATGTACTGGCTGCGCGAATACATCCTCTATATGGTCAAGGCCGGTCACATCGCGGTCATGGTTGAGCTGATCAACAACCGCCCCATGCCTGAAGGACGCACGCAGATCGGTCATGCCCAGGCTATGGTGCGCGAACGTTTCGGCGAAGCCAGCACACTCTTCGCAGTCGATCAGGTGATCAAGGCTGTGCTGCGTGCCATCACCGGGCTGATCCGCGGCGTGTTCACCCTGCTTCCCATTCCCGGCATTCGCCAGCTTATCATTATCCTGCGCGCCTTTCTGCGGGTCGCGGTGGGGTTCATCGACGAGGTGATCCTGGCATATGGCATGCATACGCGGTCTACGGACCCATGGGGCTCTGCCCGCAGCGCACTTGTTCTCTATGCGCAAAATTACGGACCCATGCTGAAGAACGCGGCCTGGATCACGGTCTTTGTCTACGGGCTGATGGCGGTTATGTTTTTCATCATGCTGGCCCCGGCTGCGCTGATCAGCAACCTTTATCCGGGTGGAATGTCTGCCATGGGCGTGGTGATCGCTTTCATTCTGGCCTGGTCGGTGAAGCGGGCGCTCCTGGAGCCGCTGGCCGTGGCCTGCCTGCTGCAAGCCTATTTCCAAACGATCCAAGGCCAGACCCCAAACCCGGAATGGGACGCAAAACTTGACGGGATGTCCGGCAAATTCCGCACCCTCAAGGAACGGGCTATGCGTGAAAGCAAGTTGCCTGAGACTCAGGGGGTCGTCTGATGGTACGGCTTGCTGCTGCTCTTGGCCTGACCCTCGCGATGGTCTCTGGTCCGGCCATGGCTGGCCACTTCACACATGACCGGGTTATCGGTTTTTCAGAGGACGGTCGCTTTTTCGCGTTCAAGACGTTTGGCTTGCAGCGTGGATCGGGCCTGCCCTATGCCAATCTTTTCGTCATTGATCTGGAGCGCGATGCCTGGGTTTCCGGCACGCCGTTTCGTGCTTACAGTGGCGAAGAAGCGATGGCCGAGGTTGAAGCCGCGCCGTTTGCCGCGTTGGATGAGACACGCCGCACCGTAACAGAATCTGCGGCGCCGATGCTGCGAGACCTCAATATCCGCCGTCCGGCAACCGTGCTTTTTGCCGCCGGGATCGGGCAGGTCTTTGACGCGCCACCAATGGTTCAGATCAACGTGCCGCACCCGGATCATCCTACCTCAGAGCCGTGGGGCAGCATGTCTCTGGCCCTTGAAACGGTTATTGTGCCCATCCCGGACAACTATTGCACGCGCCCCGAGGACTTGCGTGGCTATCGGCTGTCGTTGCATCTGCCTGATGCCCCGCCCCAAGTGCTGCATGAGGATCAGCGCATCCCGGCCTCGCGGGGCTGCCCCGAGGCTTACCGGCTGGATGCCGTGCTTTCAGCGGGCTATCCGCAAGCAGGCGATCTGGGCGTTGCGCTGATCTCGGTCTGGGAGCAGGGGTTTGAGGGGTTGTCGCGGCATGTCATCGCCGTGCCGGTGCCGATGCCCGAACGCAGTTCGGAAAGCGGTGCCGTATTGCCACAAACGCAGCCAGCGCCCCAACCCTCAACAGCACCAGAGTGGCCAAGCGTTGGTGCCCTGGCCTCCGATTTTCTGGGTGTCATGCAAGGGCACGATGTCACCGTTCTGGAGGAAGCCTTGCGGGCGCGCCAGACCTCGGACCCGTCGGTGCTGCACTGGCCTGACGCCGATCTGTCCCCGGCGACCCGCGCGGTGGAACTTATCGCCGCGCATGACGGGTTCAGCGCGCATGGTCGCCTCTGGGTGGAAGAAGAACAGGTGCAGTTTAACCCGGAAGGGGCTGGCGGGCCGGTGACTGTCTCGCTGGTTCGCGTGCAAGGCTTCAATCTTGGTCAGGCCCGCCGTGCCGATCTGATGGCGATCTATGGCGACGACAACGTTGCACCGGCTGAGGATTTCGACATCGGGCCGGACATTGAATGGCGTTTCGTGATGCGCCCGGTTCAGGGGATGCGCGCTGACCTGGTGGCCGCCGCGCGCCGTGAGATTGCGCCGGATGAAGCCGTGAGCTGTGGCGCGGTGCCCTGCCGCTCGCCAGATCCGCTGGATATCGACAGCCTGCCGCTTGAATGCAGCACCGACGGACGCGCCCTTGCGCAGGGGCTTCCGACCGCTGTGACCACGCGCCTGGGTGCGGTGATGGCTGCGCTGGACGAAGACACCGCCAGCGCCGACGCATGGCTGATTGAACACGGGCTATGGCAAGATGACGCGATGCAGGTCGCCGCGCTCAGGGGTGGTCAGATCTCGGCATGCAGCGTTCACCTGACCATCCCGGACTGAGCGGGCGGCAGCCCCTTAAAGCTGTCGGATATAGAAACTCAGCCTGAGACAGCGCGGTCACGCCGAAAATTTGCCTTTTATCTGTCGCGTTCGTATGATCTTATGCTTGCTATCAGGAAATGGCCTGTGGCCACTTGTTCGGCAGGTAACAGATGAAACAGTTTTTCGCAGGACTTGGCATCAGTGCGCTGACCGCGTTTGCTTTCGCCACACCCCTTCTCGCACAGGCCCAGCGCGGTGTTGACGCCTCGGGCGGACGGGCGGGCGGCGGGCGCGTGGTTTCTGTGCCCGAGATTGACGCCGCCACAGGCCTGTTGGCGCTTGCTGCCGTTGCCGCTGCCCTGCTTTTCGTGTGGGAACGCCGCCGCCGCAGGGGCTGACACGCCGTTTCAGATGCGCGACAGATCACCGCTGAGAACCGCCCAGAGGGCGATCGCCGAATTGGCGACAATGTGGGCCGTCATGGCGTCGCCCAGTCGGTTGCGCCGCAGCATGACCAGTGCAAACACCACGCCCGCTGCAAAAGCATCAACCGGTCGCCCGTGAAGCGCCGCGAACAGCGCGCTTGATACTGCAACCGCAAAGATGCGGCCCGCGATTCCACCAAAATCCAGCCGCCCCAGCAGGTAGCCGCGAAAGAACAGCTCTTCGACAACGGGCACCAGAAGCATGGTGCCCAGAAGCCGCGCCACCACCCAGACCGCCAGCGCTACACCACCCAATGTGGCAAGCCCTTCCAGCAAGGCGGCATCTGCCGCGCCCGGCAAAGGCTGTCGCCAGATCCATGCCAGCCCCACCACAAGCCCCGCACCAATCGCCACCGGGTCAAGCGTGGGCATCATCCGCGCCAGGTGCCGGTGGAAAAACGCCAATGCCACTGCCAGCACCAGCGCCTTGAGCGGATAGCCCAGTTCCGGCTGCGCCCAGAGCGCCGAGGTCAGCACACCGGCCACCATGAACGCCACGAACGGCAGGATACGCGCTGCCAGCCAGTCATGGCGCAACGACAACCGCCCTCCGGACATAGGCGGCTTGCGATGAACCAAAGGAAGCCATTGCACCACCGCCAGCAGAAAGAACGCCAGCAAGGTAAAGAAAAGCCAGCCCGCGTAACTGTGAAACGCATTAACTGCCAGTTCAGGCGAAATACGCGCACCGATCAGCACCAGAAGCGCGATCCGCAGTACGTTCAGCAACCAACTCAGCGCCAACCCCAGCGGCAAGACGATCAACCAGTACTGCGGAAAGCGCAGCTCACTGCGAAAAAGGACGCCGTAGATCCCCACGAACGCCGCAACCAGTGCAATCCCTTCCAGCCCCGAACATTGGCGCGCAATATGGACATAGAAACCTTCGGCACCCAGAATGTAGGTTTCCGGGTCCGCCTCGGCGTCCGGTGCGAAAACCGACAGCGTCGCCCAGACGGCATCAAAGGTGAGACTGGTCAGAAAATGCCAATCCCACAGCGGCAACAGAACCTCCGCGACATCGGGCACGGCAACCGCCACCAGCAGGATAACCAGCGGCGCATATCGTTCTTCCCTCAGCCAACGCCCGAGTGCGGCAAACGGGACCAGCAGCGCCAGACTTGCAGCCGCAGCCAGCACCAGCCCGGCCACCCAAGGGATGAGCGCCAGATGAAAGACATCGGTCAGGTTGCGCGCGCCGCCAATTATCGCGGGCAGCAAGATCAGCCCGACGCCCGCCAGATTGCCCCCCCACAGCCAGACCGCCCCCCGCTGTTGCGGCGCGACCAAATGCAGAAGGCGCGCCCAGGCATGTGGCCGGGCCCAGAAAAACAGACCAAAGGCAGCAAAGGCCACGATCGCGCGCGCAACCAGGCTGCGCATGAACCGGCAGGCCCCCGGTGCGTCTGTTTCATGACAATCGACGGTTGCGACGAACTGGTAGGTCAAAGCGATGGCCACGATCTCCAGAAGCAGGATCGCAGACACGACAATGATACGTTTTTGGGTACTCTGCACGCGCTCAAACCGATTGTTTTGCGCAGGCTACTCCTCGCCCGGCAACCGCCGCAAGCCCCCGGGTGCGGGCTGCGGGTTCAGGCGGCGGCGACGGCACCGGTATCGTGTTCGTAATTCAGAACCGGGGCCAGCCAGCGCTCAACCTCGTCCAGCGACATTCCCTTGCGGCGCGCGTAGTCCGCAGCCTGATCGCGTTCGATCTTGGCGACACCGAAATAATAGGCCTCCGGATGGCCGATATAGAAGCCCGACACCGATGATCCGGGCCACATCGCCATGCTCTCGGTCAGCGCAACGCCGGTGGCAGCCTCGGCATCCAGCAGGTGGAACAGGGTGCGCTTTTCGGTATGGTCAGGCTGGGCTGGGTAACCGGGCGCGGGGCGGATGCCGTCGTAGGGCTCGGCGATCAGTTCGGTGGGCGTGAAGGCTTCATCCGGCGCATACCCCCAGTAGTCGCGCCGCACCCTTTCGTGCAGCATTTCGGCCATGGCTTCGGCAAAGCGGTCGGCCAGCGCCTTGACCATGATCGCGGCATAGTTGTCATTCTCGCGATCAAAGCGCTCGGATATCGCGGCCTCCTCAGGTCCTGCGGTAACTACGAAACCACCCATCCAGTCAGCCGCCACCCCTTCGGGTGCGACAAAGTCTGACAGCGCCAGATTGGGCCGCCCGTCGCGCTTCTGGGTCTGCTGGCGTAGGGTGTGGAGCATTGCCAGCTCATCGCGGCGATCCGCGTCGGCATAAAGGCGGATGTCGTCGCCCACCGCGTTGGCGGGCCAAAAGCCCACCACCGCGCGCGGGTTGAACCATCGCTCGTTGATAATCCGCGCCAGCATCTCCTGCGCATCGTCGAACAGCGACCGCGCGGCCTCGCCTTGCTTTTCATCGTCCAGAATGCGCGGATAGACGCCCTTCATCTCCCATGTCTGGAAGAATGGCGTCCAGTCGATATAGCGCGCGATCTCGGCCAGATCCCAGTCGTCGATGATCTTTGGCCCGGTGAACGAGGGCGCCGCGACCGTATAACCCGACCAGTCGATCTTCATCGCATTGGCCCTGGCGGCGGTCAGCGGCAGGCGCTGCTTGGCGGATTCGTTGCGGTGGTGACGCGCGGCGACATCGGAATACTCGGAGCGGATTGCGTCAACATAGGCGGGTTTCTGTGTGGCGCTCAACAGCTGGCCGACCACGCCCACGGCGCGGCTGGCGTCGGTGACATAGACCACCTGCCCACGATCATAGCGCGGCGCGATCTTTACCGCCGTGTGTACCTTGGACGTGGTCGCCCCACCGATCAGCAGGGGCACGCTGAAACCCTCGCGCTCCATCTCGGCGGCCAGATGCACCATCTCGTCCAGCGAGGGGGTGATCAGGCCGGACAGGCCGATCACATCGACCTTCTCATCGCGCGCCACCTGCAAGATCTTCTGCGGCGGAACCATCACGCCCAGATCAATGATCTCATAGTTGTTGCAGGCCAGAACCACGCCGACGATGTTCTTGCCGATATCATGCACATCGCCCTTCACCGTGGCCATCAGCACCTTGCCCGCCGTCTGGCGTTCGTTGCCACCACCGGCGAGGCGCTTTTCCTCTTCCATATAGGGCAACAGAATGGCGACGGCCTGTTTCATCACGCGGGCAGATTTCACCACCTGCGGCAGGAACATCTTGCCCGCACCAAACAGATCACCCACCACGTTCATTCCCGCCATCAGTGGCCCTTCGATCACATCAAGCGGGCGACCGGCGGCAAGGCGTGCCTCTTCGGTATCGGCCTCGATGAACTCGGTGATACCGTTGACCAGCGCATGCTCCATCCGCTTCTCAACCGGCCATTCGCGCCATGCCAGATCGCGCACCCGCTCTTCGCGCGCGCCGCCGCGAAACCGCTCGGCCATTTCCAGCATCCGCTCGGTCGCGGTGCCGCCGCCCTTGGGCTGGCGGTTGAGGACCACATCTTCGCAGGCCTCGCGCAGATCAGGGTCGATCTGGTCATAGACCGCCAGTTGTCCGGCGTTGACGATACCCATGTCCATGCCAGCCTTGATGGCGTGATAGAGGAACACCGCGTGCATTGCCTCGCGCACGGCCTCATTGCCGCGAAAGCTGAAGCTGAGGTTCGACACCCCGCCCGAGACATGCGCATGCGGCAGATTCTGGCGTATCCAGCGCGTGGCCTCAATGAAATCGACACCGTAATTGTCGTGCTCTTCAATGCCGGTGGCGATGGCGAAGACATTAGGGTCAAAGATGATGTCTTCAGGCGGGAAGCCCAGTTCTTCGGTCAGGATCTTGTAGGCGCGCGCGCAAATCTCGGTCTTGCGTTCGAACGTGTCGGCCTGCCCGTCTTCGTCAAAGGCCATGACCACCACCGCCGCGCCGTAGGCTAGACACAGGCTGGCTTGATGGCGGAACGATTCCTCGCCTTCTTTCAGGCTGATGGAGTTGACCACCGATTTGCCCTGCACGCATTGCAAGCCGGCCTCGATCACCTCCCATTTCGAGCTGTCGATCATGATCGGAACGCGGGCGATATCAGGCTCCGAGGCGACGAGGTTCAGAAACTCAATCATCACCGCCTTTGAATCGATCAGCCCCTCATCCATGTTGATGTCGATGATCTGCGCGCCGTTCTCCACCTGATCGCGCGCCACTTCCAGCGCGGCGGTGTAATCGCGATTGGTGATCAGCTTGCGGAACCGGGCGCTGCCGGTGACGTTCGTACGCTCACCGATGTTCACGAACGGAATGTCGGGCGTCAGAACAAAAGGCTCCAGCCCGGAAAGACGCAGATAACGGCTCATGCCTGCACCACGCGCGGCGGGAACGAGGCGACGGCCTCGGCGATGGCGGCGATGTGGTCAGGCGTGGTACCGCAGCAGCCGCCAACGATGTTCACCAAACCGTCACGCGCGAACTCGGCCACCTGTGTGGCGGTCTGGTCCGGGGTTTCATCATACTGACCAAAGGCATTGGGCAGCCCGGCGTTGGGATAGGCGCAGGTAAAGGTATTCGCCACGCCTGCCATTTCCGCCATATGTGGGCGCATCGCGGCAGCGCCCAGCGCACAGTTCAGCCCCACGGTGAAGGGCCGGGAATGGGCCACCGAATGCCAGAAAGCGGTGGGCGTCTGGCCCGACAGCGTGCGGCCCGAGGCATCGGTGATCGTGCCCGAGATCATTAGGGGCAGGCGCTGCCCAGCTTCGGCAAAGGCTTCAAGGGCAGCAAAGATCGCGGCCTTGGCGTTAAGCGTGTCAAAGATGGTCTCGATCAGGATCAGATCAGACCCCCCGGCCACCAGCCCGCGGATCTGCTCACCATACGCACGGCGCAGCTCATCAAAGCTGACGGCGCGGTAGCCCGGGTCGTTCACATCCGGGCTCATTGAAGCGGTGCGGTTGGTCGGCCCCACCGCCCCAGCGACAAAGCGCGGCTTGCCGTCAATCTCGGTCGCCCGGTCCATCGCCGCCCGGGCAATCTGCGCGCCCTTGTAATTGAGGTCAAACACCGCCTTTTCCAGCCCGTAGTCGGCTTGTGCAATGAAGGTCGATGAGAAGGTGTTGGTTTCAACAATATCAGCACCCGCCATTGCGAAGGCGAAATGGATATCCTCGACCGCTTTTGGCTGGGTCAGAATCAACAGGTCGTTGTTGCCCTTTTGCGGGTGATCGGTGTGATGCGCACAAGCGCACCCACCCCCGTGGCCCGCATAGTCCTCTTCTGCCAAACCCAGCGACTGAATCTGCGTCCCCATCGCCCCGTCAAGGATCAGAATACGCTCACGCAGCAGCGTCTCGATCTGTGCATGCCGTGGATGGCGCGGAATGGTGAAAAGCTGCATGGCCTGTGCCCCTTGTCGCAAGCGAGGGGCACAGGTATCGCAGCCACCACCAAAAGGGAAATTCATAATATCAATGAAGAACATGAGCCGCGCTCATGATCAAAGGCCTCGCGCGCGCAGAAGGGGGGTCAGTGCAGACGCGCGGTCAGCCAATCGGTGAGTTGCGTGATCTCACCTTCGACCAGCACCTGAGTGTTGAGCAGCTCGGCACTGCGCACGGCCTGAATTGCCAGAAAGGCCACTGTGGCGAACTCGGGGTCAGTTGCATTTGCGCGAATCCGGTTGAGGAAATTGCGCTCATGGCGTTGAACTGGGGCCAGCATATCGGGGTCTTCGGCAAAGACGGCCAACAGGCCCGACGGGGGCGGTGTGTTGCGCTCTCGCTCACTGATAAAGTGTTGAATGTAGGCCAGAATCACCGCATTCGGGCGACCAGTACGCGCTTCGCCCTCAAGTACGGTGTCAAAGCGTGACAGGTATTCATCCACCATCGCCTGCAAAAGTTTCGACTTGCCGGGAAAGTGGTAAAGCAGCCCCCCTTTGGACACGCCCGCCGCAGCCGCCACAGCATCCAGCGACATCGCGGCCGGACCCTCGCGCCGGGCGATGGCCTCGGCGGCCTCCAAAATGCGCTGGCGGGTTTTGGCCTTATCGCGAACAACTGGCGGATTGGTCATGGCAGCCTCGTTGACTTTACCGTCCAGACGGTATAGTTGGCCGCACAGAATTGCAAGCCCAGATGAAAGCCGCACCGATGATCAAGCGCCTCGTGATTGCCATTGTACTGCTTGGCCTTGTCGCTGGGGGACTGGTTGGCTTTAACCTGTTCCGCGACCGGATGATCGCCGAGTTTCTGGCCAACATGCCGGTGCAGCCGCTGCCGGTTGAAGTGGTCGAGGCCAGTGCGGGCGAATGGCAGCCCACGCTTTCGGCCATTGGCACGGTCCATGCCGCGCAAGGCGTCGATCTGACGGTAGAGGCCGCAGGGATCGTGCGCGAGATCGGGTTTGAGCCAAATACCGAGGTCACTGAGGGCCATCTGTTGCTGCGCCTTGACAGCGAAGTGCAGCGCGCCGATCTGGCCGCCGTGCGCGCCCAGCTGGAGCTGGAGCGCACCGGCCTTGCCCGCCAGCAAGAGCTGCAAAGCCGCGGCGTGGCGTCAGATGTCACACTGGACCAGTCCCGCGCGGGGTTCGCCGCAGCCGAAGCGCAACTGGCACGCGCCGAGGCCGTAATCGCCCAGCGCGCATTGCGTGCGCCATTTGCTGGCACGATCGGGCTGGCGCGTGTCGATATCGGTCAGTATCTGTCCCCCGGCACAATCGTGACCACGTTGCAGAATCTTGAAACCATGCGCGTGGATTTCAGCATGCCTGAACAAGCGCTGCCCTTTCTTGCGATTGGCCAGCGACTGCATGTGCGCATTGAGGGTGAGGCGCAGCGCTTTGATGGCGAGATCACCGGGATTGATCCGCGCGTGGACCCCTCGTCACGGATGGTCGCGCTGCGTGGAACGGTGGAGAACCCCAATTTCGGCCTGACGCCGGGCCAGTTCGCCCGAGTGGAAATCGACCTGCCGCTGGAAACCGGGGTCATCGCCCTGCCGCAGACCGTAGTGACCAGCAGCCTCTATGGCGATTTTGTCTATGTGGTTCAGGATGAGGGCGATGACGGGCTGATCGTGCGGCAGGTCTTTGTGACCGCGGGTCGCCGCTCAGGCGGGTTGCTGGAAATCAGCGAGGGCCTGTCACATGGTGACCGGGTTGTGGCCACCGGTCAGAACCGGCTGTCGAACCGCGCACCTGTCACCATCGCCGCCGGATCAGAGATGGCCCCGGAGACCGCGCCATGAATCTTTCCGCACCCTTCATCAAGCGTCCCGTGGCGTCGACCGTTCTTGGCCTCATGATCCTGATGCTAGGGATGATGGGCGCGTTCAGCCTACAAACCCGCCAGTACCCGCAGGTGGATGAAACGGTGATCACTGTGACCACAGTTTACCCCGGTGCCTCGGCCGAGCTGATTCAGGGCTTCGTCACCGCCCCTGTTTCCGCCGCCGTCGCCACCGCCGAGGGCGTGGATTACGTCACCAGCCAGTCGCGACCCTCGGCCTCGGTGGTGACGATCAACATGCGGTTGGGCGAAGACCCGGATGCCGCATTGACCGAGGTCATCTCAAAGGTGCAGCAGGTGCGCGCGCAACTGCCCGCTGACGCGATGGACCCGTCCATCGTCAAAGGCACTGGCATGACCTTCGCCACGATGTATCTGGCGGTTCAGAACCCCAACATGAGTGCCGAGCAGGTTACCGAGTATATCGAACGAGTGATCGTGCCGCGCATGTCCACCATCGAGGGCGTCGCCGAAAGCCAGGTGATGGGGGCTGCAAATTATTCGATGCGTGTCTGGCTGGACCCGATCCGGCTGGCTGGCCAGGGGCTAACCGCGCCCGAGGTGATGCAGGCGATCAACAATGCCAACTTTCTGGCCGCGCCGGGGCGAACCCGCAATGAACTGGTCACCTATGCAATTGCCATGGATTCGACGTTAAGCACGCCCGAAGGCTTTGGCCAGTTGCCAATTACTGGCAGTGGCAACGAGGTCGTGCGGCTGAGCGATGTGGCGATGGTGGAAATGGCTGCGGAAAACACCGATATGGTGGTGTCGTTCAACGGCGAACCCGGCACCTTTCTGGGTGTCTTCCCCACCCCCTCGGCCAACCCGCTGGACATGTCGGCCGCCGTTCTGGCCGAGCTGCCCGCCATCCAGAACAGCCTGCCTGACGGGATGACGTTGACGCTGATGTTCGACTCGACTGAGCAGATCGCGGCGTCTATCAACGAGGTCTTGCGCACAATCATCGAAGCCACGCTGATCGTGGGCGTGATCATCTTGCTGTTCCTCGGCTCGTTCCGGTCGGTCTCGATACCGCTGGTGGCGATACCGTTGTCGCTGGTGGGCGTGTTGTTCTTCCTGTTCCTGATGGGCTATTCGATCAACCTGCTGACGCTTCTGGCGATGGTGCTGGCGATCGGTCTGGTGGTCGATGACGCGATCATCGTGGTGGAGAATGTCCAGCGCCATATCGAGGCGGGCAAGTCACCCATGCAAGCCGCCTTCACCTCTATGCAGGAGCTGTCGACGGCAATCATCGCCATGATGCTGACGTTGATCGCGGTGTTCCTGCCGCTCTTCTTCATCGGCGGGCTGACCGGCGCGCTGTTTCGTGAATTTGCGGTGGCGCTGGCGGGGGCGGTGTTCATCTCAGGTGTGGTGGCGCTGACCATCTCGCCGATGATGGCGGCACGGGTGCTGAAGAAGGGCGGCGAAAACCGGTTTCAGATGGCGCTCAACCGTGGGTTTCTGCGGTTCGAAGGCTGGTATGAGCGCCGGCTGACCAACACTATCAAATACACCCCCGTCACCATGCTGATGGTGGTGGTGCTGGTGGCGCTGACCGGGTTCTTGTTCATGAAAACCTCATCCGAACTCGCCCCGGAAGAAGACACCGGTGCACTGTTCTCGTTCATCAACGCCCCCTCTTATGCGACGACGGACTACACGTCATATTACGTCGATCAGATGGCCGCGCGGACCGCCGATCTGCCGGAGCTGGATGCCAACTTTTCGATTGTGGGGTTTGGCGGACAGACCAATTCCGGCATCATGCTCTGGGCGTTCGACGACTGGGCCGATCGCACGCGCAGCCAGGCCGAGATTCAGGCCGATCTGCAGGAACGGCTGGCACCGATTGCCGGTGTGCAGGCCTTCGTCTTCTCGCCGCCCACCCTGCCCGGCGCGGGTGGCGGCCTGCCGATTTCCATGGTGGTGCAGTCCACCGGCGATCCATCGCAGGTCTATGAGGTGGCCGAGCAGATCCGGCAAGAAGCCGAAGCCTCGGGCCGGTTCATTGTGGTGCAGAACTCTCTGGCCTATGATACCACGCAGGTGCTGGTGAGCATTGACCGTGACCGCGCGGCGGCTCTGAACCTGCCTGCATCGCAGATCGGCAGCACGTTGAGCCTGCTGGTCGGCGACGGCGCAATTTCCCGGTTTGACCGTGATTCCAACAGCTACGACGTGATCATGCAGGTCCCGCGCGAATACCGCGACAACCCCGAGCGGCTGGGCGAATTTCACCTTCGCGCGCTGACCGGAGAAATGGTGCCGCTGTCGGCGGTCACCACGATTGAAACCCGTGTGGCCCCGCAGGCAATCGAGCAGTTCAACCAGCTGAACTCTGCAACGATCACTGCGATGCAGATGATCGGCACCTCAACCGGTGATGGCCTGGCCGCGCTGGAAGAGATCGCTGCGCCGCTGCTGCCGGACGGCTTTTTCATCGACTATTCCGGCCAGTCGCGGCTGGAAAAGTCAGAGGGCAATACCATCGTCGTGGCCTTCGCGCTGGCCATTGTGGTGATCTATCTGGTGCTGGCCGCACAATTTGAGAGCCTGCGCGATCCTCTGATCATTCTGATGTCGGTGCCGCTTTCGATCTTCGGGGTGATTGTACCGCTCAATCTGGGGCTGGGGACGCTGAATATCTATACGCAGGTGGGGCTGATCACGCTGATCGGGCTGATCACCAAGCATGGCATCCTGCTGGTGGAATTTGCCAATCAGTTGCGGCGAGAACAGGGGCTGGACCGGGTGGCGGGAATGATCGCCTCGGCCCGGTTGCGCCTGCGACCGATCCTGATGACCACCGCTGCAACGGCGCTGGGGGTGGTCCCCTTGATGACCGCCGATGGCGCGGGGGCGGCGGCTCGGTTTGCGATGGGGCTGGTTATCTTTGCAGGAATCACCGTGGGCACGGTGTTCACGCTGATGGTTGTGCCGGTCGTTTATGTGCTGATTTCACGCAAGGACATGGCCCCGGCGGCGGAAGAGCCGGAACCCGCCACCGCAGCCGGGATCAGCACATAGCCCCGGGCTGCGCGCAGGCCACGGCATGTGCGCAGCCTTGAGCCCATAGCCCCACCGCCATCGCGGCTTCGCCCCGCGTATCGAACCCCGGTTGTGATACGTTCAGGCTGACCCCTTCTGCAATCCTGTCCGACTGGCGGCTTTGCGCCGTTTGGTCACGTCTTTACCGCCTGAATGTGTCGCTTGATGCTGATACGTTTCTGCGTGCTTCCTGCCCGTGCCCTGGAATTTGCATTGCCCGGCCCGCAGGACCGGCGTAGTTCATTGACCGACCTATCCTGCACACTGCCGGACACAAACCAAGGACAGTGCCATGACCATATCTGGACCGACCGCCGCACTCGTGATCCCCGCGCCTGCACCTGTCACCCTTCCGGTGGATGGCACTACTGCCCGGTTCCCGGTGCGCCGGGTTTATTGCGTGGGGCGCAATTATGCCGCCCATGCCGTCGAAATGGGCCATGACCCTGACAAGGAGCCCCCGTTCTTTTTTCAGAAGAACCCGTCGAACCTGCTCAGCGACGGGCAGGATTTCCCTTACCCGCCCCGGACCGAGGATCTGCACCACGAGGTCGAACTGGTGGTGGCGCTGGCGGGCGGCGGGCGCGATGTGCCTGTCGGGCAGGCGCTTGATCTGGTCTATGGCTATGGCGTGGGGCTGGACATGACGCGGCGTGACCAACAGGCCGCGCTGAAAAAGGCAGGCCGTCCCTGGGAAGCGGGCAAGGCGTTCGAGCATTCCGCGCCTTGCGGGCCCCTGATGCCGGTCGCGCAGATCGGGCATCCGGCGCAGGGGGCAATCTGGCTGAAGGTCAATGGCGATCTGCGGCAGGAAGGGGATGTGAACCAGATGCTCTGGAAAACCGCCGAGATCATCGCCGAGTTGTCCACGCTCTATGAACTGGCCCCCGGCGATGTCATCATGACCGGCACGCCTGCAGGCGTCGGCCCGGTCCGGCGCGGGGATGTGATGCACGCCCATATCGCGGGCGTTGGCGATCTGATGATCACCGTGGTCTGATCCGGCCCGGCAGGCACCGCATCCCTTGCGGCCCCCAAAACCTTGCAAAAAGAACGGCGACGGCTTCATGGAATTCTCATCAGAACTGATCATACTGGCGGGCGTGCTGCTGGTCGCGGGCGCGCTGACTGGTGTTCTGGCCGGGCTGTTCGGGGTCGGCGGGGGCGCACTGATGGTGCCTGTCCTGTTTGAAACCTTCGGCTTTCTCGGCGTGGATGACGCTGCGCGCATGCCGCTGGCGGTGGGCACCTCGCTGGCGGTGATCATCCCGACCTCGCTACGCTCTTACCGGGCGCATCTGACGCGCGGGGCTGTTGACACTGAACTGCTGAAGCGTTGGGCGGTGGCGATCGTGCTGGGGGTTCTGCTGGGCGCGGTGATCGCGCGCTATGCCTCGCCGGTGATCATGCAACTGGTGTTTGTCGTGGTGGCCGGGGTGAACGCGGTCAAGCTGATCAGCGGTACAAAACGCTGGGATATCGCCAGCGACCTGCCTACCGGTTGGCTGCTGCGGCTCTATGGCTGGGTGATCGGGCTATTGTCATCGCTGATGGGGATCGGCGGCGGGCAGATCGCCAATATCATCATGACGCTGCATGGCCGCAGCATCCATCAGGCGGTCGCAACCTCGGCCGGGATCGGGGTGCTGATCTCGATCCCCGGCGCGCTGGGTTATGTCTTTGCCGGGTGGGGCCGCACCGACCTGCCACCTGATGCCATCGGTTTTGTCTCGCTGCTGGGGGTGGCGCTGTTTGTGCCCACGACAGTGCTGACCGCCAATCTGGGTGTGCAACTGGCCCACAGTCTGTCGCGGCGCACGCTGGAAATGGCCTTCGGTATCTTTCTGGCTCTGGTCAGCTTGCGCTTTTTGGTGGCGATCCTGACCTGAGCAAAGTCGCAGACCCGCGCGCGTCACCTTCGGGCTTGGATCACGCGCGGCCTTGAGGTATGTTCGTTATTCGTTCCGCATGATGCGAACCCGGCAAACCGATGACCATGCTACCCGCAAACGCAGCAGTTTCAGACGACGGCGCGGCTTTCCTGCCGCTCTCTGCCATAGGCCGGAAGATCCTGCATGTTGACATGGACGCCTTCTATGCCTCGGTCGAACAGCGCGACAACCCGGCGCTGCGGGGCAAGCCAGTGGTTGTGGGCAGCGCCGCCCCTCGCGGGGTGGTGGCCGCCGCCAGCTACGAGGCGCGGACCTTTGGTGTGCGCTCGGCCATGCCTTCGGTCACAGCGATGCGGCGGTGCCCGGACCTGATATTTGTACCGCATCGCTTTGATGTCTATCGCGCGGTCTCGGCTCAGATCAGGGCAATCTTTGCCGAACACACTACGCTGATCGAACCCTTGTCACTGGATGAAGCCTATCTCGATGTCACCGTGAACCACCACGGCATCCCGCTGGCGGCGCAGGTTGCCCGGACAATCCGCGCCGCGATCAGGGCCGAAACCGGGCTCACGGCCTCGGCCGGAGTGTCATACAACAAGTTCCTCGCCAAGATGGCGAGCGATCTGAACAAGCCGAACGGGCAGGCGGTGATCACGCCTGCGCAGGGTCCGGGGTTTGTGGCCACGCTGCCTGTGCACAAGTTCCACGGCATCGGCCCCGCAACTGCCGCCAGGATGGAACGGCTTGGTATCCGAACGGGGGCTGACCTGCGCGCTCGGTCCCTCCCCTTCCTGCAAGAGCATTTCGGCAAATCCGGCCCGTGGTATTATCGCATTTCCCGCGGAATTGATGAGCGCCCGGTTCAACCCCATCGCACACGCAAATCCATTGGGGCCGAGGACACCTTTGCCGAGGACATCACCGACCATGCCCGCGCCGCCATAGAGCTGCGCGCGCTGGTGGCCAAGGTCTGGCGACAATGCGCAGCCAAGGGCGTGCGGGGGCGCACGGTCACGCTAAAGGCAAAATACGCGAACTTTCGCCAGATCACCCGCAGCCGCACGCTGATGGCACCGGTGTCAGGCCCGGTGATGGAGGAGACGGCGCTTGCGCTTCTTCAGCCGCTCTTTCCGGTGGAGATGGGGATCAGGTTGCTGGGCGTCACCCTGTCCTCGCTGGAGGCTGAGACCCCCGACAGCGGCGCGGCACAGCAGCTCAGCCTGTGGGAAACCGCGCCTGAAGCCGAGAACGCGCCGCCCAACCATGACACGTCCACCACCAGCAAATCCGGGAAGTAAACGATGCCTGCCACCACACCCGCCCACAAGGCCGCGCCCTTCTGGTGGGAGGACGCGCGCCCCACCCCGCCGTCGCCCCGCCCGCTGCCAAAGGCGGTCGATGTGGCAATCGTGGGGGCAGGCTACGCCGGGCTGGCCGCCGGGCTGGTGCTGGCGCGGGCCGGGCGCACGGTCGCAGCATTTGATGCGCTGGCCCCGGGCGAAGGGGCCTCAACCCGCAATGGCGGTATCACCAGCGGCAGCATCCGCCCCGATCACGCCACCCTTGTGCGGCGGTTCGGCGAAGACCGCGCCTTAGCCATCGAAGCCGAGGGCAAAGAGGCGCGCGCGTTCCTCCAGCATCTGATCCGGTCCGAAGGGCTGGCGTGCGATTTCCAGCCGGTTGGCCTGTTCAAGGGTGCCATCGGGCTGGACCAGTACGACAGCATGGCGCGCGAGGCCGAGGCCTTGGCGAAACGGCTGGGCATTGAAAGCTACGCCGTTCCCCATGGTGAGCAGCATGGGTTCATCGGCACCGATTTCTATCGCGGCGGGACCGTGCGGAAGGATATCGGCGGGCTGCACCCGGCGCGGTTTCATGCTGAACTGTTGCGCGTGGCATGCGGGGCGGGGCTGGACGTGCAAGCCCCGGTGCGGGTAACCGCCATCCAGCGCGAGGGGCAAGGCTTTTCGGTCGCCTCCACCGCCGGGAAAGTACAGGCGCGTCAGGTTCTGGTCTGCACCAATGGCTATACCGACGGTGCCGCGCCCTATCTGCGACGGCGTCTGGTGCCGGTGCGCAGCCGGATGATTGCCACCGAAGAGCTGCCGGATGAACTGATGGCGCGCCTGATGCCCCGCAAGATGATGATGGGCGAGGCGCGGCAGCTGGGTTATTACTACCGCCCCTCACCTGATGGGCGGCGGATCCTTCTGGGCGGGCGAGACAGTTCGCGCAGCGGCGATCCGGTCTGGCCCACGCAGGCCCTGCGCGCCGGGCTGATTGCGCTGTTTCCAGACCTGAAGGACGTGCGCCTGACCCATAGCTGGTTCGGCCATGTGGCCATGAACCGTGACATGATCCCGCGGCTCTTTGAACGCGACGGGGTGCTGCATGCGGCGGGTTTTTGCGGCTCGGGTGTGGTCTGGGCACCGTGGCTGGGCACGCGGGCCGCACACCGGCTGTTGGGCGACGCGAACGCGGCGCAGACCGCGTTTGACTTCCGCCCGCCGCCCGCGATCCCTTTCTATCGTGGCAATCCGTGGTTCATGCCCGCGCTGATCCAGCTTTTCCGGTTGCAGGACCGGCTGGCCTTGCGCCGCGCGCGCCGCTGAACTTCAGGCGGCAGGTAGCCGGGACAGCCCGCGCTCGCGGGCGATGATGTAAAGTCCCGCGCTCATGATCACCATGATCCCTGCTGCCGCCAGCCCGTTGGGCCATTCGCTGAACACCAGCCAGCCGATCACAGCCGCGATGGGGATTTCAAGATATTGCATCGGGGCCAGCGTGGCCGACGGGGCAAACCGCAGGCTCCACGTCATCAGCAGATGCGCCACCGTGCCCAATGCCCCCAGCGCCAGCAGCAACCAAAGAACATGACCCTCCGGCATGATCAGATCCAGCGCCGGATACATCCCGTGCCCCAGCACCACTACGGGCACCAGAATAACCAGCGCCTGTATCCCGCTCAGCGCCTGCATCGCCACCGCGTCAATGCTCTTTGCTACCAGCCGTGTGACCAGCATGAACAAAGCAAAGGTCACCGCCACCAGAAGGGGCCAGAGCGCGGGCCAGCCGACCGTGGCAAAATTGGGCTGGATCACCAGAAGCGTGCCCGCAAAGCCCACCGCGCAGGCGGCCAGCCGGTGCGGCCCCACGGTTTCAGCCAACACCCAATGGCCCAGAAGCAACATGATGAACGGCATGACAAAAGCAATCGCCAGCGTATCGGCGAGTGGCATGTAGCGCAGCGCGGTGAACATTGCACCAATGCCGATCACATGCAGCAGCGCACGCAGACCCAACAGCCAGAACACCCGCCGCCCGGGCCACAACCGCTGCCCCGCCCACCAGACCAGCGGCAGCAAGATCACCACCTGTAACGCAAAACGCACTGTCAGTAGCTGACCAAGCGGAACAATCTCACCCAGAAGCTTGGCAATCGCATCGCTGATCGGCGCAAGCACACAAAAGCCCAGCATCAGCAAAATGCCCAGAAAGGGGCGGTCGGCGGAAGGAAGTATGGTTTGCACGCGCGGGCTCCGACAATCAGGACCCAGGCAGTCAATGCCAGCGGGCCGGTGAATGCAATCCCGCATGAGCCTTGCCTGCGAAGCGGCGGAAACCGGCTTTGCGGCTTTCCGCCCAGCGCCACTAGCTGCCGGGAACGCCCTCTGTTCTTCCAGGTTATCCTTCGCAGCCCAACGGGGGCTGTAAGAAACTCAGGAGACTAATCATGCAGAAATTTGCCATTGCAGCCTGTGCCATTGCCCTGATGGGCGTTCCCGCAATCGCGGACGAGGCCACCGAGCACCAGTTTCCGCTGACGATGACCGAGTTCATGGCGGCCTATCCTGACGCCACGCCCGAAGTGTTTGACCAGGTCGACGCTGACGGCGACGGTGAAATCTCTGAAGAAGAGTATCGCGACGCCCGCGAAGCCGGTCTGATTGGCGACGACGCCTGAGGACCAAAGACACAGCCCCCGGCTTCAGGGCTGGGAGTTGATCGCCGCGCCCCATCGGGCGCGGCGGTTTGATTTTTGGGAAGGGCGCTTACCAGCGGTGGGGGGTGGGGGGGTGGTTGTGCAGGTTTTTTGGCTGGGT
>JAFIEK010000049.1 GCA_020832545.1 Pararhodobacter sp. | reverse complement strand
CCACAACACCACGGCGCCCACCACCCCCCACAGGGGGGCCCCCCCCAGCCCGGGCCCCCCGGCAGGGGGGGCCCCCGCCACTTCTGTCGAAGAGACTTACTCTTCGGTCGGGATGGGCATGACGGTGAGGGTGGAAGACCCCTCGCGCGCGGGCTGGCCCAGCCAGCGCTCGTAGATCGCCGCCATGGTGCCGTCTTCCTTCATCTCGCTGATCGTGTCGTTGATCGGCTCAAGCAGGGGCGAACCTTGCGGCAACATCATCCCGTAGCGGTCGCCGGTCGGAATGATCTCGGCGATGTGCAGTTCCGGCATTTCTGCCGCAGCAAAGACAAAGCCCGTCACGTCGCCGATCGCCCCGGCGATCCGCCCGGCCAGCACATCCATCAGCAGGGCTTGCTGCGTGGGATAGGTGCGCATTTCGCCAAAGCCGTGGTCGGCGGTGTTGGCAGCGATCCAGCGCTCACCGGTCGAAGCAGCAATCGCCCCGATGGGTTGCCCGGCCATGTCGGCCAGCCCCTCAAGACGCCCCTCACGGGTGACCAGTGACAGGTCCGCGTCATAATAGCCCTGCGTGAAGGATTGGCTTTGCAGCCGCTCATTGGTGATGGTGATCGTCGATATCGCGAGGTCGATCCGGCCGGAAAGGGTGGCGGCGAACAGCGCCTGGAAACCGTAATCGGCGATCTCCAGTTCCATGCCCAGCCGCTCGGCGATCTCGGTGACCATATCCACCTCGAAGCCCTCGAACTCGCTTTGTTCGTTCTTGAACTCCCATGGCGGGTTGGCCGGATAGGCCCCTACTGTCAGTGTCTCGGCGGCAGCGGCGCTCAAGCCTAGCCCAAGGATGATGCCAAACGTGGCGAACAAGGTCTTTTTCATGCTGTGTTCCTCTCTGTCGGGGTTGCAGGTCTTCTGGTCGTACTCGCGCGCAAATTCGCGTCTGATGCAGCGCTGGCGCGCGGGGCGGCACGGCCCCGGACCGCAGGTGTCGGTTGCGGCTCTGTCTGCGCCGCGACGATCTGGCGATAGATCGTGATCGTCATGGCGATATGCGATTCCAGCTCGCGCAGGGCGCCATCGCGGTCACGGTCCAGCGCGAGCTGCATCAGCACCGTATGACGCGGCACCGACAAAGCGGTGCGCAAGATATCGTCCAGCGAACCGCTGTCGCGGCGGGTGGTGGAATGAAACAGCACGGCCTGATGGTGGCGCTGAAGCTGTTCGGTGGTCTGCTGATAGAAACCCCGCAGCCAGCCTGAGCGCGCGGCTGCCAGCAAGGCATGGTGAAAAGCGTCATGCGCGCCAATCCAGCTTTGGCGGTTTTCCAGCGTATCGTCACGGCCCAGGGGCGCGACCGTCTGGTTCAGGCGGTAATGCGCGGCCACGATCCCGCTTTCCCAGTCCAGCCCGCCGCAGGTGATGGCATCGTCCAGAAGCGCGCTTTCAACTGCCAACCGGGCACGGGCCAGATCCTCGAATTCGGCCAGCGAGGCCGACGCCACACGCCATCCGCGATTGCTGACCGCAATCACCAGTCGCTCGCCCATCAACCGTGACAGCGCCTCGCGCAGAGGGGTGGCACTGACGCCGTAACGCTCTGACAGATCGGCCACGCGCAACGGCTGATCAGGGGCGAAGCTGCCATTCAGGATGTCCCTGCGCAGCCACTCAAAGGTCTGATCTGTCTTGATGGGTTCTGACATAGGTTTTAGGTTATTCTATAGAATTCTTGAAATCCACTATTTTGTGCGTCACTCTGCCACAGACATTCACAGGGGGGCGATCATGCAGGACGAAGCGACGCGAAAAGCGGTGGTAACCGGTGCGGCAGGCGGGATGGGACGGGCGATTACCGCGCGGCTGTTGGCCGACGGGTTTGCAGTGACCGGCCTTGATATCGACGCAGGCGGCCTTGCTGATCTCGCTGCAAGCGCAGGGCCCGGCTTTTCCCCCGCGCGTGTTGATCTGACAGATGCCGCGGCCATCGCTGCGGTTTTCGCAGAAATCGGCGGGATCGATGCCTTGGTCAACAATGCGGGTACCTGCTTCATGTCCGATTTCCCTGACATCCCGGCGGAAGAGCTGGACCGCCAGATGGCCGTCAACTTCTCATCCGCGTTTCATTGCTGTCAGGCGGCGGTCAAGGCGATGGCGGGCCGGGCGGGTGTGCGCAAGATCGTCAACATCTCGTCCAACGGGGCGTATAATTTTGACGTTTTCGACCCGCCGCACTACCGGGTCAGCAAGGCCGCGATGGACACGCTGACCAAGGATCTGGCACGCCGCTACGCGGGCGACAAGATTGCAGTCAACTCGATCGCTCCGGCAATGACCGAGACACCCTTGTTCGGCGTTCTCAGTGCAGATGTGTTGGAAAAGGCTATTTCAGCCATGCCGCATGGCCGCGCGATGCGCCCGCAAGAGGTGGCGGCTTGGGTCGGTTTTCTGATCTCGCCCGCCGGTGACATTGCCTCGGGCAATGTCATCATCCTTAATCAGGGGCGGGACGTGCGGTGAGGCGCGTGCTGCTAGCGATACGCTTCAGGGGCTTTGCGCAGGTTCGGCCATTGCCGCGGGCAGTGGCCATAAACCACGAAGGCACCGCGCCGGTCCGCCAGCGCCAAAAGCCGGTCAGCACTTGCGATGGCGGTCGTCGGGTCGCTGGCGGTGGCAAAGGCCTCATCAATCTCGGCAGGCCGCGAAATCGCGTCCGAGGTCAGCAGCACCGGCCCGGTTTCCGGCAAGTCCAGCATGACCGCCAATTGCCCCGGCGCATGGCCTGGGGCCAGCAGAACCTCAAGCCCGGGGCCGATCTGGCGGTCACCGTCCAACACGACATACTCGCGCTGCGGCCATTCCAGCGGTTGCACTGCGCTCCAGTACAACGGTCGCGGAAGCGCCCGCTCAGCCGCTGCGATCACCATCGGTGCCTGCGCAAAATCTGCCAGCCCGCCGATATGATCGATATGGGTATGCGTCTGGATCATCAGGTTGATCTGGTCCGGCAAGACGCCGCACAGCGCAAGTTGCACGTCGGGCAGGTTGTCCGCCGTCAGGGCCAGAACCTCGCCGAATTCGCCAAGCCGGTCCTCGGCCGATGCAGCGGCGGCGTCACGCACGTATTTGGCCGGAAAGCCGCTGTCCACCAGAACCCGTTCGCCCGCGTCGGTGGTGATCAGATAGCCGCAGATACCTATAATCCGGCCATTCGCATGGACCCGGAACAACCCGTAATCCAGAATATGCAGGCTGGCGGGCCGACCTTTGAGCAGTGTTCCGGACAACGGCACCTCCTGTTTGTTCTCGCGGAGACTATCGTATGAAGGTTCGAATTCACAAGCTGTTCCAGTATCTGCTGGAGACCACCGAAGCCTCCCCTGAGGCGATCGTGGGCTTTTCGCTGGCCACGTCGCCCAAGCTGAAGGAGTTCATTGGCGATCTGGACCCGGAACTGCCGCTGGACTGGAACAACCGCTCGTTCCTTGGCCTGCCGGAACTGCGCGGCCATGTCCTGCGGCAAGCAGGGCTGGAGGGGGTCTGCACTGCCGATGATGTGCTGATCACCGCGGGTGCCGCCGAGGCGAATTATCTGGCAATCCGCCAGCTTGTCGGCCCGGGCGATCATATGGTGACCGAAACGCCTGGCTGGCCCCAGGCCGAGGTTCTGGGCAGAGCCATCGGCGCACAGATAAGCGTGATTGCCCGCGACGAGGCGCAGGGCTGGCGGTTGCCAATGGACCGTCTGGCCAAGGCGGTGACGCCCGGCACGCGGCTGATCTTTCTGTCAAACCCGAACAATCCGACCGGCCGTGTGATGGACGCCGATGAACTGGCCGAAGTGGTGGCCATCGCCCGGCGAGCCGGGGCATGGCTGTTGGTGGACGAGGTTTATGCCGGGCTTGAATGGGAGGGGCCGCGCGCGCCGTCCATCGCCGGGATGTATGAGCGTGGTATCACCACCGGCAGCGTGTCCAAGGCGCTGGGGTTGCAGGGGCTGCGCACCGGCTGGCTGATCTGCCGCGACCGCGAGATGCTGATGGACGCCGTGATCCTGCGCGAAAATTCCAGCGAGATCATGAACATCATGGGCGAGGTGATCGCAGAGATCGCTTTGCGCGACAACCGTCTTGGCCCGGCACTGCACCGCGCGCGGGCCGAGGGGCTGGCCAATCTGGCGCGGCTTGATGCCTTTATCGCCGCCACGCCAGGGTTGGACTGGGTACGCCCTCAGGCCGGGCTGATCGGTCTGGCGCGGCTGCCGGACGGGATCGATTCGGAAGCCTTTGCCCGTCGCCTTCTGGCCGCGCCATGGCGTACCTTCCTGCTGCCGGGCAGCGCCTACGGGCAACACGGACACATCCGGCTGGGGGTGGGTGGCGGGGCCTCGGTTCAGCTGGAGGTGGGGCTTGAGCGCGTCGCAGGGCTACTGGCAACCTGGGGCGCAGACCCCTGACGGGATGCCCCGGCACCAGATGCGAAACGCAGCTCAGCGCAACTGCGGGTTCAGGGCATCGCGCAGCCAATCGCCGAACAGGTTGACCGCCACCACCAGCACCATCAGCGCCAGCGCCGGAAAGATCACCAGCCACCATTCGCCGCTGAACAGGTAGTTATAGCCAGACCTGATCAGCGTGCCCAGCGACGGCTCGGTGGGCGGCAGCCCGAAGCCGAGGAACGACAGCGTGGCCTCGCCCATCACCGCGAACGCGATGTCGAGCGTCGCCAGCACGGCGATAGGGTTGACCACGTTGGGCAGCAGATGGCGGCGCATGATGGTGAACGGCCCGCGCCCGGCCAGCCGCGCGGCGGCGACATAATCCTTGTTGCGCTCCACCAGCACCGCGCCGCGCACCAGCCGGGCAAAATGCGGCCAGTGCGAAATGCCAAGCGCAAGCACCACCATGGGAATGGCGAACTGCGCCTGCGCGGTGGGGGTCAGCACGCCCTTGGCCAGCCCGCCGATCAGCAGCGCCAGAATGATCGCCGGAAAGGTAAACTGCACATCCGCCGCGCGCATGATGATCGTGCCCGCCCAGCCACCGAAGTAGCCCGAGATCAGGCCTAAAATGGTGCCGATGGTCACCGACAGTATCACCGCCAGTACGCCCACCATCAGCGAAGTGCGCATACCATAGAGGATCAGCGAGACCATATCGCCGCCCTGACTGTCAGTGCCCAGAACATACGGCCAGTCGCCGCCATCCATCCAGACCGGCGGCAGGCGTGAATTCAGCAGGTCCAGTGTCGCCAGATCATAGGGGTTGGTCAGCGCGATGAACGGCGCCAGCAACACCGCGATGATCAGCAGTGTCAGCACCAGAAAGGCGACCATCGCCTGCGTGCTGTCCAGAAACGCGCGCAACAGCTCAGAGTCGCGCAGGCGGGGCCGGGGTTCGGTTGTGTCAGACATCATCGCCTCCGTTATGCGCCCGCCGGGCGGCCAGTCATCCCGCCCGCGCGCAACCGGGGGTCAACCACGGCATAGAGCAGATCGACGATGGTATTGATTGCGACAAAGAAAACCGCCGTCAGCAGCAGGATGGCCGAAATCACCGGCACATCGGTGGACCCCAGCGCCTGCAGGAAGAGCAGGCCGATGCCGGGCCACTGAAACACTGCCTCTGCCACCACCGCGAAGGCGAACAGGAAACCAAGTTGAATGCCGCTGACCGTGATCACCGGAATGAGCGTGTTGCGCAGTGCCAGTGACAGATGGATAACGCGCGGCTTCAGCCCCCGCGCGCGGGCGAAACGGATGTAATCGGCGCGCAGCACCTCGATCATCTCGGCGCGCACCAGCCGCGCGACCAGCGCCACCTGACTGACGGCAAGGGCGGCTGCGGGCATGATCAGCGAGCGCAGGCCCGAGGGTGTGAGCAAGCCGGTTGTCCACCAGCCCACCTGCACCACCTGCCCCCGCCCGAACGAGGGCAGCCAGCCCAGCGTGACCGAAAAGAAGAAGATCAGCAGAATGGCGATAACAAAGGTCGGAACCGAAACCCCGACCACCGACAGCGACAGAATCGCATCCGCGCTCCAATGTCCGCGCCGGATGGCGGCATAGATGCCCATCGGCAAGCCCACACCCAGCGAGAACAAGAGCGCCACGCCTGCCAGCTCAAAGGTGGCAGGCAGACGCTCGATTATCAGCTCGCTTACCGGGCGCTGGGTAATATAGGACACCCCGAACTCGCCCTGCAGCACGTTTCCGACAAACGTGAGGTAGCGCGCGGGCCAAGGCTGATCCAGCCCAAGCCGCGCGCCCAGTTCCAGCCGGTCAGCCGGCGTCGCTTGCAGGCCCAGAATGCTGGCCACCGGATCACCGATCTGAGTGGACAGCACAAAGGCCAGCACACTGACCACGAAGAGAACGATGATTGCCTGCACAACCCTCTGCGCGATCAGTGCGATCATTGGCTTTTACTCCACAACGACGTTTTGCAAGGTGACCGTCGCGTCCGAGCGAATTGGCGCGGTGACACCGCCACGCATTCCCCAGACGATCATCGGCTGATGCAGATAGACCGCATTCACCCCGTCGCGCGCGCGTTCCAGAAGGTCACGGTAAAGGCCCTCGCGCTCCTCTTCGTCAAAGGTGGTGGTGAGGGTGCGGGTCAGATCATCGATCTCGGGGTTGGTGTACAGCGCCCAGTTGAAAAAGCCCTCATTGGCATCGGGGTCGCGGGTCATGACATAGCCGGTGAAGGCGTCCTGCGTGTCACGGCTGTCAGGGCCCATGCCGATCAGATGGAAGCTCGAATCCGGACCATTCACCAGCATCCGCGCAAACTCAGGCCAGACCAGCCCGTTGACGCGCACATCAATCCCCACGCGCGCCAGCATCGACGCCACAGCGCGGCAGATGTCGTCGGTGTTGACATAGCGTTCCAGCGGGCAGTTCATCGTAGTGACAAAGCCGTCCGGGTAGCCTGCCTCGGCCAGCAGCTCGCGTGCGCGGTCCACGTCAGTTTCCCAGCGCTGATCCAGATCTTCCTGATAGCCGCCGAACCCGGGGATTGACGAGATACCAACCACCCGCGCCTTGCCACGCATCACCCGGTCGGCGATCAGATCGGCATCAACCGCATGGGCGATGGCCTGCCGCACGCGGGTATCGCGGAATGGGTTTTCCGCCAGCGGGTTGCCTGCGCGGTCAAAGGTTTCCAACGCCTGATCGCGGGTGCCGTCCAGCTCCAGCTGCATCCACAGCATCTGCGGGGCCTCGGCGATGGTGTAGCCCGGCGCACTCTCGATCCGGCCAATATCCTGCAATGGCAGGTCCACCACCATATCCACCTCGCCCGACAACAGCGCCGCCACCCGTGTGGGGCCAGAGCCGATGTTGAGATAGGTGGCCGTGGTCACGTTGCCCGGCAACTCATCCCAGTAATCCGCGAAGACCTCGAAGCGGGTTTCAACCGAGGGGTCATGGCTGAGAAGCCGCATCGGGCCAGTGCCCATGGCATTGCGGATCGAATGCGCCTCAGCCCCTTCGGCGCCCAGATCGGGGATTTCCACCACGTCATTAGCCTCGGACCACGCCTGCGACAGGATAAACATGCGCGACATCTTGCGCGGCAAGATCGGGTCCGGCCCGGCCGAGATGACATCGACAGTGGTCGCATCAACCACTTGCGCCTCCTGAATGCCGCCAAAGAGCGAGCGGTAGAAGCGGCTGTCTTTCTGGCGCATGATCGAGAACGCAACATCCTCGGCAGTCAGCTCCGAGCCGTCGTGGAACTGCACACCCTCGCGGATGGTGAAGCGCCATGTGTTGTCGCCGATGTAGTCCCACTCGGTCGCCAGCGCGGGCGTCAGCTCCATGTCCAGGCTCAAGCCGATCAGGCTGTCATAGACCTGACGGAAGATGGCGGTGGTGGTGAAATCGTTGGTTGCGTGCGGGTCCATGGTCAGCGCCGGGGTCGCACCCGCGAATCGCAGGTTCTCGGCGCTTGCCATTCCGGCGGTCAGGGCCAGCGCTGCGGCGGCCCCCATAAGGGTTCTTTTCAACATTTTTTCAGTCTCCCTGTAAGAGGTCGCAGTCGTTTTCCGAGCCATTTCTTGCGCTGACTGCAAGGGCACTATTGCACTCTCTGATGATTTGATCAATGATCATTTAATCTAAAAAGGAATGCCCCGTGCCCCATGACTGCCCTGTGACCCCGGCCAGAAACGACTGCTGCACGGCGGGTTCGGTCACGCTGCCAGGCCGGGCCGCCCTGCGCCGCACAGAAGGAACATGCCCATGAGCGCACCGCTGCTTGATATCCGCGACCTGAGCGTGGAACTGGCGCGCACAGCGCCGTTAAAGGTGCTGGACGGCATCAACCTGCAACTGGCACCGGGCGAGATTCTAGGTGTGGTGGGCGAGTCGGGCGCGGGCAAGTCGGTCACCGGGGCGGCGGTCATGCGGCTGTTGACCCGGCCTTTGCGCCAGTCCGGTGGCGAGATCTGGTTTGACGGCACCCGCATCGACACCATGCCCGAAGCAAGGATGCAAAAGCTGCGCGGCAAAGAAATCGCCATGATCTTTCAAGACCCGCTGACGGCGCTGAACCCGGTTTTCACCGTAGGTCAGCAACTGATCCAGACCATCCGCCAGCATCTGCCACTGGATCATGCAGCGGCCCGCGCGCGCGCGGCTGACCTTTTGCGCGAGGTCGGCATCCCCTCGGCCGAGGAACGGTTGGAGAATTATCCGCATGAATTTTCTGGCGGGATGCGCCAGCGCGTGGTGATCGCGCTGGCCCTTGCCGGAGAGCCGCGCCTGATCATCGCGGATGAACCCACAACCGCGCTTGACGTCTCCATTCAGGCGCAGATCATCGCGCTTCTGGTGGAGCTGACGCGCACGCGCGGCATGGGTGTGGTGCTGATTACCCATGATATGGGGGTCATCGCCGAGGCCTGCGACAGGGTTGCGGTGCTTTACGCAGGGCGGCTGGCGGAAGTGGGGCCGGTGCGCGAGGTGCTGACCGCCCCGCGCCACCCCTATTCGCGCGGTCTGATCGCCGCAATCCCCCGCGTGGGCGCGCGGCTGGCGATGCTGCCCCAGATCCCTGGCACCATGCCCCGGATTGACGCCCTGCCCCCGGGCTGCGCCTTTGCGCCGCGCTGCCCGTTTGTGATGGAGCACTGCAAAACCCACAGGCCCGAGGCCACGCCGCGCGCGGGTGGCGTGCAGGTCGCCTGCTGGCTGGAGGAAGGCCAATGACGACAGAACAACCGCTTGTCAGTGTCGAGAACCTGTCGCGCCGCTTTGATGTGTCACCGCCGTGGATCACCCGCAAACTGGCCCGCCAGCCACGCCGGATCGTGCGTGCGCTTGATGACGTCAGCTTTGCCATCCAGCCCAAGCGCACACTGGGGTTGGTGGGCGAATCGGGCTGTGGAAAATCGACACTGGCGCGCTGTCTCGCCGGGCTGATGCCCCCCTCTGGCGGGGTGATGCGCTATGCAGGCAGGCCCGTGGATCTGGCCACGAAGAACGAGCCAAAGGTGCGCCGCGCCGTTCAGATGGTGTTTCAGGACCCCTACGCCAGCCTCAACCCGCGCTGGTCGGTCGAAGAAAGCGTGGGCGACCCGCTGCTGGCCTTCGGGCTAGCCAAATCGCGCGCCGAGATGCGCGAGATGGTGGGCGCGCTGATGGTCGAGGTGGGCCTGTCACCCAAGGACGCCCGGAAGTACCCGCACCAGTTTTCTGGCGGGCAGCGCCAGCGCATCGCCGTGGCCCGCGCGCTGGCCTCGCGCCCTGAGTTTCTGATCTGCGATGAGCCGACATCGGCGCTGGATGTGTCGGTACAGGCCGCCGTTCTGAACCTGATGCGCCGGTTGCAGGATGAATACGGGCTGACCTATCTGTTCATCAGCCACAACCTGACCGTGGTTGACCATATGTCGGACGATGTCGGCGTGATGTATCTGGGCCGTCTGGTGGAACTGCAACCAACAGAAAGCCTGTTTGACGCCCCGCGCCACCCCTATACCCAGCTTCTGATCCAGACGGTGCCCAGCCTTGATACCATCGGCCGTGCCTCTGCCCCGCTGAAAGGCGAAGTTCCCAGCCCGCTCAACCCACCGTCGGGCTGCGCCTTTAATCCGCGCTGCCCCTTTGCCAATGAGCGTTGCCGGATAGAACGGCCCGAGGCCACCGCCCTGCCGGGCGGCGGCGTAGTGGCCTGTCATGGCGTGCAGGAGGGGCGGATATGACCCGCTCAACCGCGCTTGCGCGCAACCATCTCGAACTCGACGCGGATGTCCTCGACCGGGAAGGCGCAGAGGATCGTGGTGTTCGTGGGCCGTGGGTCAGTGAACAGCGCGCCCAGCAGTTTGGATACCGGCACCACATCGGCGCGGTCAGCCAGATAGCAGCGCACCTGCACCACATCGCCCCAGCCCGCACCCGCCTTGGCCAGCGTGGTCGCAATCACTTCCAGAGCGTGGCGGGCCTGCGTTTCAGCATCAGGGGGAAAAGCGCCGGTTTCCGGGTCTGCCCCGGCGGTGGCCGAGGTAAAGACCCATTTGCCATCCACCACAGCGCGCGAATAGCCCGCAAGTTCCTCAAATTTCGAGCCAGAACTAATCGCCCAACGTGTGCCCTGCATGACGGAGCCTCCTTTTTGAATATTCTTGATCGTTTGATCACCGATTTCCGTCGTGGTCAAGAAACGCCCTTTCAAGGACACCGCGCATGACCACGCCCCCAACCCTCTGGCACGCGACCACTGCCCAGCCAGCCCCTCGCCCAGGCCTCAAAGCCGGTGCCACCACCGATGTGGCGATCATCGGCGGCGGGTTTCTGGGGCTTTCCTGCGCGCTGCATCTGGCACTTGCCGGGGTCAGCGTGCGCGTGCTTGAGGCGCGGCGCATCGGCTGGGGTGCCAGCGGGCGCAACGCGGGCTTTGTGGTGCCGCATTTTTCCCGCGCCGACCCTATGATGATAAGGGCGCGGCTGGGGGCGGATGCCGGTGCGCGCCTGCTCGATCTAGTTGCGCAGGGCGGTGACATGGTCTTTGATCTCGCCCGCCGCGCCGGACTGGGCGCGCAGGCGGAACAGAACGGCTGGCTGCAACCCGCCCATAGCGCGGCGATGGCGCAGGCGCTGCAAGTGCGGGTGCGCGACTGGCAGGCGCTGGGTCGACCGGTGGAATGGCTGGATGCGCGCGCAATGGCCGCGCGGTCGGGCATGAAGCTTTACTACGGCGCGCTGCGCGATGCGTCCGGCGGGATGATCAACCCCTTGGCCTATGCGCTGGGGCTTGCCCAGCTGGCTGAAGATGCGGGTGCCATGCTGCATGAGGAAACGCCGGTCACCGACCTGACCCGCGCCAGCGACGGCTGGACCCTGAGCACTCCTGCCGGGCCATTGCATGCGGGCCGCGTGCTATTGGCGACCAATGCCGAAACACGCGGCGCCGCCCGCCCGCTGGGCCGCGCGGTGCTGCCGCTGACGGTGCACCAGATCGCCACCACGCCGCTGGACGCTGACACCGTGGCACGCATTGCACCGAACCGTGAACCGGCCTCGGACACGCGCACCAATATCTTCACATGGCGGCTGGATGCCGACAACCGGCTTATTTCTGGCGGTATGGCGCTGGTGCCGCTGGGTGCAGGCACACGCCTGCCGCAAAAAATCGTGCAACGCGCCATCCGAGAGCTGCGCCTGCCCGCTGACATCACCCTTGCCCATGCCTGGCACGGCACCGCCGCCATGACCACCGACGCCCTGCCGCTTCTGACCGAGATCGCCCCCGGCCTGACCGGCGCGGTGGGTTGCAACGGGCGCGGCGTGGCCTTCACCACCGCTCTGGGCCGCGCGCTGGCGCAGGCAATGGCCGATAATGGCCCGTTGCCCCTGCCCACAAAACACCCCTACCCCATCCCTTTCCGCCCCCTCGCCCGCCATGCCCCGGCGCTGGTGCTCGCGCGTGGCCTCTGGTCAGACGCCCGCGCCCTGCGCCACCCGCCAACGCCATGAACCGCCTTTTCAAGACAGGAGCCACCATGCCCCGTTTCGCCCGCCGCATCACCCAGACCTCGGCCAAGGATTTCGGCATGTTCGCCCGTGCCTTCGGCCGACCCGGCGATCTGATCCACCTTGAACTTGGCCGCCCGGTCGAGGATACGCCTGACCATATCAAGGATGCCACCATCGCAGCCCTGCGCGCCGGCCATGTGCATTACTCTGACCTGCAAGGCATCCCGGAGCTGCGCCACGCATTGGCCGGCAAGATGGCGCAAGACAACGGCATGGATTACACCGCCGATGAGATCATCGTCACCAACGGACTCACACAGGCGTCGTATGCGGCTTTCATGGCGCTGCTGGATGAGGGCGATGAAGCCATTCTGCTGGCCCCCTATTACCCCCAGCATATCGGCAAGATAGAGCTGGCGGGCGCCAAGGCGGTGATTGCACCTCTGGATACCGACAACGATTTCGCCATCCGCCGCGACCTGATCGAGGCGCATATCACGCCGCGCACCCGGATGATCGTGCTGATCAACCCTTGCAACCCCACCGGCCGCGTCTATAGCCGTGCCGAGTTGCAGATCCTCGCCGATCTGGCGATTGAGCATGATCTGACCGTGATCTCGGACGAGGTGTATGAACGCATCACTTATGACAACGCCACCCATGTGTCGATCGCCGCGCTGCCGGGGATGCGGGCGCGCACCATTACCATGTTCGCCTTTACCAAGGCCTATGCGATGGACGGCTGGCGACTGGGCTGGCTGGCCGCCGATGCCAGCATGATCAGTGCCCTGATGAAGATCACCACCAACGAGGTGACACATGTGAACACCTTCATCCAGCACGGCGCGCTTGCGGCCATCACCGGCCCCACCTCGGCGTTGGAGGAGCTGGTGGCGGGCGATCTGGCACGGCGTGATCTGGCGGTGCGGCGGCTGAACCAGATGCCCGGCATCACCTGCGCGGCACCTCAGGGCACGATTTATGCCTTCGCCGATATCCGCGGCACTGGCATGGCGTCGCAGGAACTTGCCGAGAAGCTGATGAATGATACCGGCGTCGTAGTGGAAGCCGGCAGCTTTTACGGCGACGCGGGCGAGGGGCATCTGCGCATCTGCTTCGGCTCAGTCGATGAGGCCCGGCTGTCCGAGGCGATGGACCGCATGCAGGGCTTCTTCAACGCACTCTGACCCCTGAAAGGTTGATTTCCGTCGATTAGTCTTTCATATGAGCACCTGATCAAAGGACCATCAACCCATGCCCAAATCCCTCGCCGATGCCGCTCTCAGCCCAGTTTCGGCACGGGTGACAGTGGCCGACAGCGTGTATCAAAACCTGCGGCAAGCGCTGATCCTCGGCAGGTTCGACCCTGGGCAGGTGCTGACCATCGGCGCGCTGGCGGATACGTTCCACACCAGCCACATGCCGGTGCGTGAGGCGTTGCGGCGGCTGGGTGCGGAAGGCGCGGTCGAAATACGCTCGAACGGATCGGCCTACGTGCCCGAAGTGACACTGGACGCACTTGAAGACATCAGCCGCGCGCGTCTAGCGCTGGAAGGGTTGGCAACCGAGCTGGCGGTTGAGCGAATTTCCGAGGATGATCTGTGCGCGCTGGAACAGCTGGAAGCCCGCCACAGCGCCACCGCCCAGTTGCGTGACGTGCATGAAATGCTGGAACGCAACCGCGATTTTCACTTTGCGATCTACGGCGCTGCCGGGTCGCCGGTGCTTCTGAACCTGATTGAATCGCTCTGGCTGCGCTACGGCCCGTTCATGCGGCTTTTGTCGCAGCGCATCGCCCCGCAACTGGAACGCGGCACCCATGAGCCGTTCCAGCAGGGCCACCGTGAGATTGTCGAGGCGATCCGCGCACGTGAGGCCGCCCGCGCCCGCGCAGCGATTTGCCGCGATATTGAGGGCACCAAGACGCTTCTGGCCGAAATTTGCGCCACAAAATAACTGTGTTCGCCGCTGCGTGATTTCTGCCCGGGCAGCGGCGTAAAGCCCTTTCAAGCCTTGGGCAAGGGCTTGTGGCCACGCCTCAGCGGATCTGCTGTGTTCACAATAACGTCAGAACAGTTCTGAAACTTTCCCACATTTCCCTCCGTCTCATGTCAGTCAGGCCCGTCAGGGCCAGTCGAAAAATGGAGAGAAAAATGACCAAATTCGCATTCCCTGCCACGATTCCCGCCGCATTCGCGGCCCTTCTCGCTGTCCCTGCATTCGCCGATACGGCGATCGGTCTGGCGGGTGAGCGCACTCTGGTGATGATCAATCTGGAGAGCGGGCAGGTCACCGGGATGACGGAAGTGGACTATGCCGGTCGCCTTCACGGAATCGATTACCGCCCGGCCACCGACAGCCTGATCGGGGTTACCGAGGCTTTCGAGGTTGTCGAGATTGACCCCCAAACCGGAAGCTGGAGCGTCCTTGTCACCATGGACACGGGGATGGAGATCACCGAGGGGGCCGCGGTGATTGTTGATATCAACCCCGCAGCAGATGCGTTGCGTTTCATGTCAGGCACGACCAATCACCGGGTGAACCTGTCCAGCGGCGCGGTCATGATCGATGGCGATCTGACCTTCACAGACGGAACCGAGGGCATGCCCATGGTCGGCGGTACAGCCTACAGCAACTCATTCGGCCAGCCGGATGCCACGGCGATGTACAACATTGACACTGATCGTGGCGCGTTGCTGCGGCAGACGGCGCCGAATGACGGTGACAATGCAATGATTGGCGCGCTGGGGGTCATGTTTGACGGGCCGGTCGCGTTTGACATCGTCACCGATGCCGATGGGGAAAACACCGCATGGCTGTCAGCCAATGGTGCGCTGCACACGGTCTCGCTGGAGGACGCAACCATCACCGGCACATGGCAGATTGACGGGCTGGATGTGACACTTCGTGACCTCACAGTGATGACTGCGATGGACTGAGACACGGCAGAACCGTCAACAAAAGCAATGGCGCGCCGGGAACACCGTTTCCGGCGCGCCACCGTTGGGGGCATCTGCGGCCCGTTGCCCTATTCGGCGCTGGGGAAGAACAGCTGTTCACCATTCACTGTGTAACTGGCGATGGCTGCCTGGCCTTCTTCCGACACAAGCCAGTCGATGAAAACCTGTGCCTGTCCGACCTTCACATGGGGGTGGTGCTCAGGGTTCACCGCGATAATGCCATAGGGATTGAACAGCACGTCGTCGCCCTCGAACACGATCTCCAGCGGTCCGCGGTTCTCAAAGCTGAGCCATGTGCCCCGGTCGGTCAGCGCATGGGCCGGAACCTGTGATGCCGTGTTCAGTGTGGCCCCCATTCCCGAACCGGTCGAGAGATACCAACTGCCTTCCGGTGTGATTTTGGCGGCGCGCCACAGCTCCATCTCGGCCACATGCGTGCCACTGTCGTCGCCGCGCGAGGCGAAGAAGGCACTTGCATCGGCGATAGCAGCCATCGCGGCTGACACATCGGTAGCTGCGCGAACGTTCGCCGGATCATTGTCCGGCCCGACCAGCACGAAGTCGTTGTACATCACGTTGAAACGCTGCACGCCGTAGCCGTCGGCCACAAACTGCTCTTCCTGTGCGCGGGCATGGACGAAGACCACATCCACATCGCCCCGCCGACCTGTTTCCAGCGCCTGACCGGTTCCTTGCGCCACAACGCGCACCTCAATGCCGGTCTCTGCCTGAAACATCGGCAATAGGTGCTCGAACAGCCCCGAATTTTCGGTTGAGGTGGTCGAGGCAACGGTGATGAAGTCCTGAGCGCCGGCTGGCAAGGCGGCGAGCATGGCAAGGCCAGAGGCGAAACCAAGCAAGGGGGAACGGCGGCATTGGGTCATGGGTTTTTCCCGTGGGCTACCAGACCAGATCGCCCGCAAGGAAGGCGCGGGCCTCAGGGGCCTCAGGCCCCGCGAAGAAATCAGCGGCCGGGCGATGTTCGATCAGCCGACCACGATGCAGGAAGGCCACGTCCTGCGCCAGACGGCGGGCCTGACCGAGGTTATGGGTGGTCATGACGATGGTGATGCCCTCGCCTGAGAATTGTTCGACCATCTCCTCAATGATCCGCGTGGCCGACGGATCCAGCGCCGATGAAGGTTCGTCAAGAAACAGCACCTGAGGGCGCATCGCCCAGGCCCGGGCCAGCGCAAGGCGCTGCTGCTCGCCCCCTGACAGAAGGCGGGCGGGACGGTCGGCAAGCGCGGTCAGGCCGAAACGGTCGAGCGTATGTGCGACGATCTCAGCCCGCATGCCACGGGACTGGCCCTTCAGCGCCAGCGGGTAGTCCAGATTCGCCGCCACCGACCGGCGCAGCAGAACCGGGCGCTGGAAGACCATCGCCTGTGCCTCGGCCCGCGCCGCGCCGTCCGCCCAAAGCCTGCGGCCCGAAGTCGGCTCGATCAACCCGTGGCACAGACGCAGGAAGACGCTCTTTCCGGCGCCATTGGCCCCCATCACCACCAACCTCCGCCCGCTGGCGACGACGAGCGAGACATCCGACAACAGGGTCTTGCCGCCCACGGCATAGCCCATGCCCTCCAGCACCAGGGGCAGGATCGACGGGGCAAGATCGCGCACAGGCCTCATCCCAGCCGTCCCCGCGCCCATTGCCCCGCCCCCCAGGCAGCGGCATTCAGCGACAGCGTCAGCGTCATCAGGATGATCCCCAGCGCCACCGCAAGGCCCAGTTGCCCGCGCGCGGTCTCCAGCGTGATGGCGGTTGTCATGGTTCGCGTATGCCCGGCGATATTGCCGCCGACGATCAGCACCGCGCCGACCTCGGCGCTGGCCCGACCGAAACCCGCCAGAACACCGGTCAGCAACGACACCCGCCCGTCCCACAGCAGCGTCGGCACCGCCCGCAGCCGACCGGCACCGAGACTGTGCAGTTGCTCGCGGTACTCCACCCACAGATCCTCGACCACCGAGCGGGTCAGCGACACCACAATAGGCAGGATCAGAAGTGTCTGCGCGATGATCATCGCACTCGGCGTGAACAGCAGACCCAGTGACCCGAACGGACCTGAGCGCGACAACATCAGATAGACGATCAGCCCCGCCACCACCGGTGGCAGGCCCATCAGTGCATTGAAGACCACGATCAGCGCGCCACGGCCGATGAACCGCGCCAGTGCCAGCGCCGCGCCCAATGGCAGACCAATCACGCAGGCGATCAGCACCGCAGTCAACGTGACTCGCAGGCTGAGACTGATGATCTGCATCAAAGCAGGATCGCCAGAGGCGATCAGACTGAGCGCAGTTGCAAAGGGGCCATCCACTGGGAATCCTCACATAAACCAGTAGAAGACAATCAGAAAATGCTTTAGCATTCAAACACGTAAATATTGCAGGAGATTGCAATCATATGCAGGATGTCTTGACCAAGGCTCCACCAGAGCCCGCAGATGCCCGGCATCTGCTGTCACCGATGATGACAACCCCAGAAGTTGCCGATTACCTGCGCGTCAAGGAACGCACGATCTATGAGATGGTGGCGCGCCAGACGATCCCGTACAGTCGCGCCACCGGAAAGCTGCTGTTCCCGCGACGCCTGATCGATGCGTGGCTGGAGGCGCAGACCGAACTTCCGGCCAGCGGCATCGCGCCTGCTCCGCCGATCTACGCAGGCTCGAACGATCCGCTGCTGGAATGGGCACTGCGCCAGTCTGGCAGCGGGTTGGCGGTGCTCGCCCGGGGGTCGGTGCAGGGGCTTGAGGATCTGGCCGCCGGACGAGCGGTGATGGCCGGGTTTCACCTGCTGGACCCTGATAGCGGGCGCTGGAACCTGTCCGCAGCACAGGCCCATCTGCCGGGAACCAGCCACGTACTGATCCACTGGGCGCGTCGCACCCAGGGGCTGATCACGGCGCCTGACAATCCGCTGGGTATCACGGGGCTGCGCGACGCCGTCACGCGCGACCTGCGCTTTGCCACCCGCACCGAGGGTGCCGGCTCACAACGGTTGCTCGATGTGTTGCTGTCACGCGAGGGGCTGTCCCCCGCTGACATCACGACAGCCGACCGCCCGGCCGAAACCCATGCAGACCTTGCAGCCCTGATCGAGACCGATGAGGCAGATTGCGGCCTCGGCCTGCAGGCGGCGGCCGGTCACCTGGGTTTCCTACCCCTTGTCGCCGACGAAAGCTTCGATCTCGCCATGACCCGGCGCGACTATTTCGAGCCGCCTGTTCAAACCCTGCTGGCCTTTGCCCGCTCCGACGCTTTCGTCCGCCGCGCCGCCCATCTCGGCGGCTACGACCTTGCCGATCTTGGGCGTGTGCTCTGGAATGGCTGAACCTCTTGCCCGCCATCGAAACGTTGATCGCGGACTGACAGCTATGTTCAGTTAATCATCCCGGTCCAGCCCGGTCCCGGCGCAGCCACGCTGACCGTGGCACATATCCGGGCGGTTCGTATGAAACCTTCTTCGCAAGGAGGGAATCGGCATCGCGCTTACGATCACACGTCGCCCCCACTCTGATCAACTGCAAGGATGGTGAATGAACCGTCCTTGAGCAGGTACCGGAACATGAGTTCAACGTGATCGACATCGCGCCTCATGACGACATCAACAAGCACCGGGACAGAAGGAAGAGGTGACAGCCTACGTGTTCCGGGTGCTTGCTTTACACGTCAGTTGCCACAACGCTGCCATCATGTTCGAATCTGGTTCAACCCGACAGGGCTGGCATGCGCCACCCAAATGCCAAAGCAACGAAAAGCCCCGAAAGCAATTCTAATAAATACCTGTTATTCCAGTATTTTTGGCTCCGGCGGTAGGGATCGAACCTACGACCAATTGATTAACAGTCAACTGCTCTACCGCTGAGCTACGCCGGACCACGGGGGCGATATAGCAAGGTCGATATGTCGCGTCCAGAGGGCAAAGTCGGAATTTGCATGCATTCTTTTCCTTCGATGGCACGCCACATGAGAATTGAACGTTCAACGCCCACCGCTGGTGGCCTTGACCCTCTTGTGGACACCGATGCGCAGCACGGCCTCCGCGATGGTTGTTGAGCCCGTCCCGGGCAGGGTTTTGATCAACCTCCTGAGATTTTCCGCCAACAGGAGGCCAGCCGCAGGGGATCATCACCCCTGCTTGAACCCCTTGGGATATGGTTTCCTCAACGCTCAGGGGCGTCTTTCCGGCAGGCGCCCAACACGATATTCATAATACAGGTCAACAGGATAGGATCTATGAGTGTCCGAGCCGCTCTCGGCGCGACACTACCATCAGGCCAATCTCGAATCACCGGATCAAAGGCAGCGAGATGGTGGCCCCTGAGGGACTCGAACCCTCACGCCCATACGGACCTCAGATTTTAAGTCTGGTCTGTCTACCAGTTCCAGCAAGGGGCCTTACGCAGTCCTCTAATCATTCCCCGGGTGTCTCTCAAGAATAAATCTTGGTCTGACCTTGCCCCAGGTTGACCAGATACGAACGAACTTCTGTCAACTTCCGGCCCAAGCGTCAGATTTCTTGGCGGCCGGCTGCCTTCTCATCCCGGCCCGGTGCGCGCGCGAGCGTAGGCGATGAACCAATCCAAACTGCCGGGGTTAGCCATCGAGTCGCGGTTGACCACCCGCTCAGGATCGCCGCCAAGGAGCAGTTTCTTCACCGGGACTTCCAGCTTCTTGCCCGAAAGCGTGCGCGGTACTTCATCAATCGCCTCAATCGCATCCGGCACGAAGCGGGGCGAGACATCGGCGCGGATGCGCGCTTGGATGCGCGCGCAAAGCGCCTGGTCCAGCGCTACTCCCGGCGCGGTCACCACAAAGAGCGGCATGAAACTTTCGCGCCCCAGAAACTCCAGATCCACCACCAGCGAATCCAGTACCTCATCGATTGCCTCGACCGCTCGGTAGATCTCGCTGGACCCCAGCCGCAGCCCGTGGCGATTGATCGTGGCGTCAGAGCGGCCATAGATCACCGCTCCGCCCGTGGGCGTGATCTCGATCCAGTCGCCATGCCGCCAGACGCCGGGCCAGGTATCGAAATAACTTTCGCGAAGGCGCGATCCGTCAGCATCGCCCCAAAAACCCAACGGCATCGACGGCAGCGGCGCTGTACAGACCAGTTCCCCAACTTCGCCGATCACCTCGTGCCCGGCCTCATCGAAAGCCCGCACCGCATTGCCCAGAAAGCGGCACTGCATTTCGCCTGCACGCACCGGCAACATGGGGTTGCCACCCACAAACGCCCCGGCGATATCGGTGCCGCCACTGATCGGTGCCAGCCACAGATCGCGTTTCACGTCGCGATAAACCCACTCATAGGCTTCAGGGCTGAGCGGCGAGCCGGTAGACCCCAGCGCGCGCAACGCAGACAGATCCAGCGCGCGCGCTGGCGTCACGCCCGCTTTCTGGCAGCCCATCAAAAACGCAGCACCCGCACCGAACGAGGTCAGCCCCTCGCGCGCGATCATGCGCCAGACTTCCAGCAGATCCGGGTGGTTTGGCGCGCCGTCGAACTGCGCAAGGGTGGCCCCCTGGACAAGCGCAAAAAACTGCGCGTTCCACATTATCCAGCCAGATGATGTCAGCCAGGCAAACCGGTCCTGTGGCCCCAGATCCATATGCAACGAGGCCTTGGCAGATTCCAGCAAGACACCGCCGTGGCCATGGACGATCGGCTTGGGGTTTCCTGTGGTCCCGGAGGAATAGACAATCCACAGCGGATGCGAAAACGGTACCATCACCGGTGTCAGCGCGGCAGGCGCAGCCACCAGATCCGCCCAGTTCATCCATCCCTCAAGCGGCGCATCCAGGGCAGGCACCATCACGCGGTGTTCAAGGCTGGGCAAACCATCAGCAACCCCGGCGATGACCTCGCTGCGATCAATTGCTCGCCCGGCGAGGGTATATTTCTTCTGAGCGATCAATACCTTCGGCGCAATTTGCCGAAAACGGTCCAGCACCGCCACCGGCCCCATATCGGGCGCGGCCAGTGACCAGATTGCCCCCAGACTGGCGCTCGCCAAAAAAGCCACAACCGATTCCATCGTGTTGGGCAGAATGGCCACCACGCGGTCACCCTGCCCCACGCCGAGACGCCGCAGCCCTGCCGCGGCCCTGGCGACCCGGTCCGCCAGTTCACCCCAGGTCAGGGTGACGCGGCCAAAAGTCTCGGATTGCAGGATCAACGCCAGATCGTCGGGGCGAGTCTCGGCATGGCGCAGCACATGGCGCGCGAAATTGACCGTCGCCCCGGGAAACCACTCCGCACCTGGCATCTCACGCTGGCCCAGAACGGCCTGCCACGGCGTCACCTCCAGCTTGAAAAAATCTATGATCGCCGGCCAGAAACTTTCAGGATCATTCACCGACCATTCCCAGAGCGCGTGATAATCGGCAAAGACCAGCCCGCGTGCACTCTCCAACCAACCAATGAACCGCGCCATGCTCGTGGCGGCGGCGCGCGCGGCATCCGGTTCCCATAAAACGGGTCTGCTCTCGGTCATCTCCTGCCCCCCCCAATGCTGAACTCTGTGATCACCACTGTTGCCGGGGCGAAAACAGGCATCCTCCACTCCCTTCGTCGCCCATCAAGGCCGGACGTTCAAGCACGCAGGCACAGGCGCGAACGGCCTGACGCAGGGTCAACCCCGGCGCCGCCCAACACTGGCGCTTGACCACCTGCCCTAATCCGCTACCCATAGAACCAAACAGGGAGGAGCCTATGCTAGGGCAGATGATGAACCAGCCGCTGCTGATTTCCAGCATTCTGGTACATGCCGAGCGCCATCACGGCAGCCGCGAGATCGTCTCGCGACGTACCGAGGGCGATATCCACCGCTACACCTACCGTGATCTGGCGCGCCGCGCACGCCAGATGGCCAATGCTCTGACGGGGTTGGGGGTTGAAACCGGTCAACGGGTGGGGACGCTGGGCTGGAACGGCTACCGGCATCTGGAGCTTTACTACGGTTCCTCAGGCTCAGGCGTTGTGCTCAATACGCTGAACCCACGATTGCACCCCGATCAGCTGGTCTGGATAGCCGACGACGCCGAAGATCAGGTGATTTTCTTTGATCTCACCTTCCTGCCTCTTGTCGAAGCCACGGCCGCCCGCTTTCGCACCGTGCGCCAGTTCGTGCTGATGGCAGACAAAAGCGCGATGCCACAGGACAGCAAAATCCCGGGGCTGATCTGCTACGAAGACCTGATCGAAAGCGCCCCGGATCAGTATGACTGGCCGCTGTTCGACGAAAACACCGCCTCGTCGCTGTGTTACACCTCAGGCACGACGGGCAACCCCAAGGGCGTGCTTTATTCCCACCGATCCACCGTGCTGCATGCCTACGGCTCGGCCCTGCCAGATTCCTGCGGGCTGTCGGCGCGTGACGTGGTGCTGCCGGTGGTGCCCATGTTCCACGTTAACGCCTGGGGCACGCCCTTTTCTGCCCCACTGGTCGGGGCAAAGCTGGTGTTCCCAGGTCCCGCACTCGATGGCAAGTCGCTCTATGAGTTGTTCGAGGCCGAGGGCGTGACCTTTTCCGCCGGCGTTCCGACCGTCTGGCAAGGCCTGCTGGCGCATGTCGAGGATAATGACCTGCAGTTTTCCACCATGAACCGCACCGTGATCGGCGGCTCGGCCTGCCCGCCGGCGATGATCGAGGCGTTCGAATCGAAGTTCAGCGTGCAGGTTCTGCATGGTTGGGGCATGACCGAAATGAGCCCGCTGGGCACCGTCTGCGCCCTCAAACCCGGGCAAGAGAAACTGCCTCATTCCGAGCAGATGGCCGTCAAGTCCAAACAGGGCCGTGCGATCTTTGGTGTGGATATGAAGATCGTCGATACCGACGGGAACGAGTTGCCATGGGACGGCAAGACCACTGGCGAGTTGATGGTGCGTGGGCCGTGGATCATGCAGCAATACTTCAACCGCGACGACGATGCGCTGGTGCACGACGCGGCAGGGCTGGGATGGTTTCCGACAGGTGATGTCGCGGCGATCGATGAGGACGGCTTCATGCAGATCACCGACCGCACCAAAGATGTCATCAAATCAGGCGGCGAGTGGATCAGTTCGATCGACCTGGAAAACATCGCTATGGGCCATCCCGCCGTAGCCATGGCCGCCTGCATTGCGGCGCATCACCCCAAATGGGACGAACGCCCGTTGTTGCTGGTGATGCTCAAACCGGGCAAAGCCGTGACCCGCGATGAAGTCCTCGCCTGTTTCGAGGGCCGCGTGGCGCGTTGGTGGGTACCTGATGACGTAGTCTTTGTCGACGCGATCCCACTGGGGGCGACGGGCAAGATGCAGAAAAACAAGCTGCGGGAAATGTTCAGGGATCACCGCCTGCCGACCGCCTGAGCACCTGCCTGCTTGCCAATGATCGGCGAGGACTTAGCAAAAAGACAGGGGCCGCTGCCCCCGTCCGGTCTGCTTTGCAGGCTGGCCTCCCCCGGGATATTTTCGGACAGAAAGTGAAAGCGGCTGCTGCCGCTGCTTTTCCGTCAGAGCCCGGCGGCGCGGAGGGCGGAGGGCGCGCCCCTTTCATCTTGCCTGAAATACGCGGGGGTGAATGGGCCGCAGGCC
>JAFIEK010000048.1 GCA_020832545.1 Pararhodobacter sp. | reverse complement strand
CCCCCCCACCGGCCCCCCCCCCCGCCCCCCCCCCACCCCCCCGCCCCCCCCCCCCCGCCGGGGGGGGGGGGGGGGGGGGCGGCCGGTTTCTGGCGTGTCGGACCCTGTCGCCACCGAGTTCGCACAATCTGCGGCGCAGGATGGCATGGCATCTGATACTGTGACGCGCCTCGCCCACCGCGCGGGCGAGGCCCCCTTGGCAGGGCCCGTGAGCGCCGGTGCGCCATCGGCCGCGGCCCACGAGCGGCCCGCCGGAACAGCCCGCGACGGAACCGTGGTGCTGCTGGTCGAAGATGAGGCACCGGTACGCGCCTTCGCCGCACGCGCGCTCAGGTTGCAGGGCTATCATGTCATCGAGGCGGAAAACGGCGAGCAGGCGCTGGAGTTTCTGGATGACGCGGCGCTGCGTGTGGATATCTTTGTGTCGGATGTGGTCATGCCCGGTCTGGATGGCCCCGGCTGGGTTGCGCGGGCGTTGGTGGAACGGCCCGGAACGCCGGTTGTCTTTGTCTCGGGCTATACCGAGGACGGGCTGAGCGCCGCCCTCTCGCGCATTCCGCGCGCGGTCTTTCTGGGCAAGCCTTTCGCGCTTCAGGACCTGACCGAAACCATCAACAGCCAGTTGACCCGGCAGGCGTCAGCATAGCACGCAGCAGACCGTCACCGGCGGGCGCGATTAGGGCGCGCGGCGGGGGTGGCCGGGCCGGTCATGCGTCACGGCGTTGCATCGCGGCGCGCGGATGCTATGAACGGGCAGGCCCGACATTCGGGCGGACACCTTACCCAGAGCGCCTTTGCCGTGACGCATTTTCACCACCCTTACCCTCTGACCCGGCCGCCCGTGCCTGCACCCGGTGCCGCCGGCCCGTCTGGGGCGCGCTAGAGCCATGCAGGGCGCGCGCGCGGCCGTGATTTTTCTGACCCGCCTGCCCGCAGGCCGGGCCGAGGCGGGCGATTTCGCCCGTGCGCCGGGGTGGTTCGCGGCGGTGGGCCTGTTGATCGGTGCGGTGCAGGCCGGGGCATTCGTGCTGGGCGCCGCGCTTTGGGGCGGGGCGCTGGGCGCTCTGGCCGCGCTGGCGGCGGGCATTTTGCTGACCGGCGCGCTGCATGAAGACGGGCTGGCCGACACATTTGACGGCCTCGGCGGTGGGGCCAGCGCTGAGCGCGCGCTGGAGATCATGCGCGACAGCCGGATCGGCAGCTTTGGTGCACTGGCATTGGGGCTGGTGCTGGGCGCAACCGTTATGGCGTTGGCGCGGCTGGGGCCGGGGGGCGCGCCCGCCGCACTGCTGGCGGCGGCGGCGCTCAGCCGGGCTGTCATGGCCCTGATGCTGCGCCACGGCCCCTATTTGCGCGCGCAGGGCGCGGGTGCGGGCCTCACCGGGGCGCAAGGGCTGACCGGCAACCTTGTCACCCTGTTGGCGGTGGCCGCCGCGCTGGCGCTTGGCTGGGCCGGTCTGGGCATAGCCGTATTGGGCGGGCTGGCAGGTCTGGGGGCCGGGGCAGGGCTGGTCTGGCTCTGGGCGCGGCGCAGGCTGGGTGGCGTGACCGGCGACATCCTTGGGGCCGGGCAACAAATGGGCGTGCTGGGGTTTTTGCTGGGGGCTCTCGCATGGCTCTGATCTTGCTGCGCCATACCCGGCCTGAAGGGGCCGAGGGCCTGTGCTACGGCCGCACCGATCTGCCGCTGGCCGCGGATTTCGGGGCCGAGGCGGCCCGGTTGGCGCGCGATCTGCCGCCCTTCACGCGCATCCTCTCTTCGCCGCTCAGCCGCTGCTTGCGGCTGGCCGAGGCGCTGGCGGCGGCACGTGCGCGGCCCCTGATGGTGGATGCGCGGCTGGTCGAGATGGATTTCGGCCGCTGGGAGGGGCAGCGCTGGGCGGCGATCGCGCGCGCCGAGCTGGATGCCTGGGCAACTGACCTGACCGGCGCGCGTCCGCATGGCGGTGAAACCGTGGCCGAACTGGCCAGCCGCAGTGCGCGCGCGCTGACCGAGGCGATGGCCGGGCCGGTGCCAGCGCTGGTGGTGTGCCACGCCGGGGTGATCAAGGCGGCGCTGGCGGCGCGGCAGGGCGCGCAGGGCTGGCGCGCACAGCCGGATTACGGCAGTTGGTTGCAACTGGGTGCGGGTTGGAACATTCCTGAAGAAAGTCCCCCAGATGTCTGATTTCACGTTGATTTTGGGTGGCGCGCGATCTGGCAAAAGCCGATTGGCCGAGGCCCGGGTGCTGGGCCTGCGCAGCCCCCATGCGCCGGTCTACATTGCCACTGCTCAGGCGTTTGATGATGAGATGGTGGCCCGCATCGCCGCACACCAAAGCCAGCGCGCCGGGGCGGGTTGGAACACAGTGGAGGCCCCGCTTGCATTGGCCGAGGCTCTGCACATGGCGCCCGCTGCCGCGCCCGTGCTGATCGATTGCCTGACCCTGTGGCTGAGCAACCACCTGCTCGCCGGGTCTGATCTGCCCGCCGAGGGCGCACGCCTTTCCGACGCCATCGCCGCGCGGCAGGCCCCGGTGATGGCGGTGGCAAATGAGGTGGGGTTGGGGATTGTGCCTGACAATGCCCTCGCCCGGCGCTTTCGTGACGCGGCGGGGCAATTGAACCAGCGTCTGGCGGCCCAGGCGGGGCGGGTGATTCTGGTCACCGCCGGGTTGCCGCTGGCGCTCAAGGGCAGCCTTGAGGCAGGTGTCAGCCGCGACGGCAGCGACGGTTGACCTCGCGCCGGGCCAGCCCGGTTTCGACCAGCAGGCAGCGGTCGCGCGCCTCATAATAATAGCCGCGCGCATACCATTGCACCGCCCTGTCGATATTCCCGCGTGAGACGATCCACGCGCCGCGCAGGTAGCGGCCCGCGTAGCGCAGGTTCACCTCGGGGTCGAGCAACTCTTCAGGCGGGCCGCGATGGCCCATGGTGCGCGCGGTCTGCGGCAGGATCTGCATCAGGCCCCAATAGGGGCCGTTGCGGGCATGGGCGCGATAGTCGCTCTCGCGCTGGATGACCCGGTGCAGCAACGCGCGGGGTATGCCGTGCTCGTCGGCTGAACGGTTGATCATCGCCCGCATCTGCGGCGTTTCGCCCGGATAGAGCCCGCGTGAGACGCTTGCCTCGCGCCCGCTGCCGCCACCGCAGGCGGCAAGCGCCAGAACCAGTATCATCAACGCCGCAAACCGCATGTCGCCCCTCACCACTCAGCCCGTTAACCCTGGCTTCCCGCGTTCGCCGCGTCCGCCGCCTGCGGTGCGACCACGCCGATCTCATCAAGGATCGCTTCGATCCCGGCAAGCCCCCTTGTGCCGGAATGTGCGGCTTTCAGCGCATCGAACCGGCGTCGCAGCGCGGCCTTTTCGTCGCCCGTGCAATCATTCCACGGTCGCCCCTGAAGGCCCATGACCAGCACATAATAGGCAATGAAATGCGCGCGCTCGCCTGAGCGCAGCAGCGCGGCATAGGCCGCATCGGCCCCCATGTCGCGCAACGCCTCGGCGGTGTGGATCCCGGCGCGGTGAAACGCGGCCTCGGTGGCCGGGCCAATGTTGCGGATGGTTGAAATGGCGTCGCTCATCCGGTCATGGTGCCGCGCTGCGCTCAGCTTGGCAAGCCCCGGAGGCGGGTGTCCAGACGGGGGCGGGCAGGCCGGGCGGCAGCGGGGCTGCGCTGGCCCAGACCAGCGGGCCCATACGCGCTAGTGCCGCGCCGGTTTCGTGATCACCCTGCACCATCGCCAGCCGCCCGCCCGCCAGCGGCCCCAGCAGCCGCATGATCAAATGCGCCGAGGCTGCCGCGCCGGGGGCCGGTTTCCACAGCATCCCGTGTTGCGCGCCTGCGATCAACAGCGGCGTCAGCCCCGCCACCGGCATCGACGCGGCGCTGAGCAGCACCATCGGGCCGGCTGACGGCAAAACAACCGGATCCAGCGGCCCAGGGGCATCGGCGAACCCCTCCCGCGCGCGCAGCAGGGTTATGGCCTGTGCCTGCGCATGCAGCGCCACGGCCAGCGCTTCGGATGCCAGTGCTTCGGGTGCTGGTGCGGCCCCGGCGCGGCACAGATGGGCAAAAGCGCGCTCCAGATCGCGCGCATCAGCACAGGCAATGCGGCCCAGCGGCTGGTCAGGGTCCAGCCCCACCGGCAGCAGGCGCTGCGAATACGGGGCGTGCCATGCGCCACGTGTGAAATGTGTGAACAGGCGTTCGTTCAGTTCGGCAATGAAAAGCGCATCCATCCACTGACCTTACAGCCTTCCGGGTTTGCGTTGAAACACCAAAACGCGGCCTGCCTGTTCTGCGGTGCCTGTCAGGTTGGCCGCAGCCACTCTCTTGTCCATTTTGTGTCTGCAAATATCCTCGGGGGAGCCGCCGCAGGCGGCGTGGGGGCAGACAGCCCCCGTCCCGGCCGTAAACTGCAAACGGCCCGCCGAAAGGGGCGGGCCGTTTGACAAACTGACGAAAAATCAGCGCTTCGAGAACTGGAAGCTGCGGCGCGCCTTGCGCTTGCCGTATTTTTTGCGCTCAACCACGCGGCTGTCGCGGGTCAGGAAGCCTGCGGCCTTCAGCGCCGGGCGCAGCGCCGGTTCATAGAGCTGCAACGCCTTGGAAATGCCGTGCTTAACAGCGCCGGCCTGACCTGAAAGCCCGCCGCCGACGACCGTGGCCATCACGTCGAACTGGCCTTCGACACCGGCCACCGTGAATGGCTGTTTCAGGATCATCTGAAGCACCGGACGGGCGAAATAGGCGTTGATTTCCTTGCCGTTCACCGTGACCTTGCCCGAGCCGGGGCGGATCCAGACGCGGGCGATGGCGTCCTTGCGCTTGCCGGTGGCATAGGCCCGGCCGAGCGAGTCACGCTGGGCTTCACGGGGGGCGGCTTCGTTCTCAGAGGCGGGCGCGCCGCTTGCGGCGTCTGCGACGGCCGACTTCAGCGCATCGAGGGTTTTGATGTCATCGGCCATGGTCATGCGCTCCGGGTATTCTTCGGGTTCATCGCCCGCAGGTCCAGCACTTCGGGCTGCTGGGCTTCATGCGGGTGTTCGGCGCTGGCATAGACGCGCAGATTGGTCATCTGCTGGCGCGACAGCGTGCCGCCGGGCAGCATGCGCTGGACGGCCTTGGTCACAACCCGCTCGGGGAACTTGCCTTCGAGGATCTGGCGCGCGGTGCGGCTTTTGATCCCGCCGGGGTGGCCGGTGTGCCAGTAGTAGGTCTTGTCATCACGCTTCTTGCCCGTCATCTGCACCTTGTCGGCGTTGATGATGATGACATTGTCGCCCATATCCATATGGGGTGTGAAGCTGGGCTTGTGCTTGCCACGCAAGCGCATGGCGACGATCGAGGCGAGGCGGCCCAGAACGATGCCTTCGGCGTCGATCAGGATCCACTTCTTTTCGATCTCCGCCGGTTTCGCGGTATAGGTTTTCATGTCTGAACCCTGGAGATTGAAGGGGCTGGCACCACGCCGGACGGCGGGCACCGGATGGGCGTGTTCTAGCGATTTGCGAATGCGGGTCAAGGGGGGTTAGTTTTGAATAGCCATTGCTTTTCAACGACTTAAAAAATAGGTATTATTTTACCCCACAAAAAGCGACCACAGTACAGCCTTCGTGCAGCCTCAGCGCAGCCTTGGTGGGCGCTCGGGGTCCATGCCGGGGGCGGCCGGGGGGGTGGGCGCGGCGCCGGGGGCGATCCAGGGCGCGGGGGCCAGCGCCAGCCCGCAGGCCCTCAGCCGCGCCATGGTCGCGGGATCGGGAAAGATGACATCCAGCGCCCCGGCCTCGATGCCGGACAGCTCCAGCGCCTCGGCCACCGCGCGCGCCAGTGGCGCATGCGCCGCCTCGGCCACGCCGCTCAGCGCCAGCACATGGCCGGTGCCGCCGCCGCGCCAGCGCACCCCGGCCAGCACCACCGCTTCCAGCCCCGGCGTGTTGCGCAACCGGCGCTCCAGCGCGGGCACCAGAAGCGCCAGCACGCCGTCGGGAAGGGCGACGGGGGTAAAGGCCTCGGGCACCGCCGCGTGTTCATCGGTGCGGGTTTCGCCCAGGGTGCGCGCCAGCCAGGCAATGGCTTCGGGCGGCAGAAGTTCGGCATGATCACTGTCCGGGCTGACCAGCAGCGACAGCGCCTCATCGGCATTGGCCAGCATCATCACCAGCACCCGTCCCGGCAGCGCCGCATAGTCCGCCACCTGGCCCGCGAAATCGACCAGCCGGGCCTCGCTGTCAAAGACCAGCACCGCGCGCCCGTCCTCGAAATCGAAGATCCGGGGGCGCAGCGCGCTTCCCCGGGCCTCTTCGGCCAGCATCACGTAGAGTTCAGTATCCAGCAGTTCGGCGTGAAATTGCAACCGCGCGGTGGTGTCGTCGGGGGCGGCTTGCATCCGTGCCAGCGCGGTTTCCAGCGGGGTGGGGGTGTTTGCGCTCATGGCGGGCTCCGGGTCTTGTCAGCAGTCAGCTTTGCATGTCCTGCGCCCGGTGGCGAATGTAAAGCGCGCAGGTTTTGCCGCACGCGCAGTTTTGACTACCCCGCACAGCCGGTTTGCGCCATAATGCGCGCGCAGGCGCTTGAGCAACGTGGCGCCGATACAAACATACCGTTAACCCCGCGCCTTCATACTGCGGGGACGGGGCCGAGGCAGTCGAGCATGCTGGAATTTGACCAGGTCAGCAAATCCTTCTGGACGGGCAGGGCACATAAGGTGATCCTGCACGATGCGTCGTTTCGTATTGAACTGGGGCAATCGCTGGGGATTCTGGCGCCCAACGGCTCGGGCAAATCGACGATCATCAACATGATGGCCGGGTTGGAGAAACCTGATGAGGGGTCGATCACCCGCTCTTGCCGGGTGTCATTTCCGCTGGGGTTCATGGGCGGGATCGTGCCCAAGCACAGCGCCACCGAGAATGCGCGCTATATTGCCCGGCTCTATTCGCTTGATCCTGACGAGGTCGAGGCGTTTTGCCGCTGGTTGTGTGATATCGGCGAATATTTCGATCTGCCGGTGGGCACGTTCAGCCAGGGGATGCGCGCACGCTTTGCCTTTTCGCTGATGCTGGCACTGGAGTTTGACCTCTATCTGGTGGATGAGGGGATGCCTGCGACAACTGATGTGTCCTTCAACCGCCGTGCCGGGGCGATCCTGAAGGAACGGTTGGAAGGGGCGACGGTGGTCATTGTCTCGCACCAGTCCGAGACGCTGGAAAAATACTGCCGTTCGGCCGCCGTTCTGCGTGACGGCCAGTTGCAGATGTTCGATACGCTCGAGGAAGCGAAATACCTGTATGACTACGAAACCCAAAGCTAGACGGTTCCGGCTCAGACTGGGCGAGGATGCAACCGGCATGTCGGTGCCTGCTGCCGCTGCGCCACGCCCGCCGCGCGCCAGCCCCGCGCCACCCGCCGCCAAAGCGCCGGGGGCACCCGGCGCGCTGTTTGACGAGGATCGGCCAGAACAGCCCGGCACAGGGGCCAGAACAGCCACCGCACCTGACACTGAAACAGCCACCGGCACGCCGGATGAGCGCGCGCAAGCCGCCACGCCCGAAGAGGGCGCGCAGACCACCGCATCGCGGCGCGCTGCGGCGGCCATGGCGATGGCCAAGCTGCGACAATCCGCGCTGGGTGAGCGCCGCCCGCCCGCGACCGACGCACCGCAGGATACGCCGCCACAGAATGCCAGCCCTCAGGATACTGGCCCTCAAGGTTCTGGCCCTCAGGATACCGGCATACAAAAGTCAGCCCTGCAAAACCTCGCCGCACCAGACGCCGCCCCGCCTGCCGGTGAGGGTGCGGGCGATGACAGCCCGGAGGCCGAAGCCACGCCCGAGATCGATGCCGAGATCGAGGCGATCCGCGCCGAGCAACTGACCGGGCGCCAGTTGCGCATGGCCATGCGCGTGGCCCAGAAACATGGCATCAAGGCTGCCACCGGGCTGGAGGCCGTGCGCCTGCTGCGCCGTCGCGGGATCGACCCGTTCGAGCATTCCACCTTGCTTGATATCGTGCGCAACAAGCCCGAGCCGGGCCGCGCGCTGGCCACCGTCAACCCCGCGCCGCTGCCGAAAACCGTGCGCCAGCCGGGCATGCCCGCCCATGCGCCCGCTCCGGCCGACCGCAGCGCCGAGATTGCGCGCATCCAGACAGATATCTCGCGGCGGCGGCGGCGGCGGCTGGCGCTCTTGGGCGCGCGGCTGGCGGTTTTCGTGATGCTGCCGACATTTCTGGCGGCGTGGTATTTCTATGTGATCGCCACCCCGCTTTACGCCACCCATGCCGAATTCGTCATCCAGCAGGCGGATTCGCAGTCCGGCCCGTCCTCGGCCGGGGGGCTGGGCGGTATGTTTGCGGGTACCGGGCTGGCCACCTCGCAGGATTCGGTGACGGTGCAAAGCTATATGCAGTCGCGCGAAGCGATGCGCAGGCTCAACGCTGATCATGGTTTCAAGGCGCATTTTCAGGCCGACACGATGGACCCGTTGCGCCGGTTGTCACTGGATACAACCGATGAGGCCGCCTACCGGCTTTACCGGCGCATGGTCCAGATCAGCTATGACCCCACCGAGGGGATCATCAAGATGGAGGTCATCGCCGCCGACCCTGAAACCAGCGAGCGGTTTTCGCGCGCGCTGATCCAGTATGCCGAGGAACAGGTGGATCAGCTGACCCAGCGCCTGCGGGCAAACCAGATGAGCGACGCGATGGAGAGTTTCGAGCGCGCCGAGGCCCAGATGATGGAGACCCAGATGCGCGTGCTGGAGTTGCAGGAGAGCTATCAGGTGCTGTCTAGCGAGGTCGAGGTTTCGCTGCTGACCCAGCAGATCACCACGCTGGAAGGACAGTTGAACCAGGAACGGCTGAGCTTGCAGGATCTGTTGGCAAATCCGCGCCCCAATGCCGCGCGGGTGCAGCAGGCAGAGCGGCGGGTCGGCGCGCTGGATACACAGATTCAGGCGCTGCGCTCCAGCCTGACGCAGGGCGGTTCGGCGGGCGGGGCCTCGCTGGCGCGGGTGCAGCGCGAACTGGTGATGGCCGAGGCAGATGTGGCAACCCGCCAGATGATGCTGGCCAATTCGCTGCAACAGCTTGAGGCCGCGCGGATCGAGGCCAATCGTCAGGTGCGCTATCTGTCGATGGGCGTCAGCCCGGTTGCGCCGGACGAATCCACCTATCCGCGAAGAATGGAGAACACGGCGCTCGCCCTGCTGATCTTTGCCGGGGCGTATCTGATGATCTCGATGACCGTGTCGATCCTGCGTGAGCAGGTCACCAGTTGACCGGCCCGGCGGGCGGATGACCGCCAGCGCCGGGACGCAGGCTGGCAAAAAGTCTTTTGTCGTGCTTTGATCGCTTTGACGCGGACATATTTTTGCGATCATGGTGCCGCCGCGAACATCGGTTCTCTGCCGCATCGCCGGGGGGAAAACTGATCGCTGATTTTTCGGGGCCAGCTAAGCCGCGCCCCTTGCCCGCACCCGGAAGCGATGCCAGATCGCCGTCAAAGGCGACGCACCGCGCGCCTGAGCACAGGAGAACCGCCATGCAGAAATCCACCCGTTTTGCCCTGACACTGAGTGTTGCACTGGTCCCCGGCCTTGCCATGGCTGCGCCCGACGGCTGGTCGCCGCTGCTGGAACCCGCCGAACTGGCAACGCTGCTGGACACCTATGGCGAGGATATTCGCGTGGTCCATGTGACCGGCGATTTTGCGCAGGGCCATATCCCCGGCGCGGCCTTCTCGCCCTATGCAACCTGGCGCGGCGACGCTGCAAACCCCGGCGCGCTGCGCGACGTGCAGCATCTGGAAGGTGTGGTGCGCGAGCTGGGTATCGAGGCCGACACGCCGGTCGTCGTGGTGCACGCCGGGTCCAACCCTACCGATATGGGGGCCGCCGCGCGGGTCTACTGGACGCTGAAATCGCTTGGCGTTGAGGATCTGGCGCTGCTCAACGGCGGGTTCGCGGCCTGGAACGCGGCTGATCTGCCGGTCTCCACCACGGCGGAAGGGATCATGCCATCGGATTTCAACGCCAGCTGGGATGAGCAGTGGCGCATTTCCACCGAAGAGGTGGCGCAGCTGATCGACAGCGGAGATTCGCGCCTGATCGACGCACGCCCGACTGATTTCTTTTCCGGCCTGCAATGGTCGATCGCCGCACCGGGCACCATTCGCGGGTCGGCCAATCTGACCTATGAGAGCTTCTTTGACGGCAACCGCATGCTGGACGCCGATTACATCCGCAATCTGGCCGAAGAAAACGGCTATACCGACTCGCCCTTGACAGTCAGCTTCTGCAACACCGGGCATTGGGCGGCGATTAACTGGTTCGCACTGAGCGAGATGGCCGGGATCGACAACACCCGCCTCTATGCCGAAAGCATGGCCGAATACGCCGCCGAGGGTCTGCCGATGGATAACGCGCCCAACCGCGTGACCTATTACTGGCGCGCCACGTCGCGCTGGGTTTCGGACCTGTTCTGATGTCGATGCGCCGGATTGGTCTGGGGCTGGTCGCGCTGGTTCTGGTGCTGGGGGTGACCCTGGCCGCTGGGCCGCGCGCCGGGCTTCTGGTGGGGGTGGGTATCGGCTTCGGGCTGGTGCTGGAGGGGTTACGCTTTGGCTTTGCCGGGCCGTGGCGGATGATGATTGTCGAACGTGACGCACGCGGGCTGCTGGCGCAGCTACTGGCCATCGGCGTCACAGCGGCGGTGGCCTTTCCGCTGCTGGCTGCCGCGCCGGGTGAATTGCAGGCCGCGCATGCGCCGGTCGGGCTGGCGATGATCGGTGGGGCGTTTGTCTTTGGCGCGGCGATGATGGTGGTGATGGGCTGCGGCTCGGGCACGCTGGTCAATGCGGGCTCGGGCAACATGATCGGGCTGGTGGCGCTGCTGGGCTTTGTCGCGGGCAGTTTTCTGGGCACGCTGCATCTGGGCTGGTGGACCGGGCTGGGCAGCCTGCCGGTGATTTCGGCGCAATCCATCGCCGGGGCGCAGGGCGGGCTGTGGCTGACGCTGGTCGCGCTGGGGCTGGTTGCGGCCTTTCTGGTCTGGCGCGCGGCGCCGGGCAAACGCCTGCCCGCAGCACGGCTGTGGTGGGCGGCGGGCCTGATTGCCGGGCTGGCGATCCTGAACCTGATGATCGCGGGCCAGCCTTGGGGCATCGTCTACGGGCTGGGCCTGTGGGGGGCCAAAGTGGCGCAGGCGGGTGGGGCCGATCTGGCCGCGAATGCCTTCTGGGGCGCACCCGGCAATGCCGCGCGCCTTGATGCCAGCATCCTGACCGATATCACCTCGCTGACCAATATCGGCCTGCTTGTCGGTGCCTTTCTGGTGATGCGCGGACGCGCCGCGCCCGGCGCACCGGTTGCCCCCTTGGCCGCGCGCGGCTGGGCCGGGGTCCTGGTGGCCGGCTTGCTGCTGGGCTACAGCGCGCGGCTGGCATTTGGCTGCAACGTGGGCGCGTTTTTCAGCGGCATTTCCACCGGCAGCCTGCATGGCTGGATGTGGTTTGCGGCGGCCTTTGCGGGATCGGTCTGGGGGCTGAAGCTGCGCCCGCTGCTTCTGGTGCCCGCGCGGGCGCAGGGGGTGGCGGCATGACGGCGCGTCCAAGCCGCCCGCTGGTTGGCCTTATGGCGCTGGCAATTCTGGCCACGGTGATCGCCTGGGACGCCGCGCGCACCGGTCTGCCGGACCCGTTCAGCACGCCTGCGCCTTTCGCGCTGGGCTCCGGCGCCGCGCCGGAAGGGGCGCATTGCTCTGGCGGCTGAGACTGTAAAACAGCGAGGGAAAAAAGCGCTGGCTCCGAAAGGGGCCAGCGTCTAGGCTGGCGCGCGACCCTATATGACACAGGAGATTGGGATGCGTCTTTTCAAATTTGCCGCTGTCGGCTTTGCCGTCGCTTTGGCCGGCTGCATCGACATGGATATGGATACCGCGATCCTTGGCCCGGATGAGGCGCGGGTGAGCGGCTATATCGAGGTCAGCCGCGAGATGTTCAACATGATGGGCGGCGAAGCCGAGTTTTGCCCCGAAGATGAGGGCGGCACGGTCGAACTGACCGAAACGGTCGCCCGTTGCAACATGTTCCTTGAAGGCACGTTTGCCGAGGTGTTCGAGGCCAATGAAGATGGCTCGCCCAGCCCCAGCGCCACCGATCTTGGCGATGGCACCGTGCGCGTGACCTTCCCGATGGGCGACATGACCGGCGAGATGGACGAGATGACCGCCGATCCGCAGATGGCCGCCATGTTCCGCCCGATGTTCGAGGGGCATTCGATTTCCATCTCGATTTCCGGCGCCGAGATCGTTTCGACCAACGGCACCGTGTCGGATGATGGCCGCCGCGCCTCGATCGGATTTGACCTTGTCGATCTCTTCGAAGAGGACACCGATATCCCCGAACTGTTCGAAGCGGTGGTGCGCTACTGAGCGCCCGCCGCGCGGGTCACCATGGCCGCAAGCGCCTGCGTGATCCGCGCGAACGAGGCCTGTGCGCCCGCCACCATATGCCGGGCGCGCAGGTAACCATGGACCATCCCCGGCTCCATCGTCAGCGAGGCCGGCACCCCGGCCTCTGACAGCCGCGCGGCATATTCCACCGCGTCCGAGGCCAGCGGGTCACATTCAGCAGCAAAGAGCGCGGTCGGCGGCAGATGCGCGAAATCGCTGGCGCTAAGCGGGGCAGCGGTGGGATCAGCCAGCGCCTTGGCCTGCGCCGCCGCATCCTTGAAGCGGATGCCCGCGTAGAATTCGACATCTGCCAGCGTCAGCATCGGGGCGTTCGCATGGCGGGTGTAGCTGGGCAGATCCGGCGTGCCGCCCAGCCCCGGATAAATCAGCACCTGCCCGGCAATGCCCGGCAGATGCGCCGCCACCGCCGCCGCCAGATTGCCGCCCGCGCTATCGCCCGCCAGCACCTTGGGGCCGTCCACCGCCTGCGCCACGGCCAGCGCATCGTCATAGGCGGCTGGGTGCCGGTGTTCGGGCGACAGACGGTAATCCACCGCGATCAGCCGCGCCTGCGCACCCGCGCTCAGTTCCGCGCAGATCGCGTCATGGCTGTGCAACCCGCCGACCACAAAGCCGCCGCCATGGAAGTAGAGCACGCTCACACCGGGCCGCATGCCCTGCGGCGTGTAGATCCGGCAGGGGACACCGGCGATCGCGCGGTCCTCGGTTGACAGGCCGGGCGGGTGGGGGCGGTCAAAAAGCTGGCACATCCGGTCATAGAACGCGCGCTGCTCGGCTATGGTGAATTCGGCGGCATCGGGCGGGTAGGCGGCCTCGGTCTTTTCGATGAAGGCGTGCATATCCTCGGCCAGCCAGCTGTAATCACGCATAGTCTCGGTCATGGGTCCTCCTGTGCGCCGGGGTTCTGGCGCAGCGTTTTCAATAGTTTGCGCCAGACGGTGCGGTGACGGTTGCGATAGTGCAACGCGGCATAGATCGGCTGGGTCAGCACCGGGGCGCCCGCGACAGGCACGGCGCTGCCACCGGCCACCAGCCGCGCGGCGATGCGCTCTTCCAGATAGCCCGCCACCCGCATCGCAAGGATCAGCCCCTGCACGATGGCCCCTTGCCCCGCAGCCAGCGGCGGGGTGGCGAGGCCGGGCAGCAGCGCGTCATGGCTGCGTACGAAAGCGGGCGAGAGATTGGCCAGCACATAGCGATCAGTCGTCACGGCCTCCAGCCGCTCCAACCCCTCACCCGGCGGTGCAACCATCCGATAGGACAGCTCGCCCAGCGATTCGAAATGCAGATCGGGCGAGGGGTGCGGGGTGAAGATCAGCGCCAGATCCAGCAGACCGCCCTGCACATCGCGGCACATCTGCGCCGAATAATCGGCCTCGATATACAGCCCCGCCTGCGGCAGCAGGGTGTGGATCATCCGCACCCAGCGCGCCGGATCGCCCATCGCAAGGTCGTTTTGCAGCCCCAGCCGCAGCATCATCGCCTGCCCGTCAGAGCCGCGCGCGGCGGCGCGGGCCTCGGCGATGGTGTGGCGCAGGGCGCGGGCGTGGGGTTCAAAGCGCAGCCCCTCGGTGGTCAGTTCCGTGCCTGCGCGCGAGCGGCGGAAAAGCTGCACGCCGATAAACCGCTCCAGCGCCGCCACCCGGCCCGAGACGGTGGACTGCGTCACCCCCAGCCGCTCGGCGGTGCGGTTGAAGCTGCGGGTTTCGCACAGGTCCAGAAAAGTGTCGATCTGTTCAGGCTGCATCACGGCACACTAGCCCGTGCGGGTTTGCAGCGCCAAGCCAGATTGTAGCGCCAGAAACGAAAACGGCGCGCGAAACCCTGCGCGCCGTAACAGGTTCAGTGCCGGGAGCGTCAGCCCACCAGTTCAAGACCTGAGAAGAAGAAGGCGATTTCCTGCGCGGCCGTTTCCGGCGCATCCGAGCCGTGGACCGAGTTTTCACCCACCGACAGCGCGAAATCTTTGCGGATGGTGCCCTCGGCGGCTTGCGCCGGGTTGGTCGCGCCCATCACTTCACGGTTCTTGGCAATGGCGTTTTCGCCTTCCAGAACCTGCACGACAACCGGCTCTGACGCCATGAATTCACACAATTCGCCGTAGAACGGGCGCTCGGCGTGAACCTCATAGAACTTGCCCGCCTGCGCCGGGGTCAGGTGGATGCGCTTTTGTGCGATGATGCGCAGCCCGGCATCCTCGAACTTGGCGTTGATCTTGCCGGTCAGGTTGCGCTTGGTCGCATCGGGCTTGATGATGGAAAGCGTGCGTTCAGTGGCCATGGCTCGTCTCTTGCTGGATGGGGCCTGCATGCCCCGGTTTCGATATGAGCCGCCCCTAGCATGCCCGCGCGTCATTGAAAAGCGTCTGCGGGTGCTCTTGACGGCTGCGCAGGCTTCGGGCAAGCCCGCCGCATGTTGAATATCACCGATCTGAGCTACTCCATCGACGGTCGCCCCCTGCTGGCAGGGGCCTCGGCGCGTATTCCCACCGGCCACAAGGTCGGGCTTGTCGGGCGCAACGGCTCTGGCAAGACCACGCTCTTTCGCCTGATCCGTGGCGAGCTGGCGATTGAGGGCGGGGCGGTCAGCCTGCCATCGCGCGCGCGCATCGGCGGCGTAGCGCAGGAGGTGCCGTCCTCCTCGACCAGCCTGCTCGATACCGTGCTCGCCGCCGATGCCGAGCGCGCGTCCCTGATGGCCGAGGCCGAAACAGCGCAAGACCCGGCGCGCATCGCTGAAGTGCAGGCACGGCTGACTGACATTGACGCATGGTCAGCCGAGGGACGGGCCAGCGCAATTCTCAAGGGGCTGGGCTTTACCTCGGATGAAATGCTCAAACCCTGTTCTGATTTCTCAGGCGGCTGGCGGATGCGGGTGGCACTGGCGGGGGTGCTGTTTGCCCAGCCCGACTTGCTGCTGCTGGATGAACCGACCAACTATCTGGACCTTGAAGGCGCGCTGTGGCTGGAAAGCTATCTGGCAAAATATCCGCATACGGTGATCATCATCAGCCATGATCGCGGGCTTCTGAACCGCGCTGTCGGGGCGATCCTGCATCTGGATGAGAAGAAGCTGACGCTCTATCAGGGCAATTACGATACCTTCGCCCGCACCCGCGCCGAGCAGCGCGCGGTGCTGGTGGCAGAGGCCAAGAAGCAGGATCTGCGGCGCGCGCATCTGCAAAGTTTCGTGGACAGGTTCAAGGCCAAGGCCTCAAAAGCCCGGCAGGCGCAATCGCGGGTCAAGATGCTGGAGAAGATGCAGCCGATCACACCTCCGTCGGAGGCCGCCAAGCATGTCTTTACCTTTCCCGTGCCTGAAGAGCTGTCACCGCCCATCATTAATATCGAGAACGGCGCGGTAGGATATGGCGGCCCGCCGGTGCTGAAGCGGCTGAATCTGCGCATCGATCAGGACGACCGGATCGCGCTATTGGGCCGCAACGGCGAGGGCAAATCGACGCTCTCCAAACTTCTGGCTGGCAAGCTGGCGCTGGAGGCCGGGCAGATCACCACCTCGTCAAAGCTGCGGGTCGGTTACTTCGCGCAGCATCAGGTGGATGAACTGCATATTGATGAAACACCGCTTCAGCACATCCAGCGGCTGCGCCCCACCGAGGGCCAGCCCCGGCTGCGCGCCCGGCTGGCGGGGTTTGGCCTGATGGCCGATCAGGCGGAAACCGTGGTGGCGCGGCTGTCGGGCGGGCAGAAGGCGCGGCTTTCGCTCCTGCTGGCTACAATCGATGCGCCGCATCTCTTGATCCTTGACGAGCCCACCAACCATCTGGACATCGAAAGCCGCGAAGCACTGGTTGAGGCGCTGACTGCCTATTCCGGTGCGGTGATCCTGGTCAGCCATGACATGCATCTGCTGGGGCTGGTGGCGGACCGGCTGTGGCTGGTGTCAGGTGGGACGGTCACGCCCTATGAGCAGGACCTTGAGGCCTATCGCCGCTTCCTGCTGACCCCCGACACCCCTGCACGCGACGACAAGCCCAAGCCTGAAAAACGCCGCGCCACACGCGAAGACATTGCCGCGCTCAGGTCGGAACTGAAGAAATCAGAGCAACGTGTTGAAAAACTTGAAGATATGCGCAGCAAGCTGGCCAAGAAACTGGCCGATCCAGAATTGTATGAAGACGGTCGCAAGGGCGATCTGGCGGTCTGGAACAAGAAATACGCCGAGGTGATGGAGGCGCTGGACCGGGCCGAGGCGCTTTGGATGAAAGCCGCGCAGGCACTTGAAAAGACAGAGAAAGCAATGTCAGACAGTTAAATGCCTGATAGATTAACGCAGGCTGGCTGAACACGTCAGGGGGCGCCATGCTGACCGATCCCACCTTTCTGGCCACGGTTTTTGTCACGCTCTTTGTGGTCATCGATCCGATAGGGCTTGCGCCCTTTTTCGTTGCACTGACCGGCGGCATGACACCTGCGCAGCGCCGCGCCATTGGATTGCGCGCCTGTCTTGTGGCGGCGTTGCTGCTGACCTTGTTCGGGCTGGCGGGTGAAACGATCCTGACGGCCATCGGCATTTCCATGCCCGCTTTCCAGATCGCAGGCGGGCTGTTGTTGTTCCTGACCGCGCTTGACATGCTCTTTGACCGGCGCAGCAAGCGCCGCGCGGGCCATGCCGGAGAGGTGCCGGACCCGTCGGTCTTTCCGCTGGCCATGCCGCTGATCGCCGGGCCGGGGGCCATGGCCTCGATGATCCTGCTGGTGGGCCAGACCGGCTGGGACTGGGCAGGGGTGCTGGCTGTGCATCTGGTCATGCTGGCGGTGATTGCGCTGGGATTCTTGCTGTTTTTGCTCGCCGCGCCCATCGAGCGGGTGCTGGGCCAGACCGGCACGATGGTGGTGTCGCGGCTGTTGGGGATGCTGCTGGCCGCGCTGTCGGTGCAGTTTGTGCTTAACGGGCTGCGCGCGGCATGGGTGGCGTGAATACGCGCACGCTTGCGTGAAACACTGTGAGCAGGCTTGGCCCCGGCCCGGCGCGCGCCTATCTTTGACGCGATGACCCATACAAACGCCCCTTTGGTGCTGCGATGATCGACAGCCTGCACAGCGACCAGATCGCGCAGATCATCTATCTGGTGCTGCTGGGCACGGTTCTGGCGTCCTATGCGCTGGTGGCGATGCGCCGTCAGATCGGGCAGTTCGTGCGGATGCTTCTGTTGTGGGGGCTCTTGTTCACCGGGGTGATGGCGGGCTGGGGGCTATGGCAGTCGATGGTGCTGCCTTCAATCGCCGTGCAACAAGCCGGTGAGGGCGCGGTCGAGCTGCGCCGGGGCCGCGACGGGTCTTTTCGCTTGACGCTTGAGATTTCGGGACATGAGGGTGCGACACCGCAGCCGGTGAATTTTGTCGTCGATACCGGGGCCACCGACATTGTCCTGACCCGCGAGGATGCGCAGGCGCTGGGTTTCCGGGCCGATGATCTGGCGTTTCTGGGCACGGCGCGCACCGCCAATGGCGTGGTGCGCACGGCGCGTGTGGTTCTGGATCAGGTGGTGATCGGCGATCAGGAGCATCGGCGCGTGCCCGCGCTGGTAAATGAGGGCGAGTTGCATGTTTCGCTGCTGGGAATGGCCTATCTCAGCCGTTTTTCACGCATCGAGATGACGCGCGACCGGCTGCGGCTGGAGTTCTGACACACCGCGCGCTTTTTGATTGAAATCCGCGCCCCTCAGGCGATCTCGGTCTCGCTGTCCTGGCGTGTCTGGCGTGCCCGCACACAGGGAATGGCACCCTGCATCCGGCCCGGAGACTCGAGCGATAACAGCATATCCAGCCCCGAGTTGCACGAGACCAGCTCACCCAACGTCAGCGGGTCAAGCGAGGCGTAAAACGCCTCGATCGCGCGCGCCAGATGCCCGGCCATGCGGCAATGGTCCTTGAGCGGGCAGGTGTTGTCATTTGAGAAGCATTCGATGAAAGGCAGATCGGATTCAAAGGTGCGAAACAACGCGCCCACGCTGATCTCTTCTGCCGGGCGGGCCAAGACAAACCCGCCGCGTCGCCCGCGCAGGGTCTTGATGTAGCCGGTTTGCCCCAGCTGGTTAATTACCTGCGCAAGATGATTTTCCGAGGCGTTGATGGCCGTCGCGACATCGGTTTTTCGTACGATCCGGTCTGCATTCACAGCGCAGACCATCAACGTGCGCAGCGCGAGATTCGTTCTGGTGGTCAGTCGCATGGGACCTCTCCGATAATGTATGGAAGACGCTAATCTTTATGTCACGCCGGCGTCCTTGATTAAGATCAATTTGTGACAGGTTGTTTTGTGCAACACTCTGCCGCTGCGGCGCGATAGCAGCGCATGTCACGACACGAACGCCGCAATCACGACGCACCAGCCGGTTGCATAGGCCAGTTACATGGGCCGGTTCACAGCGACACGCGGTATGCTGTTGCATTCTGTTTATGGCATGTATATTTAACACATTGTTAAATTCATATGAGTGGAGGGGAAGCATGTCCGAATCGTGGAATCCGAGCGCGACGCGACGCGGTTTTCTGGGCCTCGCGGCGGGTGGCGCCGCGCTGGCGGCAACAGGATCGCAGGTCCAGGCGCAGCGGGTGCGCAGCGCCGCGCGGATCGTGGTGCTGGGCGCAGGCGCGGGCGGGGCGGCTATCGCCAACCGCTTGTCGGCGCGGCTGGACGGCGCGCAGATCACCGTCATCGACGGGCGCCAGCAGCACTGGTACCAGCCCGGTTTCACGCTGATCGCGGCCGGGTTGAAACCGGCCGGCTATTCGATCAGCAGCACCGGGCAATGGCTGCCCTCAGGTGTGAACTGGGTGCAGGAATACGCCGCCGGGATCGACCCCGATGCCAACCGCGTCACAACTACCGGCGGGCAACACTTTGACTATGACTACCTGATCGTCGCCACCGGCCTTTCGCTGGACTGGGACGCGATCGAGGGGTTCTCGCTGGACATGGTCGGCCAGAACGGTGTCAGCGCCCATTACGCCGGACCCGACTATGCCGAACTGAGCTGGCGCGCGCTGGACCGCTTCACCGATCAGGGGGGCGTGGGCCTGTTCGGTCGTCCGGCGACTGAGATGAAATGCGCCGGTGCGCCGCTCAAGATCGCCATGTTGGCCGAGGATATCGCCACCCGCAAGGGCACCCGCGCCGATACGCAGATCATCTATAATTCCAATAGCCCGGCGCTTTTTGGCGTGCCGATCGTCCACCACCGCGTGCGACAGATCTTTGATGAGCGCGGGATCGAGGTGCGCAGCAGCCATGTGCTGAAAGCGCTCGACGCCGCGCGCAAGGTGGCCACTTACGCCACGCCTGAGGGCGATGTCGATGCCGATTATGACTTCATCAATGTCATCCCGCCGCAGCGCGCGCCGCAGGCTGTGCGTGATTCGGGCCTGTCATGGGCCGACCGCTGGACCGATCAGGGCTGGATCGAGGTGGACCGCGAGACCCTGCGTCATGCGCGCTACCCCAATGTCTTTGGTATCGGCGATATCAACGGGGTGCCCAAGGGCAAGACGGCGGCCAGCGTGAAATGGCATCTGCCTGTGGTCGAGGACCATCTGATCAGCGAGATCCAAGGCCGCGAGGGCACGCGCCGCTTCAACGGCTATACCTCATGCCCGATGATCACCCGGGTCGGCCGGGCGATGCTGATCGAGTTTGATTACAACGATAACCTCGTGCCCTCGTTCCCCGGAGTGATTGCCCCGCTGGAAGAGCTGTGGATTTCCTGGTTGATGAAGGAAGTCGCATTGAAACCCACCTATAACGCCATGCTGCGCGGTCTGGCCTGAGGAGAGCGAAATGGAAGAACTGACCTTTTCCACCCTGATGGCGGTGTTCGAGGAAGTTTTCGGCCGCGGCCTGTTCTGGGCGTTGGTTATTGTCGCGGGGGTGATCACGGCGTTTTATCTGTATATCCTGTTCCGCGACCGGGCGATGTCGATGCGCAAGTTCCTGCTGGCACAGCTGTCGATGCCGGTTGGCGCGGTGGCGGCGGTGGTGTTTGTGTTGCAGGTCACCAATTCGCGCCTGAGAGATCTGGGCGGGCCGATCGACTGGCTGGTGATGCTGGGCATTGCCGTGCTGGGCGCGGTCGGCTTTGCGATACTGGTCTATGTGGTGCAGTCACTGGTTCGCAAGCCGCAGGCCGACAACTGACCGGGCGCGTGGGAAAACCGGGCAGGGGGGCTGTCTGCCCCCTCTTCGGCTGCGCCGAATTCACCCCCCGAGGATATTTCTGAGTAGATGAAGAGGGGCGCGGCGCCTTTTGGGCCGGGCGCGGGCCGGGCCGGGCTTTGCGGGCAGCCTGTCAGATGGCGGGCGCATGGGGTCAGGTGTCACGACCGTGTTGCGTGGCGATCACCAGATGCGCCCGGACGGTTCTTGCGCCGCAGGTTCAGGGAAGTGTTGACGGCGTCCTATCTGGATGTCTGCAGTTTTTCAGGCAGCAACCCGTTGGTGAAGACATGAGCGTAGCTGGCGCTGATATGGCCGATATCCAGCGCCTGAAGGCCAGCTGCCGCGATGCGGTGCGCCAGAATGGTCGCCGTCGGCCCCAGCGACAACAGCACGATTGTATCGGAGGTCGCTCGGCCGACTATGCCTTTCAAAATCTCCTCACGATCGGAGAAGGCATGTTCAGGGGCCGTATGCATGAATTCGACCTTGTCTGCCCCGTCGAACAACTCCGGTAGCAGCTCGAACCGGGAGCCACGGCCCGTGACGACCAGAACCTCACGGCCCTGCCAAAGCCGTCGCCACTGTGCGATTCCGGTGGCGCCTTCCTGCTGAAAAAAGGCCGGGCGTGATACCTGAGTGTTTCCGTACTGCTTCGTAGGGTCGATCAGGGTTTTCAGAAGCGGCCAGGTTGCGATCCAGACACCCAGCCAGTGCAAGTTCCCCCGGAATGGCGGGGGCAGCGTGACCAGGACGCGGCCAGGGGCCAGCCAGTCCGGGTTCATGGCTTGAGTCAGTTCGCGGCGCAGCTCGGGCGAGTTGCGCTGGAAGCGAAGGGAGTGACCCTCGTTGGCCATCAGCATCAGTTCGCCATCACCAAAGCGGGCCAGCGACAGGCGCTCAGCATGAACGGCATCCAGCGTCCGCGCCATGTCAAGCTGCACTTGACGAAGCGTGGCGGAGATCTCGTTTTCCATGTCAGAAGTCGCGCTGTCCAAGATCAACCGCATCACGCGCTTCTCGGCGCGGACCTCGGCGAGCAGGTGCTCCATCAGTTTGCTTTGCGCAGAGGCCACCTCGCGGTTGCGGAGCGTTTCATCCCGGATCTGCTCAAGGACAGTTTTCAGCGAATTCATGTCATTTCCCGATTCTGGTTGATGAGGGGCCGGCACCGGCAAAGCGGCATCAAGCATCTGCTGGCCTTCAGTGAATTCGAAACCGAAGGTGTTGCGCACCGCAGCCCGCGTGCGCGCGGTAAAGCCTTGCAGATAGATCAGCACATCCCGGTCCACGGGGAATTTTTCGCTCTCCCAGACCCTTCCGGCCATGATCGCGTCAAAGCCGGTGCGGTGTTCGCCTGTCAACCGCGCCGCATCAAGACCGGCAAACGCCATGATCCGCGCCACGGAGTTGGCACGCTTTGCGTGCAGTTCCTCATAATTCAGAACCAGCATATCGGGATAGTGCCGTCGCCAGGTCTCAAAATTGCGCACATATGAACCGTGCTGGTCCAGCGCGGCATGGGGAAGCATCTGAAACAGCAATTTGCCCATTTCCAGCCGCACACCTGAGCTGGCACCAAACCGCCACAGCATCCGCATGCGCAGCGCCGACACCGCCCGCGCCAGTGGATCACGCAGGATGTAGATAACCTTTGCATCGGGATTGAGGCGTTTGCACTCTCCAACATGGCTGTCGGGCAGAAACGCATACTCCGGCGTGAAATCCATGGACTTCAGGTGAGGGTCAGGCGGTGTCATCAGGCGGCGATACCAGTCCACGCCGCGCGCGTGATTGCGGTCCCAGAAATGGGCCTCCTTGTTTGTCGAGGTCTGCGGATGAGAATCGGGGAAGGGCCATGTGTCGGGGTGTCTGGCGAGCACCGAATGCAGCCAGCTTGTTGACCCTTTCTGGCAACCTATACACAAAATGTCGGTGATATTCTTGCGAGGGGCTGCCATTTTGTCCTTTCAGGGTGAGATGTCTTGCACATTCAAGCAACGCTGAGCAGGGGACTGTCAACTCACCCGGCTATCGGAATGAAGTTCTTGATTGGTGAAACAACGAAAATGCGTTTCTGCCATTGCGACAATCAGCGCAAAGGACCCTTGTCGCAGATTTGGCTTTGCAGGCATGCGCGGTGTTGGGGGCGGCGCTGCGCGCATCATTACTTTACATATCTGATTCTTTCTGTCAGGTAAGGGATGCCGACAGCCCGACGCCACCGGCGCCCTGCCAAACCTTGTTCAGCCAGGTTCTGCTGCCATGATTGTCTGCCACTGCATGAACATCGCCGATCACGACATCCATGCCGCTGTCGACTGGATGCGCGCCGCCGATCCCGACACCATCATCACCCCGCGCAAGGTCTACCGGGCGCTGGGTAAATCGGCGGATTGCGGCGGCTGCATGCCCCTTTTCCTTGACACGATGCGTCGCTGTGACAGTCTGCCGGTATCAGGGGGCGGAATGCCCGGGCAGACCGTTCCCATCTTCGGCACCGCGAAAAGGAAGGCACCATGAAGGGCGACCCCAAGGTTATCGACTATCTCAATGCAGCACTGCGCTCGGAACTGACGGCGGTCAGCCAGTACTGGTTGCATTACCGGCTACAGGAAGATTGGGGCTATGGCCATCTGGCCGACAAGTCACGCGCCGAATCGATTGAAGAGATGCACCATGCCGACAAGCTGATCGAGCGGATCCTGTTTCTGGAGGGTCATCCGAACCTGCAAAAACTTGATCCGCTAAGAATCGGACAGACGCTGAAGGAGACGCTGGAATGCGATCTGGCGGGCGAGCATGATGCGCGTACCCTGTATATCGAGGCCCGCCAGCACTGCGACAAGGTGGGCGATTACGTCAGCCGGGCGTTGTTCGACGCGCTGATCGCCGATGAGGAGGGGCATATCGATTTCCTCGAAACCCAGCTCGATCTCTACGGCAAGCTGGGCGAGGAACGCTATGGCCTGCTGAACGCCAAGCCCGCAAGCTCCGCCGGGTAAGGGCAAGGGGCGGGGGGGGGGGGGGGGGGGGGGGGGGGGGGGGGGGGGGGGGGGGGGGGGG
>JAFIEK010000047.1 GCA_020832545.1 Pararhodobacter sp. | reverse complement strand
GCCACGCCCGCCACGGTGGTCGAATGGCAGATGCGGGCCTGATGGTCCACGTTGTTAGTGCCCCAGAAGGCGGCGAACTTGCGGAAGAGATAGGCACCCTCATTCGAGAATTTCGCCGAGCCCAGAAGATAGACGCTGTCAGCCCCCGAAGTCTCGCGGATGTCGAGCATCTTCTCGCCGATCTCATCAACCGCCTGTTCCCAGCTGATCCGCTGCCACTGGCCGCCGACCTTCTTCATCGGATACTTCAGCCGCCGGTCGCCATGCACCAACTCGCGCACCGCCGCGCCCTTGGCGCAATGGGTGCCACGATTGATGGGGCTGTTCCAGCTGGGTTCCTGACCGACCCAGACGCCGTTCTGAACCTCGGCGGTAACCGTGCAGCCGACAGAGCAATGGGTGCAGATATTCCTGCGCCGCTCAATGTCCTGGCTGTGATCCGTTGGCCCGGCTGCGGCGCGTTGTGTCATGCCGCCGCCGACGGTACCCAGCGCGGCAAGCCCTGCCACGCCCAGCCCCGAAGCCCTGAGGAAGCTGCGACGGTCGATCGGTTTCGCCGATAGCCCCGCCGCCATTTGCGACAGACGACCGCCCTGCGCGGCCTCACGGGTTCTGCGTTTGACCAGCATCTCTTATTCCTCCCGGCGGTAGTAACGGTTGGTGCGGTAAAAGGCCTCGATATGTTCGGTGACACGGTAGCGCGCACGCGTGCGCTCTTCCCCGGTCTGCTGTGCCAGCGCCGGGCGTGCCCCGCCCATAGTCAGCGCTGTGGCTGCCCCCGCCCCCAGTGCCGCGCCAAAAAGGCTGCGGCGGCTGATCTGGTTCTCCCGGTCTTTCGTCATGTCCAACCTCCCAAGGTTCCGGGCCTGCGCCCGATGACGGTCTCGCTTGTCATTTCATGCGGCCAGAGCAAACGCCCTTGCCTCGATATCCACAATCAATCGCCCGATCTCGGCCAGCGGGCGGTAAAACCCGGCACTGGGTGCAACCGCCAGATCATCAAAAAACTGGCCAGCCCAGGGCGCGATATGGCGCTGAAAAAAGGCCGCCTGCTGATCTGGCTGAACCGCGATCTCGCCTGCGGCCATGGCCCCCATCACTTCGAACAGAAGCGCAATATGGTCCTCAGGCTCATGGCGGTCTTTCGCCCGTTCGACGCCCAGCCGCGCCAGATCGGCACGCAGATATGCAAGGGGGCGTTCATTGAGAAACCCGGTCAGATAGAAGCTGCCATAGGGCAACAATTCGCCCCGGCCCACGCCGATGAACAGTTCGAAATATTCGCGCTCCACGCTGTCCGAGCTGGTCTTTCGTGCCGCGTCGGCAAGCACCTGATAGGCTTGGCCCAATGCGGTGGCATCCCCTTGCAGTTGTGCAATGCGCTCAAGTGTGGCGGCGTCTGGCGGTGTGGCAAGCAAGTTGGAGAGGAAGCGATAATGCTCGCTTCGCATGTGGTCGATATTCGTGCTCGCTGGCCCGGTAGCGGGCTGGCTTGCTGACATCAGAGTCTCTCTCCCGAAGCGCCGCGTTGGGCGTGAAGTGCAGCTTTCCGCAACTTCTTGCAATTTTATGTAGTATAACGTTGCGTCAAGACAACGGTCAAATGAATCCGACCGCAGGGGATACGACCTTGGTCTAGCTAGGTGTTGCGCCTCCATGTCGCTGCCGGGTGGGGGCAGGGTCAGTGGTTTCATGCGCAACGTGCTGATCGGGGGCGGAATTCTTGTCAGTTGTCAGGGTTGGCTGCACGATGCCCGGTTTCTCTGGGCCCGGATTCTCTGGGGGCGATGGCGCGCCGTGTGGCTCCGGTGTCGCGGAGGGGGGGGCTGCTGTCCCGGTTGCAGGTGGTACGTCTGCTTTCATCAACGGAGTCTGATCTGTCTTTGCCGGGGCCGGGTCGAACAGCGCCTTGACCATCTTCTGCACGCCTTCTGTCGTCAGTCGCCCGCCGTTGCCGGGTACCCCGCCCGGTGTGTTCCAGTCCCAGGCGTAATCCACGGCGCAATCGCTATGGTCGCGGATCGCCGGGGTCAGCAGCCACATCTTGCGCATCGCGGCATTCTTCAGTGCCGTGGGGACGCCGGGGCGCAGAAACGCGCGCAAGTCACTGTGCGGGGTCAGATCTTCGATGCGGGGCAGGGCGGCGAGGTCTTCTTCGCTCAAGGTGGGGGCTTTGGTGTCAGCCGCGTCCTCTTCAAGGGGTTCAGTCGCCTCAATCGCGGGGGGGGACGGCGCCCCGGCGCGTTCGTTCTCGGCTTTGCGGCGCGACCAGCGCTCAAGAAAAGATCCGCCGCTCATTTCCGTTCTCCGCGAATGTGCCATTTTTCATCTGGCGGCAGTATGCGCGGGGCGCTCGACTGCATGGCATTGGGGTCAACCGGCTGGCGCTTGCGCTTCTTGAACGGGATTTCGACATGATGCGCGGCGACAAAAGCGGCCACAGCGTCATGAATCACGGCGGGCATCGGCACGGCCTCGACCGTGGCCTCCAGATCGCTGGCAAACCCCTCGCCCTCATAGGGGTCCACCGTCACGCAGGCCAGGTCGCACAAGGCAGGGTCCTGCCCGCGCAGGACCACCCATACAGACGGTCGGCCTGAGTTCAGATTGTCCATGTGATGGCTGGTGTCACCTGAAAACAGCACCATGTCGCGCGCGCCCAGATACCACGTTTCCACGCCGTTCTCATTTGAGATCAGGCTGTGCGGTGCCAGATCCGGCTCTCGTGGCAGTACGCCTGAGGGGCGCAACTGTGCCTGCCCCCAGCGCGTTACTGGCGGGCGACGGGTGGCCAGAACACCAAGGCGCAGGGTCTGTTTTGGCATCATTGCTCCTGTATCAGTTCAGGCTGGCAGGTGTATCAGTGCAGGCTTTCTGGCGAGGCCAGCGGCAGGCCGGTCAGCAGGTTTTGCGGCTTCACCCGCACCGCCATATCCGCCCCGAGCCCCAGGATCAGCCAAACGGGATGGCCCGCCAGATCGGATAGCATGACCGACGGATCAGCGAAGTCGAGCCGGAACAGCCCCACCATTGTATCGCGCGGCTCTGCCCCTTTCCACAAATCATTGCCGATTGCGGTGCCGGTCTGATCCAGCCCCACGAACCACCGCAGATCAATGTCATCGGCGCGGGTTTGCGGCGTGATGGTCACGCTGTGGCCTGTCATATGGCTGATGAAGACCGCCATGGCCTGCGCAAGGCCCTTGCGCGCCTCAGGATCGCCGCCGAAGTTGAGCACCGTGGTATGCGCGTCCGAGCGTGACCAATAGGTCCATTCGGTGCCGCCGCCCAGCACATCCAGACTGTCGATCCCGCCTGAGAACATGGCCGTCAGCGGTGAGGTGTGCATCTCAGCCTCGAGCGCCTGAACCAGCTCTTCATCGGCCAACAGCAGCTTGCCGTCTTTGATATGGCTACGCTGAGGGCGAAACATCAGCTCGGCGGCGCGGATCACCTGCGCATCCTGACAGCCATCGAGCGCATTGCGCAGGATCAGTTGCACCAACTGGTTCAGAAATACCACCGGCAGGCGCAGACCGTCCTGGATGATCTGTGCATAGCCCGCCTCAATCGTGCCTGCCGCCAGCAAGGTGTCGCGCAGGGTCAGGAAAAAGTCCCAGTTCTCGCGTGCGTCAGGGTCGGCCATGGCCGCCCGCTCAAGGTGGGGCACTGGCGCGCGGGGGTTGGCCATCAGGCGCGCATGGACGGCGCGCTCGGTTGCGCAGGCATCAACAGGCGGCACAATCTCGGGCCGGGCTAGCCAGGCCAGAAGCAATTCATCGGTCACCAACATGCGCCCCGCGCTGTCCAGCCGGGTCAGATGGTGGCCGCTGGCAACCCAGAATTCGGGCATCAGTCGTCTCCGCGCAGGGCGAACAGATCAACCGTATCGCCGTCTTCCTCGATGACATGAAAGGCCCGGTCGTGGCCTTGCAGATGCCCGCCTGCAAAGGCGGTGTCGTGGCGTGGTTTCAGCGTGCGGAACTGCTCGCGGATATTGCCACCCTGATGGCGGCGATGCAGCGCGATCAGCGTGTTCAGGTCATGCCCCCGGCACAGGCTTTCCGCCAGCGCCACCTCCTCCTCGGCGGCGGGAAGGGCAGCGGCCAGATCCGGCGCGCCCAGCCGTGCTACCAGTTGGTCGGCCAGTTGTCGCACCATGGCCGCGCGCTCATCCGCGCTGGCCTCTTGCACCGCCACAAGCGTGGAATGGCCAAAGCTGTCGACCCCCAGAAACCCGCTGCGAAAAGCGATGGCCTCCTTGCGGGTCAGGCTTTCCTCAGCACGGCCCCAGAACATGAAGGTGCCGGGCACGGCCCATTCGCCCGGCTCGGCGGCACGCTCGAACACCACGGTATCAGACGGGTCCAGCCGGATGGTGCGGGGCAGGCGGGTCATAGCTTTGGCCCCGCATCTCCGCGCCAGCCGGATTGGCCCATCGCCTCCATCAGGGGCGGATAGCGTTTGCCGCCCGAGGGGGTGATTTCGACCAGTCTGTCGCCTTCAAACCGGCGCACACCGCGCAGTAGCGGTGGATCAATGCGCATCAGATAGCGATTGGTGACCGCGTCAAGCCCGTCATGCGCCCAGCGGTCGAAATACAGCATCAGGTATGAAGCAAAGGTGGCGACGATCGATTCGGGCGGGTCGAATTCATCTTCTTTCAGCGACAGGCTGTCAGGGAATTCGCCGGGGTCTTGCAAATGATCGCGGTCGGCGATCAGTTCGGCGGCGAACACCATCCAGTCCGGCACCTCATCCGGCGCGCAGCCCGGTGCCACCCTGAAGCGCCCGCCACCCAGCCGGGCCTTGTCATAGCGCAATTCATCCGGCCAGACAAAACGCACCGGGCGCGCGGGTGGGCAATGGGCCGCCAGGGCATCCCCCAGCGCGGTCATGCCCAGCACAAAGGCCATCTGGGCAACATTCAAGGGCTGCTCCGGCTCCAGCACAACGGCGAAGGCCAGCAGGCCCGGTGCCTGACGCAAAACCAGCGCGCCTGCGCCCATTTCGGGCGCCAGCGCGGCGGCGTCTTCAAGCACATCCGTGCCCAGCGCCTGAACAAGCGTGTAGGGCGGCGGCAGTTTCAGCGTGTCTTGCTGCATCGCGGTCCTCTTCCTCAAGGCAGTGTTGCCTCAAGCGTGATCAACGGCAAGGGGTTCTTTCGGGTGACTACTCAAGTTGCAAGTGGCAGACTATGTTGACGTGGATATGCCACGCGCCAGCCAGGGAATGCCCATGCCAGTGACGCCGCACCAGATTCTGACCTGCACTTGCGAAGGCACCATGCCGATTGACACGGCAGCGCTGGGCAAGGCCGGGCATGAGTGGCCGCAAAAGCCCGCAACACAGTTGTGCCGTGCCCAGCTGGACCATTTCCGCAAGGCGCTGGGCGCGTTTGCGTCTGTCACCGTAACCTGCACACAGGAGGCCCCGCTTTTTGCCGAGGTCGCCGAGGAGGCCGGGTTCGCAGGCGATCTGAACTTCGTCAATATCCGTGAAACGGCGGGCTGGTCGGCCGAGGCTGGCAAGACCGGGCCGAAGATGGCGGCGCTGATCGCGATGTCCGGGGTTGAGGCTGCGCCTTTTGAGCTGGTGAGTATGGAAAGCGACGGCGTGGCGCTGATCCTGGGCAGTGGCCCTGAGGCGCTGGAGGCCGCCGCAACGCTGTCGGAAACGCTGGATATTACTGTGCTTCTGGCCCCCGGCGCGCAGGTCACCCCACCGCGGCGCACCGGCTTTCCGGTGCTTCAGGGCCGCATCCGCAAGGCGCAGGGGCATCTGGGCGCGTTCGAGCTGACGGTGGATGAGTTCGCTGCCCCGGCCCCCTCATCACGCACCGCGTTGCAGTACGAAGAGGGGCGCAACGGCGCTTTGTCGCGCTGCGATCTGGTGGTGGATCTGACCGGCCATACGCCACTGTTTCCGGCCGCCGATCTGCGCCCGGGCTATCTGCGCGCCGATCCGCGTGATGGGGTGGCCGTGGCCCGGCTGGTAATGCAGGCGGCGCAGATGGTGGGTACCTTTGACAAGCCGCGTTTCATCGACTTTGCCGCCGACCTTTGCGCCCATTCGCGCAACACGATCACCGGATGCACCCGCTGCCTTGACCTGTGCCCGACCGGCGCAATCACCCCGGCTGGCGACAGCGTGGCGATTGACCCGCTGATCTGTGCGGGATGCGGGCAATGCGCGGCGGCCTGCCCCACGGGCGCCGCGGCCTATGCGCTGCCGGGTGTCGAATACCTGGCCGAGCGGTTGCGCGCCGGGCTGGCGGCGTGGTTCGCGGCTGGTGGCAAGGCCGCGCCGGTGATCATGTTCCATGACGAGGGCCACGGCGCACCGCTGATCGACGCGAGTGCGCGCTTCGGGCGCGGGCTTCCGGCGCATGTGATCCCGGTTGCGGTCAATGAACCCAGCCAGATCGGCCCGGAAACCTTGGCCGCCGCGTTGGCTTATGGGGCAGGCGGCGTGCGCATTCTGACCCGTGCGCGGCCCCTGCACACGCTGGACGGGCTGGATGAAACGCTGGCGCTGATCGATGTGGTCTGCGCCGAAACCGGTTACCCCACTGACACCTGTGCCCTGATCCAGACCGATGACCCCGATGCGCTGGAAGCCGCGCTCTGGCACCCAGCGACACCTGCGCGGTCCACGCGCTCCAGTTTCCTGCCGCCCTCGGACAAGCGCGGCCTTCTGGTTCTGGCCATGTCTGAGATGAACCGGTCTGCACCGGAGCCCGCCGCTCGCGTAGAATTGCCCGAAGGCGCGCCTTTTGGGGCCGTGGTACTGGACAGTGACGCCTGCACCCTGTGTCTGGCCTGTGTCGGGGCTTGCCCTGCCGGTGCGCTGCATGACAACCCGGACATGCCGATGCTGCGCTTTACGGAAAGTGCGTGCGTGCAATGCGGCATCTGCGCGGCCACCTGCCCGGAACAGGCAATCACCCTTGCCCCGCAAGCCGATTTCGCCGCCTGGGACAACCCGCGCCGGTTGCTCAAGCAGGAAGAGCCGTTTTGCTGCACCGCCTGCGGCAAGGCGTTCGGCACCCGCTCCAGCGTCGCGCGGGTGCAGGAGCGGTTGCAGGATCACTGGATGTTCGCGGGCGAAGCGGGCGCGGCGCGGCGCGCGCTGCTGACGATGTGCGATGACTGTCGCACCAAGCAGGTGGTGCTGGACGGGTTTGACCCGATCGACAAGGAAAAGGTCACGGGTGAGAGCTGATGCCGACCCGCAAGCACCCCGCGCTTGCGCGGGGTGGCAGAGGTTGGCCCATGTCAGGGGATCAGGACGGTTGAGCCGGTGGTGGCCCGGGCCTCCAGGCTGCGGTGCGCCTCGGCCACCTGATCAAGCGCGAAGCGCTGGTCGATGCGCAGCTTCACGGCCCCCGAGGTAACTTTGTCGAACAGGTGGCGCGCCATGGTCTGGCAGGCCTCGGGGTTTGACGTATGGGTGAACAGCGTGGGCCGCGTGACCTGAAGCGAGCCGCGCGAGGCCAGCATCGCCAGACTGAAAGGCGGCACTGCGCCCGAGGCATTGCCGAAGCTGATCATCATGCCCAAGGGCCGCAAACAATCGAGCGAAGCTTCAAACGTATCCGCGCCGATCGAATCCATCACCACATCCACGCCGCGCCCTTCGGTGATCTCGCGCACGCGTGTGGTGAAATCCTCGGTCTGGTAGTTGATCACATGATCCGCGCCATGATCGCGGGCCAGCGCGCATTTCGCGTCCGATCCGGCGGTGCCGATCAGCGTAATCCCCTCTGACCGCGCCCATTGGCAGGCGATCAGCCCCACACCGCCCGCAGCCGCGTGAAATAGCACCGTATCGCCGCGCTTCAGCGGCGTGGTACGATGAAAGAGGTACTGCACCGTCAGCCCCTTGAGCATCATCGCCGCGCCTTCCTCGAAGGAAATGCCATCGGGCAGGGGGCAGGCCTGGGCTGCGGGCATCACACGGGCCTCGCAATAGGCACCGGGCGGAAAGGCGGCATAGGCTGCACGGTCGCCGGGCTTGAGGTGGGTCACACCCTCGCCCACGGCCTCGATCTCGCCCGCCGCTTCCATGCCCAATGCGCTGGGAAGCTGCATCGGATAAAGCCCGCTGCGCTGATAGCAGTCGATGAAGTTCAGCCCACAGGCCATGTGGCGGATGCGGATTTCGCCGGGGCCGGGCGCACCGACCGGGCGATCCTCGAATTCCAGAACCTCGGGCCCGCCGTGTTGCTGAATGATTACCGTTTTTGCCATTTCTGCCTCCCTCGATGACGCTGGGACCACAGATAAGGCGGAACCTCTGGCCGGAACAGGGGGGATGTGGCGGACCCTGGCTCAGCAGGGTCCGCGCCAGCTTATGCAGAGGCTCCAAGCGCGATGAAACGCTCCATATGCCAATCTTCGTCGCCAAAGCGGTGGTCGACGGCGATCAAGCGCCGGGCAAAGGGGGCGAGGGCATAGTCTTCGGTCATGGCGATACCGCCATGCAGCTGGATCGATTCCTCGGCCACCAGGCTTGCAGTGCGCCCGACGACATTCTTGGTCGCGCTGACATGGCGATCACGCACCGCAGGCGCTGCATGCAGATGCCCCGCCAGATTGATCACCGCAGAGCGCGCCTGTTCGATCTCGATCACCACATCGGCCATGCGGTGCTGGAGCGCTTGAAAACTGCCGATCGGTCGCCCGAACTGCTTGCGGGTGCGCAGGTAGTCGAGCGTCATCTCCCGAACAGTTTCCATCGCTCCCAGCGCATCGGCGCAAAGCGCCAGCGTGGCTGCGGCGATGCGCTGGTCGATCAGTGGTTGCGCACCACCTTCCGGGCCGATCAGCCGGGCCGGTGCCTTGTCAAAGGTGATTTCGCTGGCGTACCCGCCTGACAGCGAAGGGACCGAGCGCAGGCTGACCCCCTCGGCTCCGGGATCGACAGCAAAGAGTGACAGGCCACCGGATGAGCGCGCGCTGACCACCAAAAGCCCCGCACCTTCGGCCCCGATGACCACCGTTTTGGCACCGCTCAACCGCCCGTCAGTTGCGGTGCAGCGCAGGTCGGTGTCGTAGCGGTTGCCGGGCTCGTCATGGGCGAAAACCGGGCGCAGAGAGCCGTCGATCACCGCCTCAACGAGCGCGGCCTCGCCGCAATCGGCCAAAAGGCCACCGGCCAGCCCAGCCTCAAGCACCGGTTCGGTGGAGCCTGCGCGGCCTAGTTCCTCGAATACAACGGCGATGTCGAAACCGCTGCCGCCAAACCCGCCCTCGGCCTCGGTGAACAGCGCGCCCTGCACGCCCAGATCAGACAGTTGCGCCCAGTCGGCCCCGCGTTTGAGGGTGCCGCGCAGGCTGTCGGCCAGCATCCGGCGTTCTTCTGTCAGGGAGAAATCCATGATGCTTTCCTTATAATCCGAGCATGGTTTTGGCGATGATGCCGCGCTGTATTTCGTTCGAACCACCGTAGATCGAAATCTTGCGGTAGTTCAGATAGACCGGCGCGGCAGAGGCTGCGTAGTCGGGGCCTGGATGGGGCAGGTTCGACCCCTCAACGGCCTCGGAGGGGAAGGCCATAGCCCAAGGGCCCACAGCCCGGCGTGTCAGATCGTTGATCGCCTGCCGGATCAGGGTGCCCTTGACCTTCAGCATCGAACTTTCGACACCGGGCGCGGCCCCGGCGGCGGCGGCTGCCACCACGCGCATATTGGTGGTGGCCATAGCCATCAGATCCATCTCAACCCGCGCCATACGGGCTGCGAAATGCGGGTTCTCCGCCAGAGGCCGCCCGCCGGAACGCTCGGTTGCGGCAATGCGCTTCAACTCGGCCAGCCCCGCTGCGGCAAAGCCCACGCCTGCAATATTGGTGCGCTCATGGGTCAGCAGGTACTTGGCCATGGTCCAGCCCTGATTTTCTGCGCCGACAAGGTTCTCTGCCGGAACCTTTACATCGGTGAAGAAAATTTCGTTCACCTCGGGCGTGCCGTCGATCAGCACGATGGGCCGGATGTCGATCCCGGGTGTGTCCATGTCGATCAACAGAAAGGAAATCCCGGCCTGCGGTTTCACGCTGGCATCGGTGCGCACAAGGCAAAAGATCTTGTTGGCGAACTGGCCAAGTGTGGTCCAGGTTTTCTGGCCATTGACGATGTAATGATCGCCCTCGCGCACGGCGGTTGTGCGCAGCGAGGCCAGGTCTGACCCGGCCTCGGGCTCTGAATAGCCCTGACACCACCAATCGCTGCCATCCAGAATGCGCGGCAGGTAGTAATCTTGCTGCTCCTTTGAGCCAAAGGCCATCAACACCGGGGCCAGCATGTTCAGGCCAAAGGGGATGATGCGCGGGGCATTGGCCATCGCGCATTCCTCTTCAAAGATATGGCGCTGCACGGCGTTCCATTCCGCACCGCCAAAGGCTTTTGGCCATGTTCCGGCCAGCCAGCTGCGCGCCTGCAACATGGCATGCCAGCGCTCATAATCAGCCTTGTCCAGCAGCTTGTGGTGGCGCACCTTCGCGGCCAGTTCGGCAGGAAGTTCATCGCGCAGAAAGGCGCGGACGTCATCGCGAAAGGCGATGTCCTCGGCAGAAAAGCTCAGATCCATGGCCGCCTCCTCAGAAGATTTCAAAGAGGCCAGCTGCCCCTGCGCCGCCGCCGATACACATGGTCACCACGCCCCATTTCGCTTTGCGCCGCCGCCCCTCCAGCAGAAGATGCCCGGCCATGCGCGCGCCGGTCATGCCGAAAGGGTGGCCAATGGCGATGGAGCCGCCGTTGACGTTGTATTTGTCAGGGTCGATGCCCAGCTTGTCGCGGCAGTAAAGTGCCTGACTGGCAAAAGCCTCGTTAAGTTCCCACAGATCGATATCATCCACCTTCAGGCCTGCACGCTCCAGCAGGCGGGGAATGGCAAAGACCGGGCCGATGCCCATTTCATCGGGCTCACACCCGGCCACGGCAAAGCCCCGGAACGCGCCCAGCGGTTTCAGCCCGGCGCGCGCGGCTTCATCCGCTTCCATCAGCACCAGCGAGGCTGCGCCGTCCGACAGTTGCGAGGCGTTGCCAGCGGTCACGAAATTTCCGGCGCCGCGCACCGGGTCCAGCTTTTGCAGCCCCTCCAGTGCGGTGCCGGGGCGGTTGCATTCATCGCCGGTGACGGTATGGGCCTTGTCGCTGGTCTCACCCGTGGCCTTGTCGGTGACAGCCATTGTCACATCCATCGGCACAATTTCATCGGCGTAAAGATTCGTTTCCTGCGCGCGCGCCACCAGTTTTTGCGAACGCAGGCTGTAGTCATCTTGCGCCTCGCGGCTGATGCCGTAGCGTTGCGCAACGATATCGGCGGTTTCGATCATCGCCATGTAAAGCGCAGGCTTATGTTCTTCGATCCAGGCCTCACGCGAGTCGCGCACCGGCGGCAGGTTGAGGCTGATGCTCTCCACCCCGCCGACCAGAACGGCTTTCGCGCCCTCAGCGACGATCATATGCGCGCCCTGCGCCAGCGCCTGCAAGCCGCTGGCGCAAAACCGGTTGACCGTGGTGCCGGCCACCGAGATCGGCAGCCCCGCGCGGATCACCGCCTGTCGGCCCAGATTGCCGCCGGTGACATGCTCAGGATAGCCCACCCCCCAGACCGAATCTTCAATCAGCGCGGGGTCCAGCCCAGCACGCTTCACGGCCTCGGCGGCCACGTGGCCCGCCATGGTGACACCATGCGTGCGGTTGAAAGATCCGCGCCCGGCTTTGCCGATGCCGGTGCGGGCGGTGGATACGATGACGGCCTGTTTCATGGTCATTCTCCGTTAAGGCTGGCGAAGGTTCGGCCTTCTGCCACCAGTTGTTCAAGAAGCGGCGCGGGTTGCCAGAAATACGGGTCTTCCTGCGCGGCGGTGCGGATGGTGGCGAGAACCTTGTCCAACCCGATCTGGTCGGCGTAATGCAGCGGCCCGCCGCGCCAGCGCGGAAAACCGTAGCCAAAGAGCAGTGTCATATCCACGTCCAGCGGGCGCGCGGCGATGCCTTCGCCGACCACTTTGGCGGATTCGTTGATCATCGCGGCCATGTAGCGCTCGACAATCTCGTCATCGGTGAATTCGCGCACGTTGATGCCCCGGCGGGCGCGCTCCTCGGCGATGATCTCGTCTACTTCGGGGTCAGGGCGTCCCCGCGGGGACTGATCGTCATAAATGTAATAGCCGCGCCCGGTCTTGCGGCCCAGACGGCCCAGTTCATACAGCTTGTCGGCCCAGTCACCCCAGCGTTCACGCGGGTCCTTGGTGGGCAACAGCCGCTGGCGGGTCATATAGCCAATGTCGATGCCAGCCAGATCGCCGACCGCATAGGGGCCCATTGCCAGCCCGAAATTCACCAGGGCGCGATCGATCTGAAAGGGCGAGGCCCCGTCCAGCACCATGTGATCGGCGGCGGTGCGATAGGTTTTCAGAATGCGGTTGCCGATGAAGCCATCACAGACGCCCGCCCGCACCGGCACTTTTTTCAACGCTTTGGCCAGTGCGAAACCGGTTGCCAGAACCTCGGGCGCGGTCTTGTCGGCCTCGACAATTTCCAGCAGTTTCATGACATGTGCTGGCGAAAAGAAATGCAGGCCCAGCACATCAGCGGGGCGGCTGGTGGCGGCGGCGATCTCGTTCACATCCAGATACGACGTATTTGTGGCCAGCACAGCGCCGGGCTTGGCGACCCGGTCGATATGGCCAAAGACCTCTTTCTTGACATCCATGCTCTCAAACACGGCCTCGATAATCACATCGGCCTTTGCCAGAGCCTCGTAATCGGTGGCGGTGGTCAGGGCGTCTTTCAGAAGTGCATCGCGCTTTTCAGCGCTCAGCTTGCCGCGTTTCACGCTGTCGGCCAGCATCTTTTCGATCCCGGCGCGCGCCTTGTCGGCTGCGGGCTGGTCACGCTCAACCAATGTGACGGTCAGCTTGTTGAGCAGGCTTGCCACCGCAATGCCGCCGCCCATTGTGCCGCCCCCGATGACACCGACATGTGCCAGCGGGCGGGGTTGAACACCCTTGAGTTCCGGCAGTTGCGCCACCTGGCGTTCGCCGAAAAAGGCATGGACCAGCGCCGCGTGCTGGGGGCTGTTGTAGAGCGTCATGAACAACCTGCGCTCATTCGTCAGCGCGTCATCGAACGGTAGCGCCGTGCCCTGCACCGCTGAATCCAGCGCCGTGACCTGAGCAATCTGGCCGCGATTTGCCTTGGCGACTTTGGCACGCAGGGCATCGATGGCAGCCTGATCAACAGCGGGGGCAGGCATCTCGCTCACCCGGCGCGGACCCGCGGCCTTGACCAGAAGCTCGGTGGCAAGGTTCAGCCCGGCCGTCAGTGGCTCTTCATCGGACAGGGCATCGACAATCCCCAGTTCCATGGCCTCCTGCGCCGGAACCTGCCGGGCCGAGGTGATGATATCGATTGCGGGCAGAAGGCCGGACAGCCGGGGCAGGCGCTGGGTGCCGCCTGCGCCGGGCAGGATGCCCAGCAAAACCTCTGGCATACCCAGCCGCGCGCCACGCAGCATGACGCGGTAATGGCACCCCAGCGCGATCTCCAGCCCGCCACCCAGCGCCGTGCCGTGGATCACGCAGACCACAGGCTTCTTTTGCGCCTCGATATGTTTGATCACGCTGGGCAGGCCCGGATCTTTCAACGGCTTGCCGAACTCGGAAATATCTGCGCCCGCGACAAAAGTGCGCCCGGCAGCATAGAGCACCGCAATCTTCGCGGGTCCGTCATCGAAGCGGTTGAAGGCTTCAACCAGGCCGGCGCGCACAGCCTGGCTGGCGGCGTTGACCGGCGGGTTAGCGATGCAGATCACGGCGATCTCGCCCTGGGTTTCATAGCTGACGGGGTTGGTCATGGCTGGTCCTCGATTCGGTTGTGACGGGGTGGCCTTGGGCAGGCCGCGTCATTTTTCATATGAAATAGCGATCTGCATGCAGAATGGTCAATGCCCAACCTGATTGTGACGCTGCGGAAAAAGCGCCTGGCCAAGGTGTCGGCATGTATCCGTCAGGTCGCCGCCGATCCGCGCGCGGCTTTCCGCAGTGGTCTGGCCGTGCAGGGTGATGCTGCTGACGCCGTAGCGCGGCCTGCCATCATTGTCGCAGACCACAGCGCCGACGACATCGACACCGATATAGAGCTGGCCGATGTCCAGCCCGAACCCGCGTTTCCCGGCGTCGATGATTGAGGTGTGATAATCCTCGAACCGGGGGGCTGATTGCCAGCGCAGTTCGGAAAAACGGCGGCGCAGTTCGGCCTCGCTGTAGTTGCGATGGGCCGCGATAACCCGGCCGACACCCCCGGCCAGTGCAGGCAGGCGCTTGCCAGGTGGAAGTTCCACGCGGATTGCGGCGGGGTCAAAGGCGCGTTCGATCAGGACAAGCCGGTCATTGTCGGTGATGTGCCACAGGCAGATCAGTGCGGCATGGGCGGCGGCGAGGCGTTCCAGTTCAGGGCGGATCAGATCGCCGGGGTTGGCCCCCAGAAGGCCGATTGCCAGTTCCAGAACCCCCATGCCCAGACGGTAGGTCTTGGCGGCAGGGTCAAAGACCACCAGCCCCTCAGCCGCCAGCGTGCGCAGGATGTTGAAACAGGTGGAGCCATTGACCTCAGTGGCGCGGGCAATGGCCGAGACCCCCTCGGGCGTACCTTTCGCTGACAGATGACGCAGTATCCGCAATGCGTGAACAAGGGCGTTGACGGTGCGTTGCGGGGGGGCGGTTTCGATTGTGTCCATGAGCCTTCAGAATGCCATTCTCTATGGAGACAGCTCATACGGGATGACGTGCGCGGCTGCAACCTTTCGGACCGTCGCGCATTTGCGGCGCATCGATGCTGATGCGCCGCAATACTTACGCTGTCAGCCTTCAGGCATCAGCCGCATCAAGGGCGCGCCTTCGCCATCACCGATAACATAGACATAGCCGTCTACCGGACCCACCGCGACATCGCGGATTCGCCAGCCGCGATCTGCCAGCAGACGGTCGGACAGGTCCACGTCCTCGCCGTTTACGCTGAACAGCCCCAGATACTGGTGCCGCAAATTGCCGATCAACAGATAGCCCTGCCATTCAGGAAAAGCGTTGCCGTCATAAAACGCCATGCCCGAAGGGGGGAAATTATCATCCCGGCCGGGGCCGAAGTGAAACACCGGGCTCACGAAATCATCGTCTTCGGAGGGTTCGGGTGCGAAGGCCTCGCCGGTGCGGTAGTCCACGCCGTAGCTGACCAAAGGCCAGCCGTAATTGCCGCCACGCTCGACGATATTGATCTCATCGCCCCCGGCTTCGCCGTGCTCGGCCAGCCACAAGGCGCCGGTCTGCGGATGCACCGTCATGGCCTGAATGTTGCGGTGGCCATAGGACCAGATCTCGGGTGCCACGTCTTGCTGATCTGCAAAGGGGTTGTCCTCGGGCACACTGCCATCCATGGCCAGCCGCAGCACGGCACCGTAGCCGTTCGACATGTCCTGCGCGATATGGTCAGGGCCGAAATCCTTGCGCTGGCGGTCGCCGGTGCCGAAGAAGACATGATCATCTGCAAAGGCAATCCGGGAGCCGTAATGCCCCTGCGCATCCATGAACGGGGTCACGCTGTGCAACACTTCCAGATCGCTGAGCGCACCCGCTTCGCGGTCCAGACGCGCGCGGCCCAGATGGGTTGCGGTTTCTCCATTGTCGTTGGCGGCGCTCCAGGTCATGTAAAGCATGCCTGTGTCAGAGAAATCAGGGGCGGGGACAATGTCGAGCAACCCGCCCTGACCACGCGAATCAACATCAGGCGCGCCGTCGATGGACAAGACCTCGCCATTCTCAGACTGCCAGATCATCAGCGCACCGGGCTTCGATGTCATGATGATATCGCCAGTGTCCGGAAGGAAAGCCAGCGCCCATGGCCGGTCCAGCCCTTCGGCCAGAACCTCGACAGTATAGCCGGTTTGCGCCTGTGCGGTACTGACGGCGGTGGTCATCGCAAGCGTTGCAAGTAGTGTGCTGTATCTGGACATAACGTGTCTCCATTGGTCAATGGGGCACGGTCCGGAGCCGCGCCGCCGCGGTTCGTTCCCTCCAATTTATGCCCGCGTGCCCCAATGTCTAGAAATCGCCGGTCACATGAGCGCCAGATTGCCGGTCACTTGCGCTTTTCTTTCCGCGCGCCGCCGCCTATAGCAACGCCACCGGCGGGATGACCCCGCGACACGAGGCAAGATGAACATCATCACAACCACCGATGCCCTGGCCACCATTTGCGCCGAGGCCGCTTCCGAGCCCTATGTCACGCTCGATACCGAATTTCTGCGCGAGCGGACCTATTACTCCAAGCTGTGCCTTGTGCAGATGGCCCTGCCCGGCAAGGGCAGTGAGCGAGCCTGGCTGATCGATCCGCTGGCTGACGGGATCTCGCTGGACCCGCTGCTGGAACTGATGCGCAACCCCGATGTGGTCAAGGTATTTCACGCCGCGCGGCAGGACCTGGAAATTTTCTTCATCGACGGCGGGGTGATCCCGCAACCCTTGTTCGATACGCAGATCGCCTCGATGGTCTGCGGGTTTGGCGAGCAGGCCGGGTATGAGACGCTGGTGCGCAAGATCGCCAAGGCCAGCCTCGACAAGACCTCGCGCTTTACCGACTGGGCGCAGCGCCCGCTGTCTGAGGCCCAACAGCGCTACGCCCTGGCCGATGTCACGCATCTGCGGGTCATCTACGAGTATCTGAAAGCCGAGATTGAAAATAACGGCCGCGCGCATTGGGTGGCGGAAGAGCTTGAGGTTCTGACCTCGCCTGAAACCTATATCACCCACCCTGACGACGCCTGGCAACGTATCAAGACACGCGGCAACGGCGGGCGGTTCATGGCGGCGGTGAAGGAACTTGCGCGCTTTCGCGAAGATTTCGCGCAAAGCCGCAATGTTCCGCGATCGCGCGTCTACAAGGATGATGCGCTGCTGGAACTTGCCTCGACCAAGCCGGAAAACCATGAAGCGCTGAACCGCTCGCGCCTTTTGCTGCGCGAGGCCCGGCGCGGCGACATTGCTGACGGAATTCTGGCTGCGATCCGTGCCGCGCAAGCCATGAAGCCTGAAGATATTCCCCGTGTGGCAGACGACAACGGGCAGATTCAGGTCAACCCGGCGCTGGCGGAACTGTTGCGCGTCATGCTCAAGGCGCGCGCCGAATCAAGCGGCGTGGCGCAGAAGCTGATCGCCAGCACGTCCGAGTTGGACGCCATTGCGGCCGGCAAGCGCGACCTGCCCAGCCTGAAAGGCTGGCGGGGCGAACTGTTCGGCAACGATGCGCTGCGCTTGTGTCAGGGTGAACTGGCGCTGGCGGCAAAGGGCAACCGGGTCATCACGGTGGAACTGCCCAAAGCCTGACGGCTGGCTGCGAGCTTCGCCTGACCGGCGCGCCCGCTCAGCGCCGGACGGTGCGGCTGTTGCTTGCGCCCTGCACCACGACCGTGGTCACTTCTTCCAGCAGGTATTCCGATACTGGCGTGGCAACGACCAGCGTTTGCGGCCGCCCAGTCGGTGCAGCGCTGCGCGGCGCGGCGGCGACAAAGCGATAGGTCAGAACCCCGTTGACCGGACGGCCATTGTTCTCTGCCACCAGCGCCGCATCCCACCAGCCCTGCCCGGGCATCTGGGCTTCGGCGCGCACCAGCCCGCCCGATGAGGTGCGTTCGATGCTCAGCCCCGTGACCGAGTGCACCAGCGCGCGGTTGTCGGTTTCCAGCGAGATCGGCCCCAGTTGCGATTCTTCGGTCGAACTGCCGAACCAGTTCATCGGGTTCATGCGCGAGTTTCGGACGCCGCTGCACCCGGCCAGCACAAGCGACAGGGCAATCATGGCAAGGATCGGTCTGGTCATCGAGGTCCCTCGGCGGTGAACGGTTTTCTTTGGGTAGCTGATGGCAGAGAGTTTGAAAAGACATCGTAGCGGTTTTGCGGTTTCGTGACCGGCCTTTGGGCTGGACCTTTCAGGCCCGGCGGCCTAGGTCTTGCGGGCAGCGCGACGCAAGGCGCGGAGAACACGCATGGCCCAGCCCGAATTTGACGACATTGCCGAAACCTTTGATTTTCTCGATGACTGGGAAGATCGCTATCGCCATGTCATCGAGATGGGACGTGCGCTGACGCCCATGGACGATGCGCTGAAGGTGCCCGCCAACAAGGTTGAAGGCTGCGCCAGTCAGGTCTGGATCTTTCCGCGCATTGACGGGCAGGGGCCACAGGCGCGGTTCGATTTTCTTGGCGACAGCGATGCGATGATCGTGCGCGGGCTGATCGCGGTTCTGCATGCACTTTATGCGGGGCGCACCATGGCTGAGGTCGCGAAGATCGATGCGCTTGCAGAACTAGGTCGGTTGGGGCTGGATGAGCATCTGTCTTCGCAGCGCTCGAACGGCGTGCGGGCAATGGTCGGGCGCATCCGGGCCTATGCCGCGTCACATCTGGCCGGTGCCGGCTGACGGTCTGCGCCGTCTGGCAGTCAGCCGCCGTCCCGGATACGCGCCTCGCGCCCGCCACGTCGCTTTTTCAGCAGACCGGCGCGCGATGGCAGATCGGCCATGACGCTGCGCCGAACCTCAGGCGTCATTTGTGACCATGCGCCGATTTCATCAATCGTCCGGTAACAGCCTGCGCAAATGCCCTCACGCGGATGGATCACGCAGACATTGACGCAGGGGCTGTCAATTTCGGCCCGTTTCCAGATCGGAGTCTGCGATTGGTCATTCATGCCTGCACCGCTTTTGGCGACCGGAAATACCCCGGCACAACGCGCCCCAAGATAAGCGGCCAAGGGGGGCTGTCCAGCCCGTTAGCGACTTGCCATGGCCAAACGGTCCAGGAATCCCTGCAAAATGTAGCCCGCCGCGACATGATCAATCACCAGCGCCCGCTTGGCCCGCGAGGTGTCAGCCTCCAGCAGCGCACGTTCGGCGGCGACGGTCGACAGGCGCTCATCCCAGAAACCGATGGGCAAATCGGTCAGCCGCGACAGGTTGCGGGCAAAGGCGCGCGTGGTCTGGCAGCGCGGGCCTTCGCTGCCGTCCATGTTCAGGGGTAAGCCCAGCACGATCCCGGCGACGGCGCGCGCTTTCACGATTTCCAGCAGGCGCGCGGCATCGAGGGTGAATTTCTTGCGCCGGATCGTTTCCAGCGGGGTGGCGACCCCGCGACGCAGGTCCGAAACCGCCACGCCGATGGTTTTCTCGCCCAGATCCAGCGCGGCCAGCGGCCCCTGCGCGGGGAGTGCGCTGCGAAAGCTGTCAAAATCGGTGTGGACCGGCATGCGCGTCAGTCCATGAAGCCAGCGCCGCGCGCGGCCTCTTCGATCACGCGCATCTGGTCCGGCTGATCGGCAAAGACGGTGCGCGCCTCGGCCCAGATGGCGCGGGCCCGTTCGTTCTGGCCCAGCACCCCCAGCGCCGATATCAGCCGCGCCCATTCCCCGGCGTTCCCGCCGCCGGTGGCCAGCCGCATCGACAAGCCTTCTACCATGGAGCCGATCATCGCTGCGCGCTCTTCATCCGAAAGTTCCATCGCGGCGGCCAGTTCGTCATCACTTGGCCCGCGCGCGCCCTGTGCGGCCAGTGGCGGCAGCGTGTATCGTACACCGGCAATGGCGCTGAGGTCTTCGATCGTCGAGCGGATGTGCGGCACCCAGGGCGCATCGGGGTGGCTTTCATCCAGCAGCGCGCGCCACAGGCGGAAGGTCAGATCAGGGCGGCCGGTCTGGGCGAACATCAGCCCGGTATAGTATCGCCCTGCGCCGTTGCGCGGGTCACGGCGCAGGATCGATTCAACCACTCGCTCGGCCTCGGGCGAGACGACACCGCCCGCGGCCAAGATCATCTGCTCGGCCAGAACGACATACTCGCCGGTTGTGGCGTCGTCACCCAGCAGTTCGATCACCCGGCGCTGGGCGGCGGCTGCGGCGGCGTGGTTGCCGATATTGGCCTCGTTGCGTGCCAGCAGTCTGTGACCCTGAAGATCCAGCGGGCGGGTTTCCAGCGCGCTGCGCAGCTGCGCAAGCAAGGCCAGGAACTCGTCATCGGCCTCGGGCGGGGCGGTTCGTTGCGGGCTGGTCGCCCATTCGGCCTCCAGTTCGGATTGTGAGGGGCGTTCGGCATGCATCCGCGCGGCTTCGGCGTGGCGCTGGGTCAATGGCTGGTCCGGATACATCGGAGACCCTGCCCGCAAATAGACCAACCCAGCCACTGCGACCGAGAGAACCACCAGCGCCAGGCCCAACCACCGCGCGGCCGCGGGCGCAGGCACGACGGGCGCGCGCGCCGTGCGATCAGCATCCAGCAGACGCCGGGCGATCTCGGTGCGCAGCCGGTCGGCCTCGTCGGTGGCGACCAGCCCGCGTGCCAGATCGCGCTCGATCTCGCGCAACTGCTGGGCGTAGACCCTCATCTCGCGTTTCTCGGTTACAGGAGCCGCTTCGCCCTGTCCCTCGCGCAGCCGCATGCCACGCCAGAAACCCAGCGTGACCAGAGCCGCCGTGACCAGCGTGATCAGGGCCGCAGGTATCCAGAAGGACCAGAATTCCATGTCGTCTCCAAAACCGTTGCCATCATCTACCTGTTCGCGGGCTGGGAAAAAAGCGCAACCGGCTTCAAATCGGCATCAATGAGTGTCGCAGGATGCCGCAGGGCTGCGACCCACAGCCGCAGTCGCGTGCGAATGTCGGTTTTCGCCGCCATGTGCCGCTTGCAGCCAAGGGTCGGTGCGCGGCCCGTTCCATGACCGGAAGCAGGAACGCGCGCGTTAAAAAAAGGCCTCCTGATGAAACGCTATTCGGTTTTCGCCATCGCCCGCGAGGCGCTGCGCCAGCAGTCAGGTTGGGAACGCGCCTGGGGCTCGCCCGAACCGGCGACCAGTTATGATGTGGTCATCGTCGGCGCGGGCGGACATGGGCTGGCGACGGCCTATTACCTTGGCAAGAACTTCGGCATCACCAATGTGGCGGTGCTGGACAAGGGCTGGCTGGGTGGCGGCAACACGGGCCGCAACACAACGATCATCCGCTCGAACTATTTGCAGGACCCCTCCGCCGCCATCTACGAAAAGGCGCGCAGTCTTTATGAGACACTGAGCCAGCAGTTGAATTACAACATCATGTTCTCGCCGCGCGGCGTGATGATGCTGGCCCAGACCGAGCACGAGGTGCGCGGCTACAAGCGAACCGCGCGCGCGAATGCCCTGCAAGGGGTGGAAACGCGCTACATCAGCCCTGCCGAGGTCAAGCGGCTGGTGCCGATCATAAACATCGACGGGCCGCGCTACCCGGTTCTGGGCGCGTTGTGGCAGGCGCGCGCAGGCACTGCGCGCCACGATGCTGTCGCCTGGGGTTATGCGCGGGCCTGTTCTGACATGGGCATGCATATCATCCAGAACTGCGAAGTGACGGGGGTGGAAAGCGTGGGTGGCCAGATATCGGCGGTGACCACCACGCGGGGCACGATCGGTTGCAAGAAGGTGGGCATTGTGGTGGCCGGGCATTCCGGGCAACTGGCGGATCTGGCAGGCTTCAGGTTGCCGGTGGAATCGGTGTCGCTGCAAGCACTGGTATCTGAGCCGATCAAGCCGTGCATGGATGTGGTGGTGATGGCCAACACGGTGCATGGCTACCTGTCGCAATCCGACAAGGGCGAGATGGTGATCGGCGGCGGGGCGGACCATTTCAACAACTACACCCAGCGCGGATCGTGGATGCATATCGAGGAAACGGTGCGCGCGCTGAACGAGACCTTCCCTATGCTGTCGCGGTTGAAAATGCTGCGCCAGTGGGGCGGAATTGTGGACATGACCGGCGACCGCTCACCGATCATCTCAAAAACGCCGTTGGGTGGGTGCTTCATCAACTGCGGCTGGGGCACTGGCGGGTTCAAGGCAATCCCCGGCTCGGGCTGGGCGATGGCGGAGCTGATAGCCAAGGGGCACTCACCGCTGGCCGAGGCGTTTTCCATGGATCGCTTCCGCGAGGGTCGGTTTATCGATGAGAGCGTGGCGGCGGGGGTGGCACACTGATGCAAAGCAGTATCGCGCCGCCCGTTCCGGGGTACCCAAGCCGTGTATGCGTATCTGAACGCAAAGCGGAGCAAGCAAAATGTCTGAACAAAACACCGCCGGGCGCGGCACGATCGCCTTTATCCTTGGCGGCGTGGTCATCGCCATCGCTGGTGTCGTCTGGTATCTCGCGGCAAGCGACAGCAACATCTTTTCTCGCAACGCCGCCCCGGCCGCGCCTTCGGTCACGATCCAGTTGCCTGACGCGCCGGTACCGGCTGAGCCCGTCGCACCTGCGGAACCGGCCGCACCGGCCGACTGATCGCATTTCCCACCCCGCGACAGGCCCTTGTCAGATCCCGGTTTTCGCGCGTCGGATGGGCCTGCTGATGCCTCTGAATGCCGTGTTTTACCATTTTGTGTCTGAAAATATCCCGGGGGTCCCGGGGCCGCCCCCCCCGGGCCCCCCCACGCGCCATAAGCCAAATTGTGAGCGTGTTTGCGCCCCAAAACACCCCCGCCCCCTCGGGGGGGAGGAAACCTCAGTCGCATTGCCTCAGCAGCCTCAGTTCGTCGGGCCAAAACCGAAGTGATGCCAAGCTAGTGCGGGATGTACGCAATGGGCAATGTTCTGCCAAAAACCACAAAGCACTGAGCACTGTTGGTCGTGAAGTTTAAAGGACAACGTTCATGGGACTGACGACAAATTATTTGGTGGCCGTCAACAGACTGGAAGATCTTTTAAAATCTTTGCAGAATGCGGAGGCTCCAGACAAGTTTACCCAAAAGTTTCTGGAAGATCTCGGGTTTCGAAGTACAAATGACAGGCTCTTCATTGGCGTGCTTCAGGGCCTCGGTTTTCTTGACGGCAACAGAGCGCCGACCAATCGCTATTTTGAATACCTTGACCGCGAGATCGCTGACAGCGTGCTTGCGGATGGAATCCGCGATGCCTACGAAGATCTATTCAGAGTAAAGAAAGACGCTCACAAAATGTCGCAAAGCCAAGTCAAGAATAAACTCAGGAGCCTGCTGCAAGGCAAAGTGTCTGACACCGTGCTGTCAAACATGGCTAAGACCTTCACACACTTGGTCAAGCACGCTGACTTTGAAACGCCGGTGTCGAGGCGAGATGGTAGTGTTGATCCGCATGATCAGGCGAGTGAGTCGGATGACATCGGTCAGCAAGAACTGGAGGTTTTGAGCACGAAAGTTGACGCGAGGCCAAGGGCGAGTGATGGAATGGCCTTGAACTATCGAATTGAAATTGCACTCCCGCCAACCCGAGACAGAGCTGTGTACGATGCAATATTTAAGAGCATCAAGGAGCACTTGCTGTGACTGCTCGGAGATCAATTTATGATTTTGTGTTTCGAGGGGAGATGGTTCAGCAGTCCGTCAATGCCAACCTCGATCGAGACGAGTCGTTGCGTGCAAGTTCGGACCGGTGGCTCGCTCTGACGGTGCCTGCTGTAGTTCGAGACTCACCTTTTTATCTTGCGGCGCAAAAAATGGCGATGGTGTATTCGTCCGTGGCCACATTTGAGAACGCTGCGAGGAAGTTCATCCAGGACAGGTTGCTGGAGGAACTTGGCGAGAATTGGTGGCAACAAGGAGTGCCGTCAAAGACCAGGGCGGCGGCCGAAAAGAAGAAGAAGGACGAGGAAAATCACCGATATCATGGTTCTCGAGGAGGATCACTGATATATTACACTATGCTGAGTGATTTGTCGCTGATAATTGAGCAAAATTTTGATTTGTTTAGTCACTACATCCCTTCGATTGAGTGGTCTAGGCAAATATTTAAGTCTATAGAACGATCTAGGAACATTATTATGCACTCCGGCGACCTTTCAATGGACGATGTTCAGCGTGTAGCAATGAACATTAGGGACTGGTTCCAGCAGATTGGAGGTTGAGGCTGTTTCTGCTGTTGCAGTGATCCTGCAAACTAGATGGTCAACGCGTATCTCCCACCCGCGCGCGCAAAAACACGACGA
>JAFIEK010000046.1 GCA_020832545.1 Pararhodobacter sp. | reverse complement strand
GGCCGGCCGGCGGCGCCCCCCCCCCCCCCCCCCCCCCCCCCCCCCCCCGATCCCGCAACCCGCCACAACCCTCCGGCCTTGCCTGTGGCGCGCGATTTACCTACACCCGTGGCCAAACGCTCCTGACCATGGGTTTACCAATGCGCCTGTCCCGCTACTTCCTGCCCGTCCTCAAGGAAACGCCTTCTGATGCACAGATCGTCAGCCACCGGCTGATGCTGCGCGCGGGGATGATCCGCCAGCAGGCCGCCGGCATCTACTCATGGCTGCCGCTGGGCTACCGTGTGCTCCGGCGCATCGAGGCCATCGTCCATCAGGAGCAGGAGCGCGCGGGCCATATTCCGCTTCTCATGCCCACGCTGCAACCCGCCGATCTGTGGCGCGAATCCGGCCGCTATGATGATTATGGCCAGGAAATGCTGCGTATTCAGGACCGCCACAAGCGCGACCTTCTGTACGGGCCGACCAATGAGGAGATGATCACCGACATCTTCCGCGCCCATGTCGGCAGCTACAAGGACTTGCCGCTGACGCTCTACCACATCCAGTGGAAATTCCGCGACGAGATCCGCCCGCGTTTCGGCGTGATGCGCGGGCGCGAGTTCCTGATGAAGGATGGTTACAATTTTGACGTGGACCGCGACGCCGCGCTGCACGCCTACAACCGCCACATGGTTGCTTACTTGCGCACCTATGAGCGCATGGGTTTGACCGCCATTCCGATGCGCGCAGCCTCGGGCCCGATCGGTGGCGACAACACGCATGAGTTTCTGGTACTGGCGCAGACCGGCGAGTCGGAAGTGTTCTATGATGACCGGGTGACCGGGCTGAAGCTGGGTGACCGCGCGGTCGATTTCGACAACCGCACTGAGGTGGCCGATATCTGCGGCGAGTTTACCAACCTTTACGCCCGCACCGATGAAACCCATGACACGGCGCTCTTCGACGCCGTGCCCGAGGAGCACCGCAAGGTGGGCCGGGGCATCGAGGTCGGGCAGATCTTCTACTTCGGCACCAAGTATTCCGAGGCGATGGGCGCCACCGTCGTCACCGCTGACGGCAGCCGCGTGCCGGTTGAAATGGGCTCGCACGGGATTGGCGTCAGCCGCCTTCTGGGCGCGATCATCGAAGCCAGCCATGACGAGAAGGGGATCATCTGGCCCGAAGGCGTGACGCCATTCCACGCCGGTATCGTCAACCTGAAACAGGGCGACGCGGCGGCGGACGGGGCCTGCGACGGGCTGTACAAGGCGCTGGAGGCCCGCGGCCTGACCGCCCTTTACGATGACCGTGATGAGCGCGCGGGCGCGAAATTCGCCACGATGGACCTGATCGGCCTGCCGTGGCGCATCACCGTGGGGCCGCGCGGGCTGGCCAAGGGTGTGGTCGAACTGACCTGCCGCCGCACCGGCGAGAGCGAGGAGTTGTCGCCCGAGGCGGCGGTGGATCGTCTGGCGCAGATCTACACAAACTGGTGAGCGGGGCAGGGGGGCGCTGCCCCCCTCAGGCCTGCGGCCCTCACCCCCCGGCGTATTTTCGGCAAGATGAGGGGGCGGGCGTGCCGGGCTGGCGCGGCCGGTTCTGCCTTGACCGCGCGCGTCTTTGCGGTGACGGTGCGCCGACCTTGACCTACCCCCGCCCCGAAGCCATTCAGGAATGCCATGACCGGTCGTACCCCGCCCTTTGCCGCTTTCGAATGGATGATCGCCTGGCGCTACCTGCGCGCGCGCCGCGCTGAGGGGGGCGTCAGTGCCATGACCTGGATCAGCCTGATCGGCATCACGCTGGCGGTCTTTGCGCTGATCGCCACACTGGCCGTGCGTTCGGGCTTTCGCGCGGAATTTGTTGATACCATCCTTGGCGCGAATGCCCATGTGACGGTCTACAACACCGCAGCGGTCACGCCCAACGGCCAGCTTTCCCGGGTGATCGAAGATTACGACGAGATGGCCGGACGGCTGGCCGCCGTGCCCGGCGTCACCCGCGTGGCGCCCCTGATCAAGGGGCAGGTGATGGCCAACCGCGACGGGCGCTCAGCGGGGGTGGAGGTGTTCGGCATCTCTTATGAAAACCTCCTGACCATCCCCCGCGTGGCCAACCCGGAGACCCTGCGCGGCGATATCAACCGTTTCGCGGAAGGTGTCGCCATCGGCTCGGGCGTGGCGCGCGAGTTGAATGTGACGGTGGGCGACCGCATCCGCCTGATCTCACCTGACGGGGCACAAACCGCCTTTGGCACCAGCATGCGGGTCAATGCCTATGAGGTGGTCTATATCTTCACCGCCGGGCGCTATGACATCGACCGCACGCGCATCTACATGCCCTTTGCCGAGGCACAGAGCTATTTCAACCGCGACGGCGTGGCCGATGAGATGGAGATCATGGTCGCCAACCCCGACCGGGTGGATGAGCTGACACTGGCGCTGTTACAGGCGGGCGGTGATCGCGCGATGCTCTGGACATGGCGCGACAGCGCGGGCTCGTTTCTGCGCGCGCTCGATATCGAAGACAATGTAATGTTCATCATCTTGTCGATACTGGTGCTGATCGCGGCGATGAACATAATTTCCGGCCTGATCATGCTGGTCAAGAACAAGGGCCGCGATATCGGTATCCTGCGCACCATGGGGCTCACCGAGGGCTCGGTGCTGCGGGTCTTCTTTATCTGCGGCGCGTCGGTGGGGGTGATGGGCACCCTGTTCGGCGTGATACTGGGCGTTTTGTTCGCCATCTATATCGATCCGATCTTCGCTGCCGTGAACTACCTGTCGGGCGGCGGTGTCTGGGATCCGTCGATCCGCGGCATCTATGCGCTGCCCGCGCAACTGCGGCTGGAAGATGTGCTCAGCGCTGTGGGGCTGTCGCTGGGGCTGTCGTTCATCGTGACGATCTTTCCGGCGCGGCGGGCGGCGCGGATGAACCCGGTGGAGGCCTTGCGCTATGAGTGAACCGGTGCTGGTGCTTGAGGCGATCACCAAGACCTATGCGCGCGCGTCGGCCAAGCCGGTGCGCGTGCTGGCCGGGGCCGACCTGGCCTTGCCACGCGGCGAGATTGTCGCGCTGGTGGCCCCCTCGGGCGCGGGGAAATCGACGCTTCTGCATATCGCGGGGCTCTTGGACACGCCCGACAGCGGACGCGTGGTGATCGACGGGCAGGACATGACACGCTTTGGTGACCGCGCCCGCACAGCAGCGCGGCGCGGGCAGGTGGGGTTCATCTATCAGTTCCACCATCTTTTGCCCGAATTCACCGCGCTGGAAAACGTGTCACTGCCGCAACTGGCCAATGGCGTGCCACGCGCCGAGGCCGAGGCACGCGCGCGCGATCTGCTGAGCGGGGTGGGGCTGGGCGACCGCGTGGCCCACCGCCCGGCGCAACTTTCGGGCGGCGAGCAGCAGCGCGTTGCCTTTTGCCGGGCAATGGCCAATGCGCCGCAGCTTCTGCTGGCTGATGAGCCCACCGGCAACCTGGACCCGGCGACATCAGAGCAGGTGTTCGGCGTTTTGATGGACTTGGTGCGCAGCACCGGCCTTGCCGCGCTGATCGCCACCCATAACCTGGAACTGGCTGCCCGGATGGACCGCGTGCTGCATCTGCGCGACGGGCGGATCGAGGCGGGCTGACGTTGCCTAAAGCCGCGCCAGCCGCTCTGTCAGCAGGGCAAAAAACCCCTCCGCATCGATATCACCGATGAAGGTGGCATTGGGCTTGCGCCCGGTCACGCGCCACCAGTCGGCCACGGTCATGCCAGTGGTGAAAGCGCCCCCGGTTTCGATCTCGACATTGATGAAGCGACCGATGAACAGCTCAGGGCGCAGCAGCCAGGCAATGGTGCAGGGGTCGTGCAGCGGCGCGCCCTCGGTGCCGTATTTCTCTTTGTCGTACCGCTCGAAAAAATCGGTCCAGCTGGCCACGGCAGGGCCGATCTTGCCGGGAATTGCGCGAAACGCCTCAACCCGCGGGCGGGTGGTCAGCGCCTTGTGTGTGACATCCAGCGGCATCACCACCAGATCGACGCCCGCGCCAAACACGATCTCGGCGGCCTCCGGGTCGACGAAGATGTTGAACTCGGCGGCGGGGGTGATGTTGCCCACCTCAAAATACGCCCCGCCCATGATCACGATCTGCCCGATGCGCCCGGCAATATCGGGCGCGCGCTGGAGCGCGGTGGCGATATTGGTCAGCGGGCCGATCGGCACCAGCGTGACGCTTCCCGAGTCCTCGGCCCGCAGCGTATCAATCAGAAAATCCACCGCATGCTGCTCTTGCAGCGGCATGACCGGCGCAGGCAGGGCGATGCCATCCAGCCCCGACTTGCCATGCACATGTTCGGCGGTGACCAGCTTGCGTTGCAAGGGGCGGTCGCACCCGGCGAAGACCTTGATATCTGTCCGTCCCGCCAGTTCGCAGACCATGCGGGCATTGCGCGCCGTCAGCTCCAGCGGCACGTTCCCGGCGACGCAGGTGATGCCCAGAACCTCCAGCTCATCGGGGCTGGCGAGCGCCAGAAGGATGGCCACGGCATCGTCCTGGCCGGGATCGGTATCGATGATGATCTTGCGCCGCATCTTTTCCCTTTGCGATACTGGTGGGCGAAGGCTAGGAGCTTGGCTGCCCCTTGTCGAGGGGCCGCGGCGCTGTATCTGTGCCCGACAGCCCCGCCAGCTGCCGTCCACCGGGCGGGCGTAACCTGATCGCACGAAAGGCAAATGTACCATGGCCGACCCCGAACCCTTCAACCCGGCCGAGTCTGACCCCCGCCGCCTGCGTGACGCGCTGGGGGCCTTTGCCACCGGCGTCTGTGTGGTGACGGCGCGCGGTGCGGCAGGTCCGGTGGGGATCACGGCCAACAGCTTTGCCAGCCTCTCGCTTGATCCGCCGCTGGTGCTGTGGTCACCGGCCCGCGCCTCACGCCGCTTTACTGCCTTTGCCGCTGCTGACCACTACGCCGTGCATGTGCTGGCGGCCGAACAGTTTGCCCTGGGGCGGCATTTCGCGCTGCATGGTCAGGATTTCGCCTTGCCGGGCGTGTCGGATAACGCCGAGGGCGTGCCGCTTCTGCCCGGCTGTCTGGCGCGGTTCGAATGCCGGCGCGAGGCTGTGCACGATGGCGGCGACCATGCGCTGATTGTTGGGCTTGTGTTGCGTGCGACCAGCCGCCCGGGTGCGCCGCTGGTGTTCAGCGCCGGGCGCTACGGGGGGTTTCTGGCCGCGCAGTCTTGATCAGCGCCGGTCCGTTGGCGGCTTGCCATAGCGCCGCGCGCGCCATCTGCGGCGGATGCGGATAATGATGGCCGAGATCGCCGGGCGCAGCACGGGCAGGTCGATGGCCAGCACCAAAAGCCCCAGCGGGAACATCCAGAACCCCAGGATCGGCAGAAAGCCCAGCAGACCGCCGACGATCAGCAGAACGGCCAGCGGCAGGCGCAGCAGCATGCCCAGCCGCCCCTGAATCGCCTCGATCAGCGGCGCGAGCAACGGAAAGGCCAGCGCCATGACCCGCAGCTGGCGGTCAAGCCGCCTGCGATGCCGGTCGTCCATGAAGGCCTCCTTGGGTTGGCGCGAGGGGTGCAGAACGGCCATCACAGAGCCGCGCGCGCAACATGCAGCCGCACGCGGGCCAGTTCAACCCGATATCATGGCATTGTCATGCCGGTGCCCCGTCATGCCGGTGCGTCGTCATGCCCGGTGTCGCGGCGCGCCACCACCACCTGCGTTGACCAGTCCTCGCAACGCGCGGCCAGCGATGCGGGCAGGGGGCGGTCGGTGAAAAAGCTGTCGATCCGCTCCAGCGAGCCGATCCGCGCAGGTGCCGTGCGCTGAAACTTGGAATGATCGGCCACCAGCCAAGATTTGCGCGCCTGACCCAGAATGGTGCGGCTCACGCCCACTTCCTCAATGTCGTAATCCAGCATGTCGCCGTCATTGTCCAGCGCCGAGCAACCGATCACCGCCAGATCGAACCTGAACTGCCGGATCACCGCCTCGGTCAGATTGCCGATCAACCCGCCGTCGGATCTTCGCAACGTGCCCCCGGTGACAATCACCTGACACGCCGGGTTCTCGGCCAGAATGTTGGCCACATTCATGTTGTTGGTCACCACCATCAGGCTGGAATGGCGCGTCAGTTCCCGCGCGACGGCCTCGGTCGAGGTGCCGATATTGAGGAAGATCGACGCCCCTTCGGGGATCGCGGCGGCGCAGGCGCGGGCAATGCTGCGCTTTTCTTCGGCCAGAAGGGCGCGGCGCTCCTGATAGCCGATATTGACGGTGCCCGAGCGCAGGATCGCCCCGCCATGGACACGTTCCAGTTTGCCCGCGTCATCCAGCTCCGCCAGATCGCGGCGTATCGTCTGGACGGTCACGCCAAAATGCTCGGCCAGCCCCTCCACGGTGACTTTGCCCTCAATCCGCGCGATCTCAAGAATTTGCGGAAGGCGAAACCCCTGCGACATGATTCGTTTCCTTTTGCCGCCAACTATCTTCGCCCGCTTTCGCCAAGGCAATGGCGAACCTCGCCGATTCGCAGCCCTGATGCCGCGCGCGCCAGCACGCGGCCCGGCCCAACGCACGGCCTGTCCCGGCCCCGCGGGGGCAGAACACGCGGCGGGAGCGCCCGGGAGCGCCCTGGGCTTGGCGTTTACCCCGCGCCATTCGCCTCCAGCCAGTGTTGCAACGCGGCCGCTTGTTGCGGTGTCATGCGCAGACCCAGCTTTGAGCGTCGCCACAAGATATCCGCCGCGCTGCGGGCGAATTCGTGCGTCATCAGCCAGCGCACCTCGGCCTCGCACAGCGTTGCGCCGAAATCCTGCCCCAGCTCCGCCGCCGTGCGCGCGGTGCCCAGAATGCCTGCGGCCTCGGTGCCATAGGCGCGGATCAGACGCCGGGCCCAGAACGGGTCAAGGAACGGGTAACGCTGGCGCAGATCAGCGACCAGTTCGGCCACGCCGTCCACCGCGAAATCGCCACCCGGCAGCGCCACGCCCGCCGTCCAGTTGCCGGACTGCGCAGGCAGTTCCGCACCGATCCGCGCCAGCGCCGTTTCCGCCAGCCGCCGGTAGGTGGTGATCTTGCCGCCAAACACATGCAGCACCGGCGCCCCGGCTGATCGGTCAGTCTTCAGAACGTAATCGCGTGTCGCCGCTGTGGCCGAGCGTGCGTTGTCGTCATAAAGCGGGCGCACGCCCGAATAGCTCCAGACCACATCGGCGGCGGTAACCGGGCGGGCGAAATACTGCGAGGCAAAGGCGCAGAGGTAGTCGCGTTCCGCCTCGGAACAATGTGGCGCTGTGTCAGGGTCTTCATGGTCGGCATCCGTGGTGCCGATCAGGGTGAAATCGCCCTCATACGGAATGGCAAAGATGATCCGCCCGTCCGTGCCCTGAAAGAAATAGCATTTGTCATGGTCATACAGTTTACGGGTGACAATATGCGAGCCACGCACCAGCCGCACCCGGTCATTGGCATTCAGCCCCAGCGTGGCATGGATCACCGAGCCCACCCACGGCCCGGCGGCATTGACCAGCATCCGCGCGCGCCGGGTCTGCGGGCCCTCGGGCGTGTCCAGCGCCACCTCCCACAACCCGTCCACTACCCGCGCACCACTCACTTCACAGCGAGTCAGGATGGTGGCGCCACGGGCCTGCGCATCGCGGGCGTTCAGCACCACAAGGCGCGAATCCTCTACCCAGCAGTCAGAATATTCATACGCCTTTTCAAAGCGCTCTTGCAGCGGTGCCCCCTCAGCCGTGCCGCGCAACGCCAGGGTGGATGTTCCCGGCAGGATCTTGCGCCCCCCCAGCCGGTCATACAGAAACAGCCCCAGCCGTATCAGCCATGCCGGGCGACGGCCGCGCATCCAGGGCATGAACAGGCCCAGCAGTTTTGATGTGGGGGTCGCGCCCTCGAAGCGCATGTCGCGGTGGTAGGGCAGCACAAAGCGCATCGGCCATGAGATATGCGGCATCGCCCGCAACAGCGTCTCACGCTCGATCAGCGCCTCGCGCACCAGCCGGAATTCGAAATATTCCAGATACCTGAGCCCGCCGTGAAACAGCTTGGTCGAGGCAGACGAGGTCGCCCCCGCCAGATCGCCTTTCTCGGCCAGCACCACTGAATACCCTCGCCCCACGGCATCGCGGGCAATGCCGCAGCCATTGATGCCGCCGCCGATGATCAACAGGTCAACAGGTTCGGCCGCAGGATCGGGCGAGGTTGTGGGCGCAGCTATGGGTGCTGGGGCAGGGGCGTTGGGCATGGGGGCGGGTTCTTTCGATTCTGATCGAAACAGAAGCATGCCGCTTTCGTTTTTTCAACATTGCTTTCGCTTTCTTGCGAAATTCCCGGGCCACCGTGTCGAAAACGCGCGACCGGCCCCCAAAGAAAGGGCGCGCGCGCCGTCTTCCGGGCCGTTTCTCAGTGCTGTTTTGCGCTCAGGTGATGACGTCTGGCGCGTTGCGACCGGTGCGCGCGCGGATACCGGCCAGCGCTTCGATGGCCGTGATCACCGGGGCGAGGGCCTCTTGCGGGTCTTGTGTTAGATCGCTGGCCTCGAACCGCTCCAGATAGATCCGCAGTGTCGCCCCCTCGGTGCCGGTGCCCGACAAGCGCAGCACCCCGCGCGCGCCGCCCTCGAATTCGATTTCGATGCCCTGACCGGTGGTCCGGCTGCCATCGACCGGGTCGGTATAGGCAAAATCCTGCGCCGCGCGCACCGTCAGGGCGCCCGCTTCACGCTTGGCAAGCGTCGGCAGGGCGTTGCGCAGATCGGTCATCAGCGCTTCAGCGGCAGCGCTGTCGATCCCCTCGTAATCATGGCGCGAATAGTAGTTGCGGCCAAACTGCGCCCAGTGATCGGCCATCACGGCAGCCACCGGCATCCGGCGTATGGCCAGAATATTGAGCCACATCAGCACTGCCCATAGCCCGTCTTTCTCGCGCACATGATCAGACCCGGTGCCCGCCGATTCCTCGCCGCACAGCGTGGCCATGCCCGCATCCAGGAGGGTGCCAAAGAATTTCCAGCCGGTCGGCGTGGCGAAGGCCGCAAAGCCCTTGGCCTCGGCCACGCGGTCCACGGCGCGGCTGGTGGGCATTGAGCGGGCGACGCCTTTCAGCCCGCCGCGATAGCCCGGTGCCAGATGGGCATTGGCTGCCAGCACTGCCAGACTGTCCGACGGCGTGACATAGACCCCGCGCCCCAGCACCATGTTGCGATCGCCATCGCCATCCGAGGCGGCGGCGAAATCGGGGGCATCGGGGGCGAACATGGCATCGACCAGCGGCTTGGCCCAGACCGGATTGGGGTCAGGGTGGCCGCCGCCGAAATCAGGCAGCGGTACGGCGTTGCGCACCGATCCGGGGCGCGCGCCCAGCCTGCGTTCCAGGATTTCCACCGCATAGGGGCCGGTCACGGCATGCATCGCATCAAACCGCAGTGTGAATCCGGCCTCAAGATAGTCTCGTATGGCATTGAAATCAAATAGCGTTTCCATCAGGTCAGCATAATCTGCTACCGGGTCCACCACCTCAACCACCATGTCGCCCAGCCGGTGCGTGCCCGGCTGATCCAGCGGCAGATCGCTCGTGTCCAGTGTCAGCAGATGATCCAGCACCGTGCTGGCCTCAAAGATTTTTTGCGTCACGCCTTCGGGGGCGGGGCCACCGTTATTCGTGTTGTACTTGATGCCGAAATCCTCATCCGCACCGCCCGGATTGTGGCTGGCCGACAGCACCACCCCGCCATCCGCGCCGCGCTTGCGGATCAGATGTGAGGCGGCGGGGGTGGACAAAAGCCCCCCTTGCCCCACAATCACCCGTGCCGCCCCCGAGGCTGCGGCCATGCGCAGGATCACCTGCACCGCATGTTCGTTGTAAAATCGCCCGTCGCCGCCCACCACCAGCACCTTGCCCGCTACACCGCCGATGCCGTTCCAGATGCTCTGGACAAAGTTTTCCAGATACAGGGGCTGCATGAACACCCTTGTTTTCTTGCGCAGGCCTGAGGTGCCGGGTTTCTGGCCGGGGATCGGCTGGGTGGGGATACGAAGAATTTGCATTGTCAGTCCTGTGGGTTACGGCCCGATTCTGTCATGATCCGAGCGGTGTCGCACAGGCTTTGGGCATGGGTAAGGCCAGAAAGCGGCACGGGCAGGCGGCGACGCCAGTTGGGATGTTCAAAGACGGTGCCGGGCAGATTGGCCTGTTCGCGCGCGCCTGCCAGATCCTCGCCCTGCACGGCAACGAGGGCCGAGGGCGTGGCAGCCAGATGCGCGTGGAGTGCCGTGAGCGTGTCGCCCGCCAGTGCGTCAAAAGCCGCGACTTCGTGCGCGCGTTCGCTGCGTGCAGCGGGCAGGTCCGGCAACTCGCCCAGTTCTGCGCGCCAGTCCAGATCGCGGCCCGCGCGCCAGCCCTCCCAGCCCGGCAGATCATGCGTGCCCCATGAGGCCAGCGCGGCAGCACTGTAGTCGTCGGGTGGCAGAAAATGGCCGTCGCCCTGCCAGTCGCGCTCGAACATCGCAACCCGGCAGCCCAGCACGCCCGCACCTTCCAGCGCCGCGCGCAACCCGTCAGGAATGGTGCCCAGATCCTCGCCGATCACCACCGCCCCGGCGCGCGTGGCTTCGATGCGCAGCACCGCCAGCATCTCGGTGCGGGGCATGGTGATGTAAAGGCCGGGCAGTCCGTCAGGCAGCCAGAAGCTGCGCTCGAACCCCAGAATATGATCGATCCGCAACAGCCCGCAAAACCGCAGTTGCGCGCGCAGGGTCTGGGCCAGCGCCGCAAAGCCGGTGGCGCGCAGCACATCAGGGCGCATCGGCGCCAGCCCCCAGCGCTGACCTGACGGGCCCAGCAGATCGGGCGGCGCGCCAAGGCTGACGCCCTGCGCAAAAAGCCCGCGCTCAGCCCATGTTTCAGCGCCATGCGGATGTGTGCCCACCGCCAGATCCAGATAGAGACCCAGCGCCATGCCCGCCGCGCGCGCCTGTGCCTGCGCCTGCGACAACTGGCATTCGGCCTGCCATTGCGCCCAGGCATGAAACCGCAACCGCCCGGCGTTTTCCTGCGCGAAGCGCTGCACCTGCGCGCTGTCAGGGTCTTGCAGCGGTTGCGGCCAGTCATGCCAGTAAGGGCCAAAACGCTCGCTCAGCGCCTGATGCGTGGCGAACTGTTCCAGCGCCGGGCCTTGCGCGCCGCGCCAGTCGTCAAAGGCAGGATCGTCGACGAAGGCGGCAAAGGCGGCCTCCAGTGCGGCGCATTGGGCGGGGATGGTGGCGCTATAGTCGATCAGCGGCCCGGTTTCAGGCAGGTCCGCGCCAGTGTCTATATGCAGGATGTTCAGGCGGCGGCGGTGCGCGGGGGCGTAGGGGCTGAAATTCAGCGGATCGGTGGGAAAGCCCGCATGCACCGGGTTGATGCCCAGAAACCCCGCGCCCTGCGCCGCCAGCCCTGCAGCCAGATCGCCCAGCTGGCGGTAATTGCCCATCCCCGCCTGCCGCCCCTCCCACAAAGCAAAGAGCGGCAGTGTCACACCCCACAGACGCGATGGCAGGGGCAGGCGCGCAGGCGCTGCCAGAAGATGCACCAGCCAGCCGTTGTGATGGATGCGGTGATAGCCTACCGGCAGCGGCGGCAGGGGGCCGCCGTGCCCATCTATCTGCCGCCCGTCTTCCAACTCCAGCCGCCATGCGCCCGCGCCCCAGTCCTTCGGCTGCCCGGCCTCCAGCGCCAGCGAGGTGGCGCGGGTCAGGCCCTCGGGCAGGGCGGCGGAGGGGTTGGCGTGGCCCAAAGCATGAAGCACGGCGCGGCGGCTTTCGTCAGGCGCCTCCTGCCAGCGCCCGGCACCGTCGCGATAGGCCCAGACTAGCCCGGCTTGGGTGCAAAGCGTGTCCAGATCGCTCATTGCAGGGTCTCAAGCACCAGCGCCGAGACCGAATGCGCAGGCACCGGCAAGTGCCCGTCGCTCAGCCGTTCTGAGGGGGCTGCGGGGGCGGCGGTGTTGATGCGGCGCGACCAGACCTGCCCGTCAGGCGCAGATGGCAGCGCGACATCCAGCGCGGCCCCGGCATTGAACACCAGAAACAGCGCATATTCGAGATCGGCATATGCAGGCGTGCCCGAGGCCGTGCGCAACTGCACGCAGACATGGGCCAGTGCCGGATCTTCCCAGTCTTCCGGTGTCATCCGCCGACCCGAGGCGTGCCACCACAGCACATCGGACTTGCCATCGGCGGCGCGTGCGCGCGAATGCAGAAACAGCTTCTGGCGCAGGATCGGATGGTTCTTGCGGAACTGGATCAGGCGGCGAGTGAAGGCAAGCATGTCGCTGTCAGCGGCGTCCCAGTCGATCCAACTGATCGGATTGTCCTGGCAATAGGCGTTGTTGTTGCCCTGCTGGCTGTGCCCCATCTCATCGCCCGCCAGCAGCATCGGCGTGCCCTGCGCCAGCAAGAGCGTGGCCATCAGGTTGCGCCGTCTGAGGGCGCGGGCCGCAATGATCTGCGGATCATCGCTTGGCCCCTCATGCCCCATGTTGTCGGAATGGTCGTCAGAATGGCCATCGCGGTTGCCTTCGCCATTGGCGGCGTTGTGCTTGGCGGCGTAGCTGACGACATCCATCAGGGTGAACCCGTCATGGGCGGCGATGAAGTTGACCGAACTGGTCGCCGCGCGGCCAGAATGGTCGAACTGCATGGCCGAGCCGGTGAGGCGCGCGGCCAGTTCCGGTGCCGGGCGGTGATCGCGCCGCCAGAAGCGGCGCACACCGTCGCGGAACTTGTCATTCCATTCCATGAACGGGTGCGGAAAAGCCCCCAGCTGATAGCCGCCGGGGCCGGTATCCCAGGGCTCGGCGATCAGTTTCACACGGCTCAGCACCGGGTCCTGACGGATCGCCGAAAAGAACGCGGCATTGGGCTGGAACCCGGCATCGTCGCGCGCCAGGGTCGAGGCCAGATCGAAGCGGAAGCCATCGACATGCATCACCTCGACCCAGTAGCGCAAGCTGTCCATCACCATGCGCAGCACCATCGGATGATCCAGATTGAGGGTGTTGCCGCAGCCGGTGTCGTTGATGCAATGGCGCGGGTTGGGGGCAAGGCGGTAATAGCTGCGGTTGTCGATGCCGCGAAAGCTCAGCGTCGGGCCCAGCTCTGAGCCTTCGCAGCTGTGGTTATAGACCACATCAAGGATGACCTCGATCCCGGCGGCATGCAGCCGTGCCACCATATGCTGGAACTCGTTGATCTGGCCCTGCGCCAGATAGCGCGGCTCGGGCGCGAAAAAGCCCAGCGTCTGATAGCCCCAGTAATTGGTCAGCTTTTTCTCGATCAGAAAGCGGTCATTGAGGAACGCCTGCACCGGCAACAATTCAATCGCGGTGATGCCAAGGTCCACCAGATGCCCGATCACCCGGTCCGAGGCCAGGCCCAGAAACTTGCCCGGGTTGGGTGCCCCGGAAAGCTGGGTCAGCCCCTTCACATGCGCCTCATAGATCACGCTTTCATTCGCAGGGATAGCGGGCGGGCGGTCATTGCCCCAGAAAAAGCTGGGGTCCTCGACCACGCATTTGGGCATGAAACGGCCGGAATCACGGGTGGAATAGGTCAGGTCCTGCGTTTTCGCGCCGGGGTTGTAGCCAAACAGCGCATCCGACCAGCGCGGATGGCTGGTCAGGCGCTTGGCATAGGGGTCCAGCAGCAGCTTGTTGGGGTTGAAGCGATGCCCTTCTTCGGGGGCATAGGGGCCGTGCACGCGGTAGCCGTAAAGCTGGCCCGGGCACAGGCCTGATACCCGCCCGTGCCAGACCCAGCCGGTACGCTCGGGCAGGCGCAGGCGGTTGGTTTCACGCACGCCGTCAGGGTCATACAGGCACAGCTCCACCGACGTGGCATGTTCGGAAAACAGCGCAAAATTCACGCCGTCTCCGTCAAATGTCGCGCCGATACGGTCATGGCGACCGCGTTCCATGGTCAAGGTCATCGGGGTGGCTCCGGCTGATCGGCCAGCCGGGTATATAGGGCGGCGTAGCGCGGGGCGCTGGCTTCCCATCCGACGGGGTGTTTCATCGCATTGCGTTGCAGGCGGGTGTAAAGGCGGCGGTCATCATGAAGCGCGCAAAGCTGGGCCAGCGCGAACTCCAGCGCCGGGGCATCATCGGGGCGGTGGGTGATGCCGGTGGCGACGCCTGCGGCCAGCGCGGCGGCATTGGCATGGATCACCGTATCGGCCAGCCCGCCGGTGCGCGCCACCACCGGCAGCGTGCCGTAGCGCAGCCCGTAAAGCTGAGTCAGTCCGCAGGGTTCGAACCGCGAGGGCACCAGCACCGCATCACCGCCTGCAAACATACGATGCGCCAGCCCTTCATCATAACCGATCCGCACGCCCACCGCGCCGGGGTTGTCGCGCGCGGCCTGAAGCCAGGCATTTTCCAGCTTGCGATCGCCAGAGCCCAGCATCGCCAGTTGCCCGCCGCGCCGGGTCAGGGCGGGCAGGGCGTCAAGCAACAGGTCCAGCCCCTTCTGGTCCGACATCCGCGCCACCACAATGCACAACGGCCCCCGCGCCGCCGCGCCCCTTGTGGCCAGCCCGAATTCGGTGCGCAGCGCGCGCTTGTTGGCGGCCTTGCCGGGTGGTGTGGTGTAGGGGGTGATGGCGGGGTCGGTGGCAGGGTTCCAGACCCCGGTGTCGATTCCGTTCAGAATGCCGTGCAGCGCCGAGGTGCGCGCCCGGATCACACCCTCCAGCCCCATGCCGAATTCCGGCCTTGTCAGTTCCTGCGCATAAGTCGGGCTGACCGTGCTCAGGGCCCGCGCGCCCGCGATCCCGGCCTTGAGCGCCGAGATATGGCCATAGTATTCAAATCCGTCCAGCGTGAATTCCGCTTCCGGCAGGTCCAGCGCGGCCAGCCTTGTGTGGGCGGTCAGGCCGTGGAAGGCGATGTTGTGAATGGTCAGGATGCAGGGCTGCCCGGCCCCCAGCGCGCGCATGTAAACCGGCACCAGGGCGGCCTGCCAGTCGTGCAGATGCACCACCTCGGGCCGCCAACGGGACTTGCCCTTGCCGATCCCGTCCCGGGCGATCAGCGCGCCCGCCCGGCACAACGCGGCGAAACGCAGATCGTTGTCCGGCCAGTCGCGCCCTGCGGGTGTCAGATAGGGCGAGCCGTCGCGGGCATAAAGCGCGGGCGCGTCCAGCACCAGCAGGTCCAGCGCGCCGTGGCGGGCGGCCAGCAGCCGCGCGGGCTGGCCCAGCAGGGCGGGAAACTCCTGCACCACCCGCGCGCCGGACAGTGCCGCCAGCACCGCCGGATAGCCGGGGATCAGTGTGCGGATGCCCCAGCCCTGCGCCGCCATCGCCTGCGGCAGCGCGCCCACCACATCGGCCAGCCCGCCGGTTTTCACCAGTGGCGCGCATTCCGAGGCCACGGCAAGGACCGGGCGCATCCTCATGCCATCTCCGCCCGCCGGTCAAGCATGGTCTGGGTGATCAGCGTCACACCGCCGTCCGAGACGCGGAACCATCTGGCGTCCTCCTCGGGGTCTTCGCCCACAACCATCCCCGCGGGGATCACCACCCCGCGATCCACCACCACCTTCTTCAGACGCGCATGGCGGTTGATCACCGCATAGGGCAGCACCACAGAATGCTGGAGTACTGACCATGAGTTGGAGTGCACCCCGGTGAACACCAGCGAGTTGCGCACCTCTGTCCCTGAGATGATGCACCCGCCCGAGATCAGCGACGACACCGCCACCCCCCGCCGGTCGCGCTCATCATGGATGAACTTGGCGGGCGGCACGCTTTCGGAATAGGTCCAGATCGGCCAGTCGCGGTCCCACAGGTCCAGTTCGGGGTCAAAGCCGGTCAGGTCGATATTGGCTTTCCAGAAGGCGTCTATCGTACCCACATCGCGCCAGTAGACCGGGGCAGCGGGGCCGTGGCGCACGCAACTGTCCTCAAACCGATGCGCCATCGCCCTGCCGCAACGTACCACTGTGGGGATGATGTCAGAGCCGAAATCATGGCTCGACGTTTCATCGGCGGCATCATCCATCAGAAGCTGGCGCAGGAATTTCCAACGAAACACGTAAATCCCCATCGAGGCCAGCGCGCGCTCGGGGTCATCCGGCAGGCTGGGCGGATCCGCGGGTTTTTCGACGAAATCGGTGATCCGGCCAGAATGATCCATGGCCATTACGCCAAAGGCCGACGCCTCGGCGCGCGGCACGGTCAGGCAGGCGACGGTGACATCTGCGCCGGTTTCCGCATGCTCGCGCAGCATCAGCTCGTAGTCCATCTTGTAGATGTGATCACCGGCAAGAATGATCACATAATCAATGCCATAGCTGTCAACGATATCGATATTCTGAAAGACCGCATCTGCCGTTCCCCGGTACCACAGGCTGTCGCTCACCCTCTGGCTGGCGGGCAGGATATCCAGATATTCATTGCGCTCGGCGCGAAAGAAGTTCCAACCGCGCTGGCAATGGCGGATCAGGCTGTGGGCCTTGTATTGCGTGGCGATCGCCATCTTGCGGATGCCGGAATTGAGCGCGTTCGACAGTGCAAAATCAATGATCCGCGTCTTGCCGCCGAAGTAAACGGCTGGCTTGGCGCGGTTGTCGGTCAGCTCTTTCAGGCGAGAGCCGCGCCCGCCGGCCAGAATGAAAGCCATGGTGCGCGCACTCAGGCGGGTGGGGGCAGTGGTCATGGCTTAAACTCCATCGGGCACCAGAAACAACGTGGACAGGGGCGGCAGGGTCAGCTCTGCGCTGAAGGGCTGGCCATGGGCGGGCCGGGCGCTGGCGCTGACTGCGCCCAGATTGCCCCGGTTGCCACCGCCGTAAAGCGCGGCATCGGTGTTGAGCGCCTCGCGCCAGCGCCCGCTTTGCGGCAGGCCGCAGCGCCAGCGCCGCTCAACCGGGGTGAAGTTAGCCACCACGGCGACCGGCAGGTCGCCGGGCGCGCCGTGGCGCAGCCACGCCAGAACCGACAGGTCGGCGGCATCGCGGTCGATCCATTCAAACCCTTCGGCCTCGCAGTCGCGCCGGTAAAGCGCGGGCGTGGCGCGATAAAGGGTATTGAGGTCGCGCACCAGCCGCTGAAGCCCCTGCGCGGCCGGGTCTTCAAGGGCGGGCCAGTCCAGTTGCTCATCGTGGTTCCATTCGTGGGCCTGCCCGAATTCGCAGCCCATGAACAACAGTTTTTTGCCCGGATGACCCCACATGAAACCGTAATACGCGCGCAGATTGGCGAACTGCGCCGAACGGTCGCCGGGCATTCTGGCCAGCATGCTGCCCTTGCCGTGCACCACCTCATCATGGCTGATCGGCAGGATGAAATTCTCGCTGAACGCATAGACCAGTCCGAAGGTCATCAGGTTATGGTGATGGCGGCGGTGCACCGGGTCGTGCGCCATGTAGCGTAGCGTGTCATTCATCCAGCCCATGTTCCACTTGAAGCCGAATCCCAGCCCGCCCTCATGAACCGGGGCCGAGACCTTGGGAAAGCTGGTGCTTTCCTCGGCCACCGTCATCAGCCCCGGCGGGCCCTCGCCATAGGCCAGGCAGTTCATGTCCTGCACAAAGGCGATGGCCTCGTAATTCTCGCGCCCACCATCGCGGTTGGGCACCCACTCCCCCACTGCGCGTGAATAATCGCGGAAGAGCATCGAGGCCACGGCATCGACCCGCAGCCCGTCAAGATGATATTCCTCCAGCCAGTAGAGCGCGTTCGAGGTCAGGAAGTTGCGCACCTCGTTGCGACCGTAGTTGTAGATCAGGGTATTCCAGTCCGGGTGAAAGCCCTCGCGCGGATCGGCGTGTTCGTAGAGCGCGGTGCCGTCAAAGCGGGCCAGCCCATGCGCGTCAGAGGGGAAATGGGCCGGCACCCAGTCCATCAGCACGCCCAGACCGCGATCATGCGCGGCCTCGATCAGCGCGCGCAGGTCATCTGGCCCGCCATGGCGCGTGGTGGGTGCGTAAAGGCCGGTGGGCTGATAACCCCAGGAGCCGCCGAAGGGATATTCGCTCAGCGGCATCAGTTCGATATGGGTGAAGCCCATGTCATGGGCATAATCGACCAGATCGCGCGCGGCCTCGCGGTAGCTGAGCGCGCGGCCCCCGGTGTGACGCCATGAGCCCAGATGCACCTCGTAGATGCTGATCGGTGCAGCGCGGTCGTTGCGCGTGGCGCGGGTTTGCATCCACTCGCCATCAGCCCAGTCGAAACCTTCGATATCGCGGACGATCGACGCCGTGGCGGGCGGGTGCTCATGGCCAAACCCCAGCGGATCAGCTTTCAGGATGGGTGCGCCGTCTTGCGGCAGGATCTCGTATTTATAGACTGTGCCGTCACTCAGACCGGGCAGGAACAGCTCCCACACCCCCGCGCCGCAGGCCCGCATCGGCGCGCGCCGCCCGTCCCAGGCGTTGAACTCCCCCACAACTGACACCCGGCGGGCATTGGGCGCCCAGAGCGCGAAATGCACCCCTGAAACGCCTTGATGCTGCATGGGGTGCGCGCCCAGAACCCGCCAGAGCCGCTGCATCCGGCCTTCGCCGATCAGATGCAGGTCCAGATCGCCCAGAACCGGGGCGAAGCGGTAGGGGTCATCATATTCCCATGCGCGTGTGCCATCCTCTGCGCGCAACCGGTAACGCCGCGCGCGACCGATATCACCTGCGAACACGCCGCCGCCCATCGGTGCCAGTGCCACCGCACCACGCGGAGTGAGCGCGCTCATGCTTGCGGCATGTGGATCAAATGCGACCAGCAGACCCGCCTGACCGCGATAGCCGGGGCCGAAGACGGTAAAGGGGGCATCAAGCCTCCCGGAAAGGATCGCGGCCACGTCATTTTGGGATACCGTCTTGGCCGCCATGGACTCAACCTTTGCCATGGACAGATTCTTGCCCAGCAAGAAGCGGATTACAACGCCTAATCCTCGGCCTGATCCTGGCGCAGATTACTCGCCTGCGCCGTCTTGTTGATGCCCGACGCCCTCATTGTTGCCCTTGACCAGAATGCCTGCTGCGCAGCCGCCTGTTTGCTTTGCCGCTGCGCGGCGTGAGGGGGCGCTGCCCCCGCCGCCCGTGCCGGGCGACTCCCCCGGGATATTTCCAGACACAAAATGGTATCTTCTGTTTGTCTCATTTTGTGTCTGAAAGTATCCTGGGGGTGAATGGGCCAAGAGGCCCAGAGGGGGCAAAGCCCCCTGCGCCGCGTGGCGCAGCCGCGCGGCCCGGCCAAACGGGATGAGAGTATGGGCGCCAGCCCATGCGCGAAGACGGGCGGGAGCGGCCCCCGGAGAGCGTTCGGAGGCTTGCAGGTGGGGGGCTTGCAAGTGGGTTTGTGGTCAGCGTATGGCCGCCAGCCTGTGCATCAGCGATCCGATCTGCTCGGTTCCGGCATTGGCGAAGGCGATGCGCATTTCGCGCGCGCCGTCGGGGTCGCCATCGGGGCGAAACATGGAGCCCGGCAGCATCAGCACCCCCGCTTCGCGCAGCAGGTGGCGGGCGGCATCGGTTGCGGGCATGTCGAACGGGTGGCGGGCATAGGCGAAATAGGCACCACACCCCATCAGCGCCCAGCCGTTCAGCGTGGCAAAGCCGTCAATCATCGCTTGTCTTCGGCGCAGGATCTCGTGGCGTTCCCCGGCCAGCCAGTCCTCCAGGTTCTCCAGACCCCAAAGCGCGGCCATCTGCCCGGGCCCCGAGACACAGATCGTCACCGTGTCGAGAAATTTCTCGATCTCGGCCAGGTGGCCGCGATTGGTTGCAATGGCGCCCACCCGGTGCCCGGTCAGCCGGTAGGCCTTTGAAAAGGAATAGAGGTGGATCAGTGTTGCGTCCCAGTCCGGATCCGTGAACAGATCATGTGGTGCGCCATCGCGGGTGTGAAAGTCGCGGTAGGTTTCATCCACGATCAGCGCCAGCCCGTTGCGCCGGGCCAGATCGGCGAAGGCCTGCATCAACGGTGCCGGGTATTCCACGCCGCCGGGATTGTTGGGCGTCACCAGCACAATCGCTTTGCTGCGCGCGGTGATCAGCGTGGCGCAGCGCTCAGGGTCTGGCATAAGGTCCGGCCCGGTGTCCAGCGCCACGGTGCGCACGCCCTGCATGGTCAGCCACATATGGTGGTTGAAATACCACGGCTTGGGCAGGATCACCTCATCGCCCGGGCCCGCCAGTGAGGCGATCGTCGCGCAGAACGCCTGGTTGCAGCCCGAGGTGATCGCCACCTGATCCTCAGCGATCACCCCGCCATAGAGCGCTGACATTCGCTGCGCCAGCGCTGCGCGCAGGTCCGGGTTGCCCAGTACCGCGCTATAGAGGTGGATACCCGGATCCTCTTCGATGGCGCGTGCCATGGCTGCGCGCATTGGCGCGGGGGGCGGATCGACGGGGGCGGCTTGCGAGAGGTTGAGCAGCTCCAGCCCCTCGGGCAGCGGTGTCTCGGTCAGCCAGCGCCGAGCCTCCATCACCGGGGGGGCAAGGGTGGCGGCGAGGGCAGGGTTCACGGGCAGGGGCATGTTCGGTCCGGACTGGGGAAATCACCCGCACCCTGACGTATGCCGGGCGGCGAGGCAAGGCGCGTGGGCTTGCCAAGGCGCGCCTCCTGTCGCAAGGAAGGTGCGCATTATCAGGAGGCCCGCATGACCCCCGCTGCCCGCCAGGCCGCCGCCATCGAGATACTGGACCGCGTTCTGGCTGGCCAGCCCGCCGAGCAGGCGCTGACCCGCTGGGCGCGCGCCAGCCGGTTTGCCGGATCCGGCGATCGCGAGGCCGTGCGCGATCTGGTGTTTCGCGCGATCCGGCAGCGGCGCTCGGTGCAGGCGCTGGGGGGTGGGGCGCGCGGGCGGGCGATGGTGCTGGGCATGTTGCGCGCCGATGGCCTTATGCCGGACTGGACCGGCACGCAGCACAGCCCTGCGCCGCTGGATGAGGCCGAGGCCGCGCTGCTGGCCACGCCCCTGCCGCAGCTGTCACGCGCCGAGGCGGGCGATTGCCCGGACTGGCTGTTGCCGCATTTTGACGCCGCTCTGGGCGCGGAGGCTGACGCTGTTCTGGCCCTGATGCGTGATCGTGCGCCGGTCTTCCTGCGGGTCAATGTCGCGCAGGCGACGCTGGCATCCGTGCAGAGCGAACTGGCCGGAGAGGGGGTTGAAACGCGCCCCCATCCGCTGGCCCCCCAGGCGCTGGAGGTGACCGCCAATCCGCGCCGGGTGCGCAACAGCGCGGCCTATCGCGAGGGGCGGGTGGAGCTGCAGGATGTCGCCTCGCAGGCGGTGGCCGGGGCGCTGGCAGCGCATCTGATGCCGGGCACACGGGTGCTGGATTACTGTGCGGGTGGCGGCGGCAAGGCGCTGGCGCTGGCCGCCGCGGGCATGGTGGTGAGCGCGCATGACGCCGACCCTGCACGCATGCGGGATCTGCCCGAGCGCGCCCGTCGTGCCGGGGCGTCGATCGCGGTTTTGCCGGGACGGGCGCAGGGATTGTGGCCGGTGGTGCTGGCCGATGCGCCCTGTTCCGGTTCCGGCAGCTGGCGCCGCGCCCCTGAGGCCAAATGGGCCCTGACGCCAGAGCGGCTGGACGAGTTGTGCGCGCTTCAGGCGCAGATCCTGCGCGATGGCGCAACGCTGACGGCCCCGGGCGGGGTGCTCGCCTATGCGACCTGTTCGATGTTTGAGGCCGAGAACGGCACGCAGATCGCCGACTTTCAGTCTCAGTTCCCCAGCTGGACGCTTGAGGAAACCCGGTGCCTGACCCCGCTGGATGGCGGCGACGGGTTTTTTCTGGCGATCCTTCGGCAGGAACCTGCAAGGGCCGGTTGAAATATCTTTGCACGCAACTTGAGGTGGAAAAGGTTGCAGGCCTGACCTGCGGCGGTATTGCTGGGGGGTGAGTAACGCTCCGTTAACCCTTCTGGATCAAAAGAGAATTCGATTGACCCGTTCGCAGCAAAGATCCGCACCGCCGCATGATCCGCCACCCCAGACACCGACGCAGCCTCGCATGAGCGATCTGTCCGCGAACCAACCGCCGGTGACTAGCGCCGGTGGTACATCGGGCCGGCCTGCCGGCGCGGGTGCGGGGCAGGGTGGCTTGCCTGCCGCGCGGGGCATGCTGGCGTGGCTGCGCCCGGTGCTGCCGGTGATGGCGGCGGCGGCATTGGCGGGGCTTGTGGTGGCGGTGCTTATCCGGGGGCACCCGCTGGCACCGGTGGTTATGGCCGCCGCGACCACGCTGGCCCTGATCGCATGCGCCACGGCGCTGGTGCTGGTGGCCGCGCGCGGCCGCCGCCAGAGCCTTGCTGAAACCCTGATCGGTGCGGCCATCGCTGATCCTGATGCGGTGGTGCTGACCGACGGCGCGGGGCGCGGCATGTCGGCAAATCCCGTCGCTCTGGCAGCCCGGGCCACCGGGGCCGCGTCAGGCACCGGCGTGCCGGCCCCGGCCGATCTGCTGACCCGCTGGAGCGCTGAACCCGCCCGTGTCGGTGCGGCACTTCTGGCGGAGGTGCTGGACAAGGGCCACGCGGTGCAGGACTTCACCCGGCCCGATGGCGGTTTGCGCCTGTCGGTGCATCGCGCCGGGGCCCGGCAGGCGGATGAGGCGGTGCTGATCTGGCGGTTCGCCTCTAGCGTCCAGGGTGCTGCGCGTAGCACGGATGCGCTGGGCCTGCCGCTTCTGACACTGGGGCCGGATGATGCGCCTATGGCCGCCAACGCCGCCTTTCGCACTGAGTTTGGCGCACCGGGCCTCACCCTGACAGGGCCGGACAGCGGGGAGCCGATACTTGTCCTGAAGCCAGAGTTCGAAACCGCGCTTGAACCGCTGCGCAACGGCGGCAACCCCGTCAGTGTTGACATGCCCGGGGCGGGCGGCACCCAGGCCCGGCTGGCCTGCGCCATCGGTGCGCGCGACGGCCAGCGCGACATTGTGTTCCTGCCCGCCTGGTATACGGGCGCGGGCGAGCATGCGCCGCCCGCGCCGCGCCATGACTTTGAGGATATTCCCGTCGCGCTGGTCCTGATTGATGCCCACGGCCGGATCGTCGATACCAATCGCCCCGCGCGCGGGCTTCTGGGGCTGGCCCCGGGCGAGATGCGCCATTTCTGGGAGGTGGTGGAGGGGCTGGGCCGCCCGGTCGCCGACTGGCTGGCGGATGCCCGCGAAGGGCGCGCCCTCAACCGCCCCGAGGTTCTGCGCGCCACCCAGCCGCCGCAGGATACCTATGTCCAGATCATCCTGCGCCGCGCCCCCGGGCCGGACAACCAGCACGCCATCGTTGCGGTGATCAACGACGCGACCGAACTGAAATCGCTTGAGGCGCGCTTCGTGCAAAGCCAGAAAATGCAGGCGATCGGGCAGCTTGCGGGCGGTGTTGCACATGATTTCAACAACCTGCTGACCGCCATCTCGGGGCATTGCGACCTGCTTTTGCTTAACCGTGATCACTATGACCCCGATTACAACGATCTGGTGCAGATCCACCAGAACGCGAACCGCGCTGCCGCACTGGTGCGCCAGTTGCTGGCCTTTTCGCGCAAACAGACGCTCAAGCCTGAAACGCTGCTGCTCGAAAGCCTGCTGGAAGAGCTTACTCATCTGCTGACCCGTCTGGTGGGTGAGCGGATCACCCTCACGCTGTCGCATGATCCGCGTATCGGCACCATTCGTGCGGACCGGCGGCAGCTTGAACAGGTGCTCATGAACCTCGTGGTCAATGCCCGCGATGCGATGCCAATGGGTGGCGAAATTCTCATCGAGACCGAAGCGCTGAGCATGAACAGCGAAGTCGAGCACGGGCGCGCACGGCTTCCGGCGGGCGATTACGCCGTGATCCGGGTGATTGATGAAGGGCTGGGCATCCCGGCGGATATCATCGACAAGATATTCGAGCCGTTTTTCACCACCAAACGCACGGGCGAGGGCACCGGGCTGGGCCTGTCCACCGCATATGGCATCGTCAAGCAGATGGGCGGCTGGATATTCGCTACCAGCACCGAGGGCACGGGCACAGAGTTCACGCTGTATTTCGCAGCACAACTGGACCGCGCCGCCGACCCCTCAGATCACCCGCGTCCGGCCCCACCCCCCCAGCGGGGCCGCCGGGGGGGGCCCGGTTATGGCGGGGCGGACCCAGTAGCCCCCCAGGTCCC
>JAFIEK010000015.1 GCA_020832545.1 Pararhodobacter sp. | reverse complement strand
TCCAGGGCAGGGTCCAGGGGGTGGGGTTCCGCGCCCGGGCCCGGGACACCGCCCGGCCCCCCCCCCGCCCCGGGGGGGGGGGGCCCCCCCCCGCCCGCCCCGCCCCCCGCGGGGGGCCCGGGGGCCCCCCCCCCCGGGGCCCCCCCCCGGGGGGGGGGGGGGGGGGCGGCGCCCCCCCGCGCCGCCGCGCCCCGTCCGGGGGGCAAGGGGCATGATCGACCTCGATGAGACCGACCGTGCCATCTTGCGGGCATTGTCGCGGGACGCACGCCAGAGCGCAGGTGCGCTGGGGCGGGCGCTGGGTCTCAGCCAGCCAGCCACCTGGCGGCGCATCAACCGTCTGCGCGCGGCCGGGGTCATCGCCGGGCAGCGCTTGCTGCTGGATCACGCGGCGCTGGGCTTTGGGGTGACGGTGTTTCTGGGCGTGACGCTGGCCACCAAGGGCCGTGTCAGTCTCGAAGATTTCGAACGCGCGGTCTCGGCGATCCCCGAGGTACAGACCGTGCAGCATGTCCTGGGGCTCTACGATTACCGCCTGCGCGTGGTCGCGCGCGATTTGCCGGATTTCGAGCGTGTGTTGCGCCGCCGGATCATGACCTTGCCGGGGGTGGGGCAGGTCGATGCCAATGTTCTGCTGAGCGAAGAGCGCAGGCCCGGCCCGCTGTAAGCCGCCAAAGTGGTCAGTGAACCGTTTGCAAGGGTTTGCCTGCCACGGCACGGCAGGATAGAAACGCAACAAGCAATCCGATGGAGAGGACGATGGAGATCACGATTTACGGCTTGCCGACCTGCGATACCTGCCGCAAGGCGCGCAAAGCCCTGCCCGCTGCCCGGTTTCGCGACATCCGCGCAGAACCGTTGAGCGAGGGGGACATCAAAGCCTTTCTTGCGCAATTCGGTGAACGGCTGGTGAACCGCGCCTCGACCACCTGGCGCAGCCTGTCCGAGGCTGAGCGCCAGACTATGCCGGAAGCGCTGCTGTCCGCGCATCCGGCTCTGATGAAGCGCCCGGTGATCCTCGCGGGCGGGGTGCTGTATCTGGGCTGGGCCCCTGACGTGCGGCGCGCGCTGGGCGTGAATTGAGCGCCCGGCAATCAAAACCCCGCCAAAGTTGATAGCGCCCTTGGCGGGGCCCGTGTTGCGCGGGACGGGTCAGAGCAGCTTCAGATCACCCGCCGATGAGCGCCCGTCGCGCCCGGCCTGCATCTCAAAGCTGACCTTCTGATTGTCGGCCAGCCCCGTGAGCCCGGCGCGTTCAACCGCCGAGATATGCACGAAGACATCCTTGCCGCCATCATCGGGTGCGATGAAGCCAAAGCCTTTGGTCGTGTTGAACCATTTGACGGTACCAGTAGGCATGTCCGTTCCCCCTACTCAAGTCTCCCGGGGCGAGATTGCCCTCGGGCCGTGCAGCCAGGTCTTCCGGTCGTGCGGGCTGCCTGAGATAGGCGGTCGCGGGAAAGTCTGTTGTCACGCAGCAAAGTTTGCCATGTTTTCGTATTAAATCAAGCGTTCGGTGCGCCGCTAGGGCGGGTTTCGCTTGACTTTTGTGGCCTGATTGCCCATCTGCGCATCAGACACCGCCCTGCTGCCGCGTGAGCAGCCCGCAGCTTTCCAGCCGCGAGGGGCGTTGTGGGCCGTTCGTTTGACGCGCTGGCCCAAAAGGTTCCCAAGATCACGCGTGGGGGCTTGTGCGGTACGATCCGCACGCCCGAAACCGCTCTGTCTGCCGTTGGCAGACAGTAATGATTTGCCTGCCGCTGGCAGGTTCCGGGCGCCTTGCGCCCGAAAGAACACGGGCGCCAGAGGCGCCGAAAAGGACAAAGAATGACTGATTTCTCCATGCTCGGACTGAACCCGGGTCTTATGGCCGCCGTCGAACGGATGGGCATTTCCGAGCCCACGCCGATTCAGGCGCGCGGCATCCCCCCTGTAATGGAGGGGCGCGATCTGATGGGTCTGGCGCAGACCGGCACCGGCAAGACGCTGGCCTTTGGTCTGCCGCTTCTGCATGGCCTGATGGGGCAGGGCCGTCCCGCGCCGAAAACCGTGCGCGCGCTGATCCTCGCCCCCACCCGCGAACTGGTGAACCAGATTGCAGAAACCCTGAGCGCGCTGGCCCAGGGCGGCCCACTCAAGGTCGTGACTGTGGTGGGTGGTGCTTCGCTCGGTCGTCAGGCCGAAAAGCTGGGCCGTGGTACAGATGTGCTGGTGGCCACGCCGGGCCGCCTGATCGACCTGCTGGAGCGCCGCGCGCTCACGTTGGGTGAGGTGCAGGTTCTGGTGCTAGATGAGGCTGATCAGATGCTGGACATGGGTTTCATCCATGCCCTGCGCCAGATCGCCCGGCATCTGCCCGCCAAGCGCCAGACGCTCCTGTTCTCGGCCACCATGCCCAAGGACATGTCCGAGATCGCCGACACCTATCTGGAAAACCCGGTCCGCGTGCAGGTCGCGCCGCCGGGCAAGGCCGCCGACAAGATCGAACAGGCGGTGCATTACGTTGCGCAGAACGACAAGGCGAAGCTGCTGGAGCATTATCTGGACCAGCACCGCGATGAACTGGCGCTGGTCTTCTCGCGCACCAAGCACGGGGCCGAAAAGCTGATGAAGCTGCTGGTCAGCTGGGGTTTTTCTGCCGGTTCGATCCACGGCAACAAAAGCCAGGGTCAGCGCGAGCGCACGCTGGCATCGTTCCGGGCGGGTGAGCTGAAGGTGCTGGTGGCGACCGATGTGGCCGCACGCGGCATCGACATTCCGCTGGTGCGCCATGTCTATAATTTTGACCTGCCGAATGTGCCGGAAAACTACATCCACCGCATTGGCCGCACGGCCCGGGCGGGCCGCGATGGCCGGGCCATGGCGTTCTGCGCCCCGGCCGAAATGGCTGATCTGCGCGCCATTGAAAAGCTGACGCGGCTGCCAATCACAGTGGCCGGTGGCGACCCCTGGCCTGAGAATATGGCCGAGGCCGCACGCACGGCAGCGCGCAAAGCCAATGGTCAGGGCCGTGGTGGTCAGGGTCAGGGGCGTGGCGGTCCGCCGCGCTCAGGCGGTGGCAATGCAGGTTCAAAGCAAGGCGAGAAGCCACGTCAGCACCCCGCCTATGGCGCGCCTTCGGGCAAGCCCAAACGCCGCCCCGCGCGCGGTGGCAGCAAACACCGGGCTGCTTGATCCAACAACAAGGCCGGGCAGATTGCCCGGCCTTTTGCATTCTCACGTGCCGACATCCTTTGCCAGCACCAGCGCACGCCCCTCGCAGATCAGCGTGCCATCGGCGCCGCGACAGGTGGTCGCCAGATCGACCAGATGCTTGTCAGGTCGCAGCCGTGTGATCTCCACCCGCGCCGTCAGGGGCTGATCCAGCGGTGCAGGGGCGAGAAACCGCATCTCCTGTTTAAGGTAATTCGTGCCGAACCCCGGCAGATGCACCCCCAGCAGATATGAGAACAACGCCCCGATCAGCGGCTCCGGCACCTGCGTGCCGGGCGCGCCGCCGCTGAGCGCTGAAAAATCCGCAAGATCGGCGCGGCTGTAGCTGCGGGTGGTTTCGGCGTGTTGCCCAACCTGCATCATACCACTTCCGCCTGTCCTTGGAGCACGATCATCAGATCGGCTTTGCGTGTGGCCAGAACGGCCAGATGCCCGTCAGGCGTTTCCTTGACCTCCAGCAACACCGGCTCTCCAGCGTAGGTGGGGTTGGGGAACATCAGCGACTGAAAACGATGGCGTTGCCCCGGGCGGGCGCGGTTCACCATCGCCCAGAGTTTGGAATAGATCAGCATCCCGTGGCTCACCGTGCGCCCGAAGCGGGTGCGCGCCGAGAATTCGGGGTCAACATGGATGGGGTTGTCATCGCCCGAGACACGGGCAAAAGCGTCGAATTCGTCCTGGCTGGGGACCCATTCTTCGCGGATCAGGGTGTTCATGGCAGCATCTCGCGCAAGAGGGGTTTGCGCACCTTTCCGGCGGCGGTGCGGGGGAAATCATCAAGCAGGTGAAAGGCGCGGGGTACCTTGTAGCCCGCCAGCTTTTCGCGGCACCAGGCGGGCAGTGCGGCGATATCCGGGGTCTGGCCGGGCCGGGCAATGACGAAAGCAGCACCGACCTCGCCCCATTTATCATCGGGCACACCGATCACGGCGGCTTCCAGAATATCCGGGTGAGTGATCAGAACGCGTTCCACTTCGGCAGGATACACATTCTCACCGCCAGAGATGAACATATCCTTGATCCGGTCCACAATCGAATAATAGCCATCTGCGTCGCGCCGTGCCACATCGCCTGATTTCAGCCAGCCGTCCGGGGTGACGGCGGCTGAGGTCGCTTGCGGATTGCCGTAGTATCCGGGCGTGACGGTGCCGCCGCGCATCTCCAGTTCGCCCTCGCCGGGTTCGCCATCCGGCACCCCCGCCAGCCGCGCCTCGGTCATCATCTGCGGTTTGCCAATTGCGCCGATCCTGGCCAGCGCCGCGCCTTCGTCGATCAGAAAGCCGGTGGGGCCGGTCTCGGTCATGCCATAGCCGTTGCAGATCAGCGCACCGCGCTCGGCGAAAAAGCGGATCAGATCTACCGGCAGCGCCGCCCCGCCACAGGCATAGCCGCGCACGCGGGTGAGATCTACGCGGTCGATGGCGGGGTGAAGCCGGAAGGCCTGATAGATTGCGGGAACGCCGAAAAACTGGGTGATCTTGCCCTCGGCGATCAGTGAAAAAAGATCGTCAGGTTGAAATTTTGACAGAATATGGCTGTGAGCGCCCCAAAAATAGACCGGTAATGTATAAAGATTGATACCAGCGGTGTGAAACAGCGGCAAAAAGCACACCGAATGATCCTGCGCGCTTAGCCCGATATGCTGGGCGATGTTGATGGCATTGGACAGCGCCATGCGTGGCGTCTGGATCACCGCCTTGGGCAGGCCCGTGGTGCCCGACGTGAAGAGCAGATACCACGGCGCGTCCTCGTCGATGGCCCGGGGAGCGGGGGCGGGACCGTGCAGTGCAAAGCCGCCACCGGGCGCAAAGGGAATGCAGGGGCGGTCCCCGGCCAGCGCGCTGGCCAGCGTGGCGTGGGGGTCATCATGGATGATCGCGGCGCACTCCACGCTCTCCATTACCGGGCGCAGCTCGGCCTCGGGCTGGCGCCAGTTGAGCGGGCACAGGATCAGCCCGGCTTTCTGACAGGCAAAGAGGGCGATGAAGAATTCCGCGCGGTTCAGGCACAGGATCGCCACCCGCGCACCAGATTCCAGCCCAAGACCCAAAAGCCCGCCCGCCAGCTTTGCTGCCTCGGCATTGACTTGCGCAAAGGTCCAGACCCGGCCGGTCGCATGGTCGGCAAAGGCCGGGGCCTCGGGCGAGAGTTCGGCGCGGCGGGCGGCCATGTCGGGGGCAAGGGCCATCTCAGGCTCCTTTCAACGTGTCAAGGAAGCGTGCCATGCCGCCCCGTACTTCATCGGTTTCAATCCGCTCAACGAAGGCCGCGCGCTCAGCCTCCAGTGCCGTTTCCAGCGCTTGCAGGTCGGTGGTCAGCCGTTTGGTGACGGCCATGGCACCGGGCACATGCGTGCCCAGTGTTTCCAGCCAATCCCCAGTCACGTTGGCGGGGTCATCGGCGACGGCTTGGGCAAGGCCCATCGCCACGGCCTCCGTCGCCGGAACGCGCCGGTTCAGAAGCTGGATTTCACGCGCCCGGTGCGCGCCGATGCGCGCGGGCAACATCGCCGTCCAGCCACCATCCGGGGCGAAACCGACGACAGTGTAGAAGGGCTGGACAAAGGCGCTGCGATTCATGGCGACCAGATCAGCAGCCAGCACCAGCCCCAGCGCGCCGCCGGTCAGCGCGCCCTGAACCTGCGCCACAACCGGGCAGGGCAGCGCGACCAGCCGCATGATTGCGCGGTTCAGCCCGCCGACCACCGCTTGCGCATAGGCCCGGCCATTGCCCGCCGCGACTTCATGCGCAAAACGCGCCACATCGCCCCCGGTGGAAAAATGCCGCCCGGCTGCCCGCAGAACCAGCGCATGCGGGTCTTCCAGCCGGTCAAGCGCGGCGTTCAGCTCCGTCAGCAGATCATTGCACAGCGCGTTGCACCGTTCAGGCCGGTTCAGCGTCAGTACCGCAACGCCTGACGTTTGTGTCAGGGTGACGGCGCTCATGGTTTCAGACCCTTTTCGATCATGTCGAAAACCTCGGCCACCACCTCGTCACTGTTTGCCCCATTCATGCCGAACCGTTCGCCCAGCGTCACCGCCATGCCCATCAGCGCCCAGGCGCGGATTTCGGCATTGCCCGGGCGGATCTCGCCCTCACGCACGGCAGCCGCCAGATTGCGGGCATAACCGCGCGCGAATGAGGTGAAATAGGCGTTATAGCTGTCCGGATCGACGAAGCGGGCCTCTTCGACGATGTTGTAAAGCGTGGGCCGGGTGGCGGCGATCTCAAGGAATGCGCGCAGGCCCAGCCGCTCGGCACCAAGGCGGTCAGGTGCCCCGGCCACGGCCTCGGACAGGGTTTTGCGCGTCAGCCGCCCCATCTCGGTGACCAGTTCGCGAAACACATGCTCCTTGCCGTCAAAATAGATGTAAAACGTACCCTGTGCGATCCCGGCGGCGCGGGTGATGTCACTGATCGAGGACCCGGCATAGCCCTGCGCGCCGATCACGCCCTCGGCTGCACGCAAGATGGCCTCGCGGGTTTCACGGCCGCGTTTCGTGCGGGGTTTTCGGGGGGCGGTCTTTTCAATCACAGGGCAATCACGGGGTTGGTGGCAAAACGGGCGATGGCGGCGCAAGAGGGGCCGGGTTGTTCCAGAATGGGCGCATGACCGGCGCCGGGCAAGACCAGTGCGGTGCCTTTGGGGGCATTGCGGGCCAGCCAATCGGCGGTTTGTGGCGGATAGACCCGGCTTTGCGCGCCGTGGATGGCCAGAAGCGGCACCGACAGAGCGCGCACGCAGGTGCGGTGATCGCAGGCAACCAGCGATTCCCAGAACTCGGCCATGACCGGGGCGGGCTGCGCATTGATGCGGGCTTCGGCCTGCGCGACGGACAACCCGGGCGCGCCCCCGGTCCCGGCAAACATGGTGCGCGCGATGGCGCGCGCGGCGCGGGGCCAGTCATCGCGGAACCAGCCGGTCTTGGCAAGCGCCTCGTCAGCCGTCTGGCCGCTGAGGCCCAGATCCCAGTCGTCGCCATTAAGCGGGCGGGGGCTCATGTCGATGCTGACCATCGCGCGCACCCGCGTATCCCCGAACCGGGCCAGATACTCCCAGCCGACCAGCGCGCCAAGCGACCAGCCGACCAGCGTGACCTCGCGCAGATCATCTTCGCGCAACAGGGTATCCAGCATCTCTGCTGCACCTTCGACCGTAGCTGAAAAACCCGCGCTGCGGCCATGGCCCGGCAGATCAGGGGCGAGGCAGGTGAACTGCCCGCCCAACCGGGCGAAGGCGTCGGCGAAAATGTCGCCTGCCATCGTCCAGCCATGCAGGAAGACCAGCACCGGCCCCGCGCCCTGGCGGTGGATGTGGATCTGGCTGCGCACGCTCAGGCCTTGCCTCGCAACCGGCCGACAATTCCGCTGGGGAAGAAGTAGACCGAGAGGATGAACAGGATACCCAGCCACATCAGCCAGCGATCCGGGTTCAGAAGATCCGGCACCAGCGGCAGAAAGGCAGTGCTTTCGGACGCGCCGCCCATCCAGTCCTTGAGGTAATTCTGTGCCAGCACAAACACCACCGTGCCCACCACCGCGCCATACATCGTCCCCATACCGCCGATCACCACGATCAGGAGGATATCGAGCATGATCTCCACCCCCAAAGTTGTGGCCGGGCCGACATAGCGCAGCCAGATCGCAAAGACCGCCCCCGCCAGCGCCGCCATCGCCGCCGACAGAACGGTGGCCACGGCACGGTAATAGACCACGCGGTAACCGATCGCCTCGGCGCGGAAGGCGTTTTCGCGGATCGCCTGCAACACCCGGCCAAAGGGAGAATTCACCACCCGCAGCATGATCAGGAACATGATCAGGCAGGAGAAGAACACCAGATAGTAGTTCAGATGCCGACCAGAGATATTCACGCCCCAGAAGGGCGCATCGAGCGGGCGGAAGGCGGGGGTCAGTTCACGCGGGATGCGGATGTTCAGCCCGTCCTCGCCGCCGGTGATCGCCGACAACTGGCTGACCAGCACCGCCACCGCCGAGGCAATGGCCAGCGTGATCATGGCAAAAAAGATCGCCCGCACGCGTAGCGAAAAGAGCGCGATGATCAGTGCAAAGACCGCCGCCAGCGCGGTGCCGGCCAAGGTGCCGAGGATCAGCGCATCATAGCCCGTGCCCATTTGCCGCGTGGCCAGCGCCACGCCGTAAGCCCCCATGCCGAAGAACATGGTATGCGCGAAGCTGACGATGCCAGCGTAACCCAAAAGCAGATCATAGCTGGCCACCAGAACGATGAAGATGCAGATCCGCGCGGCGGTTTCCAAGCTGCGGGTGCCGGGGAAGAGGAACGGAGCAAAAGCCAGTGTGAAGAGGATGAGAAGGAGCACCGCGCCCAGGATCTTGCTCTGGGGGCCGTCGCCGGAAAGGAAAAGTCTGACCATTGTCATCAACCTCGGATCTGCGGACAGGGGGGCAGGGGGGCGCCGGCCCCCTCTGCGCAGGGCGCATTCACCCCCCGGGATATATTCGGACAGAAAATGAAAGCGGGCCGGATCATGTCATTTCGCCTTGATCACCGGCATCATGCCTTGTGGCCGCCACATCAGGATCGCCACCATCAGTGCGATGTTGGAAATCAAGGCCAGTTTGGGTTCCAGAAAGGCTGTGTAGTTCTGCATCAAACCCACCAGAAGTGCGCCGATGAAGCACCCCTCGACCGAGCCGAGGCCGCCGATGATCACGACGATGAACACCAGGATCATGATCTCCATGCCCATATGGGCGGTGATCATCTCCTGATAGAGGCCCCACATCACACCGCCCAGCCCGGCCAGCGCCGACCCGGCGACGAAAACGAGGACGAAGACGCGCCGGATCTGATAGCCCATCGCCTGCACCATTTCAGGGTTTTCCACGCCCGCGCGCACGATCAGCCCCAGCTTGGTGCCGCGCAGTACTGCGCGCATCCCCAAAAACAGCACCAGGCCCAGGCCCACGGCGACCAGGCGATATTTCTCTAGCGTTGCGCCGAAGAGCGTGATGGAGCCTTTGAGCATTTCCGGCCGGCCGATGAAAATTTCTTCGCCGCCCCAGATCACATGGATCAACTGTTCAGCCACGATCAGACCGCCCATGGTGACAAGGATCTGCTTGAGGTGACTGCCATAGACCGGGCGCACGATCACCCGTTCAAACCCCAGCCCGATCACTCCGGTCACAGCCATCGCGGCCAGCATCGCCGCACCGACGGCCAGAAGGTTGAGCACAAGCGAGGGCGCGCCGGTCATGCCCGACAGCATCAGCAGCACGCTGACCCCCACGAAAGCGCCGAAGGACACAAACGCCCCGTGCCCAAAATTGATGACATCCATCAGGCCGAAAACCAGCGTCATGCCGCTGGCTATGACAAAGATCATCATCCCCATCGCCAGCCCCGACACCGTCAGTGTCAGCCAGGAGGTGGGAGAGGCAATCGACAGATAGCCTGCCAGGATCAGCGCCGGGACCAGAAGCACCGGCATCCAGGGTTCAAGCCGCTCTGCGAGCGACAGGCGCGCCATCTTGGGCGCATGTTCAGGGGCGAGGGTCATGCGACCTCCATCTTCAGGCCCATCAGGCGTTCTTGCAGGGCGGTATCGCTGGCCAGTTCAGCCATGGCGCCGGTCCAGACGATAAGGCCGTCATCCATGACAGCGGCGCGATCACCCAGGGCGCGCGCCAGTGAAAAATTCTGTTCCACCATCAGGATCGAGGCACCATCGGCTTTCAGGTCCTTCAGCGCGCGCGCCATGGTGGCGACGATCGCGGGCGCAAGGCCCTTGGAGGGCTCATCAATCAGGTAAAGCCCACGCTTTTCGATCACCGCGCGGGCGATCGCCAGCATCTGCTTCTGCCCGCCCGACAAGTTGCCCGCAGGCATCTTCCAGAAGGTGGACAGCGCGGGAAAGGCGGCGAAAACCCAGTCCAGCCGGTCAGGCTTGATGGGACCGGAAATGGCGGCAAGGATCAGGTTCTCCTCAACGGTAAGATCGGCAAAGATCCCCATGTTTTCGGGCACAAAGCCGACGCCGCGGCGCGCGATCTGCGGGGGCGAAAGACCCGCGATCTCCGCGCCGTCATAGCGTATAGAACCCTCGCGCGGCCGCCAGAGCCCCATGATCGAGCGCAAAGTGGTGGTCTTGCCCGCGCCGTTACGGCCCAAAAGCATGGTCACCTGCCCGCGCGGCACCTCCAGATCGACGCCGTGCAGGATGTGATACTGCTCGATATCGGTTTTGACGCCGGAAAGGGTGAGGATGGGGTCAGACATCAGCCAGTTCCTTGCCCATATATGCCTCCTGCACCACGGCTGAGGCCATCACTTCGGCGGGCGCGCCATCGGCGACCAGCGCACCGTTGTGCAGCACCATGATCCGGTCGGCGAGCGAGCGGATGACATCCATCTTGTGCTCGACCAGCAGGACCGTCGCGTCGGTATTGCGCTTGATTTCGGCGATCAGGTCCAGGATCACCGGCGCTTCATCGACCGACATGCCGGCGGTCGGCTCATCGAACATGAAGACCTTGGGCTCCATGGCGATCAGGGTGGCCACCTCCAGTTTGCGCTGGTCGCCGTGGGGCAGATAGGCGACCGTCTGATGCGCCAGATGCGACAGGCGAACGCGCTCCAGCACGGCTTCGGCGGCCTCGATCAGGTCGCGATGGCTGAGCGCCATGGTCCAGATGTTGAAGCCGCGCCGCATACGCGACTGCACCACAAGGCGGACGTTTTCCAGCACTGTCAGCTTGGGGAAAAGGTTGGTGAGCTGGAAGGCGCGGCCCAGCCCGCGTTCGGTGCGCGCGGGGATGGACAGGCGGGTGATGTCCTCACCCGACAGCAGAACGCTGCCCTCGGAAGCCGGAATCTGGCCGGAAATCAGGTTAAAATAGGTTGTCTTGCCCGCGCCGTTGGGGCCGACAATCGCGGTCAACTCGCCGGGACGGAAAGCGCAGGTCACATGGTCGACCGCGACATGGCCGCCAAAGCGCACCGTCAGATCGTGAGTTTCGAGTGAGGGTTGGGTCATGGGGTGCCTTGCCGTGCTGAAGATCAACGGGGCGCACAGGGCCGGCCCGATCGCGCGGGTAGCGCGGCGGACGCCTCCGGCGGGGATGTTCTGGGGCAGAAAATGTGCCGGGGCGCGCGCGATCAGGGCGCCCCGGCGAAGGTATCAGCGCTGGTTGCGGATGGGGATATCCATGTCATCAATGCCCAGCACGCGCACCAGTTCGGGGATGCCCCAGGCCACGTCATCTTCGACACGGATGCGGAAGTGATACATTTCCTGCATGGCCTGATGATCTTCAGCGCGGAAGCGCATGGTGCCTTTGGGCGTTTCCCATTCCATGCCTGCCATTGCCGTAATCAGATCCTCGGCATCGGTCGAGCCCTCGGTGCGGCGCAGGGCTTCAACCACGGCCAGGCCTGCGGCCATGCCACCCGCGGTGAAGAAATCAGGCGGGGTGCCGAAGCGCTCGAAATGCTGCTCGACCAGCCAGTCGTTGACCGGGTTTTGCGGGATTTCGTAATAGTAATAGGTCGCCCCTTCCATGCCGGGCATGTCACGGTAGATGCCCATTGCGGCAAGGATGTTCCCACCAGAGGCCAGTTCGATCCCGTGGCGGGACGGGTCCATTGCCTGGATCCGGTTCATCGGGTTGTTGCCACCCGCCCAGATGACGAACAGGCGTTTTTCGCCCTCAACTCCGGCCATGGCGTTGAAAATCCGCTCAGCGGCGGCGGTGAAGTCGGTGGTGTCGGTGGGGACATATTCTTCATGCACCAGCGTGGCGCCGGTGCCGTCAAGTGCTTCGCGGAAGGCGGCAACACCGTCGCGGCCAAAGGCGTAGTCCTGCGCCAGCGTGGCGATGTGCATGTTCTCGCGTCCCAGTGCGACGGCGTTCGAGATCGCATCCTGGCTGGAATTGCGGCCTGTGCGGAAGATGTAGCGGTTCCATTCCGAGCCGGTGATGGAATCTGCCACGGCGGGCTCGACGATCAGGATGCGCTCGAACTCTTCGGCCACTGGCAGCATGGCCAGGGCGACACCGGAGCTGGTGGGGCCGACGGCGATATGCGCGTCATCGTCGCCGAAGGCTTCGGCCAGAAGGGCGCGGCCCAGGTCAGGGCGCAACTGGCTGTCCTTTTCGATAACGACGAGCGACTGACCATCGATCTCCATCGTGCCGTCAGTGGCGTATTCTAGCCCCATCATCAGCCCGACATGGCTTTGCGCGGCATAGGCTTCCAACGCGCCGGTACGGTCATAGACATGGGCTATGCGGATTTCGGCAAGCGCCGGAGCGGCCAGACCGAAAAGAGCCGTCGCAATGACGGCGGATTTGAGTTTCATGCATTCCTCCCTACTTAAACATGACACATGGTTCATGTTTCACATATGGCTAGGCGGAGGGGTGATTCGTGTCAAGCCCGGAGTTGCGCGGCGTTGGTGGCGCCAGGTCATGCGACCTCGCGCGGCAGGGAATGCTGATCTGGCGTTTTGTGCCACCCTGCACGGCGGGTCCGGGGACGGGATCGGTGGTTGAACAGCCTGTATGCGCCTGCGAGATCACAAAAGGATAACGGGGCGCGGCCTCGGCCCGCCCCGTCGAGTGGTTTGTACGCAACATGATCCGCAGCGATCAGAAATCGCGCCAGAGGTTGCCTCCGCCACCAGCTGCTGCCTTTGGTGCCGGTGCGGCAGCCCAGTTTGTGGTCCGCGGGGCAACGGCTGCCTTGGATGCCGGCGCAGCCAGCGGAACGATCTGGCCAACGGCACCGCCAGTCTGGAAACCGGACAACTCATGCGTCAACTCTTCGGCCTTTTGCAGAAGGGATGTGGCAGCGGCTGTCGTTTCTTCAGCCACGGCTGCGTTTTGCTGGGTGACCTGGTCGAGCTGATTGACACCGGTGTTGATCTCGTCAAGGCCCGACGCCTGTTCCGACGCGGCAACCGCAATCTCGGCCACCAGCCCTGAAACCTCGGCCGCGCGGCGCAAGATTTCCTCAAGGCTTTCACCGGTGCGGTTCACCAAAGCGGACCCGGCTTCTACCTGGGTGGCGCTTTCGCGGATCAACGTCTTGATTTCCCGCGCCGATTCCGAGGCACGCTGTGCAAGTCCGCGCACCTCAGAGGCGACAACCGCGAAGCCTCGACCGGCCTCACCGGCGCGCGCAGCCTCGACGCCTGCGTTCAATGCCAGCAGGTTGGTCTGGAAGGCGATGTCGTCGATCACACCGATGATCCGGGTGATCTGTTCTGAGCTGTGCTCGATCCCTTTCATCGCATTCATGGCCTCACGTACGATCTGCGCGCCCGTATCGGCATGTGCGCGGTTGTCCTGGCTGGATTTTTCGGCAGCCGATGCACGCTGTGCGGTTGATCGAACGCTTTCGGTCAGTTGGTTCAGGGCAGCGGCGGATTCTTCAAGCGTGGCGGCCTGTGTTTCAGCCCTGGAGGACAGGTCCTGCGAGGCGGCATTGATCTCGCCTGATCCCGCACGCACCGAATCGGCGACCAGTCCGATCCGCGATACAATCCCCGACAACTGATCGACGACGCCGTTATAGGCCATGCGAAGATCCTCATAGTCGCTGGGAAAGGGGTTGTTCGAGGGGCTTTCGATATGGCGCATCAGGTCGCCCGCCGCCAGCCGGTTCAAGCCATCGCTGATGTCGTTGACCACGCGTTGCTGCTTGGCCATCTCGCGCTTCTGGCGTTCATCGTCCTCGGCGCGCTTTGCCTCGGCCTCAGCGGTGAGGCGGCGGGTTTCTTCGGCGTTTTCCTTGAAGACCAGCAGGGCGCGCGACAGATCGCCCAGTTCGCTGCGGTGGTCGCTGCCGGTGATGTCAACGCTCAGATCCCCTTCGGCGAGACGGCTTGTCTGATCGACGGTCTGACGCAGGCTGCGGCTGAGACTGATCGACAGGAATGTTGCAATAGCGACGCCGAGGACAAGGATGGCACCAGCGCCAATCAGCAACGAGCTGTAGGTTGAATTCACGGTCTCGGTGCTGGTTCGGGAGAGATTGCCCAGATAGGCTTCGGCCTCATCGCGCAGGGCCTCCATGGCCGTTGTCAACTGCGGCACTGTTGAGTGCAGATCTGCGAGCCGCTGGCGGTTCAGCATTTCTGCTTCACGAGCAGCCTCGATCGCGCGCCCGAATTCGCTGACACCGTCGCGGGCGATTGCCAGCAAGGCGCGTTCTTCGGCGAGAAGTGAGCCAGGGGCGAGGCTTTGCAACAGCGACTGGGTCTGTTCAAGGGGCCCCTGAGCGTCGGTGAACTCCGATACATCGCCACCGGCCAGAAAACGATCTACCCGAACCCGGGTCACCAGAAACGCTTCGGAGGCGCGCAGGGCCGTGTAAGCCAGATCACTGACACCACGCGCTTCAAGCATGTCATTCAGGCGGCCGATGTTGCGGCGATGTTCGATTCCGAGCGCCTCCACGCGCTGCAAGGCTTCGGTGCGCGGCGCGCTGGCATCAAGAAATTGTCGTGCTCTTGCAACATAGGTATCGCTTGCCGAGTCAAGTTGCTCGGCAGTTGTCAGGCCGACGCCGCGCAGTGCCTCTGTTTCCGCAGAGACAGTCTCAAGCCAATGCTCGAAATTCCGGCGCGCCTCTTCGTTCGGGTTGGCAAGGTAGATATTTGCGGCCAGGCGGGTGTAGGCGGCTGTGTAGCGCACGCCTGTGGCATCGACCGCGCGTGTCGAGCCTTCGCTAAAGCGGTCAAGGTAGTCGCCCAGTCGATGGGTGGAGGAATAGGCAAAGTAAGCCAAAGCGGTCAGGAGTGCCAGGATCAGGAAGAAGCCCCCCGAGATCCGTGTGGCGATGCGGATGTTGCTAAGCATGATCGTCCCTCAGAGCTGCGATGCGCTCATACTGGGGACACGGATCTAAAGAATGCCTAAACCGCTTCGCCAAAATCCGCAAGAATACAGAAAATTCGCACTATTCTGCCGCCCGCCGCTGGTTCATCCGGCTCCGCGCAGCTCGACCATCCGGGCCATGATCGCCGCGCCCAGCGGCAGGATGCCGTCATCCAGCACGAAACCGGGGTTGTGAAGCGGTACGGAGCCCTTGTGACCAATGGTGCAATAGGCGCCGGGCACGGCCTGCAGCATGTCGGCAAAATCCTCGGAGCCCATCACCAGATCGGACTTGATCTGCGCCTTGTCGCCCACAAACTCGCGCGCGGCGCCGATCATGGCCTCGGCCAGCGTGGCGTCGTTTTCGAGAACATCGAACACGTTGCGCATTTCCATCTTGATTTCAACGCCGTAGCCCTTCTCGATGCCTGCGCACAGCGCCTGCATCCGCTGCGTCACCATCTCGGCTGTGGCGCGGTCGAAATAGCGCACGGTGCCCGCCAGATGCGCGTTCTCAGGGATCACGTTATAGGCTGCGCCCGCGTGGATCTGGGTGACCGAAAGCACCAGCTGGCGGGACGGCGGCACGTTGCGGGCGACGATTGATTGCAGCTGCTGCACCAGCGTAGTGGCGATCACGAGGGTGTCGATGCCGCTTTCAGGCATGGCTGCATGGCAGCCCTTGCCGGTGATATGGATGTCAAAGAAATTGGCCCCTGCCATGGCAGGCCCTGGTTTGACACCCACCACCCCCGGTTCGTGATAAGGCGAATTGTGCAGGCCGTAGATTTCGTCGCAGGGGAAGCGCGCGAACAACCCGTCGGCGAGCATGGCGCGCGCACCGCCCAGCCCCTCTTCGGCGGGCTGGAAGATGAACACGGCTGTGCCCGCGAAATCACGGTTCTCGGCCAGATAGCGCGCGGCCCCCAGCAACATGGTGGTATGCGCGTCATGGCCGCAGGCGTGCATCACGCCCGGTGTTTTGGAGGCCCAGGGCAGGTTGGTCTGCTCGTCGATGGGCAGGGCGTCCATATCGGCGCGCAGCCCGATGGCGCGGCCGGGTCGGTTGCCCTTGAGCACCCCCACAACCCCGGTCTTGCCGATGCCGGTAGTGACCTCGATTCCGCAGGCGCGCAGCTTTTCCGCAACGATCCCCGATGTGCGCACCTCCTGAAAACCCAGTTCAGGATGTTCATGCAGGTCGCGACGGATTGCGGTGAGATCGTCGGCAAAGGTGTTGATCCGGTCCTGAATGGTCATGGCAGGTCTCCTTGGTGTCGAGGCGCGGGCAGCGCGAAAGCGGACGGCTGCAGTTGCGATGGTGGGGGCCTGTCGCCTGAAGGCTGCGCAGATGTTCAGGTAATCCCCCGGACGGTGAACATTTGCACGATGCGATGCTTTGCGCGGGCTTTCCAGCCCCGAAATGCGCGCTGGCGTTATGGCCGGACCGCAGCGCCCCGCCTCAACCCGGCTCGTCGTCGGGTTCGGGCGGGGTGACCGGCTCCAGAGCGACGGGCTCGACGGGCTGACGGGTAAAGCCGGACAGCCCCGTCACCGTCTGCAGGTCGCGCGGGATCTCGACGGGGCTGAGGGTATAGGCGACCAGAAGCTCTGTCAGCGAGGTCAGCGCATGGCTGTGGATGCGCTCATATCCATGCGAGGCATCCACGCCAAAGGTCACCAGCGCGGTGCGCACATCCGCCCCGGCCTCAATCGCCGAGGCGCTGTCGGAGCGGTAGTGGCGAAACACGTCCTTTTGCATCGGAATTCCACGCGCACGGCACAGCCCGACCATTTTGCGGGTCAGGTGATAGTCGAAAGGTCCGGTCTGATCGGCCATGGCGATCGTCACCCCGAATTCGGAAGAGTTCTGACCCGGGGCGGTTGTGCCATTGTCCACCGCCACCATCGAGGCGATGTCAGGCAGCAGGATCGAGGCCGCGCCGTGCCCCACCTCTTCGGCGATGGTGAACAGCCAGAAGGTATCAACCGGCGGGCGGTGCTGGCCCCGGGTCAGCGCCCTGATCGCCGCCAGCATCACCGCCACGCCCGCCTTGTTGTCCAGATGGCGCGAGACAATGAAGCCGGACTCCATGAACTCAGGGCAGGGGTCAATGGCGACGATATCCCCCACCTCGATGCCCAACTCGTGAAGATCAGCCAGCGAAAAGGCCTGCGCGTCAATGCGCAGTTCCACATGGTCCCAGCCCACCGGCTGGGTGTCGATCTCGTCGTTATAGGTGTGGCCCGAGGCCTTAAGCGGCAGGATCGTGCCGCGATAGCTGCCGTGATCGGTGAACAGCGTCACCCGCGCCCCTTCGGCAAATCGGGCCGACCATGTGCCGATGGGGGCCAATGTAACCCGTCCGTTGGGCTTGAGGTTGCGCACCTGTGCACCCAGCGTGTCCAGATGCGAGACGATGGCGCGCGCCCCGGCCGAACCATCGCCCGCGATACGCGCGCGGATCGCGCCGCGCCGTGTCAGGTCATACTCCACACCCAGCGAATCCAGCACACCGCAGACATGGCGCACCACGGTATCGGTGTAGCCGGTGGGGCTGTCGATGGCGAGCAGATCGGCCAGTTGCCGCTTCAGATATGCCTCGTCAATCTCCAGCTTCGGTGCGTCGGTCATGGGGTCTTGTGCTCCTTCTCGCGCAGCGCCTGCGGAACCGTCAGCGGAAACAGCAGGTCGATGAAGCGCGCGGCGGTGGGTTGGGGCTCGTGGTTGGCCAGACCGGGGCGCTCATTGGCTTCGATGAACACATAGTCAGGCTGGTCATGCGCCTTGACCATCAGGTCAATCCCGGTCACCGGAATTTCAATGGCGCGCGCGGCATTCACGGCGGCGCGCTCAAGGTCTGGGTGAACTTCATCAGTGACGTCATGGATGGTGCCGCCGGTGTGCAGATTGGCGGTCTTGCGTACGGTGATTTCCGTGCCTTCGGGCGGGATGTCATCCAGTGCGAAGCCGGCAGCCAGCAGGCAGCGCTCGGTCTCATCGTCCAGCGGTATGCGGCTTTCGCCATCGGTGGCAGCGGCACGGCGGCGGCTTTGGGTTTCGATCAGGTCGCGTACTGTCGCGCGGCCATCCCCGACAATGCGCGGCGGGCGGCGCAGAGCGGCAGCGACCAGCCTGTAATCGATCACCACCAGCCGCAGATCCTCACCTGTGAAGCATTCCTCCACCACCACATCGGGGCAGAGCGCGCGCGCGCCATCGACGGCTGCTTCGACATCCTCGGGCGTGATCAGCCCAACCGAGACCCCGCGGCCCTGCTCGCCGCGCGCGGGTTTGACCACCAGCGCGCCGTGGCGCTTAAGAAAGGCTGCGCGCGCGTCAGTGCTGTCCTCGTCCAGTTGTTCGGGCACGCGCACCCCGGCGCGCTCAACCACCCGCCGCGTGGCGCGTTTGTCGTCGCAGATTGACAGTGACACGGCCGAGGTGAGGTCCGACAGCGCCTCACGGCAGCGCAGTGTCCGCCCGCCATGGGTCAGGCGGAAAAATCCGCCCTCGGCATCCGTCACCTCGATGTGGATCCCCCGGCGGCGGGCCTCATCGACAATGATGCGCGCATAGGGGTTCAGCCCCTCCGCCGGGTCTGGCCCGGAATAGAGTGCCTCGTTGATCACGTTGCGCCGTTTGACCGCAAAGACCGGCACCCGTTTGAACCCCAGCTTTTCATAAAGCCCGATGGCCTGATCGTTGTCATGCAGAACCGACAGGTCCATGAAAGCCGATCCGCGCGCCTTGAAATGCTCAGCCAGCCGCCGCACCAGCGTCTCGCCCAGCCCGGCATGCGGGGCCTGCGGCGACACCGCCAGACACCACAGCGACGATCCCCGCTCCGGATCATCAAAGGCGCGCGCATGATCGACACCCATGACCGAGCCGAGAACCGCCCCGGTCTCTTTGTCTTCGGCCACCAGCACCGTCAGGGTGCGGCCATCGCGCAGGTTCCAGAAAAATTCAGGTGCAACAGGGACCATCTTGCGCTGGGCATAGATGGCATTCACCGCCTCGGCATCCTCTCGCGTGGTCAGGCGGCGGATGTCAAACCCCTTGCGCCGCCGCTGCGCCACCCGGTACGTGGCCAGATCCAGCCGGAAGGTGTGCGAAGGGTCCAGAAACAGCTCTTGTGGGGCACTGGCCAACAGCACATGCGGATCGCGCACATAAAAGGCGATATCGCGTTCTTCCGGGCCTTCCGCGCGCAGGGCCTCGGCCAGCGCTTCGGTGCTGTCAAAGGTATGGCCAAAGATCAACCGGCCCCAGCCACAATCCACCTGCGCATTCGCCCGACCGCCGCGCGGCGGCAACGATGCGGCGCTGCGCAAACGTTTCAGCCGGTGCGCCTGCGCCCCGCGTCGCTTCGGAAGCTCGGATTCGGCCATGAGACAAGCCTCCCTTTCGCGCTCATACGCCCTGCGCCTGCAACCACATTTCCAGAACGGCAACCTGCCACAACTCGGAACCCCGCAGCCGGGTGACATGTTCCGAAGGGGCATCGAACAGCGTGTCCAGATACGCTGGCCGGAACAGGCCGCGCGCGCGCGCGGCGTCCGAGGTCAGGGCAGCGCGGCACATCTCCAGATAGGGGCCATCGACATATTTCAGCGCAGGTACCGGAAAATAGCCCTTCTTGCGGTCGATCACTTCGGCGGGCAGCACCTTGCGCGCGGCCTCCTTCAGCACGCCCTTTCCGCCCTGCGCCAGCTTGTGACGTGCCGGAATGCGCCCGGCCAGTTCCACCAGCTCATGGTCCAGAAACGGCACCCGGGCCTCCAGCCCCCAGGCCATGGTCTGGCTGTCCACGCGCTTCACCGGGTCATCGACCAACATCACATTGGTATCCAGCCGCAGTGCCTTGTCGACCGGGTCATCGGCACCGGGGCGGGCGAAATGCGCCTCGACAAAGGCGCGCGATTCATCGCGGTCCGCCAGCCATTCCGGGGCCAGATGCTGCGCCAGCTTGGCATGGCTGCGATCAAAAAAGGCGTCCATATAGGCGGCCACAGGGTCATTGCTGTCACGCATTGGCGGATACCAGTGATAGCCGCCAAACACCTCATCCGCACCTTGCCCGGACTGTACCACTTTTATGCTTTTCGATACCTCCCGCGACAGCAGATAGAAGCCGATGTTGTCATAGCTCACCATCGGCTCTGACATGGCGGCAATGGCATGGGGCAGGTTGGTGCGCATCTCGTCCGAGGCAATGAAGATCTTGTGGTGGTCGGTGCCATACTCCTTGGCGATCAGGTCAGAATAGACGAATTCATCGCCTTTCTCGCCGTTGGCCTCCTCAAACCCGATGGAATAGGTGGCCAGCCCCGTCTGCCCCTGTTCGGCCAGCAGCCCGACAATCAGCGAGCTGTCCACACCACCTGACAACAGCACGCCCACCGGCACATCAGCCACCATCCGGCGGCGCACGGCGGTGCGCAGCCCGTCCAGCACCATCGCCTCCCATTCCTCGGCGGGGCGGTTGGCGTCCTCAGTGGTGCGCGCGAAACTGGGTTCCCAGAACACGCTGTCGCGCGCGGTGCCATCAGGCTCGATCACCCGGATCGTGGCGGCGGGCAGTTTACGCACGCCTGCAAGCATGGTGCGCGGCGCGGGCACGACGGCGTGCCAGGTCATGTAGTGATGCAGCGCCACCCGGTCGATCGAGGTATCGACATCGCCCGCCGCCAGCAGGGCTGGCAGGGTTGAGGCAAAGCGCAACCGCGCGCCGCTTTCGCTGTAGTAAAGCGGCTTGATGCCAAAACGGTCGCGCACCAGTGTCACGCGGCCTGTGTCACGCTCATGCAGGGCAAAGGCGAACATGCCGTGAAATCGCTTTGGGGCCTCGGCCCCCCATTCGGCCCAGGCCTTCACGATCACCTCGGTATCGCCGGATGAGGCAAAGCGATGGCCCTTGCCCTCAAGCTCGGCGCGCAGTTCGGGGTAATTATAGATGCAGCCGTTGAAGGCGATGGTCATACCCAGATGCGTGTCAACGAAGGGCTGGGCCGCGGCCTCGGACAGGTCGATGATCTTTAGCCGCCGATGGCCGAACCCGACGCGCCCGCGCAAGACAATCCCCGCGCCATCGGGGCCACGCGGTGCCATCGCATCAGCCATTCGCTCGATTGCCGCGGCTGAGGCCGTGGCCCCGCCCTTGAACCAGATCTCTCCGCAGATACCGCACATCCGGGTGCTGTGCCTCCTTCTGGAATGATTTGACCCATATGAATTAGGTTCATAGCCAATGCGTTACAACCTTCACGGGTGAAAAATGAGGCACCAGAAGGGTTAACTGACACGTCTCAGGCAGTTGCGGTGGTTCTTGCAGGTGCCTGTATCAGCCGTCGCAGCGCATGGTCCGGGTGATCGGTTGACGGGGTGCGCAGCACGCCATCACGAATGGGTGAGCATTTTTTTCGCCGGAAATGTGGGCCAGATGCGTATATCAGGAATGCCTGAGACGCCTGCACGCCATTCGCACCTGGCTGACACGCAACAGACCGGGCCGCGCCTGTGCCGGTTTTGCAGGCGCTTCGCAGGCAAATTGGGTCAATCGGGCGCGCGCCATGCCAGATGGGGAATTCTTGATCAAACAGGTTTGCCGGGGTGCTTGCCCCACTGCCTGCAACGGTTCATGATCGCTGCCGCCGGAACCGGCCGCTTCTGCGCGATCTGCGCAAACCTGCAATTCAGTTGTCGCCTTTGTCCGTGGGCGGCATATGTTAACCTTCAAACGGACTGCGACGCAGCTTTTGCCCATGGGGAACGCCACGCATGCGGATGATCGTTCGGATACTCGGACAGGGAGTATTGGTTGCTCTTGTCGCGGCGGTCGCGGCGGTGGCCTGGGCGATGTGGCTGCCTTCGTCGCATCCTGTCCTTGACCGCATTGGCTTGCTGGCACCGATCGAGCGTCTGGGCGTGCCGTTGGCACGGGCCCCGCAGATCACCGGGCCGGGCGGCCCGGGTGGTGGCATGGGGCGCGGGGCGGCATCGGTGATCACCGCGCCGGTTGAGCAGGCGGAGCGGCGCGACCGGATCGCCGCCATCGGCACGGGTGAGGCGCTGCGGTCCGTTGTGATCATGCCCGAAGTCTCGGGCAGGCTGTCTGAAATTTATGTAGCCCCGGGCGAGATCGTGCGTGAAGGCATGGTCATGGCCCGCCTTGACAGTGCCGCCGAGCAGATCGCCCGCGACCGCGCCGAACTCATGCTCGATGAGGCCCGCGCCACCGCCGCCCGGCTGGAGCGTTTGCAGGCCACCGGCACGGCGACAGAGGTGCAGATCCGCGAAGCCGCGCTGGCGGTGCGACAGGCCGAATTGGCGGTGCGGCAGGCCGAGTTCGATCTGTCGCGGCGTGAGATCGTGGCGCCTATCACCGGCTGGATTGGCATCATCGAATCCGAGGTGGGCGGACAGGTAAGCACCAGCACCGCCATCGCCCGCATTGATGACCGATCGATGATCCTTGTCGATTTCCGCGTGCCCGAACGTATGGTCGGTCGCATCGCGCCGGGGGATGCTTTGCAGGTCTCGCTGCTGGCGCGCCCCGACATGGCGCTGGATGGCCGCATCCGTGCGGTGGACAGCCGGGTTGACCAGACCAGCCGCAGCCTGCGTGTGCTGGCCGAGGTTGGCAACCCCGAAGACACGTTGCGCGCCGGAATGGCCTTCAGCATTGCCATAACCTTGCCCGGCACCGACTATCCCGCGGTTGACCCGCTGTCGATCCAGTGGGGCAACGAAGGATCGTTTGTCTGGGCTGTGCGCGATGGGCGGGCCACGAGGGTGGCGGTGCGGATCGTCCAGCGCAGCGAGGGCCAGGTGCTGGTCAGCGGCGCGCTGGAACCGGGCGAGCGTGTGGTACGCGAGGGTGTGCAGGCCCTGCGCGAAGGTGCCGAGGTCGAGGACCGGGCGCAGCCATCCACCGATGACGGGGCCGAGCGTGCCAGCGCCAGCCCCGATCCGTCAGAAACCTGAAAAAGGACAGGCGCGCGATGAGCCAGAACGACACGCCACAGACATCTGAACAGCGCCCCGCCGCTGGACCAGAGGCCGATGGCGGGGTTGATCCGGCCCCCAAGGTCAATGCCGCGGCGCTGGAGGCGCAGCGCTCGGGCACCGCGCTTTTCGTGCGCCGCCCCATTCTGGCCTTCGTCCTCAGTGCGCTGATCGTGATTGCCGGGCTGGCGGGGCTTTACGGCGTTGAAGTGCGCGAACTGCCCGATGTCGACCGCCCGGTGGTTACGGTCACAACCGGCTTTGGCGGGGCCGGGCCCGAGACCATCGACCGCGAGATTACCAGCACCATCGAAGGTGCGGTGGGGCGCGTGGCCGGGGTCAAGGCGATCTCGTCCTCGTCACGGTTCGGGCGCAGCCGGGTGGTCGTCGAATTCGCCGATGGCGTTGATCTGGATATCGCCGCCACCGACATCCGCGATGCGATCGGGCGGATCCGCAACAACCTGCCGGACAGCGTGGACGAGCCGCGCATCGTCAAGGCCGATGCCAATGCCGATGCGGTGATGCGCATCGCTGTGACCTCGGCCACGCGCTCGGTGCAGGAACTGACGCTTCTGGTGCAGGATCTTGTCGAGGACCGGCTGATCTCGGCCCCCGGCGTGGCCGACTTGCAGATCTTCGGCAACCGCCAGCAGGTGTTTCGCGTCGATGTGGACATGATGCAGCTTGCCAGCCGGGGCCTGTCACTGGCCGATCTGCGCACCACCCTGCGTAATGTCTCGTTCGACGTGCCCGCGGGTGCGCTGTCCAGCGACTCTCAGAGCATTTTTGTTCGAACCACCGCCTCGGTCACCACGCCCGAGGCGTTCGAGGAGCTGGTGGTGCGCGGCGAGACGCTGATCGGCGATGTGGCACAGGTCTCGCTGGGGCCGTCACCGGGTGAAAGCATCCTGCGCGCCAATGGTCAGAACGGCATCGGCATCGGCATTATCCGGCAGGCCACATCAAACACGCTGGATATCTCGGATACCGTGACCGGCGTGGTGGCCGAGTTGGAGGAGATCCTGCCCAATGATGTCAGCATATTCATCACCTCTGATGAAGCGACGTTCGTGCGCGGTGCGATCACCGAGGTAGTGAAAACGCTGGGGCTGGCGATCCTGATTGTGGTGGGCATCATTTATCTGTTCCTGCGCGATGCCCGCGCCACGCTGATCCCGGCGCTGACCCTGCCAGTGGCGCTGATCGGCACCATCGCGGCCATTTATCTGGTGGGTTTCTCAGTCAATATCCTGACGCTTCTGGCACTGGTCATGGCGACCGGGATGGTGGTGGATGACGCCATCGTGGTGCTGGAAAACATCGTGCGACGGCGCGCGCAAGGCATGGGGCCGCGTGCGGCGGCAGTTCTGGGCACGCAGGAGGTGTTCTTTGCCGTCGTCACCACCACCGCCACGCTGGCGGCGGTATTTGTGCCCCTGTCGTTCCTGCCGGGGCAGACGGGCGGGCTGTTTCGTGAATTCGGGTTCACGCTGGCCATGGCGGTGTTGCTGTCGTCGATCGTGGCGCTGTCGCTGTGCCCGGTGCTGGCCAGCCGCCTGCTGCGCCCGGTCGACAAGCAGGCCACGGGGCCAATGGTATGGCTGGGCAACCGGCTGACCGCGCTTTACCGCACCAGTCTGCGCGCCGCCCTCGCCGCCCCCTTTGCGGTGGTGGCTGTCGCGGTGTTTTTCGGGGCGACGTCCATCCTTGTGGCCGGGCAGATCCGGCAAGAGCTTGTGCCGCCCGAGGACCGCGCAGTCGGGTTGTTGAGCGTCAGCGCCCCGCAGGGCGTGTCACTTGACTATACCAACGGCAAGATGCTGGAACTGGAGGCGCTGATTGCCCCGTATCAGGAAGCGGGCGAGGTGACCTTTCTGTTCTCCATCGTTGGTAATTGGGGGCGCGAGAACAGCGGGTTCATGGTGTTCACCCTTGCGCCCTGGGAAGAGCGCGCACGCTCGCAACAAGAGATTGTCGCCGATATCAACAGTGCCATCAGCCAGGTCGTGGGGGTGCGGGCCTTCGCTATCCAGCCCAATTCCCTGCGGATTCGCGGGGCCGGGCAGGGGCTGCGCTTTGCGGTCGTGGGAAACAGCTACGACGAACTGGCAGAGTATTCCGAGCAGATGGTCGAGCGGTTGCAGGATGACCCGGCCATGGGCCAGGTAAGGCTGAGCTATGAGACCACGCAGCCGCAGCTGTTCATCGAAGTGGATCGCCGCCGGGCCTCGGACCTAGGGGTCAATATCGACGGGCTGGGCGAGGCGCTTCAAGCGGTTCTGGACGGGCGCACCATCGGCACTGTGTTCATCGAGGACAGCAGCTTTGACATCAAGATGCTCTCGACCTCCTCGCCGGTGCGCGATCCGGGTGATCTGGAACGCATCTTCATTCAGTCCGGCAATGGCCAGATCCTGCCGCTGTCCAGTTTCGTGACACTGGAGGAACGCGCGGTCGCGCCCGAACTGACGCGCGAGGCACAGATGCGCGCGGTCGAGATCACCGCCGGGCTGACGCCTGATCTGGCGCTGGGTGACGCCTATGCGCAGGTGCAGGCGATTGCCGATGAACTGCTTCCCGGCGGCATGCGGATTGTCCCGCTGGCCGAGGCCGCGACGCTGGAAGAAACCTCGGCAGGCCTGCTGATCACCTTCGGCTTCGCCATTGTCGTGGTGTTTCTGGTGCTGTCGGCGCAATTTGAAAGCTTCAACTCGGCCGTGGTGGTGATGGCCACCGTGCCGCTGGGGCTGGCCTGTGCAATCTTTGCGCTGCTCCTGACCGGGGGCAGTCTGAATGTCTATTCGCAGATCGGATTGGTGATGCTGGTGGGGATCATGGCCAAGAACGGGATATTGATTGTCGAATTCGCCAATCAGTTACGCGACAAGGGTGTGGATGTGGCCGAGGCGATTTTTGAAGCCTCGACCATTCGCCTGCGCCCGGTGATGATGACCATGACCTCGACGGTTCTGGGCGGGGTGCCGCTGGTCATGGCCTTTGGCGCAGGCGCCGAAGCGCGCGAGGCTTTGGGCTGGATCATCGTGGGCGGGCTGGGGCTGGCTGCGGTGTCCACGCTTTACCTGACGCCGGTGGCCTATCTGCTGATGGCACGATTCTCGACGCCGAAAGCAGCAGAATCGGCGCGGCTGTCGCGCGAACTGAATGAGGCGACCGCCGGGGCGAACCGGGGCTGAACCGTCGCGCCGCTTGTCAGGGTGCGGGAGGGCAGCGACTGAACCCCGAAAGTTGGCGAAACGCGGCCCTGTTCAACCCTGAATGCCGCCAAGAAAGGCCGTCAGGTTGCGGCCCAGATCATCTGACAGATAGCCACCCTCCTGCACCAGAACCAGCGGCAGGCCGGTGGCGGAAATCGCTGCGCCAATGCGGGTGAAGCCGGGGGTGGTTATGGCAAGGCCCTTGAGCGGATCATTCTCATGCGCGTCCAGCCCCAGCGCCACGACAATCACATCGGCCCCGAAATCGGCGATCCGTTCCAGCCCGCTATCCAGATTGCGCAGGTAGTCATCGTCGCCCATGCCGCGTGGCAGGGGCAGGTTGAGGTTGTAGCCCAACCCCGCCCCTTCGCCGCGCTCATGCGCGTGGCCCCAGAAGAACGGGTAAAAGCGCACCGGATCGGCGTGCAAAGACACCGTCAGCACATCGGCGCGGCTGTAGAAGATGCCCTGCGTGCCGTTGCCGTGATGCACATCAACATCCAGAATTGCGGGCCGCTTTCCGTGGCGCAGCAGCCATTCGGCGGCAATGCCGGAATTGTTGAGAAAGCAGAACCCCCCGGCCAGATCGCCGAATGCGTGGTGCCCCGGCGGGCGCGACAGGGCATAGGCCGCGCTATCGCCACCCAGCACCGCATCCGCAGCCGTTAAGGCCGCCTGCGCCGACCAATAGGCGGCCTCCCAAGTGCCGCTGGAAATGGGGCAGGCGGTATCGGCCTGATGGAACCCGGCCTGACCGACCGCCGAACGCGGGTAAGAGGCGGTGCGCCGGTCGGGGTGGATATTCGGAATTACCTCGTCGGCGGCATCGGGGATGCGCTTCCAGCGGGCGTGGATGGTGCGCAGAAAGGTCAGATACTCGGGGCTGTGCAGCGCCGCAATTGGCCCCAACCCGTGATCGGTGGACGCAGCGAACTGGCAGCCCGCAGCCTTGGCACCGGCTTTCAGCACCTCGATGCGTCGCGGCTGTTCGGGGTTTTGCAGACGCTGGCCGTTGGCCATGAAGTGCCTTGGGTCATGGGCCTGTTGCCGGGGGTCGAGATAGGCTTTCATGGCTTTCCTTTCAGCGCGGCCAGCGAATGCCCGCTTAGGGTCAGGTAATGTTCATCTGGGGCATGGGTGAAGCCCAGCCGGTCATAAAAGGCGCGCGCGCGAGCGTTGTGGGCATAGACGCCAAGGCGCAGAAAGCCCGCGCCCCAGTCCTGCGCGGCGGCGTCATGCACTGCGGCCAGCAGGCGTGGGCCCAGTCCCGCGCCGCGCAGGCCCTCAGCTACCCAAAGATCGGACACATAGGCCCCCGCCATGCCGCGTGTGGTGGAAAAAAGCGGCGAAAACACCGCCGCGCCCACTACCTGCGCGCCCTGCTCGGCGATCAGCGCAGCAATCGCGCCGCCCGGTGCCAGCGCGCGCGCGATCTGGTCATCGGTGGTGTTGTGCGCGTCGCCCATGGATTGCGACAGCGCGCGCAAGGCCGTGTTCAGGCGCGCGGCATCGGCAGGGGTGGCGCGAGAAATGGATATGTTTGTCATGCGATCAGTATTTTACCTTGTCGGCCCCCTTCAGGCCCAGCATGGCGCGCGCCTCGTCCGGCGTGGCCACTTCACGACCCAGCGCTTCGACGATGCCGCGCACCCTGGTAACCTGTTCGGCGTTTGATTTCGCCAGAATACCGCGCGAAATGAACAGATTGTCCTCCAGACCCACGCGCACATGCCCGCCCATCCCCGCTGCAATCGCCGCCATCGGCATCTGCTGGCGGCCGGCGGCCAGCACCGAGAACAGGTAGTCGTCGCCAAACAGCCGGTCGGCGGTGGCCTTCATATGTGCCAGATGCTCAGGCTCGGCGGCAACCCCGCCCAGTACGCCCATCACGAACTGGATGAAGATCGGCGCCTTGACCATCCCCCTGTCGCGGAAATGCGCCAGCATGTGCAGATGGCTCAGATCATAGCATTCGAATTCGAACCGCGCGCCGCGTTCCTCGCCCATCTGACGCAAGATCCCCTCGATATCGCGCGGGGTGTTGCGGAATACCAGATCGTCGGAATTGCGCAGAAAAGGTTCCTCCCACTCAAACTTCCATTGGCGCGGCTTGGCAGCCATCGGATAGAGCGCGAAATTCATTGTTCCCATGTTAAGGGACGCCATCTCGGGGGCGGCCATCAGCGGCCCGGTGAGGCGGTCTTCCAACGTCATCACCGCGCTGCCGCCGGTGGACAGGTTCACCACGGCATCGCACCCGGCCTTGATTGCGGGCAGAAATCCCATGAAATGTTCCGGCGAGGCCGAGGGGCGGCCATCGACCGGGTTGCGTGCGTGCAGATGCAGGATCGCCGCACCGGCCTGCGCGGCACCGATTGCCTGGGCGGCGATATCTTCGCCGGTGACCGGCAGATAGGGCGACATCGAGGGCGTGTGGATCGAGCCGGTGAGCGCGCAAGATATGATGACTTTGGACATGAGTTTTCCTTTCAGGCCGCTGCGCTGATGGCGGCACGCACACGCGGGGCGAAACGCTCCAGCGCCGTGGCGAGTTTGTCAAGGATCTCGGTGACATGTGACTCGTCCGAGATCAGCGGCGGGCAGACCAGAAAATGATCGCCCGCGCGCCCGCCCCGCGTGCGGCGCGAATAGATGATCAGCCCCTCGGCATAGGCCAGCTCCACCAGTTCCAGATGGGCGTTCAGCGTGGGTGGCAGGGGTGTCAGGCTGGTGCGGTCGGCGACCAGTTCGAATGCCAGCAGCAAGCCTTCGCCGCGCACATCACCAATGAAGTCAAACCGCGCCATCAGCCCGTTCAGGCCTGCTTTCAGCACTGCGCCGATCCGGGCGGCGCGCGCCACCAGCCCCTCTGCCTCGATCACCTCAAGTACCGCCAGACCTGCCGCGCAGGCCAGCGGATTTCCCGCCGAGGTGAAGCCATGCGCAAAGCCCCCCGCCGCCTGCACCGGGCCGACGATGCGGTTGTGCGCCACCATCGCACCCAGCGGCGCATAGCCCGCACCGAACCCCTTTGAGAGCGTCAGAATATCGGGGACCACGTTCCAGTGTTCGGCGCCAAAGAACCGCCCCGTGCGCCCGCCGCCGCACATCACCTCGTCATGGATCAAAAGCACGCCGTGGCGGGTGCAGATGTCGCGAACCGCATGCATGTAGCCCGCGGGCGGCACCAGCGCGCCGGTGGCCGCGCCGCCGATGGGCTCGACGATGAAGGCCAGCACCGATTCCGGCCCCTCGGCAAGTATCTGCGCCTCCAGCATGGCGGCGTAATGCGCGCCGGTGGCCGGGTCCGCCGGGTCCAGCCCGTCCAGATAGGCGGTGGGCGCGGGGATCTTGGGCATGGCCTGCATCATCGGCGCAAAGGGCGCGGACAGTGGGTCATAGCCGGTCAACGCCAGCGCGCCCAGCGTGCAGCCGTGGTAAGAGGGATAGCGCGAAATCACCTTCCAGCGCCTGTCTTGCCCGGTCACCACCGCCCATTGCCGCGCCAGCTTGATCGCGCTTTCCACCGCCTCGGACCCGCCGGAGACAAAAAACACTTTCTCCATCCCCTCAGGCGCCAATGCAGCGGTCCTGGCGGCCAGCGCCTCAGACGCCTCGGTCTGGAAATGCAGCCGGTAGCCGAACGTGTATTTGTCGATCTGGCGCTTCAGGGCTTCTTGCACATGGGGGTGGGAATGGCCGATATTAGACACCATCGCGCCCGATGAGCCGTCAAGATAGCGCTTACCATCCACATCCCACATATAGACGCCCCGCGCCTCGGCCAGATGCGGGCGTTGGGCGGAAGACAGGTAGAAAAGGTGGCTGTCGGTAGGGGTGGTCATGGCTGTAAAACCTGCTGATAGACGTTCATTCGGCGAAATCCTGTTGCAGAAAGGCGCGGGTGCGGGCCTGAAGCGGGTTGCGCAGCACCTGATCGGGCGGTCCTTCCTCGACAATCCGGCCATCGGCCATGAAGACGATATGACTGGCGGTATCAGCTGCGAATTTCAGCTCATGTGTGACGATGACCATGGTCATGTTTTCTTCGGCCAGTTGCTTCATGGTGCGGTTGACCTCGCCCACCAGCTCAGGGTCCAGCGCCGATGTCACCTCGTCAAACAGCATCACCTTGGGCTCCATCGCAAGCGCGCGGGCAATCGCCACGCGCTGTTTCTGCCCGCCTGACAGCCGCGAAGGGTAATAATCCGCCCGGTCACTCAGCCCCACCTTGGCCAGAAGCCGCAGCGCGTTTTCGCGCGCTTGCGCCTTGGTATGCAGCCCCAAGAGGACCGGCGCCATGGTCACGTTTTCCAGCGCCGTCATATGCGGGAACAGGTTGAAGTGCTGAAACACCATGCCAATGTTGCGCCGCAGCGCGTTCAGGTGCTTTTCGCGCGCGCGGTGCGGCAGGTCGGCATTGACGAGCGTACCATCAAACCAGATCTCGCCTGAGGTGACATCCTCCAGCTGATTGATCGTGCGCAACAGCGTCGATTTGCCCGAGCCGGACGGGCCGATCAGCGCCAGGATCTGCCCCTCGCGCACCTCCATATCGATGCCTTTCAGCACCTCCAGTGGGCCGAAGCTTTTGCGCAGGTTGCGGATGCGGATCAGGGGTTCGCGTTTCGTGTCTTGCACGGGGCCACCTATCGGGTCAGGGCTGCGCGGCGTTCGATCAGGCGAAGCGCCTGTTGCAGCACAAGGTTGAGGGCATAGTAAAGCGCGGCGGCGGCCAGGTAGAATTCGAACGGCCGGAAGGTCTGGCTGATGGCACGCTGCGCCGAAAGGGTCAGCTCCATCACGCCGATGGCCGAGACCAGCGCGCTTTCTTTCAAGAGCGCGATCATCATGTTGCCAAGCGCGGGCGTGACATTGGCCAAAGCCTGCGGCACCACCACCTTGCGCATCGCCTGCAGATGGCTGACGCCAAGGCTGCGCGCGGCCTGATACTGGCCGGTGTCGATCGACTGGATACCGGCGCGGATGATATCGGCGTTATAGACCGCGAAATGCAGGCTGAGCGCGATCACCCCGGCAGTGAAAGCGTTCAGGTTCAAGCCCAGTTCAGCAAGCCCGAAATAGACGACGTAAAGCTGCAACAACAACGGCGTGCCCATGAAGACCCAGCTGATCGCCTGCACCGGCCAGCGCAGCAGCCGGTAGGATGAAAGGCGCACCACGGCAAAGACCGCGCCCAGTACAAGGCTGAACACCATCGACAGGACCGACAGGATGACGGTCCACATCACGCCCCATAAAAGCAGGTCGGTCATGCGCGGGACGACTGTGAAATCAAGGTTCATGGCGTCACTCCTTCAGCGCCACGCGCGTGTCGATCCATTGGACGAGGCGCATGAAGAGGGTGATGATGATCAGGTAGAAAATCGCCGCCAGAATGAACATCTCGAACGGTTTGTAGGTCGATGAGATGAAGCGGTGGGCGGTATAAGTCAGCTCCGTCACCGAAATGGTCGAGACGATGGCCGAACCCTTGATCAGCGCCACCGAATTCACGCCCAGTGGCCGCACCATCAGCCGCGCGGCTTGTGGCAGGATCACACGGGCCATGGTCTGCGCGCGGCTCAGGCCCAGGCAGCGCCCGGCCTCTGTCTGGCCCTTGTCGACAGCTATGATGGCGCCGCGGATGGATTCGGTCATATAGGCACCGATGTTGATGCCCAGCCCGATGATGCCCGCCTGTATCGGCGACATTTCCAGCCCCAACTGCAACCCGCCGAAATACAGCAGGAACAGCTGGATCAGCGCCGGCGTGCCGCGAAAGACCGAGACATAGGCGCGCGCGGGCCAGCGCACGACAGTGAGGCGCGACAGTGATGACAGGGCGGCGATGAAGCCAAGGCACAGCCCCAGCAGAATCGCCAGCCCTGATATCTTGATCGTGGTGAGCGAGGCTTGCGCGAAAAAAATCCACACCCGCTGCATGAGGTCGAAATCCATCGCGCCTGCACCCTTATCAGTGATGATCCTTGCGCGGCAGGATGGGCAGGGCGCGCATCTCGCGCACCAGACCCAGTGTTTCCTCAACCGCCGCATCGAAAAATCGTTTGCCGTTTTCAGCCGTCGCCACGGTAGGGTCGCCCATCGTGCCATCCGGAGAATGCTCAGACCACCAGCGCATCAGCATCGCCCGCGCCCCGCCCGAGGCCAGATCGAGGTTGAAATACCGGCTGTCGGGGTTGTGGACCACCTGCTTGGCGGCGCGCTCGGGGTAGATATGGGCGGGGTCCAGATGCATATACATCGCCGCCTCGAACTCGCAGGCATGGGCAATGCCGCCGGTCTCGGACGCGCGCATGGCGTTGATGCGGTCTGACATCAGGTTCCAGTACGAGGCCGAGACGCAGATGATCTCATTCTCGATCACCGTCTTGCGCGCGGCGAGGTCCAGCACCGAATGGTTCGATCCGTGACTGTTGAGCAGCAGGAGACGCCGGAAACCGTGATGCGCGAGCGAGCGGGTGACATCGGTGATAAACGCGATCAGCGTTTCCGGGCCGATCCAGATCACGCCGGGAAAGTCCTTGTGGTGTTCGTTGAAGCCGTAGGGGATGGGCGGCATGATGAACACCTCATCGGGTGCCGCCTTGGCCACGCCATCGGCGATCGAGGTGCCCAGCAGCGTATCGGTATCCAGAGCCATATGTGGGCCGTGGTCTTCGGTGGCTGAAACCGACAGGATCACCACGCGGTCCTTGTCGGCGTCGCGCACCTCTTCCCATGTCAGTTTGCCGTAATAAGGGGTCATGCCTGCCTGTCCTTTATTGAAACGCCGCCCCGGTTGCACGGGGCGGCGGTCTGTGTTCAGCGGATGTCAGCGCCGATCCATTCCATGGCGATATCCATGTAGGTGCCGTCTTCCATCATCTCGTCGAGCGCCGTTTGCATGGCGGCGGCCAACTCGGGGTTGTCCTTGCGGATGGCGATGCCCACATCAACCGAAGCGCCGTCATCGCCCGGTAGTTCGATCGCGCGCAGGGCCGTGCCGCTTTCGCGGGCGGCCAGTGCACCGGCCACGCTGTCAGCGACAAAGCCATCGATGCGGCCATTGCGCACCTCAAGCACCAGTTCGTTCAGGCCGCGATAGGTGCGCAGCGTCCAGTCACGCCCGGCCTGCCCGCGGGCCCATTCCTCATGTGTTTCACCCAGCGTGACGCCAAGGGTGCGGCCGTTCAGGGCATCAAGATCCTGAAAGTCCGAGCTTTCGCCAACAAAGATCGTGCGCCCGGCGCTGTAGTAGGGACCCACGAAATCAACGACTTCCTGCCGTTCCGGGGTGATCGACATCGAGGCGATGATGGTGTCGAACCGCCCGGTTACCAGACCGGCGATGATGCCGTCCCATGCGGTGGTAATGATCTCGGCCTCGACACCGATACGGGTGGCGATTTCCTTGGCGATATCGACATCAAAACCCACAACCTCGTTCTGGTCATTGGTCATCGAAAACGGCGGGTAGACGCCCGAAAGCGCCACACGCAGCACGCCGCGATCGCGCACGCGGTCCAGATCATCGGCGGCGACGGGGGTGGGGGCGGCAACGGCCACAAGGCCGAAGGCCAGTATGGCGGATGCGCCGAGGAGGGATTTCAGCATGTTTTGGTTCCTCATGGTTCAGACCTGTTGGATGGGTGCGCCGGAGGATTGCAGGACGGCAGTCATTCTGCAAATATATAATGAGAATGTTGAAAATAGGTTTGATGAATGTCAGAGCCCCGCCCCGACCGCACTGCCCGCCTGCCGTTCGAGCTGGACTGGAACCTGCTGCGCACCTTTCTCGTGATCGTCGAGGAACGCGGGATCACCGCCGCCGCCGACCGGCTGAACCTGAAGCAGCCCACCGTTTCCAATGCACTGCGGCGGCTGGAAGAGCGGCTGGATCGCCGGCTGATCCTGCGCAAGCCGGGCCGGTTTGAGGTCACGCCAGAAGGCGAGATGCTGTATCAGGAGGCGGTGGAAATCTTCGGCTCTGTCTCACGCCTGCCGGTCCTGTTGCGGCGCAAGGGCGAGGAGGTGGTGGGCCAGATCAATATTGCGCTGGCCAGCCATGTGGTCTCGCCCCATCTGGATGCCGTGCTGGCTGAGTTCCATCAGCGCCACCCCCGCGCGACATTTACCATGGATGTCTCCACCAGCATGAATGCGGCGACGGCCGTGATTCAGAAGCGGGCCAGTTTCGCCATCTGCCTTGTGCACCAAATGTTGCCGCAACTGGAATATGCGCGGCTGTTTCGCGAATATTTTGGCCTTTATTGCGGTCCGCGCCACCCGCTGTTTGGCAAGACCGGGCTTGAGATGGCCGATCTGCGCGGCGAAACCTTCGTGTCCTTCCAGACCGACCGGCTGACAGATGCCCTGCGCCCGGTGGCGATGATGCGGGCCTCGGCGCATATTGACGGGCATCGGGTGGCGACTTCGAGCAACCTTGAAGAGGTGCGGCGGATGATTGTTTGCGGGCTGGGGATCGGCAGCCTGCCGCTGCACATTGCCCGCACGGATGAGCAGAATGGCCTTTTGTGGCGGCTGCCGCCCTATGACGACCCGCCCGCGATCGATATCTATCTGGTCTGGAACCCGCGTGCCCATTTCAACCGCGCCGAGGCCGGAATGCTAAACATGCTGCGCGAGACCATCGAGACCACGCCGATGTCAGAGCGCGATTACGTCTGAACAGGGTCAGGGCGTGATCAGTAACCGACCGCGCGTGACCTGACCGCTGGCCAGACGGTCTTGCGCCAGAGCCGTCTGATCCAGCGGCAGAATACCCGCGACCTGCGGGCGCAGCACGCCTTGCGCGGCCAGCGCCAGCACATCAGCCACCACCCCGGCGTCATCCGCAATCATCGCCCGGCTGACGGTGACACCGTAGTCTGCGCCCCGGTCGGTAATCGGTGCGGCAGTCAGCCAGACCAGATGCCCGCCCTTGGCCAGAAGCGGGTAGCAGGCGTCATGAACCACGCCGCCCATCAGATCAAAGACGATGTCCTGCGGCGGCAGATCGGTGGGAAAGGGGGCGTCATAGGCAATCGCCCGCTGCGCGCCGAGGCCCTGCACGTAATCTGCATTGGTGCTGCGGCAGGTGGCCGTGACCTCGGCCCCCAGATGCGCGCAAAGCTGCACCAGCAACCCGCCGACAGCCCCCGCACCGGCCTGCACCAGAACCTTCTGCCCCGGCTGCACCCGAGCCGTGCGCATGGCCGCGATCCATGCTGACAGGCCAGAGTTGATCAGCGCGGCGCTTTCGATCAGCTCCAGCCCCTTTGGCAACGCAACGCAAAGCGCCGCCTCGGCGGCGATGTACTCGGCGCAGGTGCCTGCTGCACCGGCGGGCGGGGCCATGACGGCCACCGCATCGCCGGGGGCAAAGCCCTCAACCTCCGGCCCGCAGGCCACCACGGTGCCTGTGCCATCTCGCCCGGGTATCTTTGGAAAGGCCGGGGTGAAATAGGCCGCCAGAAGGCCCGCGCGCAATTTCCAGTCCAGCGGTGCGACCCCGGCTGCGGCAAGCCGAACCAACACCTGCCCCGGCCCCGGCGCAGGGCGGGGCAGGGTGGCGAGTTGCAACACCTCGGGGCCGCCGTAGGTTTCATAGCTGACGGCGCGCATTGTGTCGGGCATTGTGGAGGGCTCCTGTTTTCTACGGCAGACTAGGGCAGGCGGGCGGGGTGTTTCAAGCCTGAAGCAACTTGCCGTCAGTCTGGCCCGCCAGATCGCTCAGGATGGCGGCGAACTGGTGCAGGGTCGGCGTGCGGTTGTCGATGGCATGGACCAGCGACAGTTCCAGACTGACGCCCAGATCATGAACCTCGACAAAGCGCACGCCATGCGGTTGCCGCCATTTCTGGCACGAATTGGCCAGCGCGATCCCGGCCCCGGCGCTGACCAGCGCCAGTATATCGGTTTCCACCATCAACTCGGCGATGTAGCGCGGCGTGATGCCTAACGCGCGGAAACGAGTGTGCACATCGTCAAAAAACCGGGGGCTGGCGCGGCGCTGAAAGCCGATCAGCGGATAGTCCACCAGATCGCGCAGCGAGACCTGCGCCCGCGCCGCCAGCGGCGATTCGACCGGCACCGCCAGCACCACCGGGTGGCGCACCAACGGCGTTGCGCTCAGGTCCTCGGCCGGGAGGGGGTTGTAGACCAGCGCGCCGTCCAGCGTGCCCTGACGCAGCGCGCCCAGTTGGTCGGCGGTGGGCATGGAGGCGAGTGTCAGTTCGACCCCCGGAAAGCGCGCCCGAAACAGCCGCAGGGCATCGGGCACCAGCCCCTGCCAGGCCGCGGCCTCGATAAAACCCAACCGCAGCGCGCCATGCTGTCCCGCCGCCGCAGCCCGCGCGGCATCGACGGCGCGGGCGATCTGGGCTTGCAGGCCCCGTGTTTCATTGAGAAATGTCCGACCCGCTTCTGTCAGTCGCACGCCGCGCGGCAGCCGTTCGAACAGGTCAATCCCCATCTCGGCCTCCAGCAGTTTCATCTGGCGGCTGAGGGCGGGTTGGGCGATGCGCAACCGCAGGGCGGCACGGCCAAAATGCTCGGCCTCGGCGATGGCGACAAAATAGTGGATTTGTCTTAGTTCCATGATTTCTGATACCACTTTGTTATCAGTGTCGCAAATGTTTTGAATTGGAAACATCGCCTGTCTGATCGTATCGTCAGAGAGAAACAGGGATGCGGAGCAGAACAAATGCCGCTCGCAACATCGCCATATGAAGCCTTTTCGCGCACCGCAGCGCGGCGGCCGGATCTGGACCTGGCGCGCGCCCCGGCCTCGGCAGCGCTGCCCTGGGCGCCCGGTGGCTTTGCGCTGAGCTATGGCGAGGCCGCGGCGCAGGTGGCGGAGCTGCGCGCAGCCTATTTGGCGGCGGGCTATGGCGCAGGGTCACGGGTGGCGCTGTTGTTGCAAAACAGGCCCGGGTTCTTGCTGCACTGGCTGGCGCTGAATGCCATTGGAGCCTCGATCGTGCCTCTGAATGGCGACATGCGGCCTGAAGAGTTGCGCCACCAGATGCTGGTGTCGAACGCCGAGGCCGTAATCGCTGTGTCCGGGTTCGAGGCTTTGTTGCAGGCCGGTCTGCCAGCGGGCGTGCGGGTCGCGCGGCCTGATGCCCCGCCGCCCCCCGCCGCCACGCCCCGCACCGCGCGCGTGGGTCGCCCGGATGATGAGGCGGCGTTGTTGTTCACCTCGGGCAGCACCGGCAAACCCAAGGCCTGCATTCTGTCGAACCATTATTTCATCCATGTCGCACAGTGGTATGTCTCGATGCCCGGCATCGCCGCCATGCGCCCTGACAGCGAAGTGGCGCTGACGCCCTTGCCGTTCTTTCATATGAATGCACTGGGCTGCACAGCGGTGGGCATGATGCTGATCGGCGGCACCATCGTCCCGTTGGATCGTTTCAGTGCGCGCCGCTGGTGGTCCGCTGTCGCCGATTCCGGTGCCACCATCGTGCACGGGTTGGGGGTCATTCCGGCGATCCTGCTGCAACTGCCCGAAAGCCCCGATGAGCGCCGCCACCGTGCGCGCTTTACCTTCAGCCCCGGCGTGGATGATCGCCACAAGGCCGCGTTCGCGGCCCGGTTCGGCCTGCCGATTGTCGAGGGTTGGGCGATGACCGAAACCGGTGGCGCCGCCATCACCGACACAGCCGGGCTGCCGGGGCCGTTGGGGCCGCGCTGTATCGGGCGGCCGCGCGCGGGGATGGAGTGGCGCATTGTCGATGAGGCGGGCGCGGATGTGCCGCTGGGCACGCCGGGCGAATTGTGGGTGCGCAGCGCGGGCGATGACCCCCGGCGCGGGTTCTTTTCCGGCTATCTGGGCGATGAACCGGCGACAGACGCCGCATGGAAAGGTGGCTGGTTCCATACCGGCGATGTGATGAAGGCCGATGCGCAGGGGTTGTTGTATTTCGTGGATCGCCGCAAAAGCATCATCCGTCGCGCAGGCGAGAACATCTCGGCGCTTGAGGTCGAAGCCGCGTTGCTTGCTGATCCTTTGGTTCGCGCCGCCGCCGTGACCCCGGTGCCGGACCCGGTACGCGGGGACGAAGTGTTTGCCTTTGTCGTCCTCGCCAGCCCTGCCGATCCGCAGGCGCTGGCCGGGCCGCTGTTGGCGCGGCTGGCTGACAAACTGTCGTATCACAAGCTGCCCGGCTATCTGCTGGTGGTTGATGAGTTGCCGCTCAGCTCCACCCAAAAGCTGCAACGTGGCCAGTTGAAATCCGACGCACAGTCGGCGCTGGCAGAGGGCCGCGCGCTGGACCTGCGCAAGGAAAAAGGCGCTGCGCGCGCCGCAACCTGAGGAGAACCCCATGACGCCCGAGAAGATCCTTTATGAAGCCACCATGACCGCCACCGGCGGGCGCGCGGGAAAGGTGAATAGCCCGGACGACAGCTTTGCGCTGGATCTCAGTGTGCCGAAAGGGCTGGGCGGGCCCGGCGGCGCGGGCACCAACCCTGAACAGCTTTTCGCCGCCGGCTATGCCGCCTGCTTTCTGGGCGCGGTCAAGCTGGTTGGCCGCCAGCAAAAGATCACACTGGGCGAGGACGTGACGGTGACTGCGACGGTGGGCATCGGCCCCGTGGAGCCGGGCTATGCGCTGGCCGTGCAACTGGCGGTTTCGCTGCCGGGTATTGCGCCTGCTCAGGCCGAAGAAATTCTGCAAGCCGCGCATGAACGCTGCCCCTATTCGCATGCCACGCGCGGCAATGTCGATGTCACACTGACGTTGGTCTGAGGGCGCGATGGACACGCCGAGGGGATATGATGGGGTGGTTCTGGCGGTGCCGGTGACGGTGCCCTATGTGCGCCACTCTACCGACAGCACGCAATGGTGGGTCGGTCGTGCGCTGTCCGGGCTGGCGGCGGGTGCCGGGGTGTCGCACCGGGAGTTTGACGGGCTGTCGATTGCCAGCTTCTCTCTGGCCCCGGACAATACCATCGGCCTGACACAGCATTTTGGCCTGTCGCCGCGGTTTATCGACTTCGTACCACTGGGCGGTGTGGCGGGCGTAGTGGCGCTGCGTCGTGCGGCCCGTGCCGTGCAGGCGGGTGATGCCGATATCATCGCCTGCATTGGTGCTGACACCAACGCACCGCAGAGCTTTCGCCAGTCGCTTGAGAACTTCTCGCGCTTCTCGCAGGATGCGGTTTACCCCTATGGCGCGGGCGGCCCGAACGTCAGTTTTGCGCTGATCGCGCAGGCCTATATGGCGGCCAGCGGCCTTTCGCGCGCCGACACTGGCAGGATCGCCGTGGCGCAGCGCGCGAATGCGTTGAAGAACCCGCATGCGCTGATGAAGAAGCCGCTCTCGCTGGACCAATACCTCAATTCTCGCCCCATCGCCCCGCCGATCCATCTGTTTGATTGCGTCATGCCCTGCGCGGGTGCCGAGGCGTTTCTGGTGATGCGCGAAGAAACGGCAAAGGCGCAGGGCCTGCCCTTCGTGCGCCTGACCGCCGCCATAGAGCGCCACAACGGCTTTCCCGCTGATCCGGTGATGCTGCGCGGCGGCTGGGTGCGCGACGTTGATACGCTGTGGGGAATGGCAGGGGTTGAACCGGGCACTGTCGATCTGGTGCAGACCTATGATGACTACCCCTTCATCAGCGCCATGCAGTTCGAGGATCTGGGCCTGTGCCCTAAGGGCGGCGCGGCCGAGTTCATTGCCGGGCATGATTTCACCACCACCGGCAGCCTGCCGCACAACACCTCGGGCGGGCAGTTGTCGGCCGGGCAGGCGGGTTGCGCGGGCGGGCATCTGGGGCTGGTTGAGACGTTGCGGCAGCTGACGGGTGCGGCGGGCGAACGGCAGGTGGAGGGCGCGCGGCGGGCGCTGGTGTCGGGCTTTGGCATGATCAATTTCGACCGTGGCCTCGGGTCCGGCGCCGTTGTCCTGGAGGCCGCATGACCGTGGAACGCCCCCGCAAGAACCCGCTGCACCGCACCCGCCAGCCGCTCTTGCCGCCCGGTGCACGCAGCCGCAAAGCGCACCTCCTGACCGTTGCCGCCGCCGAGGGGCGTTTCGCCCTGCCGCGCTGTGGTGACTGCGGCACCTACGCATGGCCGATGCCCGAGGCCTGCCCGAATTGCCTGTCCGCTGATATCACCGCCGCTGATGCCCCAGTGGGCGCGGTGCTGCTGGCCGACACGAGTGCCGAAGTCCCCGCCGACCCCTATTTCCGCGAGCGCGCCCCTTGGCGTGTGGGGCTGGCGCAGATGGACTGCGGGCCCATTGCGCTGGTGCATCTGCACCCCGCGCCACAGGCGGGCGACCGGCTGAAACTGACACTCATGCTGGATCGGGCCGGGCAGGCGGTGCTGCACGCGGGGCCGGAGAACGGAGGGGATATGCGCACTGACAAGCAATGGCAGGAGATGGTTGCCGACCCGCGCGGGCGCCGCGTTCTGATCACCGACGCCCGCCATGTCGCGGCACTTCCGTTGGCGCGCAAGCTGGCGGATGCGGGGGCGGCGGGGATTTTCATGGGCCTGCCTGAAGGGTGGAAGCCGCTGGAGAACCGCGCCGATTTCGAAGCGGTGCCGGGGCTGACCTTTGTGGCGCTCGATCTGGCGTCTGACCGCTCGGTCGAGGATCTGGTGCGCGATATCGGTGGCAAGGTCGAGATCCTGATCAACACCGCAGACAATCCCCGCCCCGGCGGGCTGATGGCCCCGGCCTCTGCCACCCACGCCCGCATGGCGATGGAGGTGGTGGCGTTCGGGCTGATGCGGCTGGCGCGCGCTTTAGGCCCGGCGCTGGCCGGGCGTGGGGCTGATGGCGGCGATGGCGCGCCGGGGGCGGTGGCCTGGGTCAATGTGCTGTCGGTCTTTGCCCGCGCCACGCCGCCGGAAATGGCGGGCTACGCCGCCGCCCATGCCGCCGCGCTGTCGCTGTCGCACAGCCTGCGCGCGCAATTGGCCGTTGGTGGCGTGCGGCTGATGACGGTGCTGACCGGACCAACCGAAGATGATTGGTTCCAGCTTGCGCCGCAGCCCAAGGTGACCGGCAAGGCGCTGGCCGATGCCGTGGTGGGCGGCCTGATGCGGGGCCTTGAAGAGGTGGTGGTGGGCGATGTCGCGCGCGATCTGATGGCCCGGCTGGCAGAAAACCCCAAGGCAGTTGAACACGATCTTTCTCAGGGCAAATTGTGAGGGCAGGGCGATGACCGGCATATTGGAGGCGATGAGCGGCGCGCTGGCCGCAGGCGCGGTCAAGGTGGTGGATCTGACCCACACATTGACAGAGGATTTCCCCACCATCGTCCTGCCGCCTGAATTTGGCCCCTCGGCCCCCGTGCGGATCGAGCGGATCTCGCGCTACGATGCGGCGGGGCCCGCGTGGTACTGGAACAACCTCAGCTTTGGCGAGCATACCGGCACCCATTTCGACGCGCCCGCGCATTGGTTCACCGGGCGCGACATTGCGCGCGGCACCGTCGATACCATGCCGCCCGAACATATGATCGCGCCTGCCTGTGTCATTGATTGTGTGGCGGAAAGTGCCTCGGATGATGATTTCTTGCTGACCCGTGCCGCGCTGGAGAACTGGGAAGCCACGCATGGCACCATCCCCGCCGGTAGCTGGGTTTTGATGCGCACCGACTGGTCGCAGCGCAAGGGCGCGGCCTTCGCCAACCTGCGCGAGGGGGGCGCGCATACGCCGGGGCCGGATGCCGGGGCGATACAATGGCTGGTGAATGAGCGCGGCATTCTGGGCTTTGGCACGGAAACCATTGGCACCGATGCCGGGCAAGGCGGCCATCTGGACCCGCCCTATCCCGCGCACCATTTCCTGCACGGGGCAGGGCGCTACGGGCTTCAATGCCTGACCAATCTGCACCTGCTGCCCCCCAAGGGCGCGCTGATCATGGCGGCACCGCTGAAGGTGCATGAAGGCTCGGGCAGCCCCTTGCGGGTGCTGGCGCTGGTGGCGGGGGATACGGCATGAAGATCTTCTGGCAAAGTTTCATCGATGCGACGTCAAGTGCTGCTTATATCGCGCGGCTGACCGAGTATCTGAACACCATCGCCACCCCCGGCACGGTGGTCGAGGTGCATGGTATCAGCCCTCCTGACCGTTCCTTTTCCCGTCTGTCCGAGTTTCGCTGCGCGATCATCGCCATCGACAACGGCATCGCGGCGGCTGAGGCGGGCTATGATGCGGTGGTGATGGGCCATTTTCAGGACCCGGGCCTTTACGAGCTGAAATCAGCCGTGGGCATTCCGGTGATCGGCACCGGCGAGGCCACGCTGCATCTGGCGGCGCAGATGGGGCGGCGGATCGGGTTGGTGACGCTGGATGACGTGTTCTGCCGGATGCATCTGGAACAGGGCGATCTTTACGGGCTGTCGGGGCGGATATCGCATGTGGCAGGGCTGAATGCCGACCCGTCCGATTTCTCGGCGGCATTCGCGGGCGACGGGGCCGCGAAGGACCGGATGATCGCCGCCTTCCGTTCGGTGGCCGAGCCGATGGTGGAAAACGGGGCCGATGTGATCGTGCCTGCGGGTGTGTTGCCGGGGCTGCTGGTGGGGGGCGAACACGGGTTGAAAGTGGGTCATGCGCCGGTGGTGAACTGCGCGGCGGTGGCACTGATGCAGGCAGAAATGCAGGTGCGGCTTGCCCGGCTGAACGGGCTGGAACCTGCGCGCGGGCCGTTTTGCGCGCGCGCACCGCAACAGGCGGTTGATGACTTTCGTGCGCTGGTGGCGAAGGGGCGCGGGGCATGAGCGCGTCGCCCGCCGCGCTTCTGGAGGTGCAGGCACAGCGCTGGTCGGCGCAGCCTTTGTTCATCCTGCCGCAATCGGTGGCCGCGATGTGGGGGCTGCCGCAGAACGTCTGGACCTATGCCGAGGCAGTCAAGACAGTCAGAACCCTGCGCGACGCTTACCGCGCTGCGGGCTACGGGTCCGGCCACCGGGTGGCGCTGCTGCTTGAGAACCGGCCTGCGCATTTTCTGCACTGGCTGGCGCTGAACGGGCTGGGCGTGAGCGTGGTGCCGGTCAACCCCGATTACTCACGCGATGAGGCCGCCTATCTCTTGTCGCATAGCGGCGCGGTGCTGGCGGTCGCGCTGCCGGAACGGCTGGCGCAGATCGACGGGCTGGGTGTGCCCGTCATCGCTGACGGAACACCGCCGCCCACAGTTGCCCGCGTCGAACCGGGCACAGGTGAATGCGCACTGATCTACACCTCGGGCACCACGGGCAAACCAAAGGGGTGCCTGCTGTCGGACGCGTATTTCATGGGCTGGGCCGACTGGTATCTGGCGCAGGGCGGGCAGATCGCGCTCAGGCCGGGGCAAGAGCGGCTGATCACCCCGCTGCCCAGCTTCCATGTCAATGCAATGGGCAACAGTTTCATGGGTATGCTGGCCTCGGGCGGGGCGCAGGTGATCGTGGATCGCTTTCACCCGCGCAGTTGGTGGACGAATGTGCGTGAGACCGGCGCGACCTGCTGCCATTATCTTGGTGTCATGCCCGCGATCCTGCTGGCGCTGCCCGAAGGCCCCGATGAGCGCGCGCATGGCCTGCGCTTTGGCCTTGGCGGGGGCGTACACCCTGACCACCACGCAGCCTTCGAGGCCCGTTTCGGCCTGCCGCTGCTGGAGGGCTGGGCGATGACAGAGTCAGGGGGTGCCTGCCTGCTGGCGGCGGTTGATGCGCCGCGCCATGTTGGACAGCGCTGTCTGGGCAAACCCTCGCGCCCCGGCCCGGCGATGGAGGCGCGGATTGTCGATGAGGCGGGCAACACGTCGCCTGCGGGGACGCCGGGCGAACTGGTGGTGCGGGCCGCGGGCGCCGACCCTCGGCGCGGGCTCTTTTCCGGCTATCTGAACGATGCACAGGCCACTGCCGAGATATGGCGCGGCGGTTGGCTGCATACCGGCGATATCATGCGCCAGGACGCCGACGGCAGCCTGTTCTTTGTCGATCGGCTGAAGAACATCATCCGTCGGTCTGGCGAGAACATTTCGGCACTTGAGGTGGAAGGCGCGATTGCCGCGCATCCGGGCGTGTCGCAGGTGGCGGTCGTTGCCGTGCCTGATCCGATCCGCGACGAGGAAGTTCTGGCGGTTGTGGTGCCGAAAGACGCCAGCAACGAGGCCGCGCTGGCGCAGGAGATCTTCGACCATGCGGCCCGTAGTCTCGCCTATTACAAGCTGCCTGCCTTCGTGGCCTTTGCCGATTCCCTGCCCACAACCTCGACCCAGAAGATCCGCAAGGCCGAGCTGGGCACACTGGCTGAAGACCCCGTTTCCCACCCGCGTTGCCACGATCTGCGCACCCGCAAAAAAAGTCGCCGCAGGCGCGGTGACATGCCTTCTACCACCAACGGTTTCGTTGACGCTTCGTAAATTATACTGTATACCGTGTTCAGCAAAGAGGGGTCATGAAATCCCCGCGTTCCTGAAACGGGCGCCGCTGCCGTGCGACCCTTAATCGCCCGGTGACCCAAGCAATTCCGGTGCTGCCGCGTACCATGCGGCATCCCGGCCAATTACCAACAAGGAGAGGTAAATGCGTAACCTGAAAGTCGCGGCCTTCGCCGCTGCAATGTCTGCCTTCGGTGCGGCTGCCGCTGCCGAGGATGTGATCAACGCGGTGCATTTTGCGCCCACGCCCAGTGATTTCACGCAGGAATTCCTGCGCTTCGTCGAAGCCGTGAACGAGCGCGGCGAAGGTGTTGTGCGCATCAACGTGCGTGGCGGCCCTGAGGTTGTGCCGAACCCGCAACTGGGCACCACACAGCAATCCGGGCTGATCGACATGATCCACACGCCCGCAGGTCTGTATCTGGAGCTGGTGCCCGAGGGCGAGGTGCTGTCGGCCTCGACCCTGTCGCCGATGGACGCGCGCGAAAGCGGTGCCTGGGATTTCATCAATGAAATCTACCAGCGCAAGGGCAATGCAATGCTGCTGGCGCATATGAATGCCTCAGCCGGGTTTCATATCTGGACCGTGAACGAGCCCCGCCTGATGGAAGATGGCATGCTCGACTTCTCAGACATTCTTGTCCGCGCCTCGCCGCTCTATCGGACGCTGTTTGAGAATCTGGGCGCGACCATGGTGATCCAGCCCGCGCCCGAGGTCTATACCTCGCTTGAGCGCGGCGTGATCAACGCCAATGCCTATCCGGTGCTGGGCTATGCCTCGTTCGGCTGGGACCGCTTCACCCGCTACCGTGTTGACCCCGGCTTCTTCCGTATGGATGTGCTGATCTCGATGAACCTCGATGCCTTCAACGCCCTCTCGCCTGAGGCGCAGGCGATCATCCTCGAAGTCTCGGAAGAGTTTGAGCGCATCAGCTACGAGGAAACGGCCGAGCTGAACGACCGGCTGGCGCAAGAGATGATCGACGGCGGGCAGATGGTGGTCGAAATGACCGGCGAAGGGCGCGACCGCTTCCTGCAGATGGCGGCTGACGCCTCATGGGAGCGGATGGAGGCGCGCGATCCCTCAAGCATCGAACGCCTGCGCGAATTGTTCGAGTGATCTGAACGACGGGCTGCCGGAAATGGCGGCCCGTCCTGCCTTTGCTTGACATCGACAGCCGCAATACCCCGTCTGAGGGGTGAAGCGGCCTGAATTACATCGGGAAGGTTCCATGACCCTTGTTTTCAACCTGTCAGGCCGGTTGTGCTGGCTGCTTGCAGGGATCGCGCGCGTGCTTGTCGGGCTTCTTGTCGTTCTGGTTGTGAGCGATGTGGCGGTGCGCAATGCCGGGCTCAGGCCCTTGGCCTGGGCGGTGAATACCTCGGAGTTCTTCCTGCTCTACATCACCTTCTTCGCCATGCCCTGGCTGGTGCGCACCAAGGGGCATGTGTTCGTGATCTTTTTGCGTATCGTTCTGCCACCTGTTGCCCGGATGGTACTGGCCAGGGTGGTTTATGCCGGATGTATCGTGCTGTGCCTGTATCTGGGCTGGGTGGCCCTGACCTCGTTGATGCTGGCGGTTGAGCGCGGCACTTATGAGATGCGCACTTTCGACATTCCCAAATGGGTGGTCTTTTTGCCCATGGTGCTGGCCTTCTTCCTCTCTGCGCTGGAATGGCTGCGATACCTGCTGGGCTATGATGATTTCTATGACAGCGATCCAATAGAGACGGCGGGGCACTGATCATGGATTGGCTCTATCCCTTCGCATTCCTGATCTCGTCCATCCTGTTCCTGATGGGCCTGGGCTTGCCGGTGGCATTTGCCTTCTTCGCCACCAATATCGCCGGGCTGTTCCTGTTCTTCGGCGGGGCGCGCGGCGTCACGCAGATGGTGGCGAACTTCTCTGATGCGATCACCACCTATGCGCTGGCCCCGTTGCCCATGTTTCTGGTCATGGGCAGCCTGTTCTTTCGCTCGGGGCTGGGCGAGAGGGTGATCCACGCGCTTGATCTGGCAATCGGCAATCTGCGTGGGCGGTTGTCTTATGTCACCCTTGGCTCTGGCTCGATCTTTGCGGCGCTTTCAGGCTCCAGTCTGGCCAATGCCGGGATGATGGGCAGCCTGATGGCGCCCGAGATGCTCAAGCGCAAATACAAGCCGCATATGGCCTTTGGCCCCATTCTGGGCGCGGGCAGTCTGGCCGTGATCATTCCGCCCTCAACGCTGGGGGTTCTGCTGGGCAGTCTGGCGCAGATCGATGTCGGCGCGCTTCTGATCGCAGGGGTGCTGCCGGGGCTGGTGCTGGTGACGCTGTTTGGCGCGCTGATCTATATTCAGACCTGGCTCGACCCGGATGCCGCGCCGCAATACGCCGTGCCCCAGGCCAGCGGCTGGGCCAAGTTCAAGGCCGTGGCCGGAAATATCCTGCCGATGGGCTTTTTGATCTTCTGCGTCGTCGGCACCATCATCATGGGCATCGCTACGCCAACTGAGAGCGCGGGGCTGGGCTGCGTGGGCGTGCTGATCCTGCTGGTGATCTACCGCAAATTCCGCTGGGCGGTGATCTGGAAATCGCTGGATGATGCGATGAAGGTCACGGCGATGACTTTCCTGATCATCACCGCATCGACCACCTTCAGCCAGATTTTCGCGTTTTCCGGTGCCTCCAGCGGGTTCATCAGTGCCGTCACCAGCTTTGATCTTGGACCCTATGGCATTCTGGTGATGATGATCCTGATCATTCTGGTCCTGGGGATGTTCATGGATCAGGTCTCGATGATGCTGATCACACTGCCGCTCTTCATGCCGATCGCCTATCTCTATGGTTTTGATCCGGTGTGGTTTGGCCTGATGCTGCTGCTGGCCTATGAGGTGGGCTTTACCACGCCGCCATTTGGCCTTTTGCTGTACATCGTGCTGGGGGTTGCTCCAAAGGGCACCAGCCTGCGCACCATGTCCTACGCCGCCGCGCCCTATGTGCTGCTGACGCTGTTCCTGATCTTCCTGGTGGCGATGATTCCACAACTGGCACTCTATCTGCCCGGTCTGATGGGGCGTTGAGATGAGCTTTGCATTGGTTCTGTTTTATGACGGTGCAGGCGCGGTGCCGCCGGATGAGATGGCGGCGCTGCGCAAGGTGCTGGCCTCTGTGCCTGCATTGGAAGAGGCGTTGATTTTCACGCCGGCGACAGCCAGCGATCTCTATACTGATGACGGGGCCGCGCCGCCTCTGGGGTTGCAGTTGCACTTCAACCGGCTGGAGGATCTGGAAGCGGCAGCGGGGCAGGGTGGAGCGTTGCAAGGGCTGGCGCTGCCGTCTTTGGCGGGGGCGCGTGCAACCGCGCAGGCTTTCTGGCGGCGCGAATATCCCGTCGATGATGCGGTATTGCGCACCGCACCGGGCGCGCTGCCCTGCTCCTACGTTGTGCATTACCCCGGCCCGGCCAGCGACCTGAACGCCTGGCTGGACCATTACATAACCGGCCACCCGCCGCTTTTCCGGCGCTTGCCCGGTATCCGCGGCATCGAGATCCTGACGCGGGTGGACTGGGTCAGCCATCTGCCCCATGCGCGTGCCGACCACATGCAGCGCAACCGGGTGATGTTTGACAGCGCCGAGGCGCTGACTGCCGCTTTGCAATCACCCGTGCGCCATGAGCTGCGCGCTGATTTCCACAGCTTTCCGCCCTTTGAGGGGGGCAACGCGCATTTTCCCATGTGGACCGAGGCATTGCGCCCCTGACCGCTGTCGGTCACTCTGGGGCAGATTGACACGCATTTGAGCACTGTATACAGTATTTTTTAGGAGGACTCCCGTGACCCAAACCGATTTCAGCATCCGCCGCCAACCGTCGCTGAGCGCGCAGGTCTATGACAGGCTGCGCGGAATGATGCAGTCAAATGTCTTTCAGCCGGGTGACCGCATGGTCGAGGAAGATCTGGCGCGGCGGCTGTCTGTGTCGCGCACCCCGGTGCGCGAGGCGTTGTTTCGGCTGGCGCATGCGGGACTTGTCGAACAGCAGGACGGGCGCTTTGTCGTACCCACACTGACGCTGCGCGACATCCATGAGATTTTCCAGATCCGCCGCCTGTTGGAACCCCAGGCAGTTGCCGACATCGCCGCCACGCTGAGCGAGGCTGATCTGAGCGACTATCAGGTCGGGCGCGACCGGATGATCGCCGCTGAAAGTCAGGATGCGGCGGCGGCGGCGAATATCGCCTTTCGCGCGCTGTGGTTGTCACGCATTCCGAACCGCCGGTTGCAGGAGACCATCGCACGGTTCGATGATCAGGTGGTGCTGGTGCGCCGCGCCACACTGGTTGACCCCAAGGCCCGCGCGGCTGCCATGGCCGGGGTCTGCGACCTTGTCGCGGCCTTTGCCGCACGCGACCCCGAGGCCGCGCGCAAGGTCATGGGCGATTTCATCGACACCGCCCTTTGCTGGTTCGAACGTGCGGTTGGCGGGCCGGAGGAAACCGACGAACAGCCGCAAGCCTGATCGCCCGGGCGCGCCCCGGTGCGCCCTGTCTCAACCCCTCAAGCCGAGGTCGCCATGACCGCACATCCGATGCACAGCGCCAATCGTTTCAAACTGGGTGTCTTTTCGGCCAATGCCGATGGCGGGCTGACGATCACCAAGGTGCCCGAGCGCTGGCCTGCCCGCTGGTCCGAGATCGTTCAGGCCGCGCAGATCGCTGATCGTGCCGGGATCGAGTTCTTTCTGCCGATCGCACGATGGAAGGGCTACGGCGGCGAGATCAACTCGCGCCAGCATTCCTATGAGACCTTCACCTTTGCCGCCGCATTGGCCGGGGTGACCGAGCGGATCGCGCTGTTTTCCACCGTGCATGTGCCGATGGTGCACCCGGTCTTTGCCGCCAAGGCGCTGGCGACAGTTGATCAGGCCTCGAACGGGCGGGCGGGGCTGAACATCGTGGCGGGCTGGAACCCGGATGAATTCGCCATGTTTGGGCTGGAAAAGGCCGATGCGCCTTATGATCAGGCGGGCGAATGGATCGAGGTGATTACGCGGCTTTACGCTGAGGGCGAACCGTTCGACTTTGACGGCAAGTATTACCAGATGCGCGGCGCGGCGACCGCGCCAAAGCCCGTGCAGGGCAACCGCCCGCCAATCCTGAATGCCGCCTTTTCCCCACCGGGCCGCGCCTTTGCCGCCCGGCATGCCGATTTCCTGTTCACTACCTTCAAAAGCATCGAGGCCGGGCGCGCCACGATTGATGATATGGCCAGCCGCAGCGCGGACACCGGGCGGCAGGTCGGGGTCTATACCACCACGCATGTCGTTTGCCGCCCCAGTCGCGCCGAAGCCGAAGACTATTATGAGCATTACGCCGTCACCATGGCTGACGATGTCGCGCTTGATTACATGATCGGCACGCAGGCCGCGAATTCGCAAAACCATGACGAAGAGACCTACCGACTGCGCCGCAAGTGGTTTGCGGGCGGGGCGGGTACCTATCCGTTGATCGGCACGCCGGACGATATCGCCGAACAGATGATCGAGATGTCGCGCGCGGGCTTTGCCGGAACGACGGTCAGTTTTGTGAATTTCCTCAATGAGTTGCCTTATTTCTGCGAAGGTGTTCTGCCGATCCTGCAGCGCGCGGGGCTGCGTGGATGAGCGATGTTGCCGCCCGGTTGACCGCCGCGCTGGGTGCGGAGGTTGTCACCACAGATATTCCCGAGCGCAACCACCATGACTGGTCGGGCCTGCCACCGGTTGCGCCCCTTGCATTGATCCGCCCGCGCAGCACGGCCGAGGTCTCAGTGGCATTGGCGCTGTGCCATGAAACCGGCACGCCCGTGGTGCCGCAGGGCGGGCTGACGGGGATATCCGGCGGGGCGCATCCCGTGGCGGGCGCGGTGGCCCTGTCGCTTGAGCGGATGAACCGCGTGCTGGCGGTTGACCCGCAGATGGCCACGCTGACGGTTGAGGCCGGGTGCATACTGCAAAGCGCCCAAGAGGCTGCGCAAGAGGCCGGGCTGATGCTGGCTGTCGATTTGGGCGCGCGCGGCTCGTGCACCCTTGGCGGCGTGATTGCCACCAATGCGGGCGGCAATCAGGTGCTGCGTTACGGCATGGCGCGCGACCATGTGCTGGGGCTGGAGGCCGTGTTGGCCGATGGCACGGTGCTGACCTCGATGAACACGATGATCAAGAATAACGCAGGCCTGGACCTCAAGCAGCTGTTCATCGGCTCTGAGGGGTTGATGGGGGTTGTGACGCAGGCCGTGATGCGCCTGCAACCGCGGCCCACCCACAGCGCCACGGCGTTTTGCGGATGTGCGGATACGGGCGCGATGCTGGACCTTCTGGCGCGCACCCGCGCCGCCCTTGGCCCCGCGCTGATCTCGTTCGAGGTGATGTGGCCCAGTTTTTATGACTTCATGCGCGCCGGTATCGAGGCCACGCACCCGCTGTCCGGCCCGCACGGTGTCTATGTCATCATCGAAGCCGGGGGCTTTGATGTTGGGTTGCGCGAGCGGCTGGAGAACTGCCTTGCAGACGCGATGGAAAGCGGCGCACTGGCGGATGCCGTCATCGCCGCCTCGGCGCGCGAAGAGCGCGCCCTTTGGGCGGTGCGCGAGGCGGTGGCGGAATACGGCCGCATCCTCGGCCCGCTGACGGCGTTCGATGTGGGCCTGCCTCTTGAGTGCATGGCCGGGGCCGTGGCGCAGTTGGAGGCAGGCATTGCCACTCGCTGGCCGGGCGCGCGCGCCCTCAGCTACGGGCATATGGGCGACAGCAACCTGCATCTGGTGGTCAATGTCCCGCAAGCGGGGGCTGAGCAGCCCGCAGGTGCGATCAAGGCCTTTGTCTATGGCATGATCCGCGATCTGGGTGGCACGGTGTCAGCCGAACACGGGATCGGCGCGATCAAGCGTGATTATCTGGGCTACAGCCGCTCGGACGCGGAGATCGCCACCATGCGCCGCCTCAAGACCGCGCTGGATCCGCACGGCATCCTCAACCCCGGAAAGGGCTTTGCGCCATGATGAGCCTGCGATCCGAGATTGCCCGCGCCGCCGCCGGAGACCGGCCCATGCTGGCTGGCCCGTTTCTGGCTGTGCCCTCGGCCATGGTGGTGGAAATCGCCTGCGCGGCGGGGCCTGATTTTGTCTGTATCGACACAGAGCACGGGCCGATCGCGCCCAACGTGGTTGAGGATATGCTGCGCGCCGCCGCCCTGTGGCGCGTGCCCGCACTGGTGCGCGTGCCGGGGCCGGACCCCGTTGCCATCGGGCAGGCGCTGGATTTCGGTGCCGAGGGCGTGTTGGTGCCGCGCATCGCTTCGGTCGAGGAGGCCGCGCGCGCCGTCGCTGCGGCGCGCTTTCCGCCCGAGGGGCGGCGCGGGTTCGGGCCGGGGCGGGCGACAGGCTATGGCAGCAACATGCCGGGCTATCTGGAGGCCGCACGCTCAGGCACCGTGGTCGCGCTTCAGATCGAAACAATAGAGGCACTGGATGCGCTTGATGCCATTCTCGCTGTTCCCGGGGTTGATCTGGCGTTTATCGGACCGGGCGATCTGGGCATGGGGCTGGCCGCCAGCGGGCGCGACACAGTGCTGGAAGACGCGATCAGGGTGGTTCTGGCTGCCGCTGCGCGGGCCGGATGCGCGGCAGGTATCTTCACCATGACGCGCCCGGATGCCGCTCCCTATGAACGCCGCGTGGCGCTGGCGATCTGCGGGTCGGACGGCACGGTACTGACAGACGGTTTTTCCGCCGCGTTCGGCTGATCCCCCGGGCTGGTTATGCGTGCCGGTGTGGCGTGGCGGCGCGTGCTTTGCGCGGCGCCAGGACCTTACAGGGTCTTCACCTTCGCTTGAGGCACCACATCGCTATTTGCAGTCGCGCGAATTCTCCCTATCTTTTGCGATATCCGCGCCGATCGCACCTTGCGTTCGGCTGTCGACAGGAGGTTTGAACTAATGCTGCATGATGTGACAAATGCGCCCCGGGTCCAGGTGATCGCGCGCCGGCCGGTGGGGGTGCACGCCCGGCTGGGGGTAGCCATGCTCACGCTGCTTGCGCTGTTCGCGCTGGTGCTGATCTCGCCCTTGCACGCGCAGGAACGGCCCGGCAGCTTTGCCGATCTGGCCGAAGAGGTCAGCCCGGCGGTGGTCAACATCACCACCTCGACCACCGTTTCCGCAGAGCTGGACCGTGGCGTTCCGCGCCTGCCCGATGGCGCACCGTTTCAGGACTTCTTCAACGAATTCTTCAACCGTGACGGCCAGCAACAACCCCGGCCCCGGCAAAGCCAGTCGCTGGGTTCGGGTTTTGTGATTTCTGACGATGGCTATATCGTCACCAACAACCATGTGATCGAGGATGCCGATGAGATCCGGGTCGAGTTCTTCTCGGGGCTGAACCTGACGGCAGAACTGATCGGTACCGACCCGGCCACCGATATCGCCCTTCTCAAGGTCGAATATGATGCGCCCTTGCCCTTTGTCGAATTCGGCGACAGCGAGGCGGCGCGGGTGGGCGACTGGGTTCTTGCCGTCGGGAACCCGCTGGGTCAGGGGTTCTCGGTCAGCGCGGGCATCGTCTCTGCGCGGGGCCGGGCGTTGCAGGGCAACTACGACGACTACATCCAAACCGACGCGGCGATCAACCGTGGTAACTCTGGCGGGCCGCTTTTTAACATGGACGGCGCGGTGATCGGCGTGAATACCGCGATCCTGTCGCCCACCGGCGGCTCTATCGGGATCGGGTTTGCCATGTCGTCGAATGTGGCCACACGGGTGATTGATCAGCTGAAGGAATTCGGCACCACGCGGCGCGGCTGGCTGGGTGTGCGCATTCAGGACGTGACCGAAGATGTCGCCGATGCCCTGGGGCTGGCACGCGCCAGCGGCGCGATGGTGACCGAGGTCATGGAAGGCCCCGCCCGCGATGCAGGGATGCTGACGGGCGATGTGATCACCAGCTTCGACGGCGGCTCGGTGACCGATACGCGCGATCTGGTCCGCCGGGTGGCAGATGCCGGTGTGGGCCGTGCGGTCGAGGTTGTGGTGTACCGCGACGGGCAGGATGAAGTAGTGATGGTCACCCTTGGTCTGCGCGAAGAAGCAGGCAGCGCCGCCCGCCCCTCTGCCGCACCAGCGCCCGCCGCGCCGGCTGAGGTCATGGGTATGGAGATGGCCGAACTGACCGAAGCGATGCGCGAGGAGATGGCCCTGCCCGTCGGCACCATGGGGCTGGTGGTGCGCGGGGTTGAGCCGGGCTCGGATGCCGAAGCCAAGGGCATTCGCCCGGGCGATGTCATCACCGAGGCCGGTCAGGCACCGGTAACCACCATCGCAGAATTCAGCGAACGGGTTGACGAGGCGCGCGAGGCCGGGCGTCGCACGTTGTTACTGATGGTGCGTCGCGGCGACGACCCGCGTTTTGTGGCGCTGTCGCTGCAAGAGTGAGCGAATTCGCCGGATTTTGGGCCGGGCGTTCTGCAAGGGACGCCCGGCTTTTTCTGGTCACGCGGGCAGGGGGATTTTCCAGCCCCCTCCTTGCCTTTGGCCAGTTCATCCCCGGAGGATATTTGTGAGTAAGTGAGAGGCGGGCGCGGTCACTGGCTGATCGGCGTGATGCCCAGATCGCGCAGATGATGATCAACCAGCGCGCGTTCGGCTGCGGACAACGATTGGTGACGCGGATACAGCGGAGCGGCGCGGTCATCTACGACCGGGGCGTCCCAGCCATCGGTGGTGGTGAAGAACTGGGCCACGCCGTCAGCGCCGAATTCGCGCAGATACCCCTGAACGACAACATCAAGATAGGACAGCAGGATAGGCTGTTTTTGCGGCGGGTCGATGGCATCGGCCAGAGGCACCGCATAGATCTGCGTTGTGGCGATCAGCGCGCCCTCGATGCTCAGTTCAGGGCCGAGCGGCTGGCGGGCATAACCGATTTCACGGGTATCGAGCGCCCGCCAGTCACCGCCTGGAACCTGCGCCACCAGTCCTGCGATCTCGGAGGCGGGGCAGGGCACAGCGGTCAGGAACGGCCCGTCGCGAAACCCTGTATAGCGCCAGGTCCGTCGCCAGCCGCGCACCCGGGCACGCCGGGCGGCGCCATAGATATGGGTGGCGCGGTTCACAAGGCTGCCGTAGCCGAAGAAAAAGGGATCGCTCATCAAAGTGCCTTTCGCGCCTGCGCCCGTGTCGCTTTCTCTGCCCAATGCGTCGGCGCAATGCAAGGCCCGCACAGTCAGGCCTGCACAGGGGGGCTTGCCTTGGGGCCTTTACCGCTGATATTCGGGAAGGGTCGGATACGGGAGAATCCGGCGGGCCCCTTGCGGGGTTGCGCCGGTGCCGAAGGAGCAACCGCCCCGGTAAACTCTCAGGCGCAAGGGACCGTATACGGCAAGAAAACTCTGGAGAGTGGCGCGACTGCGCCCGCCGAAGGGATAACGATCTCAGGCGCCCGCACCCACTGTCAGGTGGGCAGGGCAGGGACAGAGGGGGCACCAGAAGGGGCGCAGTTGCGCCCGGGATCGGTGCCGGGCGTATTCCGGCCGAAACAGGAGGACAGGCGGCATGACCGACCTGAAACGCACCTGCCTACATGAACTGCACCTGTCACTGGGTGCCAAGATGGTGCCCTTTGCGGGCTATGAGATGCCGGTGCAATACCCGATGGGCGTGATGGGCGAGCATCTGCACACCCGCGCACAGGCCGGGCTTTTTGATGTCAGCCACATGGGCCAGGTCATCCTGGGCGCGCGCGGTGCCGCCGAGGCGCTGGAGGCGCTGGTGCCGGTTGATGTGCAGGGGCTGGCCGAGGGGCGGCAGCGCTATGGTTTCTTCACCACTGAAGCGGGCGGCATCCTGGATGATCTGATGATCGCAAACCGGGGCGATCATCTCTTTCTGGTGGTCAACGCCGCCTGCAAGGCAGAGGACCTCGCCCATCTTGAGGCACATCTGCAAGGGGTTGAGGCCGTGATGCACCGCGCGCTGCTGGCGCTGCAGGGCCCGGCGGCGGCGCGGGCGCTGGCGCGGCTGGTGCCCGGTGTGGCGGATATGCGCTTCATGGATGTGTCTACGTTTGCGTGGGGGGATGTCGATCTCTGGGTCTCGCGCTCGGGCTATACCGGCGAAGACGGGTTCGAGATTTCGCTGCCCGAGCATCGCGCCGAGGATTTCGCCCGCGCATTGCTGGAGATGGACGAGGTTGCGCCGATCGGCCTTGGTGCGCGTGACAGCCTGCGGCTGGAGGCGGGCCTGTGCCTCTATGGCCATGATATTGATACAGACACCTCGCCCGTCGAGGCCGGTCTGAACTGGGCGATCCAGAAGGTCCGCCGCCGGGGTGGTGCACGCGAAGGCGGCTTTCCGGGCGCCGGGCGCATCCTGCGCGAACTGACCGATGGGCCGTCGCGACTGCGCGTGGGCCTGCGCCCCGAAGGCCGTGCGCCGATGCGCGAAGGCGTGGCGCTTTTTGATGCCGAGGATGCTGATACGCCTGTGGGCGCTGTCACCTCTGGCGCCTTCGGCCCCACCATCGGCGCGCCCATGTCGATGGGCTATCTGCCCGCAGCAAAGGCCGCGCCGGGCACCCGTATCTGGGGCGCCGTGCGGGGCAAACGGTTGCCTGCGCAGGTCGTTTCACTACCTTTCCGACCCTCCACCTATCACAAATGAGGCTTCATGATGAAGTTCACCGAAGAACATGAATGGCTGCGTATCGAGGACGATCTGGTGATCGTCGGGATCACCGAACACGCCGCTGAACAACTTGGCGACGTGGTGTTTGTCGAACTGCCCGAGATTGAAACACAGGTGGTCAAGGGCGACGAAATCAGCGTGATCGAGTCGGTCAAGGCCGCTTCCGACATTCTCGCTCCGGTCGATGGCGAGATCGTCGCGGTGAATGAAGCGCTGGTCGATAACCCTTCGCTGATCAACGAAGACCCTCTTGGCGAAGGATGGTTCTTCAAGATGCAGATTGCCGACATGAGCGTGCTCGACGAATTCATGTCCGAGGATGAATACAAGGACTTCATTGCCTGATGAACCGACCGGGGCGCATGCGCTGCGCCCCGGTTTCCCCCCTGCGGAGCCGCTTCATGCCCTATACCCCATCTACCTATGATCCTTATGATTTCGCCAACCGCCGCCATATCGGCCCCTCGCCCGCCGAGATGGCCGAGATGCTGAAAGCCGTGGGTTCGCCCAGTCTGGATGCGCTGATCGACGAGACGATCCCGCCGGCGATCCGTCAGGACAAACCGCTGGACTGGGCGCCCTTGTCCGAGGGCGGCCTGCTGGCGCGGATGCGTGAAGTGGGCGCGAAGAACAAGGTGATGACCGCGCTGATCGGGCAGGGCTATCACGGCACCATCACCCCGCCGGCCATTCAGCGCAATATTCTGGAAAACCCGGCGTGGTATACTGCCTACACGCCCTACCAGCCCGAAATCGCGCAGGGGCGGCTGGAGGCGCTTTTGAACTTCCAGACCATGGTGGCCGATCTGACGGGGCTGCCGGTGGCCAATGCCTCGCTGCTCGACGAATCCACCGCCTGCGCCGAGGCGATGGTGATGGCGCAGCGGGTGGCAAAATCAAAGGCGACGGGGTTCTTTATCGATGAGAACTGCCACCCGCAGAATATCGCCGTCATGCAGACCCGCGCGGCACCCCTTGGGATCAAGGTGATCGTGGGCGACCCGGCGGTGCTGGAGGCGGATGCGGTGTTTGGCGCGATCTTCCAATACCCCGGTACTTTCGGCGACCTACACGATTTCACCGATCAGATCGCGGCGCTCCACGAGGCCAAAGCGGTGGCGATCATGGCGACCGACCTGCTGGCGCTGACGCTGATCAAGGAACCGGGCGCGATGGGGGCCGACATCGCTGTGGGTTCGGCCCAGCGGTTCGGCGTGCCGATGGGTTACGGCGGCCCGCATGCGGCCTTCATGGCCTGCCGTGATGCGCACAAACGCTCGATGCCGGGGCGGATCGTCGGCGTGTCGATCGACGCACGCGGCAACAAGGCATACCGGTTGGCCCTGCAAACGCGCGAGCAACATATCCGGCGCGAAAAGGCCACGTCGAATGTGTGTACGGCACAGGCGCTGCTGGCGGTCATGGCCTCGATGTATGCGGTTTTTCACGGGCCGCAGGGTCTGCGCGCGATTGCCGAGCGTGTCCATTTCATGACCGAGCGGCTCTATCGCGCGCTGCGCGCGGCGGGCGCAAAGGTTGAGACCCGCGGCTTCTTTGACACCCTGCGCGTAGAGGTCGGTGTGGGGCAGGCAGGCATTCTGGCCGCCGCCCGGCAAGAGGGGCTGAACCTGCGCAGGATCGGCAGCAGTCATGTGGGAATCGCGCTGGACGAAACCACCGATGAAGCGATTCTGGTGCGCGTGCTGCGCGCCTTCGGGATTGACGGCGTACCACCGCATCGCGCGCAGCTGGGCATACCTGATGCGCTGGTCCGGCAATCGGATTACCTGACGCATCCGATCTTCCACATGAACCGCGCCGAGAGCGAGATGATGCGCTACATGCGCCGCCTCTCGGATCGCGATCTGGCGCTGGACCGGGCGATGATCCCGCTGGGCTCATGCACGATGAAACTGAACGCAGCCGCCGAGATGATGCCGATCTCCTGGCCCGAGTTCGCCAGTCTGCACCCGTTCTGCCCGCCTGATCAGGCACTGGGATACCGCGAGGTGATCGACGATCTGGCCGACAAGCTGTGCGTGATCACCGGCTATGACGCGATGTCGATGCAGCCCAATTCAGGCGCGCAGGGTGAATATGCGGGGCTGTTGACCATTCAGGCCTATCACCGCTCACGCGGCGAGGGCGAGCGCGATATCTGCCTGATTCCGATGTCGGCGCATGGCACAAACCCGGCTTCGGCACAGATGTGCGGCATGAAGGTGGTGGTGGTGAAATCCGCCCCGAATGGCGATATCGACCTTGAGGATTTCCGTGACAAGGCGCAGGCAGCGGGCGAGCGGCTGGCAGCCTGCATGATCACCTATCCCTCCACGCATGGCGTGTTCGAGGAAACGGTGCGCGAGGTCTGCGAGATCACGCATCAGTTCGGTGGGCAGGTCTATATCGACGGGGCAAATATGAACGCCATGGTCGGGCTGGTGAAACCCGGCGAGATCGGCGGTGATGTCAGCCACCTGAACCTGCACAAGACCTTTGCCATCCCGCATGGCGGCGGCGGGCCGGGCATGGGGCCGATCGGGGTGAAGGCGCATCTGGCGCCGTTCCTGCCGGGGCATCCGGAAACGGGCGGAACTGAGGGGCCGGTCTCGGCGGCACCCTATGGATCGGCCTCAATCCTACTGATTTCATGGGCCTATTGCCTGATGATGGGCGGCGAAGGGCTGACGCAGGCGACCCGCGTGGCGATCCTGAATGCCAACTACATCGCGGCCCGGCTACGCGGCGACTATGCGGTCTTGTTCATGGGCAACCGGGGCCGGGTGGCGCATGAGTGCATTCTGGACACAAGGCCCTTTGCCGAGCATGGCGTGACGGTAGAAGACATTGCCAAACGCCTGATCGACAACGGCTTTCACGCGCCGACGATGAGCTGGCCAGTTTCGGGCACACTGATGGTAGAGCCCACCGAGAGCGAGACCAAGGCCGAGATCGACCGCTTTGTGACCGCGCTTCAGGCGATCCGGGCCGAGATCAGGGCGGTGGAGCGGGGCGAGATTTCAGCCGAGGACAGCCCCCTGCGCCACGCACCCCATACGGTCGAAGATCTGGTCGCCGACTGGGACCGCGCCTATTCGCGCGAGCAGGGCTGCTTTCCGCCCGGCAGCTTCAGGGTGGACAAATACTGGCCGCCGGTGGGCCGGGTGGACAATGTCCATGGCGACCGCAACCTGATCTGCACCTGCCCGCCGCTATCCGATTATGCGGAAGCGGCAGAGTGAGTAGCAAGGGAGGGGGGCTGTCTGCCCCCCCCCCCTCTTGGCCTGCGGCCAATTCACCCCCCGAGGATATTTTCGAGTAGATGAAGGGGCGGATTTTTCCGGTTTGTTAACTCTCAGATGGTTTTCTGGGGTCAGAGACCGAGAAAGCGCCTTTCGATCTCTGGGGTAAGGTCTGCAGGTTGTCCGTGCCAGACGGACTGGCCGCGTTCCAGGATGACGCAGGCATCGGCCAGTGGCAGCAGGTCGGAAAGGGATTTGTCGACGATCAGAAGGGATAGCCCGTCTTGCTTGAGTTCGCGGATCGCCGCCCAGATTTCGCGACGGATGACGGGGGCCAACCCCTCGGTGGCCTCATCGAGGACCAGGAGGCGCGGGTTGGTCATCAACGCGCGGCCGATGGCCAGCATCTGTTGCTCGCCGCCTGACAGGGTGGAGGCGGTCTGAGCGGCACGTTCGGCAAGGCGGGGAAAGAAACCCTGCACACGCTCCAATGTCCAGGCGCCGGGGCGGGCAGCAGCGATCAGGTTCTCGGTGACAGTTAGGGTGGCGAAGCAGCGCCGCCCTTCGGGCACCAGACCGATGCCTAGCCGAGCGGCCCTGAACGAGGGTAGGGCGGTGATATCGCGCCCGCCAAGCCAGACCTTGCCCCGGTAAAGCGGCTGCATCCGGCAGAGCGTGCGGATGGTGGTGGTCTTGCCCATGCCGTTGCGCCCCAGCAGCGCCACAGCCTGACCCGCGCCGATCTCCAGATCGACGCCGAACAGCGCCTGGCTGGCACCGTAGAAAACTTCAAGTTGTTCAAGGCGGGCAAGGGCGGTCATGTGTCCACCTCGTCACCCAGATAGGCGCGGCGCACCTCAGGGTCGTTGCGGATGTCATCGACGCTGCCTGATGCGATGATGCGGCCGTAAACCAGCACGGTGATACGGTCCGCCAGCCGGAAAACCGCATCCATGTCGTGTTCGACCAGCAGGATCGGCGCCTGTTCCTTGAGCGCCTTGAGAAAGGTGACCAACGTGCCCACCCCCTCGGTGCCCATCCCGGCCATGGGCTCATCAAGTAAAAAGCAAACCGGGTTCAGGGCAAGCGCCACGGCGATCTCCAACAGCCGTCGTTCGCCATGGCTGAGTTCAGCGGACGGGACGCTGGCGCGCCCTTCCAGCCCCACACGGGTGAGAATCTCGGTGGCAGGGCCGGTCAGGCTGCGGTCATGGCGCACGGGCATCAAAAAGCGGTAGGGGTGGCTTTGGCGTGCCTGCAAGGCCAGCATCACATTGCGCCGCGCCGAGTATTCCGGGATCAGCGAGGAAATCTGAAAGCTGCGCCCCAATCCCAGCCGCGCGCGCTGCGCGACGCTGAGGCGCGTGATATCCTGCCCGCGAAATCGGATACTGCCGCTGTCTGGTGCGTATTTCCCGCTGATCTGGGCCATCAGCGTTGTCTTGCCCGCGCCGTTGGGGCCGATCAGGGCGTGGATCTCGCCGGGCACCAGCGTCAGTGACACGTCATCGGTGGCCTTGAGCGCCCCGAAAGCCTTGTTGAGGTGTGACAGTTCCAGGACCGGCTCAGCCATGGCGATCTCTCCCGGCCAAAAGCCCGACAAACCCGCCGCGCGCGAACAGCACGACCGCCAGAAGCACCAGACCAAGCCAGAACTTCCAATGCTCGGTCATGCCGCCGAAGATCACCTCAAACCCCACCAGAATGGCGGCACCGGCGACCGGGCCAAAAAGCCGCCCGGTGCCGCCGAGGATGATGATCACAATCAACTCGCCTGACATCTGCCAGGCCATCATCGCCGGGCTGACAAAGCGTGTGAGGTCCGCCATCATCGCGCCTGCCATCCCCGTGATCATGCCCGAGATCACGAACGCCACCAGCTTGACCCCAAAGGGCGAGATGCCGACCGCCGCCGCGCGATCAGGGTTCTGGCGGATGGCCATCAGTGCCGCGCCAAAGCGTGAGGCGCGGATCACGGCAAAGAGTGCCAGCACCAGCATGAGCAGGCCATAGGCCACCACAAACAGCTCCCACGGGCGCATGGTGTTGAGCCCGGGAAACTGATTGCGCACGAAGATCGGCAACCCGTCCTCACCACCATAGGCGGGCCAGGACAGCGCGAAATAGAAGAACATCTGCGCAAAGGCCAGCGTGATCATGATGAAGAAAATACCTGAGGTTCGCAGGCTCAGCGCCCCGATCACCAGCGCCAGCAGCCCTGAGGTGAGCATCGCCACCAGCCAGATCACCAGCATCTGGTTGGTGCCCGGCAGACCCATCAGTACCGGGGTTCCGCTGAAGGCATGATGCGCCAGAACCCCTGCGCAATAGCCGCCCAGGCCGAAGAACACGGCGTGCCCGAAAGACACCATACCCCCCAGCCCCAGTGCCAGATTCAGCCCCACACCGGCCATCGCAAGAATGGCCACGCGGGTTGCGAGCGTGATCACAAACGGCTCGCTTGCGAAATAGGCCCAAAGCGGCACGGCAAAGAGCGCGACCGCCAAAAGGACGTTGAGCATGTGTTCGCGGCGCATCTCACGCATGGGCGGGGAACAATCCTTTCGGGCGCAGAACCAGAACCAGCGCCATGAGAACGTAGATCAGCATCGAGGCCAGCGCCGCCCCCACGCCCATCGCCTGGCTGGGTTCCAGAAACGTGGCGAAGAAGCGAGGCAACAGAAAACGGCCCATCGTGTCAATCACGCCGACCATAAGTGCGCCCACCATGGCCCCCTTGATCGAGCCAATGCCCCCGATCACGATCACCACAAAGGCCAGGATCAGGACCGGCTCACCCATGCCCACCTGCACCGACTGTATCGCGCCCACCAGAGCCCCGGCCAACCCGGCCAGCGCCGCGCCGAGGGCGAAGACGACAGTGTAGAGCACGCGAATATTCACGCCGAGTGCCGCGATCATCTCGCGGTCGTTCTCGCCTGCACGGATGCGAATGCCCAACCGGGTGCGCGCGATCAGCAACCAAAGGCCCACCGCCACGGCGATGCCGAAGCCGATAAGCGTCAGCCGGTAAAGCGAATACTGTGTGATGCCCAGATCGATGGTGCCGCGCAGGGAATCGGGGACGTTGAGATAGAGGGGGAAGGGACCAAAGATCATACGCACGCCCTCTGACAGGATGAGGATCAGCGCGAATGTGGCGAGCACCTGATCAAGGTGATCGCGGTCATAGAGCCGTCGGATCACCGTAATTTCGATGATCGCGCCGGCAGCGGCGGCGGCGGCCAGCCCGGCCACCAGGCCCAGCCAGAAACTGCCGGTGGCCGCAGCCGCCGCAGCGCAAAAGAAGGCCCCGATCATATAGAGCGAGCCATGCGCCAGATTGATCAGCCCCATCACGCCGAACACCAGCGTCAGGCCAGCCGACATGAGAAAAAGCATTAAGCCGAACTGAACTCCGTTCAGGAGTTGCTCGATGAACAGTGCCAGGCTCATTGTGTGGTCAGTCTTTCCGAGCGTGCCGGGGGCATGCGACAGCCCCCGGCAGTGGCCGTTTTACATCGAGCAGTTTTCGCCGTGGATGTCGCGATAGTCATCCTCGAACGCGGTACCGATGATGCGGTTGGTCAGCGCGCCATCAACCTCAACCACCTCACGTACATAGATACGATGAATCGGATGGTGGTTGGAGGCAAAAGCGAACGAGCCGCGCACCGAGTCAAACTCCGCCGCGCGCAGCGCGTCGCGGAAGGCATCCTGATCGCTGACCTCGGCAGTATTGAGCGCCGACAGGATCAGATTGGCGGTATCGAACCCCTGGCTCGCGTAGATCGACGGCAGGCGGCCATAGGCCTCCTGGAAATCGGCAACGAAGGCTATGTTGGTGTCATTGTTCAGATCGGGCGACCACTGGCCGGTGTTGATGACCCCAAGCGCGGCCGAGCCCATCGCGGGCAGCACGTCCTGGTCAAAGCTGAAGCCCGCTGAAATGATCGGAAGATCAACCCCGGACTGCTCATACTGACGTACAAAAGAGATCCCCATGCCGCCGGGCAGAAAAATGAACACGCTATCCGCACCCGAGGCCCGGATCTGCGCGATCTCCGCCGCATAGTCGGTCTGACCGACTTGCGTGAACAATTCGCCCGCCAGTTCACCTTGGTAATACCGCTTGAACCCGTTCAGAGCGTCGGTGCCGGCGGGGTAGTTCGGGGCCATAATGAAGGTATTGGTATAGCCTTGCTCATTCGCGGTCTGTCCTGCGGCCTCGTGCAGGGTGTCGTTTTGCCAGGCGGCATTGAAGTAGTTGGGGTGGCAATTTGCGCCTGCCAGCGGCGAGGGGCCAGCATTGGGCGAGATATAGAAGATGTCCTGTGCCACAACCGAGGGCACCACCGCCATGGCGAGGTTCGACCAGATGATTCCGGTCAGGATATCGGCGCGTTCGGACTGGATCATGCGCTCGGCAATCTGTACGGCCGTTTCCGGGCGCTGGGCATCATCCTCGACAACCAGCCGGATATCGGCATTGCCCGCCTGTTCCAGGGCCAGTTGGAAGCCGTCGCGGACATCCACGCCCAAGCCCGCGCCGCCGCCCGAAAGCGTGGTGATCATTCCGATGGTCACGGTGTCGGCCTGTGCGGCGCTTGCGCCAAACGACAGGGCAACCAACCCCGAAACGAGGGTCGCTTTCATCTTCATCTTCGTCTCCCTGTTTTCACCCCGTTCGTGCGGGGAATCGAGTTCAAGCTAGCAGAGCGGAAGCAAGATGCAATAACTTTGAACTTGAAGGAATGCCGGTTGACTTTGCAGGCGGCGCTGTGTGCTCACGGATAGCCGCCCTATAGGTAGTGTTTTCAAACATCGCGTGTTCTCCACTCAAGGTCTGAACGAAAGCTTCAGCGCAAGGCACGTCGAGAGAATGGATGGATCATGCGGTTCAGGTGTCCCTGGCTGGGCCAAATGTCAGTTCCTCGTAGTATTTGGGTCGCCAATCAGGGGTTCCAATATCGCGCGCAGACGTTCGCTTTCTGCCAACAATGCAGCCCCGCGTTGCATTGCATTCGGTGCCGGAGGTTGCGCGCCGCCAAGGCCTTCGCCCGTGGTGCCTGCGTGCAGTTCATGTGGTGCCGAGCCGGTGTCCGATGTCTGTGCGGGTTGGCTTTCCAAGCTTGGCAGCGTTGGGTCCGCGTCCCGGTTTGTGCCGACAACCGACAAGGGCAGCAGTCTCTCCGCCGTTGTATGATCAGACCGGGTGTGTGTTTCCTGCACGGGGCCTCGACCTGCGGTCGAGATCGCTAATGGGTTGGGTGGCAGGGCGGTGTGCGCAGGCTCGCCTGCGAGAGAAATGTCGCCTGCAGGCGTTGCAGGGAGTGCCGGGTGGTCGTTTCGAGCTGCGGTTGCCAGTTCAGATCCGGCAATCCCACCTAGGGCACGGGCGAGCGCCTCCAGGGTCAGATTGCTGCCATTCTCTCCGGCGGCGTGTTCAACCATCGCCCAATCCTGCGCCAGAACGGCATTGCGTGCGGCGGCCTCATACTCGCCGAGACCTGCAAGAATCCGGCTGGACTCCCGACGGTTGCCGAGTGCCTGAGTTGCCGACGCACGCAAGGCTTCTGCCGGCTCCGACTGGTCATTTCTCAAGGCCGCAAGCGCCCGATCAGGGCGATCCAGCCGAAGGTGCGCGCCCGCCAGAAGATGGCGCTCCTGAGCGGTTCGGGGTGGTTCCAGCATTGACAACGTTTCCTCCGCGAGGCCGAAGTTGAAAAGACGTTCTGCAAGTGCCGCACGCGTTGCTTCTGAATGATGGCGCGCGCGCCAGTCTGAACGGTTCAGGACTGCCTCAATGAACTCGGCGTCGGTTGCATGCTGAGCCATCCCATACCATGCCATATCGGACAGCTCGTTCAACAAAACGCGCGCCTGGGATTCATTGCCCTGCCAGCGCGCCAGGCGATCAAGCCCGTCCAATGCGGCAACCGCCTCGCCGCCACTGGCGTGCAGCCGGATGGCGGTTGCCATCAGATCGGTGCCAAGCGGGGTGGAACGTTGGGCGCTGGCGATCGCCTCGGCGTTAAGCAAAACAGATTGCGGTACGCTAGCGGCCGTTTCGAAAGCGAATTGAAGGCGAATGAGCAAGGCCTCTGCGTCGTCACTTCCCGCCTGTGCCAACCGCGCATCGGCGTGCCCTGCGTCGCCGCGCGCGCGATCAAGCAAGGATTCGGCGATCTGCAGATCCTGGGTCGGGGCATGTGGCGTGCGGCGCAGCGTGTCGGCAACGACGCGCGCAGCGTCGATTGAATTGGCGTCCGTCAGTATGCGGATCAAATGCCCGCCCAGACCGTTGCGCATAACGGCTGGTGACTGGGCAAAGGCGCGGGCGATCTCATCGCCTTGCGCCTGGATATCGCGCGGCGGGGCACCCGCAAGGCTGGCGAGCATGGCGGCGGCACCGCCGCAGTTGTGTTGTTCGGCCAGCCGGAGCCTGGAATTCGAGTGTCTTCCCTCCAGTGTGTCAGCAAAGCCAAGAAGCAGGTCGCGGCCGTGCACAGGTTGCAACGCGTTCTCGATGAGCGCGCGCGCTTCAGCCCCGAAACCGTGCTGGAGGTAAAGAATGATCAAAGCCTGTGTCGTATCCATATCGGGCTGATCGAATTCACCGATCCAGCCGGACATGTGTTCTGCCAGAGCCCTGTTGAAATCGCCCGGCGCAGGGGAAATCGCAAAATCCAGAGCGGTGGCATCGGTGCAGGCGTTATATCCGTCATCTGCCAACCGGGCGGACTCTGGGCTCGTACGGTCGAGCACGCTCATGACACGGAGATTTGGCGGCAGGGCTTCGCGCGGATCATCGTCACCAAGGCGGAGCATTTCAGGAGATGTCGGGACCGGGTCGGTAGGGTCCAGTATCCCTTGCGACAGTGCGCCGGCGACCAGTGCAGTGACCTGTTCCATGATTGCCTGACGCTCGGACCCCACGATCGGGCTGGGATCCGGTCCTTGCCGGGCGGCGTGCAGCGGATAGGCGTGGTTTCGTGGATCAGCGGGCCATTCCAGCGCAAGCGATCGACCGGCTATCCGCGCCATTTCACCGTTTGACAGCGGCGGGTTCGCGGAGCGGGCAGCACTATCTGTGTCGCGCAGGCCTGGTTCTGCGGGCAGGTCCGGATTGCCGATATCCAATACCACAAGCCCGGGCCGTTCGGTCCAGGCCCGGATTGGGCAGTCGCAGTTCAGGTTCAGTATCAAGCCGTCGGATGTGCGTGTGAGATCTGCCAGTCGCGTCCGGGGGATACGCTGAAAAGCACGCGACAGGTCGATCCGCGTGGCTGGCGGACTGATCCGAAGCGTGAAGCTCGTATCAGCACCTGACATGCGTGCTGGTTGGTCCAGTTCCCAGTCTATGGATTGCGCCGACTGAAGAACCAGCCTGGTGAAGGCCGCATGCTCGCCGGTCGTGACCAGAATGCTCTGTGCGGCAAGCGGTTGCGCCGCAAGTGACAAGCAGGCGGCAAGCAACATCGAGATGATGGATCGCAGGAGGGTCATGCAGCCTCGCGTTTGAGGGCCCGCAGCGATTCCTCAAGGTCACCGTAGCTGGGCCGGACATGATCGGGCGTGTTCTGGCGCCCGACCTCGATGCACATATTCGCGGGATGGTTGTGCAGATTGGCAATCAGAACCTCGCGGATCAGTTTGTAGAAATGGCTCTCATCCTCAATCACTGCGCCCATCCGGTTGGCAAACGGCCCGACGAAACCATAGGACAGGAACACACCGAGAAAGGTTCCCACCAGCGCCCCGCCGATCATGCCACCCAGAACTTCCGGGGGTTGATCGATCGCTGCCATGGTCTTGATCACGCCGAGCACCGCCGCCACGATGCCGAGAGCCGGAAGCGCATCGGCGACCGTCTGCATGGCATGGCTGGAATGCATTGAATGACTGAGATTGGCCTCAAGGCGTTTGTCGAGCACCTCTTCCACCTGATGTGGATCGTCGTAACTCATTGTTATTGCACGCAAAGTGTCACAGATCAACTCGGTCGCCTTGCGATCCGCCACGATGCGTGGATATCGCTCGAAAATCTCGGAGGATGCCGGCGATTCGATATGTTCCTCCAGCAGAACCGGGTTCTGCCGCGCCAGCCGGATGAGTTCAAAGAGCAGGCAGAGCAGATCGCGGTAGTCTGCGGGGGTCCAGTGGGGGCCACGAAAGACCTTGGCAATGTCGCGGGCGGTATGCTTGGCACCGGACCCGTCGTTGGCGATCAGGAAGGCCCCGAGCGCGGCACCCCCGATCATGACCATCTCGAACGGCAGGGCATAGAGGATGATCCCGAAGTTGCCGCCGGCGGCTACATAGCCACCAAAGACCATGACGAAGACCACGACGATGCCGATAATTCCGATCATGCCTTGCTCCGTGTTCTCGACATTCCGCCTGTAGCCTCGCACTTCCGGCTTAACAAAGGGTCACCAGGGCCTCTCAATTTCGCGGGACGAGGGCATTTCGTCCGGCAACGATTGCGCTGAGCAGATAGGCCTGTCGCGGTTCCAGCCCGGCCATGATCGCGGCAGCCGCGTCCGGGTTCAGACGGCTCAGGAAGCCGGCTGCAAAGCTGGGGTCCATTTCGGTGAAGACGCGCGCCGCCTCATCGGCCTTCATGCTCTCGAAGACCCGGACCATTCGCGCGAGGTCTTCCTCTGCCGCGTGATCGGCGAGTGCCATTGTTGCGGCAAGGTCGCGTTCGGCCGCTTCAAGCGCGGCAATCTGATTGGTCAGCCTGCCGACGGCAGCTTCGAGCAGGGTTTCACGCTCTTCCAATGCCAGTTCGCGCATGCGCAGGGTTTCTTCGCGACGGGTCATCTGGATGAGAAGTGCGGCAGAGGCTGTGCTGTCCCAGGCCTCCGACGAATGCGCGGGGGCGGCATTTGCAGGTGTGTCTGCCAGCGCTGCGACCTGTTCGGCGCGGGGCTCCGGGCCCTCTGCTAGGGCTGTACCGATCCCGGCACCGACCCGGGTCAACCCAGCAAGGAGGAACACCAGAGCGAGGGTTGGCAATACTTGCCGCGGGGCAGCGCGGTGCTTTTTTTGTCTGCGGGGGGCGGGTGCGGGTTGCGTGCCCGCAACGGCCGGGGCCTTTGGGAAGACTGGCATCATCAGCGCATTCCAGCGCCGGGCCGGCGGCGCAGAACACGGGGGGCTTTCTGTGCGCCCGGATCGGGCAGCGTTGTGGGCGGTACCGGTTGCACGCGGCGATTGGCGGTTCCGGTCCAACTGGTGAGCGGGCGCGCGTGGGGCGGGCCAACCGGGCCGGGCCCGGTGGCGGATGCAGGCGTCTCGGTGGGCAGATCGTGCAATGAGGCCAGAAGCAGTTCAAGCTTTCGGCAGGCGGCCTCGGCTCGTTTGTTTTGGGATTCCAGTGTCTGCGCTGCTGTCCGGGCCGTCTGCTGCGCGGTTTTCAGGCTGCGCGAAAGGCTGTCCACCTGTGACGAAAGCACCGCAATGGCCTTGCCCATGCCGCTGTCCAGCGTTGTCAGGGCGCGCAACCGGCGTGACAGGACCAGACAGAAGATCGCCGCGCCGATTGCGGCCGTGGCCAGTAGGATATCGGACAGAAAATGCATGGCCGCCTCTCAGTTGAAAACGAATTCGGTGATCAGAAGATCGTTGACCCGTCCCGGGCCGGTGACGATCTGGATGCGCCGCAGCATCTGTGCCCGAAGCCGGATCAATGCCGCAGGTTCCTCCAGTTCGTGAGTTTCCAGCGCACGGAGGTAGATGTTGAGCACATCCAGGATGCGCGGCATCAGATGGCCGACCTCGGCGGCCTCCTGCGGCGCGACCTCCAGTTGCGCGGCAAACCGCAGGTGTCGCGATTGCCCGCGCAGGCCAAGGTTGATGGTGATCGGTGCGATGGGCACATAGGCGAACGCCGCAGCCGAGGGAGTGCCCATCGGTTCCTGGCGGCTGCCTTGAAGTGCCGAATCAACGCTGACAAGACCTGTGAAGGTGGCATAGAACCCGGCGCCGGCCAGCGCCATCGCCAGCCCAAGGCCCAGAATCAGTGGGGGAATTCCCTTTCTGCGGGGGGATTTGAGCGGTTCGGCGGCATCTGTCATCGCGGATCTCCTTCTCGGCCCGGAGTTGTCGGCCTGGAGGTCCGTTCTGGCACATTGTGACTAACCGATTATTAATCGCTCTCGGTCAAGGATCACCAGCAACGGGGCAGAAGCCCGGGCAGTGGAGAATCAACTTGGACCAACTACGCACTATCTGGAACGCACTGGAGCCGCGGCGGCGGCTGGTGGTCGGCGGTGCCACGATCGCGGTTTTTGTGGCGGTGCTGATGATCGCGCGGATTGCGGCCACGCCGGGGATGGCGCTTTTGTATGGCGGGCTGGAAGGGGCGCAGGCCGGGGAGGTCATTCAAGCGCTGGACCAGCGCACGATCCGCTACGAGGTGCGGGGCGATGCAATCTATGTCGAGGCGCGGCTGCGCGACGAGACCCGCATGGCGCTGGCGGGGCAGGGCCTGCCAGCCAATTCATCGACCGGATATGAACTGCTCGACGGTTTGACCGGGTTCGGCACCACCTCGCAGATGTTCGATGCCGCGTACTGGCGCGCGAAGGAAGGGGAACTGGCGCGCACGGTTGTGGCCAGTCCGCATATCCGTGCCGCGCGTGTGCATATCTCACTGGGCGCAACCCAGCCGTTTCGGCGCGACCGCGAATCATCCGCATCGGTCACGGTGACCCCCGCAGCCGGGATGCTGACGCCGGTTCAGGCGCAGTCGCTGCGGTTTCTGGTGGCTTCGGCGGTGGCCGGAATGCGGGCCGAGGATGTGGCAGTGATCGACGGCGCAAGCGGGATGGTGATCGCCGAGGAGCGCGGCGCTCATGCCTCAGGCGGGGACCGGGCGAATGAACTGCGGCGCAATGTCGAGCGGTTGCTGGAGGCGCATGTCGGCCACGGCAGAGCGGTGGTGGAAATCAATATCGACACGGTAACCGAGAGCGAAACCATCGTCGAACGCCGGATCGACCCTGAAACTCGGACCGCCGTCAGTCAGGAAAGCGAGGAACGCAATGCCACGATGAGCGACACGCGCACCGGCTCGGTTTCGGTGGCTTCTAACCTGCCAGACGGTGATGCCGCCGGCGGTGACGGCAGCCAGCAATCCCGCGAGGTGGAGACACGTCAAAGAGTCGCCTATGAGGTCAGCCAGACTAATCGCGAGATCCAGCGCAATCCGGGCGCCATCCGGCGGTTGACGGTGGCAGTGCTGATCGACGGGGTGCGGGTGACCGATGCCGATGGTGTGACGCAGTGGAGCGCGCGGCCAGAAGGGGAACTGGCGGCGCTGCGCGAACTTGTGGCCTCGGCAGTGGGTTATGACGAGGCGCGGGGCGATGTGATCACCCTGCAGTCACTACCGTTCGAGCCTGTCTCGGCGCTGGATGGCACCGCCGCCAGTGCCGGGCTGATTGATCGGCTGGGGCTGGATATGATGGGGCTGTTGCGGCTTGCGGCGCTTGCGCTGGTGGTGATGTTCCTGGCCTTCTTTGTCCTGCGCCCGATCCTGAGCAAGGCAGTCACTGCACGGACAGACGGTGGCGGGTCGCGGGCGTTGCCCGGACTGGGTGGCGCGGGCAGCCTGCCGTCACCCGGAATGAGCGGCGAGATCGATGATCCATGGGCCGGCATGGGTGAATTGAGCCCGCTGCCCGGGCCGCTGGGGGCTGCGCTTGGCGGTCCGATGGGCGGGCCAATGACTGGGGGTATGTCCGACTACGGTGGCGAGGAGGACGGCGACTCGCTGCCTGAAGACCCGGTCGAACGGATGCGCGCCCTGATCGCGGACCGGCAGGATGAAACCATCGAGATCCTGCGCAACTGGATGGAAGAGCCCGAGGGGAGCCGCTGATGCCATCACCGCTTCGCCTTGAGACCTTTCACAAATCCGAAGAACCGCTTGCCCCCGCGGCGCAGACCGGTGAAGCGACCGAGGAGGTCAAACTCGCCGCCTATGAGCGCGGCTATGTCGCAGGCTGGGAGGATGCTGATCGCCAGGCCGAACGCGCGGCGCTGGAGCGACGGGCAGGCGTGGAGCGGCAGATCGAGGCGCTGAACTTTACCTACCATGATGCGCGTGGTCATGTCCTGCGGGCGATGGAGCCGGTGTTGCAGGCGGTCCTGGAAACCGTGGTGCCTGAGGCCGCGCGCGCATCGGTGATCCCCGAGGTGATCGCGCAGTTGTTGCCGCTTGCCCAGTCCGCCAGCGAGATGCCGGTCACACTGCGGGTCCCGCCGGGGAGCCGTACGACCTTTGAGGCGGCATTGGCCGGGCTGGTTCTGCCACCACTGGAGATCAGCGAATGCGCCCGGCTGGGCCCGGCACAGGCAGAAATCGCCATGGAGCAAAAGGAAACCCGCGTCGACTTCACCCAGGCCACCGAAGACCTTTGCGGTGCGATTGCACGTTTCTACCAGATCCAATTTGAGGAGAGCCGCCATGCATGATCCGACCACAGACGCCCCAAAACCGAACGGGGCCGGGCTGAACCTTGGCGCGGGCGCCTTTACTCAGGTGCCGATCGAGATCGTGATTTCGGTCGGCCGTGCGCGCCCCACGGTGCGCGAATTGCTGCGCCTGCAACGTGACAGTGTCCTGCCGCTTGATCGGCGCATCGAGGACCCGGTAGAGCTTTTTGTCGGCGACCGACTGATTGCGCGCGGGGTTCTGGAGGAACTTGACGGCGAGCAGGCTGGCCAGATGGCTGTGCGACTGACGGATGTGGCCGATCTCAGCGATGGCTTCTGACATGCGGCGACTGGCGCGGCTCTTGCGACAGATCTGGCGGTTGAGCGCTGTCGCGTCTGTCCTGGTGGCGCTGGCCATCATGGCACTGCCGGGTGCGGTGCAGGCTCAGGAGGTGACGCTGTCTTTTGGCGATGGCGACAGTCTGGCTGTGCGGTCGGTGCAGTTGCTGGTGCTGCTGACACTTCTGAGTCTGGTCCCGGGCATCGCCATCATGATCACCTGCTTTCCCTTCGTGGTCACGGTTCTGGCGATCCTGCGGCAGGGGCTGGGACTGCAACAATCTCCGCCCGGCATGGTCTTGACCACGCTTGCCATGTTCCTGACCTGGTTCGTGATGGAGCCGGTGTTCACCGCCGCCTGGGACGCAGCCATGGAGCCGCTGAACGCGGGCGCTATCGGCCTCGAAGAGGCATTCGAGCGCGCGATGGAACCCTTTCGCGCCTTTATGCTGGGCCGGATTGATGCCGGTACTTATCTCAACCTCGCGGCTTTGCGCCCGGACCCGCCGCCGCTTGAGTTTCAGGCGCCGCTGTCAGTGCTTGTCCCGTCGTTTCTGTTGTCTGAATTGTCACGCGCGTTCGAGGTGGGGTTCCTTATCTTTCTGCCGTTTCTGATCATTGATCTGGTAGTGGCGGCGATCCTGATGTCGATGGGGATGATGATGGTGCCACCCGCAATCGTTTCACTGCCGTTCAAGCTGGCCTTTTTCGTGGTGGCTGATGGTTGGTCGCTGGTCTCTGCGGCGCTGGTGCAGGGGTATTTCTGATGACGCATGTGCAGGGGCGGCGCGCCCGGCCATGGCCCTTACCGCCAGGCCACATCGCCCAGAAATATATACCCTGCGCCATAGATCGTCTTGATCAGCCGGGGGTTCTTGGGGTCCTCGCCAAGTTTCGCGCGCAACCGCGAGATGCGCACATCCATCGCCCGGTCAAAGCTTTCTCCCGCCGCACCGCCCAGCGATTCCTGCATCTGCATCCGCGAAATCAGGCGCTTGGGCGCCTCCAGAAACAGCCGAAGAACCTCGCCCTCGGCATGGCTGAACGGCACTTCCACGCCATCATCGCCGATCAACACATAGCGGTCGAAATGTGCTTCCCAGCCATTGAACCGCGCGACCGATCCTGCGGTGCCGGCAGCCGGGCGTGATTTGCGCAGCCGGGCGCGGATGCGCGCGACCACCTCGGCGGGTTCAAAGGGCTTGATGATGTAATCATCCGCCCCCAGTTCCAGCCCCGTTACCCGGTCACTGATATTCGCCCGCCCTGAGATGATGATGATCGTGGCACCTGATTCCAGCGCCAGCCGGTGCACCAGCGCCAGCCCGTCCCGGTCAGGCAGGCCCAGATCGACAAGGCAGACATCCGGGGCTGTACGCTTGAGCGCGGCCTCGAACTCGGTGGCGCGTGAAAAGGTCGCGGTGCGAAAACCGGCATCATTGAGCGCATCAGCCAACATCCGCCGGATCTCGGCCTCGTCATCAAGAATGGCGACAAGTGGCTGGGTCATTGCAACTGGTACATGGTGATGGGCCTTATTGCGCGGCTGCGGTGGCAAGGCGCGCGTCACAGCGTTGGAGAAAGGCCACCAGTTCGCCCGGATCGAAGGGCTTTGGCAAGACCTCATGATTGCGCGCCGCCGCCGCATGCAGCGGGTCGGCGGGCGGCAGCGAGGTCATCAACCCCATCGCCACATCCGGCAACCCTTCGCGCAGCCGGTCCAGAAGCGCAAGCCCCGTCTGTCCATCACCCAGATTGATATCTGACAAGATCACGCCGATCCCGTCGAGCACCGCCAGCGCCTCGGCCTCGGCTACATTGGCTGCCTCGATCACGTTGTGGCCGATCGCACAGAGCATCTCGCGCACATGGGTCCGGATCTCGGGGCTGTCCTCGACCAGCAGCACCAGCCGTGGTTCGGCCTGGGGGTGGGCCGGTCGCAGGGGCAGCCGCAGCGTGACCCGCGCCCCGCCACCCGGCGGGTTCGACAGCCGCACGCTGCCACCGCACAGTGATGCATGATCAAACACCATCGCCAGTCCCAGGCCAGAGCCCTCACCGCCCTTGGTGGTGAAAAACGGGTCCAGCCCACGCTGCAACGCATCATCCGAGAAGCCGGGGCCGGTATCGGTCACTGCCAGTTCCAGCCAGGTGTCGCGCAAGCGGCGGGCGCGCACAGCGATTTCGCCGCCCTGCTGGCCCAGCGCATCCCGGGCGTTGAGGATCAGGTTCAGCAGGCTGTCCTGCACCGCGCCCTGATCCAGCAGTTGCAGGCCAAGCCCCGGTTCCAGGTCTATCGTCAGCCGGGTTTGACCGGGCAGAGAGGGGCTAGCCATCATTTTCAGGTCATCCAGCAACAGCTCCAGATCTGTCACCTCGGCCCGCATGCGGCGCGGACCCGAGATTGCGCCGATGCGCTGCAACAGCGTGCCGCCGCGCCGCGCCGCGCTGATGGTGGCGCGGGCGATCTCGGCGGCATCCTCGGGCAGGTCCTTCGATCGCGCCAGTTTCCCCTGAAGCCCCAAAATGATGGTCAGTAGATTAGAGAAATCATGCGCAAGCCCCGAGGTCAGCTGTGCCGCCAATTCGCGTTTTCGGGTCTGCAAAAGGGCGGCGCGGGCCTGCGTTTCCTCGGTGATATCGGTGGACAGGATATAAACCCCGCCGCCGGTGTGGCCGCCGTCTGGTGCCCTGATCCCCGGGTCCGGTGTCAGCGCCACGCGAATCCGGCGCCCGCTTTCATCATGCGTGATTTCGCAAAGGGCGGGCACCCCGCCGAGCGCGCGGTTCATATAGGGCTGGATCTTGGCGAAGGTGGCAGGCCCCAGCGCGACAGAGGCATGCAGCCCCAGCACATCGCCCGGCAGTCCCGGCATGATCGTGGAAAGCCGCCGGTTGGAATAGGTGTAGCACAGATTGCGATCGACATGGGCGATATGGGCGGGCATCATTTCGGTGGTCAGCCTGGTCCGCGCTTCGATCTCGGTCAATTCGCGCTTGGCCTCGGCCAGTGCCGCATTCGTCGCGGCCAGTTCGCGGTTGGCAAGGCTCAGGCGTTCGGCATGGGCGAAAAGCTGGCCTGACAGTTCCTCGGATCGCGCCCGCAGCAGCCGCTCCTGCAACTTGATCTCGGAAATATCTGTATAGACCGTCACCCAGCCACCCTGCGGAAGGGGGGCCCCCTCAACCGAAATCCACCGCCCGCTGGGCCGTTGACGCTCCATGTAATGGGGTTGAAAGGCGCGCGCGGTCTCAACGCGCATGCGCACGGCTTCCTCGGGGTCGGGCACGTGCCCGTACTCGCCCCGCCCCACCAGAAAGCGGATCGTGTCCTCAAACGAGGCGCCGGGCGTGACCAACGAATCGGGGAGGCCGAACATTTCCTGATAGCGCTGGTTTGACACGGCCAGCCGCAGATTGCTGTCGAATATCGACAACGCCTGCTGGATCAGGTTCAGACCCGCGCGCGTCAGCTTCTCGGTGATCTCGGCCTGCATTCCCCCTCCCGTGGCATGCGCGTCATGCGGTCACAAATATCCCGGGGGATGCGGCGTGGGGGCAGACAGCCCTCGCCCGCACCCGCCTGACGAGCATTCGTGCTGGGGCATTGTGGCGAAAAGCGGGGCGCGGGGGAAGGGTGCACACAAGGGTGCACAAAGGATACTCAGTCGAGAACCTCGTCCGGATCAAGCCCCCACAGCGCAGCGCGGTCGACCCAGCCGCGCTGGGTCTCGGCGCGAAGGCGGCACCATTGCGCGTCACAGCTCATGATCCGGGCGATGACCCCGCGCTCCAGAATCGCCACTTCGGTGGCATTTGCACGCGGCTGGCTGCGCATCGGCACCATGTCACCGACCACCAGCGCGGTGCGAATGCCCGAAAGCAGCGAATAGTGCATCCAGCCGCCCTGTCCCTCGAAATCCTCAACCCGGCGCCAGTGCTCAAACTCGGCGGTCACGCGCAGCGGGACGTCCCGGCGGGTATAGATCCAGTCCACGCGATGCGACGAGTTCGGCCCCCGCCGGGCCCGCCCCTCGCCGCTTTTCAGAGATACAAAGCGCGGCAGCGGCAGCCCGGTTTCGGGGCCGCGCTCGGGCGTGGTGGCATGGGCGGGTGGTGCCATGCCCCCCGGTCCCGCGCTCATGCCGATCACCAGCGCCAGGGCTGCGGCCAGTGCCGTCCATCCGCATCGTGTCATCGCTCGTGCCTCGTCCCGCCACGGCGGGTTCGCCCATTCTGCCCCTTCGGTCATTTTATTGCGCGAAGGTTGCGCGGGGTGCTTGTGCCTCGTCTATCTATCGGTCACTTTGCCAGCATGTGCCCCGGTTTGGAAGTCTTGAGGAGGTCTGCATGCCGTCAAAGCGTCTGAGTGTTGTCGTAACGCGACGCCTGCCCGATCCTGTCGAGACCCGGCTGAAGGAGTTGTTCGACGCCGAACTGCGCGAAGACGACGCGCCGATGAGCCGCGACGCGCTGGTAGAGGCCATGCAGCGCGCCGATGTTCTGGTCCCCACGCTGAGCGATCATATCGAGGCCAACATGCTGGCCCAAGCCGGCGACCGGCTGAAGCTGATCGCCAATTACGGCGCGGGGGTTGATCATATCGATGTCCACAGCGCCCGCCAGCGGGGGGTTCTGGTGTCCAATACCCCGGGCGTTGTCACTGACGACACTGCCGACATGACCATCGCGCTGATGCTGGCGGTGACCCGGCGCATCCCCGAAGGGTTGGCCGAGATGCAGCGCGGCGAATGGCGCGGCTGGTCGCCGATGGCACATCTGGGCGGGCGGATCGGTGGCAAAAGGCTGGGCATTCTGGGCATGGGCCGGATCGGTCAGGCCGTGGCGCGGCGGGCGCAAGCCTTCGGCATGCAGATCCATTACCACAACCGCAAGCGCCTGCGCCCCGAGGTCGAGGAGCCGCTGGAGGCGACCTTCTGGGAAAGCCTTGACCAGATGGTGGCGCGGATGGATGTGATTTCGGTCAACTGCCCGCACACGCCCTCGACCTTTCATCTGCTCAATGCACGGCGGCTGAAGCTTTTGAAACCCACGGCGGTGCTGATAAACACGTCACGCGGCGAGGTGATCGACGAGAATGCGCTGACCCGGGGTCTGCGCGCCGGTGAGATCGCCGGGGCGGGGCTGGATGTCTATGAGCGCGGCGCCGAGATCAACCCGCGCCTGCGCGAAGTGCCCAATGTGGTGTTGTTGCCGCATATGGGCTCGGCCACGATTGAGGGGCGAATCGAGATGGGCGAGAAAGTGATCTTGAACATCAAGACCTTCGCCGACGGCCACCGCCCGCCCGATCAGGTGCTTCCGGGCATGTTGTGAGCGCAAAAGGGGGGCTGTCTGCCCCCCTCTTCGGCTGCGCCGAATTCATCCCCCGAGGATGTTTCTGAGTAGATGAAGTCTGGTTTTGAGCAGATGAGGTTCGAGGCCGAGGTTGCCTGTCAGCTTTGACGGGGGCGGAAGGGGCGGGCATCAGGTCCGCGCGCGGGTTTTCCGCCCGGTTTGCCATAGGGTTTTCCGCCCGGCTTTCCACCAGATGCCGGTTTGCCACCCGGTTTTCGAGCTGCTTTTCCACCCGGCTTGCCTTTGCCGCCCGGTGCATCCAGCCGGGCCGAAGGGTTACGCGCGGCGGCAGGGTCGAAGCGGGGGCGGGCGGGGGCATCGGTTTTGGCGGCAGGGCTGGTTGTGGTGCCGGTTGCGGCGCGCGCTTTGCGCGGCGCGGATGCGCTTTCCGGGCGTGGTGATTTGCCTGCGTTGCCCGGTCTGTCGGTCGCGGCGGGAGTGTCGGGAGCCTTCGGCTTTCCCTGATATGCAGGTTTGTCGGCGTGTCTGGGTTTACCCTCGTATTTGGGCTTTCCCGCGTGTTTTGGTTTTCCGTCAGGCTTTGGCCTGGCGGGTGCCCGGGAGGGGCTGTCATGTGATGTTGCCTCGGCGCGCGGTGCGGGGCGGTTCTGGCCCGGGCCGCTATGCGCACGCGGCGCCCGCTCAGGCCGTGGGCTGCGGGTATCGCGCGCGGAAGGATGCGCGGCGGGGCGGCTGGCGGGATCAGGGGCCTCGGCGCGGGTCACGGAGATGCCTTGTTCCAATTCGCCACCGGCCCCCAGCGCGTTGAAGAAGCGTTCCTCGCAATCGGCGTGCAGTTGCACCATCGTATGATCGTCGAAGATCCGGATCGCGCCGATATCGGTCTTGCCCAGATCGCCGGTGCGGCAGAGCATGGGCAAGAGCCAGCGTGGCTCAGCCCGGCCTTGCGCGCCGATGCCCAGCCGCAGCCAGAAGCTGCGGTCGAACTCGGCCCGGGCGCGGGGTTTGGGGCCATCGGGCGAGACGGGCGCGATGTCTTCGGGCGCTGAGCGGGCAGCGAAGTACTGGCGCAGCACGCCTGCCGCCAGTTCGCGCGCCGTGAAGCGCTCGATCAGCATGGTGATCAGCGGGTGCTCAGCCGTGGTTTCAGCATCGGTCAGTGCAGGGTCGGACAACAGGCGCTCGGTATCGCGGGCGCTGACTTCGGTGGCGGTGGGGGCAGAACCCCAGTCAGCATCAAGATTGGCCGATTGCAGCAGCCGTTCGGTGCGTTTGCGCGCCGGGAAGGGCACGATCAGCACGCTGACCCCCTTGCGCCCGGCCCGGCCCGTGCGGCCCGAGCGGTGCAAAAGCCCTTCGCGGTTGGTGGGCAGGTCGGCGTGGATCACCAGTTCCAGCCCCGGCAGGTCGATCCCGCGTGCAGCAACATCGGTCGCCACACAGACCCGCGCGCGGCCATCGCGCATCATTTGCAGGGCGCGGGCACGTTCTTCCTGCGCCAGTTCACCCGACAGCGCCACCACAGCAAAGCCCCGGTTGTTGAACCGCGCCGTCAGGTGGTTGACCATGGCGCGGGTCTTGCAAAAGACCAGCGCATTGCGCGCCTCATAATAGCGCAGCACATTGACGATGGCGTTCTCGCTGTCTTCAGGGGACACGGTGAGGGCGCGGTAGCTGATATCGGCATGCGCATCGCGCGCTGCATTGGCGATGACGCGCTGCGCATCGCGCTGATAGGTGCGCGCCAGCCGCTCGATCTGTGGTGAGACGGTGGCCGAGAACATCAGTGTGCGACGCTCGGTGGCGGCAGCTTGCAGAATGAATTCAAGATCTTCGCGAAAGCCGAGATCCAGCATCTCGTCGGCTTCATCCAGCACGGCGATCTGCAACGCGCTCAGATCCAGTGCGCCGCGTTCCAGATGGTCGCGCAGCCGCCCCGGGGTGCCCACCACCAGATGCGCACCGCGCTCCAGTGCGCGGCGCTCAGAGCGGGCATCCATGCCGCCCACGCAGGAGGCGATCGCCGCGCCCGCCGGGGCATAGAGCCAAGCCAGTTCGCGTTGCACCTGCAACGCCAGTTCGCGGGTGGGCGCAATGATCAGGGCGCGCGGCGTGTCCGGCGGGGGAAAGCGAACCTCGTCGCCCAGAAGATCAGCGGCCATGGCCAGCCCGAAGGCCACCGTCTTGCCGGAGCCGGTCTGCGCCGACACCAGCAGGTCACGCCCCTCATGCGCCGGGTCCAGCACTGCGGACTGCACGGGCGTGAGGCTGTCATACCCCTTGTCGGAAAGCGCCTGCGCAAGGGGGGCGGGCAGGGTGGCCGTTTCGGCGAGAGGGTTGGTCATTTAACGTTCCGGTCAACAGGTCAAGGGGCGCGCCATAGCCGCCGGGGGGGCGGCTGTCGAGGGGCATTCGGGATTGTGCCGTGAAAGTGTGGCAGCAAACGGTGGAAACAGCAACGCCCCGGGTTTGCCCCGGGGCGTGCGGTCCTCCCAGTGGCGGCGCAACCCTCCTCAAAGTGCGCCGCTCCGGTATTCAGTTGGCCGCGATCATCTCGGATTGCCGGACGATCACTTCGGCCTGTTTGATGGACGCTATATCGACCAGACGCCCCTTGTAAACAGTGGCCCCCTCGCCGCGGCCCTTCGCGGCCTCCATCGCGGCGAGAATTTCGCGCGCCTCGGCCACGGCCGCATCCGACGGGGTGAAGACCTCGTTGGCCAGCGCCACCTGTTTGGGGTGGATCGCCCATTTGCCCACCATGCCCAGCGTGGCCGAGCGCATGGCCTGAGCGCGAAAGCCTTCGTCATCCGAGAAATCACCAAACGGACCATCGACCGGCAGCACGCCGTGGGTGCGGCAAGCGGCGACAATGGCGGTTTGTGCCCAGTGCCAGGGGTCAGACCAGTAGCGCGCGCCGTCGCGCAGCATATAGTAGTTTTCCTGCGTGCCGCCGATTCCGGTGGTCTGCATGCCCATCGAGGCCGCGAAATCAGCAGCCCCCAGCGACATCGCCTGCAAACGGGGCGAGGACGCCGCGATATCCTCGACATGGGCAATGCCGGCGGCGGATTCGATGATTACCTCAAAGCTGATGCGCTTTTTTCGGCTCTTTGCGGCTTCGATCGCAGTGACCAGTGCATCGACGGCATAGACATCGGCTGCACAGCCCACCTTCGGGATCATGATCTGGTCCAGCCGGTCGCTTGCCTGCTCCAGCAACTCGACCACATCGCGATACCAAAAGGGCGTGTCCAGCCCGTTGATGCGTACCGAGAGCGTCTTGTTGCCCCAGTCCACGTCATGGGTGGCCGCGATGACATTGGCGCGGGCCTCTGCCTTGTCGGTGGGCGCGACCGAATCCTCAAGGTCCAGATTGATCACATCCGCCGCCGAGGCCGCCATCTTTGCAAACAGCGCCGTGCGTGAGCCGGGGCCGAACAATTGGCAGCGATTCGGACGGGCAGGGGCGGTGGGCTGAATTCGAAAGGACATGAAGGCTCGTCTGGATTGTTTCAGGCAAGGAAGTTGCGCGGGGCCGTGGCGATTGGTTATTATCTTGCGCGCCCGGTTGCAAGCGCTTTTTCTGCACCTGCAATAGATGCGCGGCAGCGCGGCATAGCCGCCGGGCCGTTGGTTTGGGTTTCGAACAATCTTGCTGGAAATTTTCGTTCTTTCGAACATTCATGCAATTCTATGGCCATTGGCGCGGAAGAAACCTATGTACTGGCGTCAGCTTTCGGGCAAAATGTGCGTCAGTCCTGCGATGGAGCATTCCCATGATCGAAACCCCCTATCTTTTGTTCCTCGGCGATGCGCCGGACCCGCTGGCCGCCAAGGTGGCGCAGGGCATCAAGGACTGGCGCCCGGAATATGCGCGCGGCCAGTTGCGGCTGGAGGGCTGCAAGGCCGATATGGGCCTGCCGGACCTGACGCTGTCCGAGGCAAAGGCGGCAGGGGTCAAGACCGTGGTGATCGGCGTGGCTAATCGTGGCGGCGTCATCAGCCAGACATGGAAGAAGGTGCTGGTGCAGGCGCTGGAGGAGGGGTTCGACCTTGCCTCGGGGCTGCACAACCTGCTGCGCGATGAGGAGGATCTGGCCGCCGTGGCCCGCGCCACCGGGCGCAAGCTGCATGACGTGCGTATCCCGTCTGTGAAATACCCGATCGCCAATGGCGAAAAACGACGTGGCAAGCGGATGCTGGCGGTGGGCACCGACTGCTCGGTGGGCAAGATGTATACCGCGCTCTGCATGGAGCGCGAGATGCGTGAGCGGGGCATGAAGGCCAGCTTTCGCGCCACCGGCCAGACCGGCATTCTGATTACTGGCGGCGGGGTACCACTGGATGCGGTGATCGCCGATTTCATGGCGGGCTCCATTGAATGGTTGTCGCCCGACAATGACGCCGATCACTGGGATCTGATTGAAGGGCAGGGCAGCCTGTTCCATGTCTCGTATTCCGGCGTCACGCTGGCGCTGATCCATGGCGGCCAGCCCGATGCGCTGATCCTTTGCCACGAGCCGACACGCGACCATATGCGCGGCCTGCCCGGCTACAAGTTGCCGACGATCGAGGCGGTGCGCGACATGGCGCTGGAACTGGCGCGGGTGGCGAACCCTGAATGCGTGGTGGTTGGCGTGTCGGTGAATACCCAGAACATGAGCGAAGAGGCCGCACGCGCCTATCTGGCGGATGTCGAGGCGCGGATTGGTCTGCCCGCGACCGACCCGTTCCGCTTTGGTGCGGGTGTGCTGGTGGACGCGCTGGCGGCGGTTTGAGCGGGGCAGGGGTGGGGGGGGGGGGGGGGGGGGGGGGGGGGGGGGGGGGGGGGGGGGGGGGG